>NZ_JAEBEI010000009.1:0-296078 GCF_046548775.1 Amycolatopsis sp. cmx-4-61 | reverse complement strand
CTGTCAGCTCCGCTGAGGACTCCCACGCAACCTCCCAAACTGGACGTTGCCGAAGTCCTACATGTCGATGGCATCCAACTCAGCGTCCACTTCGGAGTGTCGCTCCTTAGTCCGGTCAACAGGTTGTAGGCGGCGGTCTTCCACCAGTCGGCGAGTTGGTTCTCGTCGCAGGTGGCGCGGTTCTCCCAGTCGTCGACGGTTGGGTACTTCGAGTATGGGAAGACCGGGAACACCGGCCAGCCGCGCCGCGCCGCGGCCAGTGCGGCGTCGAGGCGGGTCCGGGCGGATCCGGTGCGTGGACGGGTGGTGCGTCTCCTGGTCGATGTGGTCATGGTCGACATCCCCCTTCGGGATCGAGAGTAGGCGGGGCAGGGGTCAGCGCGCAGAAGGTTTGCGCTGGTCAGGTCGGCGGCGCGGTCGTCGGCGGTTGAGGCGGCTGCGGTGACGCAGCCGCGGGGACATCCGGCGCCGGCGGTCGATGCCGGTGCAGGTGGGCGCTGGTTCGTGGGCGGGACGCCCGACGGTGGGCATGGGATTCTCCTGAGCTGGCAAGGGAAGGGCCGCTCGGGCAGGGCGGGTGCGCCGCCCGCCCGAGCGGGTGGTCAGCGCGTGTTCGTGATGAGCGCGCAGGCGAACGCGATCCGCAGCGGGAGCAGGAACTCCTTGGTCTCGTGCGGGACCTCGATCTTGTTGTTGCGGCCGTGGTAGCGCAGCCGGTCGGTCGAGGCCTCGTCGAGCAGCAGGCTGAACTGCTTCGTCGCGGGGTCGACGGCCTGCACCGTGCCGGTCAGCCCGGCGAGGTACTTCCGCTGCATGTCGGCCAGCATCACCGAGTCGCCGGGCTTGAGTTCGGCGGCGAGCTGGTCGGTGCGCCGCGCGCGGGCGGTGCTCAGTTCGGTCAGTTGCTGCTCGGTCGCCCGGGTCAGCAGGGAGCCGATGAGGTCGGCGAACGCTTCGTCTACGCCGGTGGCGGTGAAGGCGCCCAACGGCATGCCGCTGAGCTGGTAGCGCTCGACGTCGGCCGCCCCAGGATGGCTGGATGTGCCCTTGCCGGTGGCCAGGACTTCGGTCGAGCGCGGGTCCAGCAGAAGGTCGGCGTACTTGTCGTCGTAGATCGCCTGCACGGTCCCGGTCAGGCCGGTGGCGTAGCGCATGCCGTCGATCTGGCCGGTGATCTCGATGTCGGCGCCGACGGTGACCAGCGCGGCGCGCAGGTCACCCAGGATGCCGTACCGCAGCGAGATGGCGTGCCGCAGGCGATGTACCTGCGGATGGGTGAGGTGATCGCGGACGTGGGTCAGGGCCTCGTCGTACTGCAAGGGAACCTCCGTCGGGTTCGGCGATGGGTGGGACGGCCCTGGCCAGGAGCACGCCGGCCGGAGGTTGCTCGTGGACACCGGGGTGGCGGCTCCGCCGAACGGGGTGGGATCGCGTAGCGACCGAGCGCAGCGAGGCCGGTCCCACCCGTTCGGTGTGGGCGGGCGCCTTCGGCGTCAACCTGCCGGCCGGCGTGCTGGTCTTGGGGCCGTCCACCCGGGACGAACCGGACGGGCCGGGAAGACGGAGTCCGGCGCAGGGCCGCGTGACGCGGCCCTGCCCGTGGTCGTGATCAGTGACGGTCGCCGGTGTTGAGAACCACCGCGCCGAGCTCGTCGACGAGCAGCTGCACCACGGCGGTGTGCTGTTCCTCGGTGAGGTCAGTGGACGGAGAAGCGTTCTGGGCGGACATCGACGGGCCTCCCTGGGCTCGGGTATGAGGGATCGCGTGCGGTTGGGCGGGGGTGCCTGAAGTGGTCGAGCGACCCGGTGGCCGACGGAGAGGTCCGTCGGCCACCAGGCCGTTCGGTCAGGCGGTGACGGGCTGCGCTGCCGCGCCGGCCGTAGCGCGGCGGTGCGGAACGAACGCGGACAAGTGCGTCGCGCGCAAGGTGTTGGTGTGTACCAGGCCGGCCCACACGTACACGGCGGTCATGACGAAGGTGGAGTGGCCGTCGAACGCCATGCCCGTGACCAGGTAGCCGCACGCGATGATGTGGTGGTTGACGTCGTCGATCTCCAGGGCGCGGGCGCGCGTGATCATCGTGGTGAGGTGCTGACGCATCTGGCGGGTCCTTTCCGTTCCGGGTGGTGTTGCGGGGACGGGCGCTGTGCGAGCGGGGCTGGCCGCGGCGCGGAAAGGGTGGGCCGAAGGCCCATCGCGTGCGACGCCGAAGGCGCCCTTGGAGCAGAGCGGACTGGTCTGCTGGCATCTGCTCGTCCTCGTGGCGGGCACCGGGACGGAAGACCCGTTGCCGCCGCCGACGAGGTGAAGATCAGGGCGCACAGTGACCGGTCGCGGTCCGCGGCCTCCTCGCAGCGCAAAGCCCTGGATCGCGGCGCAGCTCGGCGGGCCGGCTACGCCAGGCGCAGCAATCCCGGAGAGGTGGCGTGGGCTGTGCCGGTGGGCGCCCGTCGTACTGTCGATGCCTGAAGGCAGCAGGCGCGCAGGGTGTAGGAAGCCGTTGGCCGACCGGCAGCACAGCTCAGTTGTTTCGTCCCTTCCGGTGGCTCCCCGCACCGCCGGGGTACGGGCCGACCGGCACGGCAGGGCCGCCCCGATGCTTGGGGATCACAGGGGCCGGGCGCCCGGCGCGGCGTAGCCGCACCGGGTAGCGACCAGCGCCAGCAGCACCCGGGGGATCAGGAGCATGCGCAGCGGCTTGGTCATGGTCGTGGCCACGACCACACCGGCGGTCACGACCAGGCCAGTGAAGGCAACGGCGGTCATGGACGCCGGTCGGGACGTCGGCATGACAGGTGCGTCGGAATCGGTCAGGTAAAGGTGGGGACGCTGCCGAGGGTGGCGACGATCTCGGCGACAGCGGCGGGCACGTCCATTACGGCGAACACGGCGTAGCCGTGGAGTTCGGTGTTGGCCGTTGCCGCGACCGTGGCGCACAGCACCGCATCGCACTGGCCGAGGTTCCACTGCTCGAACGAGATGCCCGCCTTGGACAGCAGTCGCCACGCGGTCGGGCAATACAGCCGGAGTACCGCGGGCCACACACGCTCCGGTACGTCGAGGTGGCCGCAGCACAGTGCGGCCACCACCGCGACAACCGAGGCGGTGCCGGAGAGGACGTGCGCCCAGTTCGGCTCGAATTCCTCGACCGGGCGATGCCGCTTGAGCCGACCGGTCAGCGCGGGCAGCACCTCCCCCGCCTCCGGCTCGGCATGGCGGTACAGGTCGTGGGGAATGGGTGTGAACGTGGTCATCGTCAGGTCGTCCTATCGGGAATGGGCGGAATTGGCGAAGATACGTACCGAAGTGCAGGTTGCCCTCGGCAACAGCGGCGGCGCGGCTCATTCACCGTTGCGGGGCGAACGCGGGTTTGCCCCGTGCCCGGCCCTGGCGGCGCAGGTCGCCCGCGCTCGGAGGCGGGCGACCCGACGACGATGGTCAGCGCGGGAGGGCCCGGCCGGCGAGCTGACGCCGCAAGCTGCGCCGGTGGGCCGCAGCGATGAGGGTGAATGCCTCGGTGAGCTCGGATTGCAAGCTCAGCAAGGACGCCAGCGCGACGATCAGCTGAGCGGCATCGACGCGGGTCAGCTCGACCTCCGTGCGGCCGGCAAGGTGCGTCGAGGTCGCCAGGGCGAGGTAGCTCTCGTCGTAGTTGGCGTGGTGCACCGACAGCTCAGCGGTGACGGTCCAGACGACTTCGGTGTCGAGGACGAGGCTCGGGTCGGCGACCGGGATGTCGATGCGCCGGTCCGACGGTCGGGTCGCATCGGGGATTTCGACGCCGGGCAGAGCGAGCAGGTGCTCGGCGAGGTCGATGGCGACGTGCTTGTCGAGTGGTTTGCACTGCACGCCCAGGCCGATCGTGTCGGTCCGGTGATGCGGGAGCGTGGTGATGCGGTCCTGTTCGACCTGCAGCAGGACGGGGAGGTCTGGGGCGGGACGTCGGGGGTGGAAGGTCCAGTGTTGGCCGAGAGCGATCGGCATGGCGGGGTCACGATGTGCGGGCACGGGGATGCTCCTGTCGAGGCGAGAACGTTCGGCGCGACGGCGATGGGCCGCGCTGCGGCGGCCCATCGGGCGGCTGGTCAGCCGCCGTAGACGGCCAGGCCGTAGGGCTTGCCGTTGCGGTCGGCGTAGACGCCGTGGCGGGAGTGGTCGGTGGCCACCGTGCGGACCCGGCGGAGCTCGGCGGCGGTGGCGCCTTCGGGGACGTCGTAGGTGACCGGGCAGTCCGCGCAGCTGAAGACGTCGGTGTTGCGGAAGCGCCACTGCACGACGGTGTCGAGGAGGCGCAGGAGCTTCGGCCGGGCGGTCGCGGTGGTCTGGCTGTGGCGGGCCATGTCGGTCCCTTTCTGCGGTGGTGGTGAGCTGACGGGCCCTGGCCTCAGCGCGCCGAGGGGGGGTCCGCGCTCGCGCGGACGGCCAAGTCCGCAGGCTCGACCGGTCGACGTGGACCGCGCTGCACCCGGCCGCCGGCGAACACCGCGACAGGACGGCGCGGTTCATCTCGACCGGCCGGGCCGGAGGACTTGGACGCTCGCCCCCGCCCGGTGTGCTGATCTCGTGCGTCAGTTCGGTGCCGCGCAGTACGGGCGCCGATATCCCGGCGACGGAGGTTCACCGGCACTTTTCGCCAAAAAGTGGACAGAACGCGAAGAAATGCCTGGTGGGGCTGCGGTATGGGCAGCCCCACCAGGGAGCCGGGTCAGGCCGCCAGGTCGGCGCTGACCTCGTCGACGGCCTCCAGCTCCGCCTCGACAGCCGCGTCGCCGTGCTCGGCCTCCGACGGGGAATCGACTTCCTCGTCCTGGTGGTCCTCGGCGTCCAGCTCGACGTCGTCCTCGAGGTCGCCGTCTTCGGTGTCGTCCAGGTCGGTATCGTCGTCGGCCTCGATCGCCGTGTCCTTCTCGGCGGGCTGGAGCACCAGCTGCTCAACGTCGGAGAGGGGGTAGTTCCAGTTCTTCAGCTGGGTGAAGTAGGCCTGCGCCTCCGGCGTCGGGCTGCGCCAGGTGTGCGTGCCCGTGCTCTTCTCCAGCGCGGCGACCAGCAGCGCCACCGTCAGGGTGGTGGCGCGGGCCGGGCTCGCGTTCTCGGCCGCGGCCGCGATGACGTGCTTGTCCCGCCGGTGGTAGGAGGCAACCTCCTGCTTGGGCATGCCGAGCAACTCGATGGCCAGCGCGTGGTCGCTCTCCATCGCCTTGCGCACGGGGTGGCTGCCCTCGGCCAGCATCTGCGCGACCCACCGGATCCCGTCCTTCGGCGCGCCCTTGCGGCCGAAGAGCTTCTCCTTGAGCCACCTGCGGCGGACGCTCTCCGCCGAGCGCCACTTCTTGTTGTTCGAGACGACCTCCCTGCGCTCTGCTTTCTGCTCGGGGGTCATCGGGCCAGGCTTGGCACCCGTGGAGCTGCTGTAGCTGTAGCGCGAGGTGTGGCCGTTGGCCTTGTAATCAGTGCAGACGTAGAAGATGCCGAACCGCTCGGCGACCGGGCGCCAGCTGCCGCGACTGCCGACGAACGCGGCGTGGCCGGGGCAGCCCTGGTGGGCTTCGACGGTCAGCTCCGTCCCGTCGGCAGCCTCGGCGTTCGGGCGCAGCGAGTCCAGCTTGCGGATCGGGCCCTCGTGCAACGAGTCCGGCCGCTCGATCACAGCCACGCCCTGTGCTTTGATCTGGTCCGCGAGCTCCGCTCGGATTCGGTCTTCCTCGAGCTTGTCGCGCCACTGCTGGGCGACGTGGTCGAATTGCTCGGGCCGCTTGGTCGCCGCCGCCTTCAGCTCCTTGACCGCCGCATCGTTGCCCTCGAACTCGGCGATCACCGCAGCGTGAACCAGGTTCTCGATCTGGCCGGTGGCCAGCAGGTCCACGGCGACGGCGCTGCGGGCCACGGCGACCGCGGTCTTGACCCGCTTGGTGCCGATGTGTCGCCTCTGGGCGATCTGCCCCGCCGACAGGCCGAGGTCGAGCAGTTCCTGGGTGGCGCGCACCTCGTCGGCGTCGGTGTTCCCTTCGCGGTGCTTGTTCTCGCCGAGCTGGTCGATGATCCGGTCGATCTCGCGCTGCACCTCGTCGGTGATCAGCTCCGGTTCGACCAGCACCGGGACCAGCTTGTGCTTGGGCTCGGTGTCCTTGGCCAGGGCCCTGTTCCACACTTCGACCGAGGCCAGTGTGCGCCGCTGGCCCTTGCGCACGACCAGCCGGCCGGGTGCTTCTTCGCGTACGGAGATGGGCTCGCGGACGCCGCGGTCCTCGATGTCGTCGACGAACCACTTCGGCAGGTCGGGCATCGTGCGGATGTTCACCCCGATGATCAGCTGCCGCGGGTCGACGTAGCGCAGTTCGACGGCGGGGGTCTGCTCCCCAGCGGTGGCGGTGGCGGTCTCGCTGGTCACCTGCTCGGGCACGACGTCGACGGGCACGGTCTGGGTGTCCTCGACGGCAATTTCGGTCGTGGTCACTGTTGTTCTCCCTGGTTTGTGCGGACGGAATTCGACGAACTCCGGCGCGTTGACCGAATTCGCCGTTTTCTGACGACGAATTCGTGTGAGCGCCGCCCCGCGTGCGGGACGCACTCGATTCGGCGGGAGCGGCCGATGGCCGAGGCGAGGGTTGCGGCCTCGCCCATGCCGGCGTGAACCAGCCAGGGATTCTTCTTTACTTACAGGGGTTCTTCGCGATCTGGTTCACCCGTGCTGGGCCGGGTCCGCAACCCTCGCCTCGGCAGGCCGTTCCCGCTAGAGTGCGTCGTCCCGCACGCAGGGCCGCTCACGAAATTCGCGGCTCCGGGCACAGGAACCCGCGCGGCGCGAATGGCACCGAGGAACCAGATTCGCGCACTGAAACCAGCGGGTTCAGAAATGAACCTGGTACGTATAATCACCGCCACCACGGTGCCGTGGGGCCGGTGGCGGTCCGCCTGACCGAGGCTCTCGGAAGGCATGCCGGCCGAGCGCCGCCATCGTCATCAGCCGAGACCCAGAGACGGCTGGCGACCTGGGCAAACCAGAAAGATTCAAATCATATGGTTTCAATTGGTCGGATGGAGCGGACTCGCGGTTCGCCGCCGTCCCTAGCGTCGATCGAGCCGGCTGCGCGGGTTTGTGGTGTGGCGTTGACCGAAGCAGCAGCGCAACCTTCGCGGGGCGCCGGTGAGCTCGACTCGCCGGGTGCTGCGAGACGCTGAACTTGGACAACGTGTAGGAGACGCTTGCCATTAGCGTTCGAGCACCCCGGCGGACTCAGGCCGATCCGGTCGCGCACCGTCGCATGCTGCAACAGGCGGAGGAGCGGCTGCGTACCGGCAGGGAGCCGGATGGCGCGCAGTCGTGGAACGAACTGGCGATGGAACTGGGCCTGGCCTAGATCCGTGTCTATCGCATCGTGAGGGACGCGGTGGTCCGCGCTCAGGCATCGTGATCTTCTGGCCGAGGTCTTGCCTGAACTCGCCGAGGTGATCGGCGGTGTGCAGCTCCTCCCCGAAACGGGTCGGCCGGCCACCCGGACAACCCGACGCGGCAATGGCGTCTCGCTGACGGCCGCGGGTTTCTCACGTACCGGTCCTGGAGACCAAGACCCCGGGTCGACCGGCTGGACCTGGTCTTGGCTGGCCTAGCAGGTCGCCGGCGAGAACCGTTCGGCCAAGCAGTCCGCCCGGCGCGCCTTGTCGCCGGGGCAGGACGCGCGAGTTGCCGGGCGGACGCGATGCAGCCACAACCCTTCGCCGTGCTCGTCGCGATGACGGCGCCCAGCGCCCAGCCGGGCACGGTACGCAGGTCGTGCCACGACCACTGTTCCGCACCAGCCTCCCAGCCGCGTCCGGGGTCGTCCGTCACGTAGGGCACCTGCACCGACTCCGCAATCAGGGCGGTCGGCAAGTTGACCGGGATGTCGCGGACTCGCACCAGGTCAGCGGCCGCGTCGAGCGTGCGGCGTAGAGTGCGAGCCGCGGCGAACACAGGTCAGCCGTCGCAGTCCCCGCCTGCGTGACGACGGCCGAAGTCGCCCCACCGGGCGCGTCGGGTGTCGAACGACTCGAACAGGGTCGGGCGGGCAGCCGGTGGGGCACAGAGCGCATTCGTCGGACAGCGAGATCGGGCCGATGGACAGGCGGTTCCATCCGCCGCCGTCCGGTCCTCCGGGGCGGGAAGGTAGATCGGCACGGTGTTCTCCGTTCCAGGGTTCTCGAACTGCGTTCGGGTTTGGCAACGCTGCGCCGGTCAACTCGGGTCGTCGCCGAGGTCGTGCTGCTGGTCAGCGCAGATCTGTTCAATCAAGCCCTGCTGAAAGGCGATGGTGTCGCGCCATTCCCTGAAGCGTGCTTCCTGCGCTTCCCGGATCCGGGCTACGGTCGGTTTGCCGATCTGGACCAGGCTGATTGACGGGACGATCTTGTAGCCCAGCCACGCCGTCCACTCCTTGCTGCAGGAAGGGCAGAGCGGGCGTTTCTCCTGCGGCTGCTGGTTTTCGGGCACGACAAGGCACTCCTTTGGGTGGGTTGGTCGGTGGTGAGCGCGGACGACGCGGCGGAGCCCTGTGACGGCCGAGCTGGCCGGGTGGGCGCACCCCGGTCCCGCGGCGCAGGGCGCGCGGAACCGGAGTGCTGGCCAAGGGGGAGTTAGTCCGGCTCGGAGATGCCGAGGACGTTGCGCAGGTCGGCGGCCAGGTGAAGCGTGGTCGCGAGGTAGGCGATCGTGTCGCCCTCGTTGTCGCGCGGGGCCTCGTGGATCTCGCCGAGATACACCAGGCGCTGGTCGTCGCCTCGGCCGGTGGGGGCGAAAAACGAGAGGTAGATGCCGAACGGCGGGCTGAGCTCGACGACGGTGTACGTCTCCGGGTGGCTGAACCTGATGCCGCCGGTGGGCTCGTGGTGCGTGCGGATGAAGCCGCGCGCACCGAGCAGGGCGGTCAGCTGGTCGTCGAGCTGCTTGCGGCTGGCCATCTTCGCCCGGATCTCCGCGACAATGTCGTTCATGCGACGGTCTGCCCGGGCAGCTGCGCGTCGAGCAGAGACAGCTCTGCGGCGACCAGGCGAGCGATCAGGACGATGCCGTCGATGTCGCTGTCCTCAACGGGTCGGTCGTAGGGGTTGTAGCCGAGGCGGAGTTCCCTGTAGACGGTCCGGGGGCCGACTTCGGCGTCAGGGCGCTCGAAGTAGATGAGGCGGACGGCGGACAAGCTGTAGACGATGTTGGTGTTCGTGGCAGTGTGGCGAAGTTCGCGTAGCTCGGCTGCGTCGGTGCGCGGGTGGTCGACGAATCCGACCTCGGTCAGTTCTGCGGCGAGCCGGTCGGCGATGGCGTCGAGGTAGGCGAGCCTGCCGGAAATGGTGTCCAGGTGCGGGCTTTTCTCTTGCGACTGCATGTTTTCGGGCACGTCGGAAGCACTCCTTCGACAACTGGTCGGTGGTGAGGGCGGAACACACGACAGCGCCCCGCGCCCGCCGGACTGGCCGGCCGGGCACGGGGCGCCGGGTGTTGCTCAGAACGGGGGCTCGTCGGAGAAGCCGCCGCCGCTGCCCGCCGGGGGCGCGGAACCCCACGGGTCCTCGGACGAGGTGCCGCCCGAGGGAGCACCGCCGCCGCTGCTGCGGCTGACCTTGTTGACCTTCGCGGTGGCGAATCGCAGCGAGGGGCCGATCTCTTCGACCTCGAGCTCGATGACGGTGCGCTTCTCGCCTTCCTTGGTGTCGTACGAGCGCTGCTTGAGCCGGCCCTGCACGATCACGCGGGCGCCGCGGGTCAGCGTCTCGGCGACGTTCTCCGCCGCCTGCCGCCAGATGCTGCAGCGCAGGAACAGGGCCTCGCCGTCCTTCCACTCGCCGGACTGCTTGTCCAGCGTGCGGGGCGTGGACGCGACGGTGAAGTTCGCGACCGCCGCACCGGCGGGGGTGAAGCGAAGCTCCGGGTCGGAGGTGAGATTTCCGATGACGGTAATGACCGTGTCGCCTGCCATGAGGTGCTCCTTGGTCTTGGTCGCAGCGGATCGCCGCTGCCGAGCTGGGTGTTTGTCAGGCCCCGTGGGGCGCGCTCGACCAGGGACCGGGCGAGGAAGGGTGTCAACCGCGCAGAGCACGCAAGGTTTTCTGCTCGGGCCGAAGGCGTGAGCGTGGGAGAAAAGCTTTCGTGCGGCGGTTGACGCTCAGCCGCGTTCGGTCCAGAGTGCTCAGCCCCATGTGGCCGGTGACGAACTCCCGGGTTCCAGAGGCTCCGTTCGTGACCGGGCGGTGGAGCAGCGGGTGTCGAGCGACCGCATGACCGGGTCGGTCGGCCCGCCCGGATCGGTGACCGACCGACCGCTTGCCGCCCGGCTACTGCTCGTCCATCAGGGCCTTGATCGACGCGTGCGGACCGCAGTTGCCGACGTAGCGGGTCCCGGTCACGATGGCTTTCGCCTTGGCGTTCTCCCAACGCTCGTCGCCGGAGCGGACGTGGTCGGTGATGTGCTCGAACCGGACTGTGCCGGTCCATCCGCCGTTCGGGGGGGGGCCGGTCACCGAGACCTTGTTGACCTTCAGCACCGGATACCAGTCGCCTCGGCGCTGGACGAAGTCGCCCTTGGCGAAGGTGTCCTTGGTGTAGTCGGTGGCCTTGCCGTCGGCGATCTGCTGCTCGCGGACGGACTGCCAGCCGCGCAGCTGCTCCTCCAGCCACTCCGCCCGCACCGCCAGCTGCTGGCGGTGCTCGGTGGTAAATGGGCTCACCCCGTACTGCTCGCGCAGCTGCTGGTGCCGGGCTTCATCGGCGCCTGCGAAGAGCCGCTCGATCACGTCACCACGTTCGACCTCGCGGGCGATGCGACGCTGTTCCGCCTCGAACTCGCGGATGCGGTTGACGACGGTCTCGGGGTTGTGGCGGTAGGCCATGTGGTTGCCGGCCGTCTTCGCCTGCTCGGCGATCTTCTCGGCGAGACTGCCGAGCTCGGCCGCCATTTCCAGGTTCTTGAACGCGCGCTCCCGGCGATTGCGGTCGGCCGCGTAGCCGGGGTGGTCAACCAGGTACGGCTGTCCGGGAGGGATTCCGTCCACCACAACCCGGCCGGCGCGCTCCCGGGCGTCGGATGCCGCCGACAGCCGCCCGCTGCGGCCGTCCAGTCGTTCGGCACGCAGTTCGGCGTTGACGGCCCGGTCGGCTTCGGCGTCCGCGAAAGTCCGGACGGTGTCGTCAATCTCGATGTGGACGTCGAACCCGCGGGTACGCAGGCCTTCGGCGGTCCGGTCGATCGCGTGCCGTTTGGCCGGCTTGTTGGGACTGGCCTGCAGCCGGAAGTCGCCGACGGTGCGGCGGTAGTTCCAGCCCTGGCTGCGCAACCAGTGGTACAGGTCGTCGGCTCGGGTGGTGCCTTCGAGCACGGTGCCGTCTTCGGGAGTGTGGGTGATGATCAGGGCTCGGCGCGCGGCCTGTTCGGACGTCGGTGAAGACATCGGGACGTGGTCCTTCCACGGTGGTCGCCGGCGTTTGGCGGGCGCCGGCGGAGGTGGTGGCGGTGGATCGCCCCGCGGTTGTGGGGCGCGGCGCAGACAGGCCGCGCTGGTGGACCGGTCCGAGGTGGCGCGTTCGCCCGACCGGCGGGAGATCGCGCGTCAGCGCGACCCCGCAGGGGCGTGTCTCCCGCCGGTCGGTCGCGGACTGGCGGCGCCCGGCCGGGATCGCCGGGGCGGCCTAGAGTTCGCGCCGCCCACAACCCGGGGCCGGCGCGGGACGCGCCTCGGCGAAAGTCCGCAGGCGCGTCCCGGACGGATCACTGGTCTTGCTCTGGGGGCGCGTCGACCAAAGTCACCCGGGGCCGCAGCCGCACCGGCGCATCCTCCGGGCCGCGCCAGTGCTCGTCGATCAGGATCCTTTTGCGGAGCGCCCAGCCCTTCCCATAGGCCTGGTCACGCCAAAACGACCCGACCGGGAACCGGACGCCGACCGTGCGCCCGGACGGACTGGTCGATGTGGCGGAGGACGAACGGGTCCGGCGGTGGATGCTGACCACTCGAACCGCCGGCAACGTGCGTCCCGCGCGTGCGGCGCGGCGGCGTTCGGGCCGCGGCGCGCGCTGCTCGGTGATCTCGACGTGCACGGGCTGCTGGATGAGCAGCCACGTCGCCAGCACGGTCTGGATCCAGCCCAACGTGCGGCCGTGCGCGATGACGCCCGTGACCTCGTCGGAGGGGATGTACCGGGAGACGGTGGTGAGCTCCGGTTCGCCCGCCGACCAGCACAGCAGTGCCTAGTCGTCCCACAGCAGGGGCGGTGTCTGCTGTTCGACGTGCAGCCGGGCTTGCGCCGGAGACATCCCGCCGGCGATGGCCTCCTGCACCAGCTGTTCGGTCTCCGGCGCCGCCCAGAAGGTCAGCCACACCGCACCAGTCTTCGGTTCGCAGTGTGCGGAGCGGCCCCACGAGCACGCCACGATCGGCACGTTCGTGCCGTAGCCGTCTTCGGCATGCCCGATCGGGGTCTCGAACACCAGAAAGCCCTGTTCGCAGGGCAGGTCTTCGGGCCGGATCGACCAGTCCGGCAGCAGCGCGCCGGTGCCGCGGGCTTTCGCGGTCATCGCGGCGTCGACCGCGAACAGCTGCGCGTCGCGCAGCCGGCCGGCTTCTTCGGCGTGCAGGATGACCGCGGCCTCCAGCGGTGTCGCCGCAGCCGGGATGATCGTGCCTCGCCCCTCGGCGAGGGAACCGCAGGTGATCGCCAACGCGTACGGATTGATCACCCATTCCTGCAGCAGCGCGTGCAGGGCGGGAATCTGCGCTGGACGTGGAGGTTTCCAGGACGCCTCTGCGGTATCCGGAACGGAATCGGTGGTGACGGGCATGACCGGCCCTTCCTCGGTGCGCTGGGTGGACGAGCGCAGGCCGAGCGGGGCGGCTGGGACATCGGCATGGGTGACCGCCTGCGGTCATCGCCGCAGGCGACGCGCAGCGCCCTTGCCGATGTCCCGGACGGCGTGCTGCACTCCGTCGTTCACCCCGGTGCGGCCGACGGGACATCCCGTCGGCCGCACCGGGGTCAGCACGGTGACGGGTTGCAGCGCAGCGCTTCCACCGCGACCGCGTGCGCATCGCGCGTGGTCGCGGGCGTATTTCCTGCTGTCCCGGCCAGCCTTGACGGTGGCCATCACGCGACCTGCCGCGGTGCCGACTTGGTGGCAGGAAGCACACGCGCGGCCACCCGTGCATCGACGTGAGCAGTGGTGGGGCCAGGACGGTGAGGGTGTCGAGGAGGACGGCCATGTCCGGATTCCGATCTGCTGGCGCCGAATGACGTCCGGCGGGTGGACTCCCCGGGACCGGCGCGTCCCTCCGCCGCTGCGCCGGCCAGAAGCAAGGAGGATGGCGGACAGGTTGCGCGCTCGCTGGCGGGTCTCCTGCTACTCGACCTCGAACAAGCCGGGTCCTCGCCGGTCATGCGCTGCCACTGCCGTGAGAAGTAGTCCCGCTCCCGCGTGCCAGTGGTTACGTTGCACCACTCGACTGCCGTACTCGGTTGGAATGCCTCGCCTTCGTCGCGAGTCCCGGCGGCGGCCTGTGGCGCTCCCTGCCGTCCGCAGGTCGCGTCAGGTCCGGGCCGCCGCAGGGACGTGCGCTAGCGTCGGCGGGCCTCATCTGCAGGGACGGCCGCGTCCGGTTCCGTGTCGGCGTCGTCGCCTTCCTCGATGACGGCGACGACGTCATCGACGGAGGTGACCAGGCGCGCGGTGCCGTCCTGGATCAGCTGGTGACACCCTGCCGATGTCGCCGATGACACGGGACCCGGCACGGCGAGGACGGGCCGGCCGAGCTTCTTGGCCAGGCGGGCGGTGTGGCGGGCGCCGCTGCGCCGCCCGGCCTCGACCACCAGGGTGGCCGCGGTAACGGCGGCGATGAGCCGGTTGCGGGCGAGGAAACGGTGGCGCGCCGGTGGCGTGCCGGGCGGGTACTCGCTGACGACCGCGCCGCCGGAGCGGACAATCCGGTCCAGCAGACCGACGTGCCCCGCCGGGTAGCCAGCGTCGATCGCGCAGGCAAGCACGGCGACGGTCACGCCGTCGGCGGAGAGCGCGCCTCGGTGCGCTGCGCCGTCGATGCCGTAGGCGGCACCGGAGAACACCGGCACGCGCCGGGAGGCCAGCCCGTACGCGAGCTCGGCGGCGTGGTGTTCGCCGTACTCGGTGGCGGCCCGGGAGCCCACGATCCCGACCGAGGGCGCGGCCGCCAGCTCGTCCAGACGTACGTCGCCCTGGACCCACAGGCCCAGCGGCGGATCGCCAAGGGTGCCGCCGTCGGCAGCCAGGGTGCTCAAACCGGCGAAGACGTCCGCTGGCCAATCGTCATCCTCGGGGATCACGAACCGGCCACCGAGACTGGCTGCGGTCCGCAGGCTGGTGTCGACGAGCCGCCAGCTCACGTCGCGGCGGCACTCGTCCAGGACCTCGGTGGGGGCGGTCCGTTCGGCAACGTGGTGGGCCGCGTCGACGGGCCCGACGTCGGCGATGTAGCGCGCGATGACGGGAGTGGCGGGTTCGGCGGCGTGCTGGAGGAACCCGCGGGCGCGCCGCGCCTCGGTGGAATTGGGCATGAGGACTCCTTCAAGCGATGTATTGGAAGTAAGGGGTGCGGCCCGCTCAGGCTTCGTCGGGGAACCGGCGCACGCGGATCTCGTCGCCGCGGCGCTCGACGACGGTGCCGACAGGCCACTGCGCCGCGATCCGCAGCAGCTCCGTGGCGTCGTTGGCGGCGTCAGCACGCAGCTCGGGGCTGTCCTCGAAGCCGAGGGCGAGGAGCATGGCGTGGAAGCGGCCGACGTACTCCGTCGTGGTCATGTCGGATTCGACGATCTCGGCGGTCGTCGTGGCCAGGCGGCTGTCGAAGCCGACGAAGCTGCGTGCGCATCCGCAGATGGGGTGGTCGGGGTCGTCGTGGGACTTGCTCGCGAGGTCGACGAGTTCGACGTCCGGAATGCTGTTGAAATCGTTGGCTCGCTGGCCTTGCGTGCGATGGGTGGAGATGAAGTACTTCAACACGGTCCTCCTCGGTGGCCACGCCCGGGTGGGCGGTGGATGCGGCCTCGTCAGCGGGCCCCGTGGGTCCGGGGCAAGCCGGCGTACGAGTGCGGCGGTGTCTCTCGTGGACAGTGGGCTTGCCCCGGACCCGCGGGTCTGCTGCACTGAGCTGCAGCCACGCCCACTCGGCGCGTGCACGGGGAGGAAGTCGTCAGGTGCTGCGTTTCGCGCATGACCTGACAACCAAGGCCGATCCAGTACCTCCACTGCTTGCCCGCCGTGGCGGGTATCAGTTCGGGGCGGACGGTGTCGAGTTCTTCGCGCATCGGGGTTGTCCTTCGGCTCGTGGTGCGCTGACGAGCCGTTGGCCAGCGGGCGGTCTCGGTGCGGGGCAAGGTCGATGGAGCCGGCCGCGCCAGTAATCTGCCTTGCCCCGTACCGAGGGCTCTGCCGCTGTGAGGCGGTTCAGCGCGCCGCAGCCGGGGCAGGCTCGCGCAGGGTGGTGCGGCGTCCGCGAACGTCGACGCGGATGAGCGGCATCGTCGCCGGGATCCGCTGCAGGGCCTGCCAGGTTCCGCCGGAGCGGCGGTCGGGGTCGACGACGGCGACGATCGCGTCGCAGTCGCGGATCATCCAGTCGTTGCGAGCGTGCAGGACCCGCACGCTGAGCTCGGTGCCGAGCGTGTCGACACGGGCGGCGTAGCCGCGGGCGGAGGTCAGCCGATCGCGCCAGTCCTGCTGCCAACGGCCGTCGTGGCCGCGGTAGGGCTGGTACAGCCACACCGGAACGTCGACGTCGCGGGCGGCTTCAGCCCAGAGCAGGTCGGCCCCGGCAGCGGCGCCGCTGATCGCGACCTCCATGCCGCGGTCGGCGGCGAGTTTCGCGGCGATCCGCCGCAGTTCGTCGGCCAGCCACGGTTCGCTGCCGGGCGGAAGCCCCCGCGGGCGGTGTGCGGTTTGTCGCCGCACTCGCCGTGTCTAGATGAGTGCGTGTCCCGTTCCGGCGGCTGGCTGCCGCGTGAGGAGCGACCGGATGCTCAAGGCTTCGTGTCCCGATTCCGACTCTGTGCGCTTGCTGTCGATCATACTTCGGCGGGCCTGGCGCCCGGTTCAGCGATGCAGCCCGCAGCGCCAGGCATCTCAGGCTCTCAGTGCTCCGAACCCAGGTGCTGACCCGCCTCCTTGCGCAGCTGGGCAAGCCGAGCGGCTTCCCGCTCCCACCGCACCCGCTCGGGGCTGGACACATCGGGCGGCCCGAACAGCTCGTCGAAGACGGGCTCGGCCATGTGGATCGGCCGGCGACCCAGTTCCGGGTTCCAGAGGGGGTAGGGACGACCGCGCCCGAGTGCCTCCGCGGCCTCCGCCGGCCACGTCGCGTACTTGAACTCGAGCTGCTGACCGGCGAACGGGTGGGGCCGGCCCTCGGTGACGACCGGGTCGAAGAAGAACGTCGCCGACTTCAAGTTCGGATCCGCCGCGTCGTCCTCGCTGATCACGCGCCACCGGTCATCGACATCGCCGACAGTCCGGAAGCCACGCGCGACCTGCAGCTCCGGGGTGTACCGCGGCTCCGCCGCGACGACCGGGCCGCCAGCCCGATACTGCCGGTAGAGCACGTTGTGCGGCATGCCGATGGCCGGCCCGAGGCTGCGCCATGCTGCGCCCGCTTCCTGGCACTCCGTCATCGCCGAGCGCAGACCCCACGCCAGGAAGTGCTGCGCCCTGGTGATGATCTCGGCCCGCTTCTCCGGGTCGGACTTCGCCTGCGCGAACTTCAGCAGCTCGATGACGTTCCCCATGCACGTGTCGGTCGTAAACCTGGCTGACTGGGCGACCATGTCGACCCCTTTCGTCGAAGAACGCGGCCACTTCCAGCCTTGCTCCTTTGAAGTATCACCCTACATCGTGCTACTTCAAAGGAGCAAGCGGTGGGGATGCTTCGGCGGGCAGTGCCCCTCGAGGTTGTTTCGGAGCCGGCGCCTATCGTCACCATCCGTGAGCGATGAACGCGACCAGACACCACGCCGGATGGGGATCGGCTGGATGGTCTTATCGGTGTTGCTGGGCTTGGGCATCCTCGCCGTTGCGGTCAAGGGCCAGGACTGGTGGCAGTGGCAGGGGATTTGGCCCAGCATCCTGACCAACGCCGGTACCGCCGTCCTGCTCGCGTCTGCGCTCTTCGTCTTGGAACGCCGCTTCACCGGCCGCGTAATCCGAGCCAACCGACGGGCAGTCCGCGAAGCGGCCGCTGAGGTCGAGGAGAGCCTCCAGCGCCGGACTGACGAACTGGCCGCGCGCATTGACGCCCTGCAGCAGAACGTCGACGAGCAGGCAGAAGAGCAACGCGTTTGGCACCACGGCCTGGTCGCCGCAATGGACGATGCGACCTTCGACAATGTGGCGGCCGCCCTTGCCGAAGCGGCCCGGCTTAACGCGATCGACCGTGGCACGGTCCGGGCACAAGCCAACGTCGACCCCCGCGGCATCTGGCTCGACTTCAGCTACGGCGCCACCTTCGTCAACAGTCAGCCAGTCTCGGACAACGTCATCAGGATCACCGCGTACCCCGCTGGAAGTGCCCATCCGTTCAGCCTGATGTCCGAGGATTGGCGCCAGGACGACGGCATCGTCAACGTTACGGCCCGAGTCCGCGACAGACTCCGTCAGAACGGCTACAACCAGCCCAACAACCGTCCTAACTGGAGCCTCGCGCTACGTAACGTCCAGCGCGCACTCGACGCGACGCTGCCCGATGATGCCCCAATCGCTGGCCCGCTTCGCCGGCTTGTCGGCGACCTCGCAGTCACCGACCGCGGCATTGAACATCTGGACGGTCGCCTGCTCATCCCGGTCGCAGACTTCCCTGCGCCTGCAACAAGCTGGGAACTACACGGCCGGGACGAAGCGCGTAGTACCGCCTGGAACCCAGCACGCCCGGACGGTGTCGATGAAGCCGTGTGGGAGGTCGCCACCACAGAGGCCCGCCATCTGGTCGGCGGCGTGACGCGACTGCATCTCGGATCGCTCGACCAAGAAATGTGGATCCCGAAGGGCATCGGCTACAACACCTGAACCAGAGCCGCAGCGGCCGCTACCAGGGTGAAAGGCAGGAATGTGAGCGACAGCGTGGACGAGAGGACCTACCGCCGCGAGGCGGTCATGTGGTCCTTCATCGTCATGCGACAGGGCGACCGGCTCGACGAGGCCGCCAGCGAGTACAACGAGGCGCTTCTCAACCAGTTCTGGATCGATCGGCGTGACGCAGGCACCCTTCCCGACGACTGGGCATCCTACGTTGAGCACGAGGTCGGTGACGGCATGAACTGGTGGGTGGCCTGGACATTCGGTGCCGACCAGTACTTTTTCCTCGCGGCTGCCGCTCAGTTGCGCAAGTGCGTCCTGAAGCTTCCCAACGACCGGCTGCCCGAAATACCGAACGAACGGATGATCCTGCTTCTCCGCAACTTCACCGAGCACTGGGAAGACCCCACTGGATGGTCGGCTGCCGAGCTGCGCGAACGTATCCCCGATGCGGTCCCAGGCCGTGCGGAGTTCACCAAGAAGGACGTCTGGATCGAGGGTGTATCGACGACCGAGATCGTTATGTGGGCCAGCGACGTCGATCGTGCTCTGCGAGCCAACGCGGCGGAGGCCGGGGAAGAGTTACCGAACCCGAGCAGACCTCTTCCTGAGCTGTAACCGCCGCTCCGCAACAACGCCAAGACGGTGGGAGCCGGTACCGGTCGACGAGATCTTCGGAGAACGGGCCGAGCCCGGCTCGCTCGCCCTTGACCCACACGATCGGTGCGCTGGTGTCGCTAATCGTTCTCGCCTCCGTCTTCACGGGCCGGGATGGTGGGCGGTATCGCGAACCGCGCTGGGATGGCGACTCGGCTGGCCGGGTCGGGCTGCTGGAGCGCCACGTGTAGCACCTGGGCTGCGGCGCGGGTTGCGTCGAGCAGGCTCTGCCGAAGGGATTCCGGCAGTGTTCCGATCCCCAGCCCGGAGGCGTTCACCAGGTCGGTGAGCTCTGCGCGCTGCTCCTCGGTCACTGCGGCCGGTATGTCGCGGTACCGCAGTACTTCCCTTGCGGCGTAACCGTCTTCCGACTCGATCACCTCGCCGACCACCTGGGTGAACACTCGGCTGGCCGCGTCGGAGTCGACGGTGTCGGCGAGCGTGGTCACGGTGAGCCCGAGCTGTGCGCGGAAGAAGGCGTAGCCGGGCATCGGCGGGCGCTCGACGAACCGCGTGATCATCGCGGTGACGGCCTCTCGTCTCGAGGTGCTGTCCGGGTTGGCGCACATCACCTTCAGGCAGGAGGCGACCTGGAGTTCCCACGGCTGCTCCGGGGTGCTTTCCGCCAGCGACGCCCGCGCCGCTGCCAGGTCTGCGTTCAGGCAGTGGGCCACGATCGTGGCCTGGCGGCCATCCATGAGGTGCAGGCCGATCCCTCGATGAGCATGGGCGTGGGCGACCGCGTCGTCCCACCTCCGCGCGAGTACCAAGGCCCGGACCCCCTCCCCGATGAGGTGCAGCCACACCCATTCGCGCAGCTTGTGGAGTTCGGTGCGGGTCCCGGCCAGGTCGGTCAGCGGCAGAGTGCGCCCGTCGACGACCAGGTCGGTGCTGGTCCTGACGGCCTGGAACATTGCCTTGAGCAGACGTAGCGCCTGGTCGCCGTCGCTGGCGCGCAGCTGCAGCCGGGCGAGGTTGAGCACGGGTTCGAGCATGTGGCGGGCTTGCAGGACGGTGAGCGATCGATCCGCGACGCGGTAGATGTCGATGTGCTTCCAGCACAGGTCGCGGGCCAGGTCCGGCAGACCGCAGTCGCTGGCGATCAGTGCCGCCTTGTTCAGGACGCTCGCGCCGTCAGCCAATCCGTCAGCGTCGTCGTATCCGGCGGCACGGGCGATGTCGACGATCTCCTGGACCCGCCCCGGCAAGGCCGGGCACGAGGGCCGAGGACGGCCCAGCAGCGGAAAGCGGCGGACCACAGCGTCCAACGTGGACAAGCTCGACGTGGAATTCATCGTCAGCTCCGAGGCAGCGGCGCCGTGGTCGCCGCGCGGGCGAGGATGCCTTGGCTGGTGGCCGAGAGACCGAACCGGTTCCAGTGGAAGATCACCACGTGGGCGAGGATTGCCCGGAGGCCGCGCTCGAGATGTCCTTCCGCGGCATCGTGACCGAGCTGCCGACCCATGGTGCCGAACGCGGCGAGCCAGGGCGCGGCGTGCGCAACCGGGCCGCCGGAGGCGAACAGCGCGCTGTCGGCCAGGTCGGGGATCGACAGGAGGACACGCACGTTGTCGGCCAACGTGTCGATGCGCGCGATGTCCGCCTCGGCGGGTGCGGGACGCAGCCGGACGACCCGGTCGAACACGTCACCGCACTCGAACGCGTCGAGCCCGGCGGATCGCATCAGCCCGCTCAGCAGCAAGATGGACAGTTCCCGGCGGCCGAGGCCGGGCGCGTCCTGGCGCAGGTAGTCGAGCACGCCGGCGCTGTCCGCGCAGAACAGGTCGTGGACGGTGTCCATGCCGGTGGAGCCGCCAAAGGCGGCGGTCTCCGGCTCGTACACCGTCGGCCACCACCGCGCGATCACGCCGGTGCCGGTCAGCTCGTCGAGCACGCCGTCGACGACCGTTGCGTCCGCGCGCAGCAGGCGTAGCCGCCAGCAGGGGTGCTTGCGCAGGAACCACCAGCCGGCCACCGCCCCTTCGGTGGTGAGCCGGTCCAGGGCCGAGCCGAGGCTTGTGGCGGCGACCGTCTCGGCGGCCGACCAGTCGGCGAACTGGACACGCACCTGGTACCAGGCGTCTTCGGCACGTCGTTCCAGCGCGGCGAGCCCGGCGGCCTGGTAGGTCGCCACGGCGTCGTCGAGGTCGGCCGGGCCCAGGGCGTGGCGAGCCGCGACGGTGCCGGGGTCGGCACCGGCGAGCACCGCCAGCACGGCGGCGTTGAGGCCGGTGGGCACGGTCGTCCGGGACGTGGTGGTCAGGTGATCAGCAGGCATGCGTCCCATCCCGTGTGAGGCGGCGTGCTGCGCCGCGCGGTCTCCAGCGCCAGGTCCGTCCCGGCGCGTCCGGTCAGTAGCCCGCTCGCGTTCGCCGGGTCGCCGTCCTCGTCGCCGCACGACGGTGTGTGCCCGGCGAGTCGGTCGGCCAGGGCTGGGAGCCGTCGGGCGAGGGCGGGACTGCGGGCGTCGAGACAGGCGCGGTAGGCGGTTTGGTAGATCCCGGCGATGCCGTGGCACAGGCCCGGCTCGGTGATCCGGTCGAGCTGCGGGTCCGCCAGGCTCGCGGCCAGGGCGTCCTCGGCGGCGTCCTGACGGTGCACGTCGTCGGTGGCCAGAGCAGCCAGTTGCTGGGCGCGGGCGATGCCGACCGTCCCGTAGCACCATGCGGTACGACCCGGGTGAACATGGACGGGGCGGCCCGCACGCAGCTCTTCGCGGGTGATCCATTGCGGCCACCATGGCCCGTCCGGTCCGTCCTGGCGCCACCGGTCCAACCAGGCCGTGAGCACGGCGATCGCGTCGCGCTGGCCGTCGACCACGCAGCCGCCCAGGGTGGCGAGGGCGAGGAAGGCCAGCAGTCCGGCCGCGCCGTGGGCCATGCCGAAGTTCGCGTGCCCGCCGGGGGTCGGCAGGATCTCGTCCGGGTCGTGCGCCACCCACCAGCCCGGCAGCTCGGCGCCGTCCTCGTGGCGCGGCCGGGTGACCAGGGTGACGACGTACCGAAGGATTCCGGCCAGCTCGTCGCTGTCGGGGTGGTGGCGCAGTAGCAGCGCGCCGATGCCGGTGAGCCCGTAGAACAGGTCGTACTCGGCGAAGGTGGCGTGCTCTCCGCGGTCGATCCGGGTATCGGCGGTGGCCAGGCGTCGCCGGGTCAGGCGCAGGACGTGTTCGTCCATCGTCTGGCTGGCCGCGCGGTAGCGGGGGTGGCGGTCGGCGGCGGTGTGCAGCAGGAACGCGACCGCGGGCGCGCCGTAGTAGAGGCCGGCGTGGTCGGCGGCGTCGACCGGCCCCGCCACCACCCGGCGGATGTGGCTCTGCGCGGTGGTCCAGCTGCCGGAGCCGGTCCAGGCGCGTTCGACGTGCAGCAGCGCGGTCCCGACCGCCCCGCGGGCCAGGGACTGGCCGGCCACCTCGTCGAGAGTCAGCGTCACCTCGTCGCCTTCTGGGCGTGGGGTCGTGGCGGGGGTCATCGGGCACCGGCCAGGGCGAGGAGGCGCAGCGCGACTGCGCGGGCGAGGCGTCCGGTCTCCTTCTCGAACGTCGGATCGACGCCGACAGCGCGGATGTGGTGCTCGTGCAGCAGCGTGCGCAGCACCACGCCCGGCTCGCGCCCTTGCTGGGCAAGGACATCGTGATAGGTGTGCAGCGCGGTGTCGCGGGCCTGCCACGCGGCGGCGACCGCGTCGCCGCCCGGTAGCGCTCGGACCGCTCGGTACTGATCGGCGGGGTCGGCCACCGCAAGTGCGCCGTCGCGAAGCTGCCGGTCCAGCGGCCCGTGTTCCTGCGGCAGGCATCCGAGCAGCGCCCGGTACCCGGTCTGGGGATCGGATGCGAGGGACGCGGCCAGGTGCGCCATCGACGCCGCGGCCACGGCCTGGGCGGGAATCCCGGACGTCTGCGCCGCGGCGAGCTGGGCGATGGCGGCCGTGGTGTCGGTGGCGAAGACGTGCTCGGCCGCGGTGAGGGCGGGGCCGTCGCCGTAGCGGGCGGGGTGCTGCGACGCCGGGGCGAGGGTCAGCTGGCCGGGAAGCCCCCGGGAGTCAAGGTCGGCCGCGAACGCGGCCAGCCGGGCGGCGATCGGCCCGTACTGCTCGGGGCCAGTCAGGCGCAGGAACACGGCGATGTGTTGATCGGTCTCGGGCCGGATCATGTCGCGGTGCCGCCGCACCCACCACGACTCGACCGGGCCGCCCGGGTCGTGGAGTTCGGCGACGAACCGGGGCAGGTGCGCGGTGAGGATCTCGTCGAACCGGGCCGGGTTGCCCACCAGCTGCGCGTGCACCACGGCCGAGTCCCCGGGCTGGAGGGCGGCACCGGGTGCCGTGGTGGCGGGCAGCGGCCGCTCAGGCTGGGCGAGCGTGGTCATGGGGATCAGCAGCTCGGCCGGTCGCCCGATCCAGCCCTGCCCGTCCGGCGGGCTGTCCTCGTGCAGTTCGACCCGGTCGGTGCGCTCCAGGCGGGCGTGCAGCAGGGCGCGGTCGAGTTCCTGGTCGAGATCCAGCGGCAGGCGCAGCTCCCCGTGAACCAGCACCACCCGCGCCGGTACCCGCCACCGCTGCCGCCACGCCCGGAACGCCTCCTGCCTGTCGTGGGCTCTGGATGGGGCCTCGAGGTCGATGCTGGAGAGGATCCAGCGAGCGGCGGCGAGCACGGTGCGGCGGTAGCGGATACGCGGGACGTAGGGCAGGACGCGGGCGGCGCCGAGATCGAAGCCGCGGAACACCGCGCTGCGGGCGTCGGCGACCTCGGCGAGGAACCGGGCCAGCGGCGGGCTCTGCGCCGCGGTGTCCAGGGCATGCGGAATCCGCGGGATCACCCGCCGGCCGGTGGAGACCTGCACCAGGTACATCTGCTCGGCGTCGGCAGTGACCGCCAGATCGTCCACCCCGACGACGGTGAGGTCCGGGCGCGTCGGATCGGGGTGCTCCGACAGCGACACGACCTCGCCCAGCAGCGGCGGCACACGCACCACGTTCTCGTTGTGCGGGCGGCGCGGCGGAAAGGACAGCTGCACCGCCACCGTTCCCGGCCCGGTCCGACCCGCCGGTCCTGCGGCGTAGGTCGCGGCGAGCCGGTCGTGGTCGGCCTGGTCCAGCAGGTAGGCGAACCGGCCGGCCATGCTGGTGTGCGCGGGCGGCGCGGCGGTGACCCGCAGGCCGAACTCGCCGCGGTCGATCGCCGCGGCCGACGCGGCGGTCACCTCGACACCCAGTTCGATCCGCTCGGGCAGAACGGCGTCGGTGTGCTCTCCGACGGTCAGCGCGTCGACGTCGGCGTCGGTCAGGCCGATCTCCGACGCTCCGGTCAGGGTGGCCTGCTGAATCAGCGCCAGAAGGGCGGAGTCGCGGTCGGTCAGCACCCGCCACGCGGGCCGGGCGCGGGGCGCACCGAGGTAGCCGGCGGGATATCCGAGGCCGGAATCGGCGAGCAGGTCCCGCACCGGCACCAGCGCGCGGGGACCGTAGCGGGCGAGAAACCGGGCGTGATAGTCCAGCCACGCTGCCGTCCCGAAGGGTTGCGTGCCGGTCCGCAGCAGGACGGTGGCAGCCCGCGCGGCCTCGTCGAGCACCCGCTCCGGGACGGTGATCGTCGCGTCGATGCGCACGTCGGTGGCCACCACAGGGCCGGCTCCGGGAACCAGGGCGGTCATCCGGGCTGCGACCGCCGCCCGGACTTCCCTTGCCTGGTCAGGACTGCTGGTGTGATTGTGCCGGGCCAGCTCGGCGCTGATCGCGTCGAGCTCGCGCAGATCGGCGGCGACGTCGTCGAGGGTGCCCGCTCCGGCCGCGCGCAGGGCGCCGGTCAGGTGGGCCACGGCGTCGGCGCTGGTCATCGGCGGCCGCAGGCTCGTGATCAGCACGCCGGCGTCGACCAGCCCGTGCAGCAGTGTGTCGATCTTGCCGCGGGACGCGGAGGGGAACTCGGCGATCAGCCGGTCGGCGAGGGTGTCGAAGCGGATCGGCGAACCGGCCGCGGCCAGGACGAACCGCACCGGTCGGGTGAGCCGCACCGAAGACTCCCGCAGCGGCCCCGGAGTGGAGGCCCCGACCTCGGCGCGGCGGTGCACGATCACGCGCCCGTCACGCACGAACCGCGCGTCGTCCACCACGACCGTCAGGCGTGGGCGCAGGTCGGGGCGCCGTTCGAGCCGGTCGATCAGGGTGGTCAGCCATTCGCCGTCCACCCGCGCCACGGCCCGGTGCCACGTGCCGACGGCGGCCGTCGCGGCGCCGACACCGACCGCGGCGACTCCGGCGAACAGGCCGAAGGGCGTCGCCCGCCGCTGCCAGCGCAGCAGGTAGGTCGCCACGGACACGACAGCGCGGCGCAGCTCCTTGGCCGTGAGCGAGGCGGTCTCGTCGGCGAGGATCTGGTCGAGACGCGCACCGAGGACGGGGCTGGCCAGCGCCACGGCGTCCCGGACATCCGGGCGCGCCCACACTTTCCCCAGCCACGCACGGCCTTCCCGTTCCACCACGGCCGGGTCGGCGGGGTTCAGCTGTGTCGGTGGGTCGAGATCACCGGGATCGGTGGTGACGCGGGCCAGAACAAGGCCGGTGTGCTCATAGCGCGGGGACACGGTCATCGCGATTGGCTCTCCTCACCGGTCACGATCAAGGGCAGCGCCTGGCCGTCGGCACCCAAGGCTGGCTCGGGCGCCGACGGCAGGGTTGGATCAGAGCGGGTCGTTGGAGAACGTGGTGCACGCGCTGGTGCTACAGGTGCTGCCGCACCCGTCGCTCGTGTCGCACATCATGATCACGAGCTTGGTGGTGGACTCCACCACGCGCATGTCCAGCTCGAACTCCGCGTCGTCGACCACATCGACCTCGGGGGCCGTGTGCTCGATTGCCAGTGCTGCTGACATTCGGTTCCCTCCTTCACTTCTCAGGGTTGTGCAGGACACCCCGGTCACCGAGCGGCGTCGGCCGCCGATGACCAGGAGATCGTGGCCACGCCGTGCGTCTTGACCAGCACGGCCGTGTCCTTGCCGAACTCGGGACGGTCGGAGCCGGTCGGCCAGTAGGTGAAGGCGGGTTCGCGGTCGCGGGCTTGGCGGTCCCATGCCTGGATCTGGTCGACCATCGCGGTGGCGGCGGCGTCGCCGTGCGCGCCGTAGGCGCGCGCGCCGAACTCCGATCCGCCGCCTTCGGGAAGCGGCCGGACGGCCAGGTAGGCGAAGGAGTCGCCGTGCACGGCGCCGAAGGGGAACCAGCTCTTGCGTTCGGCGGCCATCTCGGTGCCCTCATCCACGGCCAGCTTGCAGAAGCCGGGCAGGAACGCGGCGAACCACAGGTGCAGGTCGGCGAAGGAGACGCCGTGCTTGATCGTGACGCCCGACCACACCTCGGTGCGCTCGGTCTTCAGGACCCCGTCCAGCAGGCTCATGTCCGCCGGAACGTCGCCTTCGAAGCGCAGCTTGACGTGGTTGCCGCCTGCGTCGGGCAGCAGGAAGACCCGCTCGTCGCGGGCACCCTCGCCCTGCATCGGGACGAACCCGGCCACCTCGGCCGAGGTGCTGACCAGGTGGTCGCCCTCGCGGCGGAAGGCGATGGTGCGGGTGACGCCGTTCATCCGCAGTGGGACGACGATCGTGCCGTCGGCGGACAGCTGCTCCAGCCACGCCGGGGCGAGGTCCCAAGCCCCGACCGTCACCAGAATCGCGTCCACGGGCTCGTGCAGGCCCGGCAGCGGGTTCTCGGCGTCGGCCTGTACGACGGTGACCCGGTCGCCGTACCCGGTCTGCTCCAGCAGTTCGCGGGCGCGGTCGGTCACCTCCGGGTCGATGTCGACGCTGACCACCCGGCCGTCCGGGCCGACGACCTCGGCCAGCAGGGCGGCGTTGAAGCCGCCGGACCCGATCTCCAGCACGCTCATGCCCGGACCGAGCCCGGCCTGCTCGATCATCCGGGCCTGGATGTAGGCCGCGCTGGTGGAGGAAATGACCACGCCGTCCGGGTCGCGTTTGATCGCCACCGAGTTGTCGACGGCGTAGGTGACGTCCAGCGGAGTGCCTTCGGCGACGAACAGGTGCCGCGGCACGGTGCGGAACGCCCGCTCCACCACGGGTGAGGTGATCATCTTGTTGGTGAGCAGCGTGTCCACCAGGGCATCGCGGAACTCTGCGGCGCGGGCATCGTCATGTCGGAGTGTGTTCACTTGATTACCTTTTCAGAGGGGTCTGACAGTTTTGGGGACCTGTGCGTCTCCGCGGGGCCGGGGGCGCGCCGCGCGCGGTGGGACACGGCGCGCCCCCGGGTCATGTCGCCTCCAGCGTCACGACGGCCGGTCGGCCGGTGGCCGCTGCGTGCCTGCCGGCGCAGTCGGGGGGTGAGCCGTCGGCGGCGATCAGGTGCTGGTGGGCGATGCGCCACACCGAGCACGGATGGCGGCGGGGCCGTCGCCATCCCGAGCACTCCGGGCATCGGCCGTGCTCGTCCGGCTGGTGGGCGGCCAGCAGTGCCCGCCACGCCGAGGTCAGTCTGATGACCTGTTGACCGGACTAACGGGAGACACGCCGCGGTGATGTGTGTGCTTGTCTCGTCGTGGTCGGTAGACCTCACCCACCTTCAACAAGAGAGGTGGCGTGGGTTGTTCGATGCGGTGGAGCGAGACATCCGAGCCATTCGGCTTCCCCGGTGGGGCCGAGTCGTTGCAGCCGAGGGCGTCGTGCCGTGGCTGGTAGTCGACCCCGAGGGCGTGCCGGTGGTCCCCATCAGGCGGTTTCTCGCGGATTTCGTGGCGCGGGACAACCGGCCAGGCTCGGTACGCAGTTACGCATATGACCTGTTGCGCTGGTGGCGATGGCTGCGAGTCGTCGAGGTGGCATGGGACAAGGCAACGCCCACCGAGGGGCGAGATCTGGTGCTGTGGTTGAAGCAGGCCGAGAAGCTACGGCGGTCCCCGCGGACCAAGTCGGCGGCGACCGCCGGCACGGTCAACCCGATCACCCGCAAGCAGTACCTGGATGACCGGTACAAGCCGCGCACGACGCGGCATTCGAACGCGGTGGTGCGCTCGTTCTACGAGTACTGGATCGACATCGGCGAGGGGCCGCTGATCAACCCCGTCCCTCGGGACCGCGCCCGCGGCCGGCGACGACCTAACGCGCACCACAACCCGCTCGAGCCATTCCGGCCCGACGCCAGGCTGCGCTACAACCCGAAAGTTCCCAAGCGCCAGCCGCGGGAGATCCCGGACGAGCGCTGGAACGAACTGTTCGGCGGGCTACGGTCCAACCGGGACCGAGCGTTGCTCGCCCTGGACGTCAGCAACGGAGCGCGAGCCTGCGAACTGCTCGGCATCCGGAGCGTGGACCTGGACTGGGGCGATCAACGAGTGCTGGTGTGCCGCAAGGGCACCGGCGCCGAGCAGTGGCTACCGGCCAGCCCGGAGGCTTTCGTCTGGATCCGCCTCTACCTGGCCGATCTGGGGGAATCGCTGGCACCGAATGATCCGTTGTGGTGGACGTTGCGCCGCCGCGACCGCGGAGACGGTTTGCGGCGGCAGCCCTTGAACTACGAGGCACTGCGAGCAGTGCTCAAACGAGCCAACGATCTGCTCGGCACGAACTGGACGATGCACGACCTCCGGCACACCGCGTCGCTGCGCATGGCCCGCGACAAGACGCTTTCGCTCCGGGATGTGCAGGTCATCCTCGGTCACGCTCACCTGTCAACCACCGCAGACGTGTACCTCATCGAGGACGAGGCAGAGGTGGTCCGCCGTGTTCAGCGCCATCTGGTCGACCGCGAACAGCAGATTCAGGAGCCGACCCAGTCAGTCGCCGTCGGTTACGACGCCAGCGACCTCACCGTTCTGTTCGGAGGGACCCCTCAGTGATGACCTCCATCGAAGAGCGGACCGAACGGCCGTCCGTCCGCGCGCGCCACAACTTCCAGCGGCACGACGCGCTGCTCGAAACAGCCGGCCGGGTCGGACCCGTCGACGACCTGTCCATCGATCAGATCCTGGAGCTGTTCCCGGGGCTGCCCATCTGGCAAGAGGCGATGAAGCGGGCCAGGCCTGATCGGCTCGACGGAGCCCGGCAGGTCTTGCAATGGCTGCATCAGCATCCCGGCGACGGCTGGCAGAGCCGCTGGCTGGCCTCGGGGGCCGACGATGGCACCGACTGGGCCGACACGATCCTCCCCGGTGACCAGCTGGCCGACGCCGTGCAACGAAGGAAAGTGATGCGCGGACTGGCCTGCCTGCTGCTCTGCCGAGTCGTGCTCCCCAGTTACGCCTTCCTGGCTGCCTACCAAGCACACTCCCTGTTCACCTACGCGCGGCTGGTGTTCCGCCCAGACTTGTTCGCCAAGGTCGAGGACAACGCCGCAACGTTCGGAATACGTGGTCGCCGCCTGGGTGAGGTGCAGGCCGTCATCTGCAAGATCGTCCTGCACACCGGGCGCGACCTTGACGAACTCACCGCTGAAGACCTCTTCGCCTACCGCACGTGGGCCACCCGGAAGTCCAACGGTGGAGGCGCGACCATCAACCTGGCGTGGAGTGTGTTGCGCGGCATCGCAAACCTGGGAGAGCACGCGACCCTTCGAGATGCGCTGCGGTTCGGACAACGGCCCACAGCCGAACTGGTCGACTCCTACCGCCTCCAGTCCCAAGAGGTTCGCGACATCTTCGTCCGCTACCTCGACGAGCGCCGGCCGAGCGTGGACTACAGCACCTTGCGCAATTTGGTTACCCAGCTCATCGGGAACTTCTGGGCTGACATCGAGCACCACCACCCCGGTGTCGAGTCACTGCACCTGCCCGAGCACATCGCCGAAGCGTGGAAACAGCGGCTGAGAGTCGTGGTCGGCGCGGACCACAGCACCCGGCCTCGACAGGGCTACCTCGGCATTTTGACGCAGGTTCGAGCCTTCTATCTCGATCTCCAAGAGTGGGCACTAGACGATCCTTCCTGGGCAGCCTGCGCCGTCCCCAGCCCGGTCCGCAAGGGCGACACCGACGGCATCGAGAAGCTCAAGAAACGCACCACCGCGCAGATGCACCAGCGGGTCCGCGACCGTCTCCCACATCTCCCCGTCCTGGCGGAATCTACTGAAGAACATCGTGCGCTGCAGGCTGCGCTGCTCGCCGAGGCCAATGCCGTCGAGATCGGGCAAACCTTCGAACACAACGGAACCACCTACCAACGCACCGTCCCACAGTCCTACATCGACGACCGCCGCCAGACAGAGACACCTCCGGTTCAGGTTGAGAAGGTCGCGACCGCGGAGCGGATCGACCTCACGCGTTCGGAAGACGAGGCCTTCTGGTCCTGGGCGATCGTCGAGACGCTCCGGCACACAGGCGTGCGAGTAGAAGAGTTGGCCGAGATCACTCATTTCGCTCTGGTGTCCTATCGGCTCCCCGACACCGGCGAGATCGTGCCAATGCTGCAGATCGTGCCATCCAAAAGCAATGAGGAACGACTTCTGCTGGTCAGCCCCGAACTGGCCAGCGTCCTGGCTACCATCATCAACCGGATCCGCGGCCAGAATGATGGCATCGTTCCCCTCGTCGCCCGCTATGACTCCTACGAACGGACAACCGGACCCGCACTGCCGCACTTGTTTCAACGCAGACACGGCTGGCGCCGGGACGTGGTGAGCCATAGCACTATCCAGAAGCTACTCAAACAGGCACTCGCGCGAACCGGTTTACGCGATTCCGCAGGCGATCCACTTAACTACACACCACACGATTTTCGCAGAATGTTCGCCACCGATGCCGTCACCGGTGGTCTGCCTGTCCATATCGTTGCCCGGCTCCTCGGGCACGCCAACATCAACACAACCCAGGCCTACATGGCGATCTTCGACGAAGAACTCGTCCGGAACTACAGAATGTTTCTCGATAAACGTCGGTTGGCTCGACCGGAAGCCGAATACCGCGAGCCGACCGACGACGAATGGCGCGAGTTCCAACAACATTTTCAGACCCGCAAACTGGAACTCGGGGAATGCGGCCGCCCCTACGGAACACCCTGCAAACACGAACACGCCTGCATCCGCTGCCCGAGCCTGCGCCTGGACCCAGCCGCACGGAATCGGCTGGTCGAGATCATCGCCAATCTGCGCGACCGCATCCAGGAGGCCAAGGCAAACGGCTGGCTCGGCGAGGTCGCCGGCCTGGACACCAGCCTGAACGAGGCCAGTCGCAAGCTCGTCAGCCTCGACCGGACACGCGACCGGCAACCCGCTGGCCCGGTCAACCTCGGCATCCCGATCATCAAGGACACCTGATGATTCACGGATGCGGTGTCTTGCCGATCCCAGGTCTAGGTTTCCGCCATGACTGGTTACCTCGGACTCATCGGTTCCCTGATCGCATCGAGCGTCGCGTTGTTCATCGCCACCATGGGCTGGCGAAGATCCGACCAACGAGCCCAACAGGACAAGGACGGCGCCGCGGCCCGGGAACGGGCGACCCTGCTGGCCAAGCTGCTCGAGCTGCACCTCGATGCCGTCCATGCCAAACACCTGGGAAGGAACGACGCCATGATGAAGGCGATCCTTCTGAGGCTCCCCGGTCATCTGGCAACCACGCTACGCAGCCGGCTGGAGCTGAAGCACACGATGAAGGACGTGCCGCTCGACCCAGCCAGCGCGGCACGGCTGCGGCCAGCCGAGGAGCACGACGCCGGCCACAAGTGGCTCATCTTCGATCGCTCTTCCGTCCTGACCGGACGCAGTTTCCAGCCCTACCCCGAGTGGATCGAGGCCGAGCTTGCCTATGACATCGCCGGCCAACTCGGCGGCGACCAGGACGCCGTGCTTCTCGCCCTATCGAAGGACGCGCGGAACCCGAAGGACGCGGCCATCGCGATGTTGCAGCAGGCGAAGTCACAGAACGAACTGGAGGGCAGCGACTGAAGAAGATCAACTTTCTAGTCCGGAAAAGATCTCGGTGTCGGCCAAGGCCGCGCGGGATACGAGATCGGCGTCGGTGGCCAGCTTGTCCAGGTAGTCCAGTCGCTGGTGGACCGCACGGCACAGGGTGCCGGCCAGGACTTCATCCATGGTGCTGCTCCTCGTCGATCGGAGTGTGCGGTCGCGGTGCCTGGGAACGGGTGTGTGACGTGGCGTGGTCCGGGTGACCGGTCCGCTGCGCGGGGCTGCTCGGGGATCGGATGTCGGCGCGCAACAGCGGGCTGTCCGCGCGCCGGGATGCCCAGTCGCCGTTGTCGGTGCACACGTAGAGCAGGCGTGCGTACCGGTCGGTGCACGGCCAGATGCCGATGACCGGGGACAGTTCGCCGAGGCCGGGCAGCACCACGAGGTCGTGGAGCCGGATCTGGCAGGCGGGCACCGGTTCCAGGCGCACGGCCAGCAGACGCGGGTCGCGGACCTCGATGAGCGGTTCGGCTTCGTTCTCGAGTTCTCGTTCGGTGCGCCGGTGCTGGCGATGGCAGAACACGCCCGGCTGCGCGCCGAGACGCCGCGGCAGAGTCGGGTTCCATGACCAGAGGCGGCCGGTGCGGTCCAGCAGCGTCCTGGTCGGCGCCGACTGATCGGGCGGGGTCACGGCCGGCTGTCCGCCGCCGCGCGCACAGGTTGAGTGTCGAGCTGCGCGGGGTGCCGGGCGGCTCGGTCGGTGTTCGCGGCCGGGTGTGGTGGCCGGGGTATGGGCAGCGCGTCCAGGACCGTCGTGGCGGCGGCCAGCAGGAGCACGACGGCCAGCATCGCGGCGACCGTCCGCAGCGCGCTGGTCGAGGTGGCGTGAATCGCCGGACGAGGGTCGTCCTCGGGCATCTGAGCGTTCTCCGTTCCTGGTCATAGCCGTCGCAGCCCGTCCAGCACCCGCTGGAGGAGGGCAGTGTCGGTCCGGCGGGGATTGTGCAAGGCATCCACGGCGGCAGCGCGGATGACAGCGGTGTCCTCGGGTACCGCGGTCAGGTCCTCGGTGGGGTCGTCGACGTCGCCGACGGCGGGCAGCAGCTGCGTCGGCACGTCGCCCTGCGATGGGGTTCATGGGTCCTCCGCGCCGAGAGCAGGCATTGGAGCGGTCAGTTCGGCCGGCGTCTCGCTGGCTGGCCTGGGCCTGCCGGTGCCGGTGGCTCGGTGCGGCAGCGGGGGTGCCGGGGAGGGCGGGAACGGCGGGTAGGAGGTGGCCATCGCCAGCAGGCAGCAGTCCGGGCACAGGTGCTCGGGCGTCGGCGGGCGCCGTTCCCAGACGTCGTCCACGGGCAGGCCGCACAGCCCGGAAGCCCTCTGGGTGGGATGCACGACGTGGGCGCGTCCGGCGTAGAAGGTGCCGCCGGGCCGGTTGGTGCCCCACCACCATCCTGTGGCCGTTCCCGCAGGCGGTGAGGTTGTCCTGTCGTCCATCAGCGTCGGCACCTCGATCACGCCTGCCGGGCCCGGGTCGGTTCGGGCACCGCTCCCGCCGGAGCGCCGCTGTCCTGGCCGGTCAGCAGGGCCAGCGGGCACGGCGTGTGCGGCTGGCGGATCGACCAGTCCAGCAACTGCGTCCCGGTGACGCTCAGCGCCGCGACCCGTAGGCCGGCCGAGGCGGCCGGGCCGGGGTGGAGGGTGAGGTAGCCGTGCTGGTGCAGGGCCTGGAGCAGGGACAGCGCGTGCGGCGGCAGCACGTCGTCGTGGTGCCGCAACACCCCGTCCGTGGACACGATCTGTCCTCGCGCGACTCGCTGAAGAACGCTGCGGACCAGGGCCGGGTCCGGGGTGCTCACGGCGCACCTGCCCCGGGACGGGAGCTGATTCGGCGGACGTGGCCGTGCACGCACTCGTAGAACCCGCACACCAGCCGGTACTGGCGGTAGCGGTGGCCGCCGGTGGGGAAGGTCAGCACCGGGCGCGCGTCTGGCGGCACGGAGGTGGGAACCCAGTGGCCCGACCCAGGTCGGGGGTCCGCGTCGGGCCACCGGGGGCTCGCGTCGGCCGCCGCCGTCGTCGACCCGTCCGGCACGCCCGCACCGTGGCGGTGACCAGCGGGAAGCGCGTCCTGGTCGGTCATCGAGATCGGCGTAGCCATGACGTCCACCGTCCTGGTCCGCGCCGGGCTTGCCGATTCCCAGCGGTGCTAGCCCCACTGGGGCTTGACTTCGGCGGCTCGACACGACTGGCTGGTACCGAGTGGGGATCTACGCTGTGAACCTGCGCGAACACCGTCCGGGAACGGAAGGCGAGCCATGACTGGTCAGAGGCGACACCGCTGTCGGTTCTGTGGCGCCGCGCTGGCCGCCGCCGAACCGATGTGCGGCTCCTGCGCCCGCGCCGCCGGGTTCCGCAGGCCGATCCCGGACGGGTTCTACGACGACGCGGACCTGCGCGCTGCGCTGGCGCGCTACGACTTCGGCGCGGTGTTCGCCGCGGTCCGGGCCCACACCGGTCTGTCCCAGCTGCAGCTCGCGGACCTGCTGGATCTGTCCCAGTCGCGGATCTCGGCCGTCGAGCGCGGCGAGCGGCGGCTGACTCACGTCAAGCTGGCCGCCCGGCTGGCCGGTCTCCTGCGCATCCCGCCCCGCTTGCTCGGCTTCCCCGACGAGGCCCCGGGTAGCGTTGTGGCGGCACCGGAGGAGGTGAGCTGGTTGGAGCGCAGGGACTTCCTCGCCCTGGTCACGGCCGCCACGTTGGGCTCGAGTCTGCATCCCGAGCTGGCCCGGCTCGGGTCGTTGCTGCCCGGGGAGGTCGAGCCGGTGACCCGGCCCCGCATCGGCGAAGCCGACGTCGACGCGATCGAGGCGATCACCGACGGGTTCCGTCGCTCGGACTTCGCCCACGGCGGCGGCCTCTGTCGCGCCGCGGCGATCACGCAACTGCACCAGGTGCGCCGGCTGGAGGACGCGGTCTGCACGCCGGAGGTCCGGACCCGGCTGCTGGTCGCGGTCGCCGAGCTGGCCAGCATGGCCGGGTGGATGGCCTACGACGTCGAGGACCACGACGCCGCCCGCCGCCTGTGGACCTACGCCCTGGACACCGCCCGCCGCGCCGACGACCACCCCCGCGCCCCCGACCTCGCCGTGGACGTGCTGCTGGACATGGCCCACCAAGCCCTGCACCTGCACAGCCTCAACCCGGTCAAACACGCCGACCGGGCCGGTGAGGCGCTGCACCTGGTCCAGCTCGCCTCGGCCACGGCCGCCAACCGCCGCCACCCGGTCTCCACGATCACCTCCGGCTACATCTCCGCCGTGCTCGGCTGGTGCCGTGCCGCGCTCGGCGAAGCCGACCCCACCCGCCGCGCCATCGGCAACGCCCAGGACACCTACGCCGCCGCCGACCCGGCCACCACCCCGCCGTGGGCGTGGTTCGTCAACGACGCCGAGATCACCGCCCAGCAAGGCCACTCGCTGTACCTGCTGTCGCTGTCACGCCCGGAGTTCGCGCCCGAAGCCATCGAGAGGCTGACCACGGCGGCGTCCGGGTACGGCGCGGAGTACGAGCGCAGCCGCGCGGTGATCCTGCCCCCGCTGGCCACGGTGCAGTTCCAGGCCGGCGACCTCGACGCCGCCGTGGCCACCGGCTACGAGGCGGTGGACGCGATCACCGGACTGTCCTCCACCCGCGGCTACGCCCGGCTGCGCACCCTGGACACCGTCGCCGCCCCGCACGCCGGCCAGCCCGAGGTCGCCGACCTGCGCGAACACATCCGCAAGACACTGGCCGGCACGGCGGCGTAACCGCCGATGGCCCGGCCCGCCCGCCAGGAGGACTCCGGTCTGCCCGGCCTGCCCGCGCTGCGGGAGACGTGCCGGATCTTCGGCGCCGACCCGGCCGACGCCCGGCTGCTGCACCAGCGCTCCAACGCGGTGTACCTGCTGCCCCGCGACCAGCTCGTCGTCCGGCTGGCCCCGGACACCGCGCTGCGCCGCCGCCGCGCCCAGACCTGCATCGAGGTCACCCAATGGCTGGCCACGCAGCCCGAGCCGGTCGCGCTCGCCCCGGCGTCGGGCGAACAGCCGGTCATCGCCGCCGACGCGGTCGCCACCTTCTGGCCCCACCGGCCCACCACCCCGGCCCCCTCTCTGGAGGACCTGGCGGTGCCACTGCGGCGCCTGCACGCGCTGCCCGCTCCGCCGTTCCCGGTGCCCCGCTACCAGCCGTTGCAGCGCCTGTTCGAGGCGATCGACCTCGACCAGCAGCGCCCGCGCCCGGCCGTCGCCGACGACGATCGCGCCTGGCTGTTCGACCGCGCCCACACGCTGGCCGACGTCTTCGCCACGACCGCGTTCCCGCTCGGTGACGGGCTCGTCCACGCCGACGCGCACAGCGAGAACCTGGTCCGCGCCCCCGACGGGCACTGGCTGCTGATCGACTGGGACAGCACCTGCCTCGGCCCCCGAGAGCTGGACCTGCTCACCGGCATCCCCGACCACTTCCACGAACCCGAAGCCGACCGCACGAGGTTCCTGACCGCCTACGGCTACGACATCCTCAGCTGGCCCGGCTGGAAGCTGCTGCGCGACATCACCGAACTGCACGCCCTCGGCGCCTACATCCGCCTCGCCCCCGACAAACCCGCCGCAGCCGCCGAGCTGCACCACCGTGTCCGGTCCCTGCGCACCGACGACCGCTCGGCCCGCTGGCACGCGATCCCCTAAGCGGTGCCAGCAGGCCGTGCGGTCGCGTGCCAGCCGATCGGCAAGAACGTGCGGTCAGAGATCGCCCCAGGGGTAGTCGGCGCTGAACCGGTCAAACGCACGGTTCAGGTCCTCGTCGCGGGCTTCATGATCCACGAAAATGGACGATCTGGTGATCAGGCCGGCGGCATCGAGCACTGCGGCGACCGCGTGCACGATCGCCGCGTACCGGGCTGGTGGCACGTCGAACGGCAGCCGCACCCGAAACTCCCGCGCTTCCACGGGCTCAACGATGCCTGTACCAGGCAGGCGACACCAAGCCCCTATCGGGCGGCTGCCGGGCGGGTGGTGCCCCAGTCCGGTGACCTGGCGCGTTGCGCGCCGTCCCCCCAGAATCCATGATCATCGGGTCTGGTCTGAGAAAATCGGAAAGTCATCCCTCGAAGGGGGCACAGTCCCTGTACCAGGAACCAGCCCACCAGGGGTTTCGCGGCAAGCCGGTGTAGCGGTGTTCGCGGTACTCGTAGCCGGCACTCGTAGCTGGCGATCGAGGTTGTCGAGTAGCACTGTCTCCCGAGGCAAGTGACCCGGGGCTGGTGAAACCACCGAGTCGTCCTGCGAGCGCATGATTGGTCCATGCACGACGACAACGGGTTCGAGCCCGATGAACAAGCAGCCACCCGGCAAGAGATGGTGGCCGCGTACGTCCGCCGCTCCAAGCGTAAGCAGGGCGTCGGGATCCGCAAGGCCTTCCTTCAGCAGGGCGGCCGTGGGCGCCACGCGAGACCCGGCCCTCTGGCCAAACTCGTGCGCAACGGTGACCACCTTGCCCTCAACGCCTACCTCTTCGCGCGCATGCTGGGCAGCCACGACCCGTGGGACGTCCAACTCGACTCGGGTGTGTGGGTGCGAGCACTCAACCTCGACCTGGACGACAGGAAGGCGACCGCCGCTCGCGGCCTGGTGTCCAAGGCCCTGCGTCGGCTGGAGGACGACAAGCTGATCACCCGGTCGCGCGCCGGCCGCAAGAGCGTCGTCTACCCGCTGCACGAATCCGGGAACGGCGACCCGTACTCCGAGATCAGCGGCGAGCGGGACGACCCATACCTGCAGATTCCGCTCATTTACTGGACCAACGACTGGCACCGCAAGCTCCACCTCGCCGGGCTGGCGATGTTGTTGATCGCGCTGGACGAGCAGCGGGAGTTCTGGCTCCCCGCCGACGACGTGAAGAAGTGGTACGGCATATCCGTCTCCACCGCGAACCGCGGCTACGCCGAGTTGGAGGAGCACGGCTTGCTCGCCTCCAAGTACCGCAAGGTCCGGAACGAGCTGTCCGCCGACGGCGTGGACCGCCGGCTGATGCGGCGCCTGACCGGCGACTTCGCCAAGCCCACGAAGAGGCCCAAGCTCGAAAAGATCGTTGCCGACAGTACGCCCGAGGCCGGTCTGCCGAAGGTGCCGCGTCTCCGCGCCGTGTAATTCGCTGGCCTTTCCGGCTTTCCTCGCTGCCTTCCTCGGTTTCTGCGCCATCAGCTGAGTACAGAAACCGACCCCGTTTCGCGCGGGTCTGAGCACCAGGAGGACCGGTGACCGAGCACAACAACAGATTCCCGTGGCGACGACGGCGGCCGCTTCGCCGTCGAACCCAACCACGGCCGGACGTGACCAGCGAACGCTCGGTCATCGCGAAGATCGTCGGTGCCGTCGTGGTGCGGATCATCGCCGAGGAGGTCAAGGACCTGCTCGGCGATCTGTGGAACGACATCGACCGGTTTCTGTGACCACGCGTGTGGCGCCTGCCCGAGCAAGCTGGTGCGGGGTGCGTGCGGACCTCAGGGACCGGCTCGCACACCTGCACACCGGGCTGTCGCAGCTGGTCATCGCGTTTTGCGGGGACGCAGCGGAGCCTGCACGTGACCCGGGCGGGTCGGCACAACTGTGCTGACCCGACCCGGGTGCGTCCGATCTAGCCAGCGAGACCGGCCGCGGCACGCTACCCCCGGCACCAACCGTCGTCGCCACCGTGCTCGACGATCGCCGAGACGATCGCGTCCACGTGCTGCACCGACACCGGATGCTTGGTTCCGCCGATCCGCTGCCGCGACGGCCGGGGTGCGGGAATCTCCAGGCGCCGCAACGCTTCCCCGAGGGCCTTCGCCTCCCACCCGATCCGGCTGGCGAGCTCGGCCGTGGCCACGATCCCGGTCTCATCCTCGCCGATCACGTCGGCCAGCAACGCCAGTACCTCCGGCAGCGGCCCGCCCCCCGCGTCCTCGACGATCTCGGCGTCCACCGGCTCGGCGGCGGTGCTCGCCGCGACCAGCTCGGTCAGCGCGGCGGCCTCGACGGGTGTCGGCGGGCGCTGTCCGGCCGCGTCCCCGGTCAGCAGCCCGAGCGCAGCGCGGCGTTCGCGTCCGGCTTCGGCGGCGGCGCGGGTCGGGCCGAGGTCCAGCTTCGCTGCCCGGATGATCACGCCCTCGGACGCGCCGACGCCGGAGAGGTCGTCGGCGAGCAGCCAGGCCGCGCCGCGGTGGCGTTCGGTGAACTTCGTGGCGTCGATCCCGGCGGCGGTCTTGCCGGTGCCCAGGGCCATGTCGTTGGACTGCTGGGTCGGCAACCGCAGCGCGGCGCGGCTGGAGATGTTGTCCCGCAACCGGGTCGGGATCGACCCGCGGTCCGGCTTCTGCGTCGCCAGGAACACCGTCGCCCCCGCCGCCGGTCCTTTCCGGACCAGCCAGGACACCTTGTCCACGATCACCCGCCGCAGATCCTTCACCGCCCGGGTGTCGCTGCCCAGCTCCTCGAACCCGAGCTGGCACTCGTCGATCGCCAGCACAAGCCACGGCATGCTCGACTCGCACAGGGCGCGGGTGATCTTGCCTTCCGGGACGTCGGCCTCCGGCATCGTCTTGAACCGCTTGTAGCGGTCCAGGACCTCGGTCTCCAGCTCGATCAGCAACGCCAGCAGCCGCAACAGGGTCTGCTCGGTCTCCGCGCCCTCCGCCGACGCGATCAGCATCCGGTGCGCCACCGGCCGCAGCGGATTGAAGTCCGCGCCGTCCTTGAGGTCCACCGCGTAGATCCGGGTGTGCGGGTCCAGGCAGGCCGCGACGAGGAACAGGCGGAGCAGGTTGGACTTGCCGTAGCGCGGCAGCCCGGCGATCAGCCATGCCGTCCAGCAGAACGCCACCGTCACCGCCCGCCCGCGCGCGGTCTTCCCGATCGTCACGCCGTCCCAAATGGACAGTTCCGGCAGCTGCTCCAGCCCGGAGCGCAGCGGCGGTTCGGCCAGCGGGTCGCGGTCGGCGACCCAGCAGGCCAGCCGCCCGGCGTGCCCGCCGGTGCCCCGGACCCGTTCCAGGATCAGTTGGGTCTCGTCGACGCCGAGGGCGCTGGCCAGCGACTCGCGGGCGGCGATCGCCGAGGACGCCTTCCGCCCCTCCGGGAGGTCGACGACCACGGCCCAACCTTCGCCTTCGCGTGTGGGCCGGGCGAAGAAGGCCAAGCCGTCCTTCGGGCCGATCACCTTCGCCGCCTGGAACGCCTCCACCAGCACGTCCCCGTTGATCGTCCACGCCAGCGTCCGGGTGCCCGGGAAGACGTTCTTGCGGCCAGGTGAGCCGTCCTTGCGCCGCCCCACGACTGCGAACGCCACCGACGCCCCGGCGGCGGTCAGCCACCACGCCAGCGGCCCGTAGATCAGCTCCAGGGTGATCAGCCCGCCGGCGCCGACGGTGAGGATGCCGAGGGTCCACCAGCGGCGGCGAACCCGGTGGGAGTGGATCTCGGCGAACCGGTCGGCCAGCTTGTCCGCGTCCTTGGCCGCGGCGTAGAAGTCCTCTACCCGCAGCCACGCCCACCATGCCCGCGCGGACACCGCCACCCCGCGGGCGACGGCGGGCGGGTAGCGGATCGGTGCCCTGGCGACCGTGCCCACCAGGCGAAGGCTGGCGTGGCGGACGGTGGCGGCGCTCTGCCACTGCGGCGGCAGCCTGGCGACCGCCACCGCCACCACCCGGCGAGCTCGGCTGCGCTGGTACTCCTCCTCGGTGAGCAACTCGCCGTCCAGCGCGGTGGCCTGGCCGGCGCTGGTGGTGCTGGTCGCCAGCTCGTTCCCCGGGCTGGCGGTCTCCTCGCCAGGGCTGTCCCTGGAGACGTCGTCGGTGGTCTTGTGGTCGCGGGCAGGGGCGGGGCCGGTGTCGGACATGCGGAAGCTCCTGGTCAGCGCGGACGTGGACCCGGAGTGAGCCGCAGGCCCAAGGCCGTCGCGGTCCAGGCCCGGCGCGTGCGCCGGCCGCGCAGCGGTTGCCTGGTCCGCGGTGGCCTGGCCTGCTACTTTGCCCGGTCCACGCCCCGCGAACCGCCGTCCGAACGACGACGATGCCGGTGGTGGGGCCGTGTCCGGCCCCACCACCTCGTCACCGGTCACGACCATCCCTGATCGAGCTGTCACCAGCGCTGGCGACGCTGGCGACGCTGGCGCTGCCGCTCATCGCCAGCAGCGCGAACCCGGAGATCACCATCAACCCGTCCAGCACGAGCGGTCCGACGTACGCGGCGACCGTGGTGTAGCCCCAGGCGAGCAGCAGGTCGTGCACGTGCCCGTAGCTGATCACCGCCGAGCCGAGCGCGACCGTGCCGGTCCCGCCGAACCGGGCCACCCGCCACCCGAATCCCGCAGGCCAGCGCACCCGGGACAGGACCTCGACCGACAGCAGCAGTCCGATCGGCCACACCGCCGACCCGATCTGCGCCGCGATCCCCGGCGCCCAGCCCGGCGGCATCCGCTCCGCGGGCAGCCACGTGTGCAGCACGTTCGCGGCCACCGACATCACCGACCCGAACACGAAGCCCGCCCAGGACACCACCTTCGCGCCCGCCGTGGTCCCCGGCAGTGCAGCCGCCGCAGCGCCGGACACGGCCGCGCTGGCGGCAACGGAGACCGGTCTGGTGGTGGCGTCGCCAGCCTCGGCCGCCAGCGTTTCGGCCGTCGCCCGGGAGCCGTCCGGAACCACGGCGAAGTGGGCGGCGAGAGCCGGATCGGCGGGTGGCTGGTGATCGTGTCCGCGCTCGGTGCCCGAGACGCTGGCGGTGCTGGTGACCGGGCTGGCGCCGTCCTGGCGGTTCTCGGTGCCACGGCTGGCGGGCTGGTCACCGGTCGCCTCCTCGTCGGCGGTCAGTTCCGCCACCGCGAGCCGCACCCGGTGCTCGGTGGCGCCGGTCAGCTTCGCCAGCGTCGGCCGCCCGGGCAGCGGCTGGCCCGCCGCCCGCGCCTGGTCGAACAGCTCGCGGATCTGGCCCACCAGATCCTCGTGCACCGGGGCGCTCACCGGCCGCCACCGTCCACCGTGACCGCCAGCCGCTCCAGATCGTCGGCATCGGCGCGCGTCAACCCGATGCCGGTGTCCTGGTAGAGGCGACCCTGCCCGGCCACCCAGCCGAGGAACCCGGCGATGGCCTCATGGTCGCTCATGTCCAGCGCAGCGCCGATCTCCGACCAGTCGCCGACGGCACCGGCCCGCAGCAGCCGGGCCACCACGACCCAGCGGCCGGCGGTGACCTCGGCCGCGAGCCGGGTTCCCACCGCCAGCTCGGTCCAGTAGTCCTCGACGTCGACAGCCCGCCCCGTGCAGGCGGCGTCGACGGTGCGGCGTTGCGCGGCCTCCCACCACGCCAGCAGCTCACCGGCCGAGACGTGCCGGGCCGGGTCGTGCGGGCTCCGCGTGCGGATCACCGTGCGCTCGGTGTGCGGGCGTGCGTCATCGCTAGTGTTCGTCATGGGTCGCAGCTCCTCTGCGATCAAGGCCCCGGCCGGTGTTAGCCGCACCGCGTCCGGGGCCGCCTCAATTTCGGTTGCCGTACAAGCGGATTCAGGTCGCCCGACGACCCGGCGACCGCGATCCTGCTCCTGCTTCCCGGGGATCGCGGCCGCCGGGTCGTCACCGCACAGGCCCGGGAACGTCGTCCGCTGCCGTGGCTGCGTCTCCGCGCCCCGTGGACAGGCTGCGCACCGCGCCATGCCGCGCCACCACTTCGCGCAGCCGCGTGATCTCCTCGTGCTGGACCGCCAGCCGCGACACCGCCGACGTGCGGAAGTTCTTCAGCTCCTCGACCTCGGCATCACGCGCGGCCAGCCGCTCCTTCAGCCCGGTGACCTGCTCCTTGAGCCGCGCGATCTGACCCTCGCGCGGGTCGGCGATGACCCCGGCCTCGCGCAGTTCGTCGCGGCGACGCTCGAACTCCTCCTTCAGGTGCAGGTAGGTGGTGTAGAGCGCCGCACGGGTCACCCCGGACTCGGCCGAGAGGGTCTTCACGTCGCACTTGCCGCCCGGCGGGAGCTCGCCACGCAGCAGGCGGTCCATCGCCGCCCGGATCCGGTCCTCGATCTGGCGTCGCTGCTCGTCGGTGATCCGCATCAGGCCGCCCCCTCCTCGTCGTCGGTGGTCGTGGTGGCGGCGTCGATCTCGGCGACGACCCGCGCCGCGCGGGCCACCTCGACCTCCAGGCGGCGCCGCTCGGTCTTGCGGCTGGCGCCCAAGTTGCCGAGGAAGACGGTGTTCTTCTCCACCGCGTCCGCCCACACCGGACGGTGCCGCGGGTGGTGGGTGGCCTGCGGGCAGCGCGCCGAGTCGCACATCCCGATCAGCGGCTTGTCCGCGGTCGGGGTCCCGGCCAGCTTCAGGCACAGCGCCCGCGACGGATCGGAGAACCAGCAGTAGTTCCCGGTGCCCAGGTGCAGTACCTTCGCCCGCCGCGTCAGCAGGTTCCGCAGTTCCTGATCCGTCGCCGCGGTCTTCGGCGCGGACTTCGCGTACTCGGCCAGCTGCCCGTCGACGCCGTCGAAGAACTCCACCAGCTCGCGGGCGCCCGGCCCGGCCGGCATGACCCCGTCCTGGTAGTTGCGCCACTCCTCCAGCAGCAGCTCGAGGTTGCGGTCCTGCTCCTGCTCGCTGACCTCGGCCAGCAGCTTCGCCTGCGCGCCACCCGGGCGGGCGGCGTAGCCCTCGGTCGTCGCGACGGACACGTGCTTGAGCGCGATCTTCGCCGCGAGCAGCCCACCCGGCCGGTAGGCCAGCTCGATCGCCAGGGTCCGGCGCAGCATCCGCATCGTCACGACACCATCGGGAATCGGCTCCAGTCCCAGCCGCTGCCCGGCGGGGCCGTTCACCCACGCCTTGAACGACTCGTAGCGACTGGCGAACGCGAACCGGCCGAACAACGGTGCGCCCAACGCGGTGTCGGGGGCCAGCAGCTCGGCGATCCCAGCGGCGTCGTGGGCTTCGGCCACCACGACCCATTCGTCCGGCAGCCCGCCGACGGGCTTGCCCTTCACGACCTTGCTGGCCAGCCGGTGACGCACCAGCCCCGGACGCACCTCCTCGCGGCTGCGGCAGCCGACGTTCAGCTCGGCCAGTTCGCTGAAGCGCATCCCGGACACGATCGCGATCACCAGGAGCGCGGCCGTGCTCGCCACGTTCGCCAGCCCGATCACGCCCCTGCCGCTCAGCGGCTCGGTCCACGCCACGAGCCCACCGTCGTCGGCGCGGGCGATCTCGGCTGCACTGCGGCCCCACGGCCAGGACACGCCGACCATGGCGGCGGTGGCTTTCAGCTCCGCACGCAGCTCGTCCCACCAGCCACCGGCGATCTGCACGAAGCCGATCTCCTGTGCCAGCGCGGAAAACGAAACCGTCAGCAGCGGGTCCTCGGATGACCAGCCTTCCTGCAGACGCCGCTTGACCTCGTTGTCTCCAACCCGCTGCAGCGGCCGGCCTTCAGCGGCGTGCCGCCGCAGGACGGCCTTCATCCGGCGTCGGTCAACCCGGTGCGCGGTCGTTATCCGCTCGATCTCGGCCTGCCGCTCCCGGCGCTGCGCCTCCAGCCCGGCCACCAGTGGACCGATCGTGTTCGCGACGTAGAGGGCCGCCGCGAGCAGCGGCCGCAGGACGTCCTGCGGCACCGGCGGGGTGGAGTTCTGCCTGCTCGGGGCGTACCCGGCGATCTTGTTGGCGGCACGGCCCTTGAACGCACGGAATCCGGGCTGGTAGCGGTCGTCGGTGAACAGCTCCGAGTACATCCCCAGCTCAAGCATGGTCTGCGCCGCAAGCATCCCCGTCTTCGCCGCGGCCGCCGCGCCGTCATGGCCGCCGGATGGGTACTGAGCGTGCAGCAGGTACGCGTCGCACTCATGCTGGGTGACCTCGTGCAAGCGGCTGATCCCACGCGCGGCGAGCCAGCTCAGAAACCGCGTCAAGCCGACCAGCCGCGCGCGACAGGTCAGCACGGACAACGGGAAGCGGCGTGCCTGCGGCAACACCGCCACCGCCTCGTGCCCCGGCAGCAGCAACGCGGCGATGTACTCCTTGGCCAGCCGCCGCCACCGCGGATCGGTGATCGCGCTGAAGTCCAGCACCCGCGCGTTCGGCGAGATGTAGCGGGCCATCCCGATCACGTCGGTGAACGACCAGACATCATCGTCGAACACCGGCCGGCGGATGCCTGCAGGCAACTCGAATCCGGCGGCAGCGCACAGATCGAGCCCCGTGAACGGCGAGTCCCGCACCTCGGTGCGGTCGTGGAACGGGGTCGTCATCGGGTTGCCTCCTCAAGGCGCAGCGGGAGTTCGGCGTCGTCATCGGCCACCTCGGTCGACGCGGCGGCGATCAGCGCGGGGTCGTGGCGATCGAGGGCGGCGATCACCTCGTCGACCCGCGAGGCGTACGGGCCGAACACGGCCATGAAGTGCTCAGCGGGCATCTGCAGCCACTGGCGGCCGAAGAACGCCTTCATCCGCAGCAGGTTCGCCGCATGCCGCGGCGCGAACATCGCCAGCGGGCACAACAGGCACACCCACGGCCGCGCCGGGCACGGCTTGCCCGCCGGACCGAACGGGCTCGCGAGCTGATCGGCGCAGGAAGCCAGGAACACGTCCCGCTCACCGCGCAGCAGCTCCGCCAGCGCGCTCTCATCCAGGCGCAGCTTCTCGACCACCTTGGGGAAGCCGGCGGCCAGGTCTGCGGTCTGCTCGTCGGTCAGCAGCATCGGCGGCTGCGCCTTGCGCACCAAATCGCCCTGGGCGGACTCGATGATCCCGTCGACGGAGTCCTGCTGGCCCGGGGTCGTGACCGTCAGGTAGTTGTCGCCCTCGACCTTCGGGCTGTGGTTCGGGTCGATCGTCGCCCGGGCGCTGCCGTGCCAGGACTGCCGGTCCCGCAGCGACTCGAACGAGGTGCGGATGCGGTGCCGGTGCAGCTGCAGCGGCGCGCCGTCATCGCCGAGGAGCTCGATCTCCCGGATCCACTTGTTGCCGACATCCTGGTGCACGGCCCCGCCGTGCCACGAGCCGGTCGAGATCGGCGCATGCCGCACCCACAGGTCCTCGCGCAGCTCCGCCGGAGCGTGGCTGCGCATCAACTGCGAGTGCTCCAGCCACCGGCTCAGCAGCCGGATCGCCTTCTTCGGAAGGTTCAGGCTCTCCTTCGACGTGCGGCCCTTGACGTAGTCGAGCAGGACCGTATTCTCCCCGGCCCAGTCGACATCGCCGACGCCGAGCTCGGCGATCCCGTCCGGGACGACGCCGCTGTAGACCCCGAACAGCAGCTGGTAGGCCAGCACGACCCGTGTCGACGGGAACAGTTCCTCCCGCGCTTCGGTGACGCTGCCCCACTTCCACTGGATCGTGAACGGTGACACGCCCATGAACTCGGCCGCCTGGGCGTTGGTCAGCGGGCCGTACTCGCGCAGCAGCCACCGCACGTTCTCCGGCGTCCACGTCCGCCGGCCACCCTCGGGACGCTGCCCGGCCTCGGCCGCCTCCAATGCCCGCCGGTGCTCGGCGAACGAGGCGTTCACCGTCCGGCGGCACGCCTGCTCCAGCCGCTCCCACTCGCCTGCGGAGTAGGGCTGCAGCGAGCCCCGGTCACGCTTGCGGCGCGGGTTGAACGACCGGCCCTGGACCATGCCCAGCGTCGCCGGGGCCAGCACCGGGGTTTGCGCGTGCAGCGAGGCCAGCATCCGCCGGGTCGTCTGCTCGATGTTGTGGCCGCAGCCCAGCCAGTACCCGGCCAGCTGCGGGCGGGTCAGCTCGGCCGCGGACCCGGTGAACCCCTTCTCGTGGAGGTGGTCCACCAGCTTGCGCAGGTTGTACACGTACACCTGCACCGTCTGCGCGGCGTCGATCTTGCCGTGCGGGTGCACCAGCCCGACCAGGCCGAGCAGCAGCTCGCGGGCCAGGACCGGGTTCGGGGTCTCGCCGACCTCGACGCTGCGGTGCATGCCGTTGCTGAACACGCACGCGATGCCCAATGGGGCTTCCACCAGTTCGGCGGGCATTACAACTCCTCCTCGTCATCGGTAAATTCGTCGGCCGCCTCCCGGTCCGCCGCCGCAGCAGCGGCTTGTCCGACCTCGGCCGTGGCCCGCTCGTAGGCGTCGCGGTAGACCCGCGTCATGTCCAGCCGACGCAGGTACGCCTCGGTGGTCATCACGCTCGAATGACCCAGCAGGTCCCGCAGGACCATCAGCGGGTCCGCCTTGGTCAGATACAGCGCCAGCGCGTCATCGGCCCTGGTCGCCAGCTCGGTCTTCGCGACCTCGACGTAGTAGCCGCTGACCAGGCGCTCGATCGTCTGGATCGCGAACGTGTGCCGCAGGCGATGGGGCCAGACGTGCGGGAACCGCGGCTCGAACCTCTTCTTGATCCGCGCCGAGGTCCGCTCGAACACCGTGTTCCACGCCGTGAACGGGCCACCGTCGGACCGGACCGCCAGCAGCAACGACCCGCCTCCAGCGGAGACGAGCCGACGTCGCTCGGCGGGCCGGATCGACGGCCATGCGACCTTGTCGCCGTCGATCCGGCCGCCGCGCGCGTCCGCCTCCGACACGACCAGCGCCCCGCCCCGCTTCTCGGCCGGCCGCCACGACGACCCCTCGACCGCCATCGCCCGGTCCAGCTCGATGTAGCGATGCACCGCGGCCAGCGCGTCGTAGGAGATCCACGTCGTCCGGAACTTGCGGCCCTTGGTCACGCCCTCCGGCACCGGGAACGGGATCGGCAGCTCCGTCCGCTGCGGCGGCAGCGCCGGGATCTCGTGAACCAGCAGGTTCGAGAACTCCTGCATCCGCAGCCCGGTCGCCAGCGCCAGCTCGCCGACCGCGCCGTTGCGCGCCAGCTCCCACCCGCGGAACGTCGGGTCCTCCGCCCCGTCCGGCGTCAGCCCCCGCAGCCCGTTGACGAACAGGTCGGCGAACTCCCGCTCCAGGTACTTGATCGTGACGTGCGCCTTCGGCGTCCGCCGGACCGCCTGATTGACCTGTTGAACCTTCACCTGGTCCGTGAAGTACGTCACAGCAGTGCGGTACGTGAACGGCTGCGACTCGGCGTGACCCTCCGCTTCGGCCCAGCGGTAGAAGCTCGCCAGCACCGTCACGTGCTGGTTCCAGGTCGACGCCTCGAACCGGGCCGTCAGCGGGCCGACCGCGCGGTACGCCGCGTATCCGCTCAGCCCCGAACGAAGTCGCTCGCGCGAATCGAAAAGGCGAATGCCGCGCTCGGCAAGAAACACCATCCAGTCGCGGACAATGCGCGCATAAACCGCCCACGTCCGCGGTGACGGCCCGCCGCTGCTCGGCAGCTCCCGAAGCCACTGGTTCACCACGACCGTCGGACGCGGCTGCCCGGGACCGTCCTCGAACAGCAGGTCATCGTCGATGAGCACCGGCATCCCGTCCGGCAGCGCTGGTCGGAAGGCAAGGTCCCACTCCTCCCAGCCACGCGCATCAAAGAACTCCAAAAACATGAGGTATCGCCTCTCCTAAACGAGACGCAGAAGGGCGCGAAGAGTTAGAAGACCTAGGACAGGAATCCGGGTCTAGAAAAGAGACACGTCAACTAAGCGGAGAGAACCCAGTGCAGGCGACCCGGGTCCACCGGCCGGCCAGACGCGGGTCGAGCTGAGCACGGCGGCGCATCAGGTACCGGCCCAGCAGGTTCTTCCCGGGCGCAGGCTGGTGCCGCGGGCAGGAGCAGCAACCCCAAGTCTGGTCGTGCCACGTGTTGCGCTCGATCAGGCAGGCGGTGCCGGTGGCCAGCAGCCGCTCAGCCAGCACGGGGTCGCCGAACTTCGCCTCGAGCACCTGCTGCATGACGACGTAGCGGTGCAAATCGTCCCAGCCCCGGCGCAGCGGCACCCGGCGGCCGCGGCGCTTCGCCTCCCGGGGGGATGGTGCCGCGGCGATCCAGGCGCGCCGCTGCGGGTCGAGGGTCTTGCCGGCGTTATAGGCGGCCTCGCCACTCGGGTAGACGTCGCCATCCCAGGTCAGCGGGTGCTCGTAGAAGTTGCTGAGGAACAGGTGGTCGCCGGCGAAGCCGTTGACGAGGTCGGGCATGGGCGCGCTCCGATCGGTGATAGGCGGTGACGGGCGAACGCCCAGCAGCCGGGCTCGGGGCGGGGCAAGGGTTTCCGCGTCAGCGGCGCCTTGCGCCCTTGCTGGCTGCCCGGGCCCGGCTGCTGCGCTGGTTGTCGGTCAGCAGCCGGGCTTCACCGTGGGAGCGCGCCCCGCTGCCCTGTCGCGAGGTCAGGCCCGGCGCAAGGCGTCGACGAGCGCGTGCTCGACCTGCCGCGGAACCTCGTCGATGTCGGCGATCCGGATCGGAATCGCGCCAGTTGGGACGATCGTGGTGGCGTGTTCGGATGCCAGATCCAGCCACAGGACGCGGACGCCGTGGCGGGTGAACCGGTCGACGATTTCGGCGGCCTGCCGCTCGATGTGGGAGCCGTAGCGCCCGTCGCTGACGACGAACACCAGCCGGGCGCCCTGGCCGGCCGTGAGCCGCAGCGCGCCGTCGAGCGCACGCATGGCCGGGACGAACTCGTGGTAGCCGTCGCGCGCGTCGAACTCCTGCACCACGGCCGGGGGAACCCCGGGTTGGGTGATGGCGGTGACGCGCTCGCCGAAGGCGACGGTCGCCGAACTGCCGTCGACGTCGCCAGCCGCGTGCGCCACGATCCACGCCACGCTGGCCAGGATCGGCGTCGCCCAGGCCATCGACCTGGAGATGTCGACGGCGATGCCGACTGTCAGCGGTGGCTCCGGGGTGTCCTTGCGGATGACACGCCGGTACGGCTTGGCCGTGACCGGCATGCCCATGCTGCGCTGGGCTGCGCCGAGCATGGCTTCTCTTGCCTGCAGTCGGCCGGGCGGTACCGCGGAATCCACGACGATCTTGCCGCGTTCGCGGAATTTCGCGCGCCGCAACGCCTTTGCGGTTCGTCGGGCCAGAGTGCGTTCGGCCGCGGTCGGCGGCCGCGTCTTGCTGCGCGGGTCGCCGGCGCCGGTGCGCCGGTTGCCGTGGAAGACCTTCTCAGCTTCCCGTTCGGCGGCATTCTGGTCCGCGGCCTCGCGCGCCCGCCCGTGCTCGCGGCCGTCGTCGCCAGAGTTCTCGCCCTGCTGCCCGTGCCGCAGTTCGGCTGCGGCTTCCTGCTCACCGGAGGCGGCCACGATCACCATCGCGCCCTGAAAGACCTCGGCGAGTGCGTCCTGGAGCTCATCGCCGGCTCCGTCGGCGTCCTCGGGTGCGGACGGCTGGTCCTGCTCGTGGCTGCTGTCCGGTGCCTTCGGGCTGGGCTGGGCCGCAGGGTCGGGCAGCACCCCGTGGCCGCACGGCGGCGCAGGCGCATCGGCCGGGTTTTCGATGCCGACGATCTCGACCCAGCGGGCGGCCAGGCTCATCAGCGCACCGACGTCACCGTCGGGCACCGTCAGCACCTTGCGCCACACCCGGCGTAGCCGGTCGAAGTCCGTGCGCCCGAACGTTGTGCGGCACACGGAGACGACCTTGCGCACGTCGCGGGAGGTCAGCACACCGGCGTCGGCCCGGCCGGCGGTGAGCAGGGCCGCCTGGGCGGCGCGCCAGCGGGTCGCGGCCGCCGAGGGGGAGCTCGCGCCGGGCAGGATGATGCGCCGGCTGGCAGCGCGCAGGTAGAGCCGGTCGCCGGGCCGGCGCTGCAGCTGGCGGTGCTCGATGCGGATTTCCTCCAGCAGGACGGCAGCGCGGGCGACGACGACGTCGACGTCCTCGGCGAAGTGGCTGTCCCACTGGCTGTGGGCGGCATGCCCGGCCTCGTGGCACAGCAGCCCGACGATCACCGGGTGCCGCAGTCGTCCCTCCCGGGTCAGCGGGTTGATCTCCGCCGGGGTGGCGCCGGCGAGGGCGATGGGGCCGTTGAGGGTGACCTCGCCGTCGGCCGGGGTGAACCACGCGGGCGGGTCGCCGGGGTCCGGATTCCAGCGCACGGTCGCGATGAGGTCGCCGCGGCCGGCGAGCAGGTTGATCCCACGGTTGAGGCGGACGACGAGGCGGGCCTGCTCAGGGGTCGCCGCGGTGTCGACGTTGTTCACGACTCGACCTGCTTTCCCAGCTGCAGCCGGTCGATCTCTTCGCCGAGGGTTTTGGTCAGGACGCCGTGGATCTCGTCGCGGTCCTCGGGCGGGGTCTTGCCCAGCAGGTTCGCCAGCGCGTATTCGCGGCCGCGGCGCTGTTCGTGCCGGGCGAAGGCGAGCAGGCTGCGCAGCTGCGGCGACCAGGTGAGATCGCCGTTGCGGCGCCTCTTGTCGAGGTTCTGCGCGACGGCGACGATGTCCTTGGCCACGCCGAGGTTCTCGGCCAGTTCCCAGTCGGTGCCGACCTCGATGTGGTGCTCGAACCGGTCCCGCAGCGCTTCCGACATGCGGGCGCCGGGGACGTCGGGGTTGAACGCGGCGATGACGAACCAGCCCGGACCTACCTTCAACGGCTCCAGCTGCGGATTCATCGGGAAGCGCAGCACGTCGCGGCCGTCCATCAGCGGGTACAGGACGCTGAGCACGCGCGGGTCGATCAGCGCGATCTCGTCGACGAGCAGCGGCACGTCGTTCAGGACCGACAGGTGCAGCGGACCGGGTTGCCAGTTCCACGTTTTCGTGACTGGGTCTTCGAGGAAGGTGCCGACGAAGTCCATCGCCGTGGTGTCGACCGTGCCGACGATGGTTTCCATCCCGTCGTGGCCGTCGGTGGCGTCCTGGGCGAAGGCGGCCTCGCACAGGGCGGTCTTGCCGGTACCGGGCGGGCCGTAGAACAGGACGTGCTCCTGGTGCTCGCGCGCCGAGCGCAGCAGAGCGACGTCCTCGAACACTCCTGCCACCGACCGCGGGTGGTAGGCGACGCCGTTGGGGCGGATCTGGGTGCCTTGTGGGGCGAGACTGGCCACCATGTCCACTGTGGACGGAACAGCGGAGGAAGGGCCGACGACCGAACCGTCGTCGTCTTCCCAGGCGGGTTCGGGCTCGGCACTCGCAGGGGCACGTCCGATCTTGTCGAGCATCTCGTCGCCCAGGGTGCTCACCGCGACGCCTCCCCCGTAACCGTTGCCTGCTGGTCTGCGGTCTGCTTGAAGATTTCGACGAGGTGGTTGCAGAATGCCGGAGCAACATTGCCGACGTGCTTGCCCTGGGACAGGTCGGTAAGGTTGCGCGCCAGTTCGGTGGGAACCTCGAAATCGGTCATGTCGCGGGTCAGCGAGTAGCCCTTGTCGTTCTTCTCGTTGGTCAGATCGCGAGCCACCTGTTGGGCGGCGTCGGCGGTGGATTTGACGTGGGCATAGAACTGGCCACGGGTGTTGCGTCGGCCGTAGTTGACCAGCAGCACGTGGTTCAGCAGCAGGATCCGGTAGTACTTGTCGCTGCCGTCGCCGGTTTTGTGCAGCTCCCAGGCGTGGACCTTGATGGTTGACGTGCTCATCGTCGGCTCACCTTCCCTTCGCGTTGTGTCCCCCGCCCGGGTCGGCGGGGCGCACTCGGCGGGCACCGGCGCCGGGAGCAGGGGGCAAGCCGCACGCGGTTCGCGGCTTGCCCCCTGCCGGCGGTGGTGCCCGCCGAGTGCGCGCGCCGCCGATCCGCCCGGTGGCGCGACGAGGGGGTCAGCCTTCAGTTGGCGAGGAGTCAGATGTTTCCGCGCCGCTGACGGCGGCGGTGGCATTCTCGAGATCGAGGAACGACCGCATCGCGGTGAGTCGGCGCATCAGGATGATCGGTTCGTCGCGTTCGGCGATCGCGCGCTTCCGCCAGTCGGCGGCCAGTGTGTCGCCGACGCCGAGCAAGACGTTCGTGCCGAGCCCCCACAGCACAGCGTTGATCGCGCAGCACGCGACCGCGACATGGTCGACATCGTTGCCTTCCCACCGTACGGTCCCCGGGTCGATTCCGGCACCGATCATCCACGCCGCGGCCGCGCGGAACATCCCGCCGGTCCCGCAGGCCGGATCGTTGATCGACGAGCCGGGTGTCGGCACGTCGAGCGCCATCCGTGCCATCACGTCGGTGACGTCGGGTGGCGTGTAGTACTGGCCACGGGCCTGCTGCGCGGACATCGTGCGGACCGACGTCAGCACGGTGCCGAGAAGATCGACTTCCCACTTGGGGTCATCGGTGAGCGCGAACAGGTCGCAGCGCAGGGCCTCCACCGCGACTGCGTGCGCATCGCGTGTGGTTTCGGGCGTCATCTCCTGCTGTCCCAGCCACGGCTCGATCAACGGCCACGCCCGGTTCACCAGGTCCGGGCGGGCCAGGACGAACCGTCGCCACAGCAGCCGAACCGTGTCGCTGAACTCCTCCGGCGATAAACGGATCAGGTTGAGCGCCACCTTGTCCCGGTCCTTCAGCCGCGGGTTGATGAGCGACAGCACTGCCACCACGGAGACCGGAACTTCGAGATCGCCGTGTCCGTGCCAGGAGTGCCACTTCTCGTCGACGCGCTCGGCGACCTCGAGCGCGTGGGCGTTCGCGTCACCGGCGAAACGGGTGAACTTTACGGTGACCATCACGCGACCTGCCGCGATGCCCACTCGGTGGCAGCGAGCGCACGCGGGGGCCAGCCGCCCATCGACATGAGGGGTGGTGGGGCCAGGTCGGTGAGGGTGGCGCGGAGGACGGCCATGTCCGGATTCCGATCTGCTGGCGCCGGACGATGTCCGGCGGGTGGACGCCCCGGGTCCGGGGCGTCCACCCGCCGGGTCGCCGCGACCGGCGAAGGCCGAGGAAGCCGCGCTCGCCCGGCCGGTGTGGTCCGGGCCAAGCAGCGGAGGTCCGGAGCGAGTCCGGATCACCCGGCCGGGCCGGGCTGCCGGCTTCCTCGGCCGCAGGGGTCGCGGCGACCACCGTCGGGCGCCCCGGACACCGCGGACACCGCGGCGTCACCTCCGCCGCCGCGCCGGCCGGACGCACCGAGGACGGCGAACTGGTGGCGCGCTCAGCGGCTGGTCGTCAGCTACTCGACCTCGAACAAGCCGGGCTCCTCGCCGGTGATCCGCTGCCACTGCCGGGAGAAGTTCTCCCGCTCCTTCTCCTGCGTGCCCGCCGCTGTGGCCAGCAGGAACCGTTCCGCCTTCGGGTAGCCGGCAGCTGCGTTGTGCGGGCGCAGCCACACCCGCCCGTCCTCGTCGACCGGGTGGTCGTGCGCGGCAGCGGCCAGCCAGGCGCGCGCCTCGGGTGCGGTGCCGGTGAACAGCGGCTTCACCGACCGCCAGGCCGTGCCCTTACGGGCCGAGTCGTCCTTGGCCGCGAAGTAGATGCGCCGGACGTCGTAGACCGACCAGGGCCGGTTTTCCAGCCGGTGGCGGAACAGCTCGACGGCGCAGGTGTTGCCGTCCTCGATCAGCCGCTCGAGCAGGCTGTGGGTGCCATAGAGCTTGCTGTTCGGGTTGAACATCACCGCCGGGGCCTCCAGCAGGAGGGCGATCGCGGCCTCCTCGGGGTTGTCCCGCATCCGCTTCAGCGTCGCCGGAAGTGACCGGCCGCCGGAGAAGCAACAGAACGTGCACGCCGACTTGTGCCAGATCACACCGAACTCGGCCAGCAGCCGGGCCGAGCACGCGGCGCGGGTCCAGCCCCAGTCGATCAGCGGGTGCGCCGGCGTGCGGGTGGTGGTGGCGTAGACCAGGTCACGCTGGGCGCGCTTGGTCTCCTCCGCCGAGTAGCCGATCACGTGCTCGAACGGGCGCCCGCGCAGGTTCTGGGTGATCCACTGATCGAGCACCCAACCCTTGAACCGTAGCGAGCATCGACGATGCGACAGCTGAGGAACGGTGCCGGACTGGATGGACTCGTCCTCCAGCGTCCAGGGGCCGCGGCGATGCAGCCGAGTCGGCGTGCGGGTGTCGTCGAGCACGACAATCCCGTCCGCCTCGAACGGGCCTCCGCGCGCCACCTGGACGGTCCGGATCCCGCGCTCGGCAAGCATCGGTAGGACGAACCGCTCGGCGTCGGCGAGGGTGGAGCGCCACTCGCTGCCGACCACGGCGTGGATCACGATCATGTCGGCCAGGTCGAGCCCGTAGCGCTGCGGTGAGGTCAAGACCTCGACCAGGTAGGCGGTGGACTCGACGCCGAGCCCCCAGCTGACCAGGTGAACAGGTCGGCCGGCCGCGCTCGCGTCGGGGAGCCCGAGGTCCAGCGGCAGCTCGGTCATCGCGGGCCTCCGGCGGGCAGCGGCGACTGGGCGGGGACCGAGGCGGTGGCGAGAGCGCGGACCGTCGCGACGAACTCGTCGTGCAGTTCGTGGTCGAAGTCGGGTCCGGCTGTGGCGGGGAACCGGTTCGCGGCCTGTTGCAGGGTCGCGATGACGTCGGCCGGGGTGGCGGCGAGGTGAAGTGCCCGGCTGAGGTCCTGGTGGTACGAGGTCAGCTGCTGCCAGCGGCTCCCCGAGGCCGGGTGCGGCGGCCGCGCGAGCTCGAGCCGCTGCTGCAGGTCAGTCGCACGCAGCTCGAGGAACCGTTGGTAGGCGCGGATCAGGGTGATGCGGTCGGGGCCGACGCGTAGTGCCTGCCCGCTGTTCGGAAATCCGGCGGTGCTGCAGTCTGCCAGTTCGAAGATCCAGGGCAGCACGTCGGGAGAGGGCGCTTGGATCGTCCAGGTGATGCGCGTGGCGGGCGCGCGCAGCAGGTAGGTGCCGTCGAGCTGGTGGAACAGCTGGGCGCGCCCGGCCGGGGTGTCGAGCAGCCACATCGTGGAGTCCTCGGTGGCGTCGATCCCGAAGTCCGGGGCGTGCAGGACGGTCGTGAGGTCGCGGAAGCTGGCGCGCAGGTGTCCGCGAGGAGCCCAGCCGGGCTCCGAGGTGGTGGGCGGCAAGTCCAGGACGGTGAGGTTGGCGCGGATGACGGCCATGGCCGGGCTCCGATCTGCTGGCGGCCGGACAAGTCCGGCGGGCGGAGGCCCCTGGTCCGGGGCGCCGCCGGCTCGGTCGCCGCCGGCCAGCGGAGGCCAGGGCGCCGCGCTCACCCGGCCGGGGTGTTCCGGACCTGCGGGTGCTGCCGGTCGTGGGGTGCTGCCGGATCACCCGGCCGGTGCGGGGCGATGGGGCATCGGGCGCAGCGTCGGCGGCGATCACCGTGGCGGGGCCCGGACCGGGTTCCCCGGCCGCCGCAGCGGCCGGGTCAGCGGCCTGGTGTGCTCGCGGGGCGGCCGTCTTGGATGTCGGCGAGCATCTGCTCGCGCTCGGTCAGCGCGTCGCCGTAGTCGCCTTCGGCCTCGTAGGCGGCGTCGCTGAGCTGCTCGTGACGGCGGACGCGGCAAACACCGACACCGATCGACAACCCGAGCACGACCGAGACCGCGGCGGTCATCCACGCGTCGGGCAGCAGCAGGTGACCGGCGAGCACGGCCAGCAGCAGGGGCACGGCCACGCGGGCGAGCCTCCGCGAGCGGCGACCGAAGCCGGTGAGCAGCGCGAACGCCGCGGTGCATCGCGCGTCCGCCGCGGTAATCGCTCGGTCGGCAGCGTCAAGCGTGTCGATGCTGGTCAGCAGCGCGTCCCGGCGGGCGGTCAGATCGCTGATCTCCCAGTGGTAGTTGCCCCATTCGACCCACTGGTCGAAGTCGGCGACGTCGCACTGGTCACGCAGCTGGATGAGGCGCGCGAGTTCGGCGGTCTGTTCGGCGACGGTCTGGCGATAGGACATCGAGGCTCCCGGGTCGGACGGTGCTGTGGACGGGAGCACGCTGAGCGAGGCCGGTGGGAACGGTCAGGGCTCGGCGGAGCCGACCGCGCAGCGGCGCGGCCTTGACCGTTCCCCCCGGGTTCGCTGTTCTCGCCTCTTGCCACGCCCGGTGGCCGGGGAGGCTCGTGCGGCTCGCCGGTGACACGCTTGGGCAGACCGGACCCCTGCGTACTTCGCCGTGCCCGGCTCGGCGCCGGCTGGTGGCGAATCCGGCGGGGCACGGGCACCCGCCGGACGCGTTCACCTCGTCACCAGTTGACGGCCTGCGCCGGTCGACCTGCGTCGATCTCCGTCATCGTGCGGTCGCGTTCGGCGATCAGCCTTCGGTGATCGCGGACGACACTGACGAACTTGACGAGGAAAACGATGGTGAACAGCACATCTGCGGTGCAGCACCCTCCGACGAAAGCGGCAAGGTAACTCGCCAAAGTTCCCCACCAGTTCGTGGGAAAGAGGTTCACGCCGTACACCTGAGCCGTGATCACCGCGGCGAGCAGTACGAAGGCAGGCCAGTCGCTTCGCAACGACTCCCTGATGTAGTTGCGCAGGTCTTCTGCCGATTCCTTACGCTCCTCGACGGCGGCGGTGATGCCGCGGTCCAGGTCCTCCAGCGCGGGGATGCTGGCGCGCAGCGCGTCCCGGCGCGCGGTCAGCACCGCGATCCGACTGTCAACGGCGTCCCGATCCAGCACCTGTTGCTCGTCGGTGGGGTCGTAGTGCTCGCGCTGGCGGGTGAGCCGGTCGATCTCGGCCGTTTCGTCGTCGATCATGGTGAGGTAGCTCATCGTTGCTCCCGTCCGGAGGTTGTCGTGGACCGGGAAGGGGCGTGCAAGTCCGGTGTGGACGGTCAAGGTTCGGCGGAGCCGACCGCGCAGCGGCGCGGGCTTGACCGTCCACCCGGATCTGCTGGACTGGCCGGTCCGCGAGAACCGCGGCGGCGCGGTCGCGCCGACAGCTGCGGCACGGGTGGCTCAGCCTGGGGAAGACGGAGGGCGTCGACGCCGTAGGACAGAGGTGTCGGGAAACGTCCGCAGCGCGGAGCTCGGGTGCCGGGCCGAGGCTGATGGGGGGTCCGGCACCCGAGCGGTCAGCCCGTGGGCCGCCGGACCGGCATCAGCAGGTGCCGGAACGCGGCGGGGTTGAGGATGGCGGCCGGGGTGTCGGCGAGGACGGCGGGCCGTACGGAACTGACGAGGTGCAGGGTGATCTGATCCGCATCGGGGAAGGTGTCCAAGGCCTCGATGAAGTACTTGGCATTGAACCGCACCACCAGGTCCTCTTCCTCGCCGAGCCCGTCGACGTCGGCGTCCAGCCCGGGCGCGGCGACCTCCGAGGCTCGCTCGTCCAGCACTGGTAACACCGTGAGGGACAGCGGGCCAACGACCAGCTCGAGATGCTGATATCCGAGCCGTTTCGCGGCGGCGATGGCCGCGGCGCGCGCTGCGACCGCGCGGAGCTCGGCGCGGTTCGTCACGACCGTGCCGACGGCGGCGGTGGGCAACAGTTCGCGGTAGTCGACGAACGAGTCGGTCGTGGAGCGGGTGACGACGGTCACTGGCCCGCAGGCCAACGAGATCGAGGTGGCGTCGTCAGTGCGTTCCCAGCCGATGCGCAGACGGTCACCGGTGAGCCGCTTGGTGAGCTTTTCCAGCAGCTTGACCGGGATCACGCCGCCTCCGTCGGTGCTGGCAGTCCGGATGGTGATTGCGGGAACCGGCGCCACGGCCAGGCGAAACCGGTCAGTGCCGGCGACGGTGACAGTGCCGTCGCCGACGTCGAGCTTGATGCCGCAGAAGGCCGGCAGGACCTCGTCGGTGCTCGCGGCTTTGGTCACGCGCGCGACGGCGGCGGCGAAGCCGGTGTGGTCGAGCTGGGCGACCAGCGGCAGTTCGTCGCGAGCGTGCTGGAAGTCTTCCAGCGAGTAGGCCATCAGCGGCACGCGCAGGCCGTCGTGGTCGAGTACAGGCTGCAGCGGGTCGTCGGCGACGACGGTGACGGACATGGCGCTGATCTCGGCTTTCGAGCGGCCTTTCGCCAGCGCGGCGAGGACGTTGCTGAGCTCGGCGTGGTCGATCAGCAGCTCGCCGTCGGCGTCCGCGTCGGGCACGCGGACGGCGATCGAGGTGTGCCAGCTTGCCGCGGCGACCAACAGGGCTCCGTCGACGGCGGCGAGCAGAACACCGCCCAGCTCCGGTGCGGCCGGTCGCGGGTCCAGCGCCAGCTCGACGGTGGCGAGCGCGTCAACCAGGACGGTCTGGTCGCAGGTGAACACCGCACGAGCCTGCGCGGCGGGCTGGATGGGTTCGGGGGCGAGGGAAACCGCTGTCATGGCGATGCCTTCCTGCTCTGGGCGCGCGCCCATGCGAAACCGGCGCGCGGAAGATCCCCGGCGGGCCCGGGGCATCCGCGCGCAGGACCGACGCCGGCGTCCGGCGGGAAAGGTCTCGCGCTCGCCCGCCCGGTGTGGTCCGGTTCGGAGGGAACCGCGGATACGGGCACGGCCGGATCACCCGCGGCGGGCCGGGCCAGCGGGGCATTCAGGCCGGACGCCGGCGTCGGGTCATCGTTCGCGCCGCCCCGGGCCGCCGGAACCGCGACGGGTCAGGCAGCGAATTCGGCTAGAGACGACGAATGCCCCGGACCAGGAACTGGTAGGTCCGGGGCATCCATCCACCGCGGCGGGGGCTCGCGGTGCTTCTCACCCTGCGCGAAGGAACGGCAGGTGGAAGTCCATCAGCGCGGGGGACTGCAGTGTCACGGGTGCTGAGCGGCGATGCTCAGCGCGCCGATTCTGTCCTGCAGCAGAAGCCGTGTCGCACACGGTGCAGGCTGGCCGCATTCGCGGCAGGTGGTACCGGCGTCGTCGGTTTCGGTGTGCTGGCGCAGCAGGTCGACGAAGGTCTCGGCGAACGTCTGCAGGGCGCGGGGAACGCTGTCGAGCAAGGCGACCAGGGCCATCGCCAGCTGTTCGTCACTGATCAGGGCGACGACGCGGCCCCGGTGCAGCAGGTGCGCCTGCATGAGGTTGACCTCAGCTTCGGATACAGCCGTGTCGGGTGTTCGATCGATGGTCATCGGCTGGTGATCGCCGAAATACGCCGCGAGCCGGGTCACGATCGCCAACGACAACCACATCCCGCTGCCCGCCGAGGATGAGGTGATCATCCTGTGAATGTACTTCTGGAAGTACACGTCTGTCCATTTCTGACTACGTTACGTACTGCCAGAAGTGCAAATGGGCGAATGTGTCATCCCGTAGGCTCAACCGTTGATGACGGACAGCGATGACGATCTTGACCGGCGGGTCGACCAGCTGCTGAAAGCTGTTGGCGACCGGTTCAACAAGGCGCGCAATGACGCGGAGATCGGCCCCGTCACGCTCGCCGACGAGGCGAGGATCAGCCGCAACAGCCTCTACGAGCTGGAGGCCGGCGGGAACGTCAAGTTGCGCACCCTGCTGCGGGCGGCGCTGGCGCTGCGGATCCACCCCGCAGACCTGTTCGAGGACCGCCCCGCCGCGGAACGATCGACGATCACCGAGGTCACCACGGCTCTGGCGGCGTTGCTGACCGCGTTGCCCGAGGGCATCCGCCACGCCGCCGAGGACCTTGCCGCAGAGCTGGCCGACGGCGGTCCGCAGGCGTAGCAAATCCGGCCGGCGCTGGAGGGTGGTGGGCCCGCGACCACCGGACCGGCGGGCCCACCACCTCGGTCAGGACTCCTGGCTGGCGCCACCGCTCGCGGCGGCGTCCAGGTCGACCGGCTCGGGCTCAGGAGGGACGTCGTCCTCCTGGTCCTCCAGCCGCTCCCCTACCTGGTAGCCGGGTGCGCCCGGGTCGAGGTCGCGGCGCACGGTCCCGTCGACGGCGATCAGGTCGACCAGCCGGGACTGGCGGGGGATCTCGTCGAGCAGCCGCAGCAGCACGGTCTTGCGGCCCATGGCGTCGTAGCCGTATGCGTCGAACCAGGGTGACCGCTCCCCTGCCTTGACGAACTTGTCGCGGAAGTTCGTCATGTCCTTGTCGTGCCACCACACGAACGGCGTCTCAGCGTTGGCCAGCATGGCCAGCGAGAAGAACGCGACCCGGCTACCGCGGTCCTTCACGGAGCCGATCAGCGGCTCGAAGGTCAGCCGGTTGATCGTGCCCTCCTCGACGGCGAAGCGGTCCCGCTCGCACACCACGCGCGTGGTAATCCGCAGGACTTCCGGGTGCGCCTGCGCCATGCGCTGCAGGCCGCGGTAGTGCGCCTGGAACTCGGCCATCACGATGCCGCCGCGCTTCCTCTTCGGGATGATCCAGGCCTCCTTGAACGGGCCCGGCCGCAGCCCGTACTGCGCGCAGTTGAGCAGCGCGCCGATCACCGACTCCGGCTGAGCCTCGATGATTTTGGTCTTCTTGTCCGGGTCGAGCAGGTCCTGCTGGACCAGGTTGAGCGCGTTGCTCACGAACTGGTCCGGATCGATGTCCGAGCCGCGCAGCGCCTGCGCGAACAGATCCCGCGACTGCACGATCTGGTCCAGCAGCGTCGCCGTGGCGTGGCCGTCGTGCTCGTGGTCCTGCTCGCCGGCTGTGTCCGCGGTGCGCTGGGCGACGTGGGCGGCTATCCGTCCTGCCATCAGAGGTTCTCCTTCAACTTGTTGTTCAACCGCCGACCGGTTTTTGTCTTGTTCCAGGTGATGACCTCGCGGGTGCCGACGTAGCCGGCGCTCTTGGACCCGAGCTCCTGCTTGATCTGGGCGGAGAGGTCGGTGGCCACGCGGTCCCACTTCCCGCGTTCGGTGATCGCGGCCTTGTGCTGGGCGACCAGCCGCTGCTGCTGCGCGGTGAGCTGGATGTGCGTGCCGTCCGGCGTGGGGTAGAGCACGGCGAGCAACTTCTCCTCGCGCTCCCCGCCTCCGCGCTGTACTCGCGGCGGCACGTCGGCGAGCACGTGCTGGTCCCAGAACTGCCGGGTGTTTTCGACGACCGCGGCGATGTCGTCTTCGTCGCGGTCGATGACGAACTCGAAGTACTTGTTCCCGCCGACCAGCGCCGCGAGGTGCCAGCGGCGTGCGCCGGTGACGGCCATGCAGGCGACGCACTGGATCACGTAGTGCAGTGGCGGCTGCTCGGCCCATTCGTCGGCGAACATCTTGTCCGCGGTCTTGCACTCGAGCCCTTCACCGTTGGCCACGACCCGGTCGGGATTGGCCAGCAGCCACGGCCACGCGTTCGAGCGCCAGGTGCCGGTCTTGCGCACCTGGATGCCGTGGACGTCGGACCACTTCGTGGCGACGGCGTCTTCGAGCCGGTGCCCCCACTCCATCTCGTCGGTGAGCTCCAGCTCGCCGACGAGGCCGCGCTTGTCCAGGTAAACCCGTAGCGGGGAGGTCCACGGAGAGGCGTTCAGCACGCCGGAGACGTCGGAGGCGCCGATGCCGGTGCGGCGGGTGGCCAGCCACTCGTCGTGCTCGGCACCCGTGGCGAGGATCTGCCGGCCCGCGGTCCACGCGGTCTCGAAGACGTCCGGCTCGGGAGGCGGCGCCGGGGGCGCCGGTGATGTTGTGGTCATGCGCGCTCGCTTTCGGTCGGTGCGCTCCCCCGGTCGGGGGCGCCGCCGACCGCCCGGCCTGGGGCGCAGCGCCTGTCCGCAGGCACGCGCTCGCCCGACCGGCGTGATCCGGGTGGCCGGGTTCGGCGCGCGACGGGCACTGCCGGATCACCCGCGTCGGTGCGGGCCAGGCGTGCCTCGGCGGGCGTCAGCCGGCCGGGCAGCGTGGTGCCGCCCCGACCGGGGCTGCGCCGAGCGGAAGCGGGCGCGACCAGGGGCACCGCGGCGTGCCGCTAATCTGGTGCACGTTCCGGGGAGAAGGGCTCGCTTCGGTGGCCCGTGGTGACCGGAACATCGCCGCCGGCGGTATTTGGCACCCAACCGGTCACGCGGGAGGGCGACTTCGGTCGGTGCCCCGGCGGACACGGCCCGCCCGGCCTTTCGCCGGGCGGGCCGCGCTCAGTGCCGGGTCAGTTCCCCGCGCCGCCTCGCGGCCGGGTCTCCCGTTCCACCACGAAAGCGCCGACGACGCGGAAGAGTTCGCTGTCGGTCTGCACGCTCCGGCGCACGGCCTGCGCGGCGTTGTCCAGCTCGCCCTTCAGATACCGCATCCAGGAGTCCAGAGACAGCAGCACCTGCACCAGGTGCCACCACTGCACCGGCAGCAGTTCGAGCGTCTTGATGTCGGGCGAGTTCAGCGAGCGCTTGAAGGTCAGCTGGGCCCTGTCGGAGTCGAACTGGTCGACCAGCAGCGGCGCACCGGCGATCGTCCACGTCGTGTAAGCGGGGCAGTCCGGGGCGTCCGGGGGCAGCAGCGGCACCTCGACGTGGTCGCGGCCGCGCTGTTCGGGCGGCACGACCTCCGGCAGTCCCAGCAGCCGGGTGGCCATGATCCTCGGCCTGTTGCGCGCGAGGTCGCCGCAGCCTTCCTCGACCATCAGCATCGAGTGGCGTGCCCCGGCGATCGGGTGGTCGATGATCCGGAAACCGTTGCTGTCGAGGATGACCAGCGAGGAGGGCCGCTTCGGGCCGGCGCGCAGTGTCGTGGTGGTGGTGAACGAGTACGGTTCGCGGATCGTGTGCATCGGCTGCGGGCCGCCTTCCTGTCCGGGTGGTGCGCTGACGGGCCCTGGCCTCAGCGCGCCGGACGGGGCCCGTAGGGCGGGCAAGGGAACGCCGGCTGGCCCATCCGGGCGTGATCGCGCGCCAGCGCGACCCCGAGGGGTTTGTCTCACCGGGATGGGCTGGCCGGGGCCTTGACCGGAACCCCGTGCGGTGTGCTGACCTCCTGCGTCAGCGAACGCCGCGGCAGGACACCGGTCCTCGCCGCGGCGCCGCGGTTCACGACACGGGACGTGCCGCTTCGGAGGCACGCTGAACCAGGTCGGCCAGTCGGTCGACGAACGTCCCGCCGCCGAGTTCATTCGCACTGGGGTACAGCCGGTTCCAGGTGTCGGCGTAGAGCGGGTCGGTGACCACCGAATCGACGTCCGACCGATACAGCCTCAGCCGCACGCCTGGCCCGTAGGACCGGGCGATCGAGGTGAGCGCCCGGCTGATGTCGTCAACGTCGGCGGCGAAGTACGGCGATTCCGCGCTCAGCGCGAGAACCAGCTGGTAGCGGCCGTCCGGGCGGCGGGTCAGCTTCAAGCGGTCGCAGCACTCCGGCGGCAGGCCGGTCAGCGCCAGGCGGTGCTCGGCTGCTTCGGTCAGCGCCGAGGTCCAGCGGTCGTAGAGCATCGCCGGGTGCGTCTCGGTGAGCCGCTGCTCGGACACGGTGCCCGGTTCGGCCATCCACCGCAGCCGGTGCGGCTTGTCGGTGATGCCGCCGAAACCGAGCAGATCGGTGGCCGAGAGCGCGCCGGAAATGAGGACCTGGTGGCTGGTGTCACGGTCGGTGCTGCGCACCACCGCGAGCAACCGGCCATCAGGTGTCCGCCGGCCCCACTTCGAAGCGGTGGCGAGCTCGACGAACCCGGGACCGGGCGACCAGCGGGGGCTCGGCCGCGGTGTAGGTCGCGGGCAGCAGCAGCACCGCCGTGGCCTGCCAGAACGTGTGGCCCGGGGCGTAGGGCTGCAGGGTGCGAAGCAGCCGTCGGCGAACGGAGCGGTACATGATTGTCCTTGTCTTGCCAGGGTTTTGGCATGGACAAGGGCCCGGTCCGGCGCCGGAGGGTGGACAGCGCCGGCCGGGGCCCTCGAGCGGGCCGGTGGGGCGACACACCGTCCCGCTCATTCAGGTGGTCGGAGAGGATCTCCGCGCCCGGCGGGCGACGCGGAGACCGAGCGATTACCGCGCCGGAACACTCAGCTGTGCCGCATGCTGCGGGCAGTAGCTGTGGATCGCGGCGACGACGACCACGCTCGCGAGATCGGGGTAGAACCGCTTCAGCACCGTCTTCACCGCCGCGGACACCGTCGTGCCCTTACCGAGGGAGGCGCAGGTGTCGCGTCCAGCCGCGATCAAGTTGAGCGACGCGGCCGGGGTGTTGAGGTCGACGCGCAACTGGCCAGAACTATCCCGGCCACTGCGAGGCCGACGGCCAGGCCGGCCGCGGTGACGGCGAGGAGCGAACGCAAAGGTCGTCGAGCTGCCATCGGGTTCTCCCGGTGAGTGCTGGTGCGTGGACGGGCGCACGCCCTGCGGGGCTGTGGGGCGGGGGCAAGGTCCGGCGCAGCCGGCCGCGAAGCGGTTCGCCTTGCCCCTGCCCCGCGGTTCTGCTGCGCTCCGGGACGTCCACGCAGCGCCGACCGGGAAGTAAGCGGGCGACACGAGGGTGGTTGCGCCTGGGCGAGGACGCCGACCGGGCCGGCGTCCTCGCCTGTCGGCGGTCAGTCCCACCAGAGGCGGATCCGGTACGGGTGCTCTCCCGGCTTGCCGACCACGTCCTGGTCGGTGGCGGGGTGCTGCTGCACGGTGATCTCGTTGGCGCCCATCGTGCGGGCCCAGTCGATGACGCGTTGGGCGTAGTCCTGCCGTTCGGCGTCGGTGTAGCGCTCGTGGCGCTTGTCCGTGCGAGGGCCGATGCACTGGTTCGGGAAGAACGCGGTCGTGATGTAGAGCACCGCGGAGCCTTCGGCGCCGAACTCGACGTCCATCGCGTCGTCGAACAGCAATCCGATCGTGCGGGCGACCTCGACGGGGTCGAAGCTGTTTCCGCCCTGCACCGTGGCCATGCACTTGTCGAAGGTCGCGCGGTTGCGCAGCGGGACGAGGAACTTCAGCGAGACCTTCTGGCCGAGGCGGGCGAATTCGACGACGTCGTTGTTGACGACGTTCCGGTCGAGCGGCATACGGTGCTCCTTCGTCGCGGTGTTCGTGGACACCGCGGGCGGAGCAGGCCGACGTCAGGGCGGGGCAGGGCTCGGCGGAGCCGACCGCGCAGCGGCACGGCCTTGCCCGCCCGGGCGGGCTGCTGAGCTGCGCGGTCCACGACACGCGCGCCGGACGGTGCTGCTGGCGGACCGGGCACGCGGTCGTGCCCGGCGTGGCGGTCCATCAGCTGACGCGGGCCAGCTCGGTGCCGGGCTCGGTGCCGAGCAACAGCAGCTGGAGGGTGTCGGCGACGAGGGCGGAGATCATCTCCTCCGTCAACGAGGCGTAGTTGCCGGAGTCCAGATCGGTGCCCAGCAGGACCACGGGTCCGCGGGGATCGGGCATCGACAGCTCACCGGCTAGGACGCGGCGCGCCCGTGCCCGGTCGAGAGCGGAGGCAGGAACGTGACCGCAAGCGATGTCGGCCTGCAGCAGCGCGCAGGCGCCGCGGGCGCGCGTGTTGATCCGGTCCTTGGCGTGCCGGCGGCCGCCAACAACGTCCACAGTGGTCAGCACGGTCACCGAGGTGATCTGCTCGCCGAGCAGAGCGCGCAGCGCCGGGAGATGGCCGCGCTCGTCACGAACGAAGTCGATGGCTTCGACCGGGTCGATCCCACTGGCGGGGATCCACAGGCCGCGGACGGTGTGAGACTGCTGGTCGGCGAGGTCCATCACGAGGGGTCCTTCTGCTTGTCGGTGGTGCGTGGACGAGCAGATCTCCAGCGGGGCCGCGGTGCGGGGGCAAGGTCCGGCGAAGCCGGCCGCGAAGCGGTTCGCCTTGCCCCCGCAGGGCGGTACTGCTGCGCTCCGGGCGTTCGCGCGCGGCGCGCGGGATAGCTCCTCGTGGCCGGACCCGGCTACAGCGACGGTGTCAGCTCGCGGCCCAGCCGACGAAGATCCAGCCGGTCAGGTCGAGCGATCCTGTGGTCAGGATGGTGGCGGTGGTGTGGCTGTTGACGTAGACGCGTTCCTCGTTGCCGCGGGGGCGGTAGTTGGTGAGGGTCGCGCTGGTGACGATCTCGCCGTTGCCAAGGTGCGTCTCGGCCGCGGCAAGCGCCGCGGCTTTCTGGCTTGGGTAACCCTCGGCGCGGACCGGTACAGGCAGACCTTCCAGCGTCCGGTACCGACCGCACACCGCGATGGCGCCGGCCGGGCCCCACTCGTCGGCGATCCGCTCATCCTCGGCATCGAGCAGCTCTTTGGCGAGGCCTTCGGCCTCGGTTTCCGAGCGTGGGCTGCTCTCGATCACGACGAAGGAGTCCTTCTCGGCGATACTGCCGGTGTTGCCGCCATAACCGTGTTCGTACTGCGCCTCCGCGACGGCAGCATCGAAAGCCGCCGCGACATCGGAGCCTTCGGAGTAGATGATGAAGTATTCCAAGTTCATCTGTGTCTTCTTTCCTGCTCTCGTGGACCGCGGGGGCGCTGATCAGAAGTCCGCTACGGGCTGGCCGCCGGCGGGCTGCGAGATTTCCGAGTCGGTGTGCGCACCGGCCCGGTGCGGTCGCAAATGCCCCGCGGTGGCCGGTCAGGCGACGTGCTCGGTCGCCTGGCGGACGCCACGCGACGCGGTAACGAAGGTCTGAACCAGGTCCTCGACCGCGGTGACGCCGTCCTGGTGGCCGGTGCAGGTGTCGGGGTTCGGGCACAGCGCGGGGCCGTCGACGTAGACGTCGTGACCGAGAAAGAACTTCTCGCAGCCGCAGTAGAGCTGGGCGAGGGTGATCGGCTCGGTGTGGAAGTCGAGGCCGTCGAACGTGAACATCGTGGGCTCCTGCTGGTCGGTGCTGTCGGTGGACGGAGCTGTGTTCAGTGGGACGGCCGGGGCCGGGCAGGGGTGGCCGCCTGCGGCCATCGCGAAGCGACGCATCGCGCCCTTGCCCGGTCCCGATCGGGCTGCTGTTCTCGGGAGTCCACTTCGGACCGGTCAGCCAGTCGCCACATGACGACGACCGCTTCGCGTTGCCGGCAGTGCCGCTAAGCCGCGCTGTGCGGTCAGTGCGCTACCGCGCACGAATCGAACCAATGCGGGTTTCGCCAGTTGCAGGCGCCGCAGACCCAGATCAGACCCGCGCGACAGACAGCGCGTCGAGAGCGGACGCTTCCGTGTCCGTGGCTTTGTCGTACAGCTCTTGCAGGACAGCGGGAAAGTAGGGATACCAGGAGGGATCGCCTTGGTCGCCGGTCGGGCGAAGACAGTCGCCCAGGTCGGCAGTGCCACCGGTGTCCGGGTCGTCTGGCACCGTGAGGCTGACGGCCATCAGGCTGATGGCATCCGGAATGGGGGTTTTCGGGATCTCGCGGCGGAGCCAGCCGACGTCGCCGTCGGTCAGGATCAGGCCTGCCCATTCCGCGGCCTGCTCGGCGGTGACGAGCGCGGTGTCCGGCATAGCTCGCAAGGCGCCCGCCGCCTCGAAGAGGCTGATCAGCTCCATGGCCCGGTGCTGGCCCACCTCGGCCGCGAGCACGTTTTCCAACTTCTCCTGGTCAACGGTGATCATGAGACTTTCCCTTCGTTACTGAACGTTTGGTGCCCGGCAGGGACAGAACCGTCTTCCGTTCGTGGACTGCCGGAGGTCTGCGTGCGACGGCGCAGTTCGGCGAGCGGGAGTGGCCGCACGACGCCGTCACGCTGTTGCTTGAGGATCGCGACGTTGCCGAACTCGGCCCGGAACGCCTCTTCGCGGCGCTCGTAGTCGGCGTACCGGTCGGGATGACGCTCCAGCAGGCGCAGCCAGTGCGCCTGGCCGGCCCGAACACAGCAGCCCGAGCAATTGGCGTGGGAGAAGCCCTCCTCGTACGCGGCGGGCGGAGTCAGGCCGAGGGCACGGGCCTCGCCGAGCATCGCGTCCTTGGTCAGGTCCGGCTCCGCGGTCAGCGGAAATTCCACGGACCACGGCGCCCAACCCTTGCGAATGCCGGGAATCCGCCGGGCCTCGCCGGCGTCGATCCCGACGTACAAGGTGGTGGTAGCGGGGTCGGCGTTCGCGTCCAGCCAGCGGCGCGCGGGCTGCTGCTTCAGAATTTTGGAACAGGGCGCCAATCGCGCATTCCCGAGGAACCGGGCGTGCCAGTAGACCTCGAACGGGGTGCGGCCATCGGCGACCCGCACGAGCGGCGCGCCGAGCTGCGCGGCCGATTCGGTGAGGAACGTGTAGAGGCTGTCCTCCTCGACGAGCGTGTCGCTGAACAGCAGAATCAGGTTGTCGATGCCGTGGCGGGCGGCGACGCGCCGGGCCGTGGCCCAGCTGCCGATGCCGCCGGAGTACTGGACGACATGCATCACGGTACAAGCCTCCTTCCAGGAGGGACTAGCGCGGTCAGCACGCGAAGGGCCGAGCACGCGCAGTGCCGCGCGCCCGGCCTCCACCGCGCGATCAGTTCCCGCGTCGCGCGTCCAGCTCGGACTGGGCCCGCCGGCGACCCTCGACCGCCGGGGTCAGATCCCTCGGCGGCCTGCGGGTCTCTCCGGCCGACGCTTGCCCCGCCGCATCTGCGGCGATTCCTCCGATGTACTGCTCATCGCTCTGCTCGCTCATCGACGTCTCACTTCTGTCAAGCCCTTGCCTGGCAAGAGCGCCGGTCGAAGGGCGACCAAGTGACGCGGTGTCCCGCCGGGTCGCCCTGCCCCGCCGGCAGGTGGGGCGCGAGCGGGGAGGACCAGGGCCACGGACCGGCTGGGGCGCCGCGCTCGCCCGGGCGGGCGGGATCGCGCAGCGACCGAGCGCAGCGAGGCCTGTCTCCCCCGCCCGGCGCGGGCGGACGTGCATCGGGCGCAGCCGTGGCCCTGGTCCAGAGTTCGCGCGAACCCACCGCCCCGGGCCAGGGCAACGGCGTCGGTTCCGCGGCGTGGTTCAGGCGGGCGCCGGTGCCGTGCTGGCGTCCGTGTTGTCGGTTGTCCAGTACACGTCGGTGCCCCACGCTCGGCAGGTGGCGTTGAGCGCTTCCCACGCGTTGACGCGGAGGAATCCGCAGCCGGCCAGCGCAGCGTCTGCGGCGGCGCTGGAGGCGAGGTTGCCGTCGTCGTCGACGGCGGTGACGCAGGCCGGGGTAACGCCCACGTCGGCTCCATCCGGTCCGGCAGCGAGCACGGTGATCTCACCGGTGGACGGGATCCAGCAGGTCGCGTACGGCTCCGGCTCGATTACATCGCCGGTCGGCATCGCCTCGATCGCTGTGGACCACGGGACACCGAGCCGGGCGAGTCGCGCCTCGGGAGCCAGCAGGTCCAGCTCACGAACCTGGGCGGTGGTGAACACGGCAGAACCGTCGTGGTCGCAGGACGCCTCGAACCGGTGCAGGGCCGGAACGTAGCGGCGGAGCGAGCCGAGCCACTCGTCGGTCGGGTCGGTCTGGGCGGTGAAGGACATCTCCGGGGCGGTCTCGATCAGGTCGTCGGCCAGCTCGTCCACCTCGGACGTGTCGATCGTGTAAGGCTCGCCGATCTGCAGGGTCTTGCGGGCGGAGCCGTCGACGTCGACCAGCCAGTGGTCTTCAAGCGCGGTGGCGACGGCGCGTACGCGGTGTGGCGGGCAGGCGTGGATGGTCAGGTACGTGACGGTGTCGCTCATGGTCATCGTCTCCCTCGGTCTCCGGTTCTGGGCCGCGCCGGCTGGCGCCGGCCGCGCGCGGCCGACACGGCCCCGGCCACCGGGAAGAGGACAAGCCGACGTCCTTCCGGCTTGTCCTCTTCCCGGTGGGCGGGGCACCGTTGGGCCCGCGCGGTCGACGCCTCCACCGGTGCGCCGCGGTGAAGTTGCGCCGGGTGGTCAGACCGGTCGACGGAACGCCGTCTCCCGCGGGTGTGCAGGTGACCGGGCGTACAAGGGCGGAACCCGGCTGACGAGCCGAGTGCTACCGACCAGCCGGGAGGGTTGCGGCCCACGTGCGGATCTGGTCGAGGTGTCCGTCCTGCAGGCCCGTGGCCGGGTCGACGTGACACAGCAGGGTCGGGCTGCTGCGGCGTTCGTGCTCGAATGCCGCGCGGGCACGCGCGAATCGCGGGTCGGCGTGGTCGTCGTCGAGCCACGCCAACGGCCGGCCTTCCGCGTAGGCAGCGACCCCGGACCACTTCCACGCTCCGCCGGTCCGCCACCGGTGGCCGTCGCCATCGCGCTCGAGGTCGGCGGGTGGATAGTGGATCACCGGCAGCTCCGGGAGCCCGATCGCCGGGCCGATCAGGGTGTTGGCCTCCTCCAGCCAGGTCGTGGCCCAGACCAGCTGCAGCTCCGCGTCCTCGGCCAGCGCGCGCAGCAGTGCGCCGTGGTCTGGGCGCAGCCAGACCCGGAGTCCTTTGTGGCGTCGGGCGTCACGCCCACCGAACCAGCCGCCGCCGCGCGTACGCCGGAAGGTCTCGTAGCCCGGTGGCCGTAGGTTGGGCTTCGCGGCGTAGGGGTTGAGCGGTCCGTCGACGTCGAGGAGAAGCAGTCCTTTGTGGGCCATGAGGTCGCTCCGGTCTGTTCGTGGTATTGGGCTGGCGCCGGCGTCCAGTACTGGGTGAGGAAGCCAGTACTGGACCGCGGCGGGTTTCGTCGGTGGGCGTTCGGGTCAGCGGGCTCGCCGCGCCAGGTGCTCGGGATCGGTGATCAACACGGACTTGCCCTCGAGCCGCAGCCAGCCGCGACGGCCGAAGTCGGACAGGGTCTTGCTCACCGTTTCGCGGCTGGAGCCCACCAGCTGCGCGAGTTCGACCTGCGTGAGGTCGTGGACGACGCGCAACCCGCCTGATTCCTGGATCCCGAAGCGCGCCGCGAGCTGCAGCAGGGTCCTGGCGAGCCGCCCGGCGACGTCGCTGAAGACCAGATCGGCCGCCGCGGTGCCGGCCCTGCGCACGCGCCGCGCCAGAACGCGCAGCAGCTCCTCGGCAAGCTCGGGGCGGTGGCGGATCATCAGCCGCAGCGCGTACCGGTCGAGGCTGGTCGCCCGCACCTCGGTGACCGTCGTCGCCGTCGAGGCACGCGGGCCGGGATCGAACAGCGACAGGTCACCGAACATGTCGCCTGGGCCGACGATCCTGTGTAGTACTTCTCGGCCGTCTACTCCGCCGCGGCCGATCTTGACCTTGCCGGATTCGACGATGTAGAGCCGGTCTCCTGCTTCACCTTCGTGAAAGATCACCTGGCCGGGGGGAAACTCGGCTATCTCGCCGATGGACTTGATGACGGCATCTACCGATGCGTTCGCGGGAATGCCGGGCGCAGTGTCGGTATCGGACATGACGTGTCTCCTGGTCGGCGCTGTGCGTGGACCGGAGCAAGGAAGCGGGTCGTCGTCGGCGCGGTCCGGGCTCGGCGGAGCCGACCGCGCAGCGGCCCAGGCCTGGACGGCGCCGACGGTGTTTGCTGCCATCGGAGGTCCGCGACCCGCCGCGGCCAGGTGGCCCGCGGTGTCCGGCTACCGGAGGCGGGGCAGGTCGTAGACGGTGGTGCTGATCCCAGCGCCAACGAGCGCGTGCTCGATCATCGGGGCGATGCGCTCCCAGCGACCGCCTGCGAGGCCGAAGCCGATGCGCGGCATGTGGACGCTCGCGGCCAGCCGGGCCGATTCCACGGCAAGGGTGGCCAGGCATTCCTCGAGCGCGTCGTAGCGCAGCGGAATCGGGTTGGCGGTGGTGTGGTAGCCGTGCTGGGCCACCATGTTCGCCACCCAGACGTCGGATTCGACCTGCACCAGGCGCGTGGCGCCGAGCCGGAAGTCCGCGGTGCGGCTCCAGCCGCGGTAGTCCTGTTCCGGCTCACGCCAGCGGCCGGACACCGCGAGCACGAAGCCTTTGCCCCAGCCACCGCGGTCGTTGCAGACGTGCGCGATGACCTTGGTGCCCGCGCCGGCGGGCGCGGTGGCGTCGCCCAGTGCGAACTGCAGCGTCATCGGGAGGTCCTCGTTTCAAGTGGGTCGTCACATGCCGGGGATGGAGCCTGTCCCGAGCGGGCGGCTCAGGGGCCGGGCTGCGGTACGTCACGAAAACGACGATGGCCCGCCGAGTTGACCGGCGGGCCATCGTGAAGGTCGACGCGAGGAGAGGGAGGGTACTAGGAACCATTAGCAGTGGGAGTAGAAGGAAGTCCCCTCATTGCCTCGCATGATCAGAATACCGGCCCGGTCAGGCCGGGATCAACTGGTTAAGCCGGTCCAGCGTGATCACCTCCGTGCCGTCCGGCACGGTCTCCGGCGCGTGCAGGCCGAGGAACGTCACCGGGCCGTCCAGCTCGGCGCCGGGCTCCCAGGTGGTGACCTCGGCGCCCGCGGCGCGCATCAGCTCGACCACGTAGCCGACGGTGAGGTACTCGCGCTGCAGCAGCCCCCGCGCGAGCACGGCGGTGCTGGCCCGGTTGGCCTCGACCTGGTTGAAGTTCGGGTTTCCGGACAGGTACAGGTGCAGCCACGTCGCGGTCCAGCTGCCGTCTTCGCCGCGGGCGAACACGGCCGGCAGGGCCACGCGGCCGGTGCCGCGCATGTCCGAGCGGGTCCGCACGGTGCGGGCCTCGAAGGGCGCCCCGGCCTGGTCGTGGTCACGGGTCATCCAGCCGAACATCGACTCCGCGACCTCGTCGAAGCCCTCGCCGGAGTAGACGTTGACCTGCGGCACCACGTACGCGGCGGAGGTCGCGTCGGCCGAGTCCAGCGGGAAGTCGATGAACTCGGTCGCCCCGTCCGGCGCCGGTGCCTGGGTCAGGTCGCCCGAGTACACCGCGCCGCCGTCGTGGTAGTTCGTCCACGACACGTGCCCGATGTAGCGGAACTCGGCGTCCAGCAGCAGCGCGGACAGGTCGAAGTCCGTGGTCTGGCGGGCCTGGCACCAGTAGGTGAAGAACCGCAGCACATCGCCCTCGACCTGGCTGCGCGAGCCGCGGGGCAGCACGGCGAACCCGGCCTCGCCGGCCTTGCCCGACAGCGGCAGCGCCACCGACAGCACGGCCGGGTCGACCACCAGGCGCGCGCGCCGGGGCAGCCGGGCGGTCAGCTCGGCGTCGATCAGCGCGCAGGCCCGGCTGATGACCTCGGCCGGCAGCGGCGGCCGGATGTCGTCGGTGACCCAGGCCCGGCGGGTCCGGGTGGTGAACAGCCGTGCGGCGTCCGGCGTGGCGCGGTTGGCCAGGTGCTCGCGCACCGAGCACAGCACCCGCGCGGACACCTTGCCGAGGACCTGCGTCATCGCGGCGAAGACCGCGTCCCGCGCGGGCGCGTCGGCGTGGCGCAGCAGCCGGTCCAGCGACCGCATCAGCATGCCCGGTGCGCCGGTGAGGATGTCGGCCGCGCCGGCGAGGTCGCCGCGCGCGAACGCCAGCTCCGCCCGCCCGGCCAGCGACATGACCGCCCGGCCGCGCGCGACCTCGAACACCTCGGCCGCGCGCGGGAACTCCTGGAACTCGTGCGGGTGCAGCCCCTCGCCGAGCCGCTTGAACCGGTTCGCGAACCGGGCGACGTCGCCGAGCTTGCTCTCGCCGCCGGCCACGACCGCGTCCAGCGCGGCCATCAGCACGCGGCGCTCGCGGCGGGCGAAGCTGCGAAACTTGGACGGTTCGGCCAGCGTGACGTCGCCGCCGCTGGCCTGGCACGCGGTGCGCAGGACGTCGAGCACGGTGTCCACGGCCAGCAGTGGCCTGCCCGCGGCGAGGCGGGCGGCGTTGAGCACGGCGCGGTTCTCCCGCACCGGCACCGCGGCCAGCTCGACCTCGCCGCAGGTCTCGGCGAGGTCGGCGAGCAGCTGCAGGTCGGCCTCGCCCAATGGCGTGGTCGACTCGGCCAGTGCCCGGTAGAGCGCGGCCGTCTCCTCCTCCAGGGTGCCGCCGAGCCGCACGAGCGTGACGCGGTCCTTGACCGAGGGGATCAGCTCGTCGTGCGCGGCCAGCAGTTCGGCGTAGGTGTGCTGGTAACGCCCGTAGCGGGGCAGATCCAGCAGCCCGACGAGGCCGCGGTCGAGCACCGCGAGCAATTCGCCGTCGGTCGGCGCCGGGCCGGCACTGCGGGCGCGCGGCGCGACGAGGGCGTCGCGCAGGCAGCGCACCCAGAACTCGACGGTGTCGGGGACCCCGTGGGGGAAGTCACGGAAGTACGGGTTGTGGGCGACGTGGTCGCCGACCAGTTCGCGGACCGCGGCGACGATGTGGACGGCCAGGTCCATCGCCGCGCCCGGCTCCAGCTCGGAGATGTGCTCCAGCAGGTCGCGGGTGGCCTTGAATCCGGCGCCGGCCAGGACCGCGTCCATCTGCCGGGCCACGGCTGCACCGTCGCCGGCGGGCGCCGGGCTGCGCGGGACGCGCAACGTCCTGGTGATGATCGTCCTCGTGTGCATCGTCACGTCCTTCGCTGATCAGGTGTTCAGGGCCCGCGCGGAGGCGTAGCCGTGTGCCGCCCAGCTCGGCGGATGCGCGTACTCGCGCTGGCCGGCGTCGTGGCCGGCAACCCGTTCCGCGAAGCGGGGTTGCCGGCCGGGCGCGCGGTCAGCGACGCTGCGCGCGGCCGCCGTCGAGCGGTGGCACGTAGGGATCTGCACAGCGGAGCGGGACATCGGCGGAACAGTCGGATGCGCAGCCTGTTGCGCCTCGGGGGAATAAACGTGGTGGTGCCCCCAGCAGGAGTCGAACCTGCAGCCTCCGCCTTCGGAAGGCGGTGTCGTTTCCGTTGGACCGCAGGGGCGTGGTGGGCCGCCAGGGATTCGAACCCCGAACCCGCCGGGTAAAAGCCGGCTGCTCTGCGCAGTTGAGCTAACGACCCAGGTCGCGGCCGTGGCCGCGCCGGTGGAGTAGGTCGCCGGGGACTCGAACCCCGAACCTGCCGAGTAAGAGTCGGCGGCTCTGACCAATTGAGCTAACGACCCAGGTCGCCGCCGCAGTGCGGCGGTGTGGCGGAGGATGCAGGATTTGAATCTGCGCGGCGCTCGTCACGCCGACCACCGTTTTCGAGACGGCTGCCTTTCCGGGCTCGGCCAATCCTCCTTGCACGGCAACGGTCTTTCGTTGTCGTGGTGGTCGAGGTGTCAGGAGTTGAACCTGGTTCTTCGCGTCATCAGCGCGCTGCACAGACCGCCGTGCTCCACCTCGTTCCTGGTGCGCGGAGGGCGCGCGATTCGAACGCGCGCCGGGACCTGGAGTCCCGGACCACGGGGTAGCAGCCCGGTGCCTTGCCTGGCTCGGCCAGCCCTCCAAAATGTGCCCCCGGCAGGAGTCGAACCTGCATGCCCGCCGACGCGGTCGCGCGGGTTTGAGCCGCGTGCGTCTGCCAGTTCCGCCACAGCGCGGCGAGAATCTCGAGCAGCGGCGAAGTCGATGATCTTGGTGAGGCTCGTGCCGCGCTGCAGCAGGTGGGCACGGTTGGCGAAGTGGTCGCCGATGCTGCAGTGCAGTTTCCGGTTGAGCCGACGGCGGCCGTTCTCACGGATGCCGCTGGTGTAGCCGAGGAGTACGTGCGCGAGGTCATCGAGGGTCGTGCAGCTGATGGTCATGGCGGCGTCCTTGGCTTAGATGGGCAGGGACTCGCCTTCGGCGGCCGCGACGCGTGCGACGGGCCGGGCTGCCTCCGGAGGGTGCGCTGCCGACCGCCACCAGTCCCGCAGGCCCGGCACACCCGTTTCGAGCGGAGCGAGGGTTGCGGGCCCGCGGGGCTGGTGGCGATGCTTCGGGCGGGGACGCCGGCCACCCCCGGTCAGGCAATGGCGCGAGCTGCGGCGTGGCGTGCGGCCACACGGTCGTGCCAGTCCTCGGCGTAGACCAAGCAGCTGGAGCAGACGCGGTGGAACGCGGTGCACCGCGGGTGCTTCGCCCGTCGGGCGCGGGCGGCCTTGGACCAGCTCATCGAGTCGACGTCATCGAAGAGCCCGATCGCTTCGGCGTGCACGCCGAAGCCATGCAGTCGAGCCGTGGTGCGCTCGCGCAGTGCGGCGACGATGTCGATGATTTCGGGCAGGTCGGCCTTTTCGCGGCGGCAGATCGAGCCGACGCCGACGATGTCGGCCGCGGCGCGGTCGACGCCGCGCTCGCCGAACATTTCCCAGCAGCGCACGTACGACTCGACGGTGTCCCCTTGCACCACCAGCCGGAACGGGCAGGGCCGGTGCGGCGCCAGCCGCTGCCACCAGAGGCAGAGATCCTCGTACGACTGGACGGACAGCACCTGGTGGCCGAGCACGGTCAGCCCGGTCTTCGCCAGCGCTTCCGGCTCGCAGGGGTAGTCCTGGCTGGAGGCCCACCGGAGGTTGCGGATCTGGATGTCGTAGGTCCGCACGGCGCGAACGTAGGTCTGCGGGTCGTCGGGGTAGCCGCCGTGGCGAGTGACGACGTCGTAGGCGCCGGAGTCGAGAATCCACGGTGCCGAGTCCGCGACGGGGAGGTTGAAGGCGTGCTTGATCCGGCGCAATCTGCTGTGCGACACCATAAGCGGGCGGTCGCTGACGCCGATCCATTGTGGATCGGGAGCACCGAGGTAGACGGTCACGGCGAGCTCCTCGACGACGGGGCCGAGCCGTGCTCGACCGGCGGTTGCCCGGGTGTGCCGGGCGGGCCGCTTCGGCGAGCCGGCCGCGCGCGGGATCTGTCCGGTGGGCGAGAGGAGCTGGGCGCGGTCGGCTACGGTGCGGCCGCGCCCGCACCGGGCACCGCCGCCGACGGCCGTCGGTCCGGGTGCCGGGGCGCGGAACCGCCGCTGCGCCCCGGCACCCGGGGTCAGAAGGGGAGCCTGTTGTTGTCCGGGTCGTTGTCCAGCTGGCGGGGGTTCAGTGCCTGCGGGGCGAGGCCGAGGCGTTGCCACGCGTCGGTGGAGGGGCAGCTCGGGTCCGGGACGTACGCGGTGATCTCCGTGGCGCCGCGGGGGTAGGCGTCGAACAGCCCGGCCAGTAACCGGGAGTGGAGATCGTCGTTGTCGTCCCATGTACCGCGCGCGCAGATGCGCAGCAGGAGACCGATTCGCCAGGTGCCGTCGGCGAGCTGGTTCAGCGACGGCATCGGCGGGCAGCTGTACTTGAGCGATTCCTGCCAGTTGTACTGGCACTGCCACACCAGCTGGTCCCAGATTTGCTCGATGAATCGGTGTCGCAGGCGGAGCGGGTGGTCCTCCGGCAGGACGGTTCGGGTGACGGTGCCCTCGGTCGCGTAGAGGTCCAGCAGGTGGGGCCGGTCGTAGACGCCGTTGAATCCCATCAGGTCGGCCAGCGTGACCGTGCCGGTGGTCAGGGCGAGCAGTCCGCCGTGCTGACGGGCATGGGCCGCGGCCGCAGCGTGGTAGAGCCCGGGTGTCTCGGTGGGACGTGCCCACAGCTCTCCGGGCACGAGTTCGGTGTGGTCGGCCGATGGTGTCCAGGTCGGTTCGTCTCCGACGGTCGTGCTGGTCAACCGGATGCTGACCTTCAGCAGGTGACCGCCGTCGTGCTCGGCTTCGCCGCGGCCGTTGAGCATCCGTGTGCGGACGTCGTGCAGGACTCGGCGGGCTCGTTCGTCCATTGCGCTCCTCGAGCTGGATTCCGGCGCGGTGGTCCGCGCGCCCGGAGCAGCTCCGGGCGCGCGCGGCCGCGCCGGCGGCGCCCCCGGCGGGCAAGGGCAGCGCGGACCTGGGAATTCCGCGGTGCAGCGAGGGCTGTCGCGGTCCGCGCTGGCGGAGCGTCCCTTGCCGTTGCGGGCGCGGTCGGCCAGCGTGCATGCGACCGGAGCTGTCGGGGCGACTCGATCGGCGCGCCGGTCCGGCCGTGGTTCCTGGCCTGGGAACGAGCCGTTGTGCAGTTGCAGCAACATTTCTGGTCGGATGTCGTTCCGGCTCGCGGGTGGCGGCTGCTTCGCCGCCACCCGCGCCCGGTCAGCCCTCGGCGTCCTCCCGGTCGGCCCACACGAGGAAGGTGTGGATACCGAGACCGGGGAAGGACTTGTCGGGCAGCTGTATGTCCCCGCCGTGTGCCTGGATCAGCTCGCGCACGGCGGTGTGTTTGCGGTCGGTGCGGAAGTCGTATCCGCCGGGCACGATGGCGACGAGCCGGCCGCCGGGGGCGACCAGGTTCCACGCGAGCATCAGGTGGGTGATCCAGGCGGTGCGGTCGTGCGGCACCGCGAACGGCGGATTCATCACGACCAGGTCGTAGGTCCGGCGCGCCTGTGCCGCGGTGAACGCCTCGAACGTGCTCACGACGGGATCGATCCGCGGGTGCGGACCGAGCTTCGCGGCGCGTTCTGCGTTCGGTTCGACGGCGGTGATCTGGACGTCAGGGTTGATCTGCCGGACGGCGCGGACGAAGGAGCCGTCTCCGGCGGATGGCTCCAGGACCCGGGCACCGGAGGGAAGGACGTCGAGGTCGGTGTGGTGGTGCAGCACCCACTGGGCCAGCTCGGGCGGCGTGGCGAAGTAGCCTTCCAGCACGTGGTTGGGGCTGGGGATGTCCGCGCCGTCGAGAACCTCGGCGATGGCGGCGGCCGGGTCGCCGTCGAAGATGTGGGCTTGGTGCTTGCGGTTCCAGGTGCCGCCGAGCCTGCGCAGGACGACGTCGACCGCCTTGTACTCCTTCGAGGAGAGCTGCGCGGTCAGGCGCAGATGGTGGCCGTCGACTTTCGCGGCGGCGAGCACCTCACGGGTGCGGTCGGACACGGGCTGGGTGACGCGCATCGGTTCCTCCTGGTCAGCGCGGTGTGCGTGGACCGAAAAGGCGGAGCAGGCGCGGTGGTCGGGGCGGTCCGGGCTCGGCGGAGCCGACCGCGTAGCGGCGTGGCCTGGACCCGGCACGGCAGGGTCTGCTGGCATCACCGGTCCACGCACACCGCGCTGCGTGGAGGACCCGCGGCGCTTCCGACGCCGCGGCGGCCCGCCCGTCGAAGGGCAGGCCGCCGGGGTCAGGTCAGAACGGCGGTTCGTCGGAGCAGCCCACGTTGCGGTCTTCATGCTGCTGGTCCTCAAGGGCCGTTTCGGCGATGCGCAGGAACCGGGCAGCGAGTGTGAGGGCGCGGAAGTGCACGTCCTGCGGCCGCCGAACCTCGACTGCGGTCGCGAGTTCGCCAAGGTCGCTGTAGACGGGCAGGAGGAACGCCGGGTCGTTGAGGGAGAGGCCGGCTCGCGTCAGGGATTCGTAGGTGCGTTCGACCTCGCTCATGACGCGAGGGGACGCGAGGTGGCGCTGCTCGCCGTTGAGAATCTGGTTGAGTGCGGCGCGGACCGCGTTGACGTCGGTCGAGGCGGGATTGTCTGCTTGATCTGCGCAATGGCACATTCGGGCTCCTGGAGGTCGCTGGTGTGCGTGGACGGGCGCACGTCCAGCGGACCTGCGGCGCGGAGGCAAGGTCCGGCGCCGCCGGCCGCGAAGCGGTTCGCCTTGCCTCCGCGCGGCGGGTCTGCTGCGCTCCCTGCGGTCCACGTGAGCCAGGCGATCGGGGCGCGGGGCGGCTGACGCGCCGTCCAGGTCGTTCTGCTTGGACGGCGCGTCAGCCGGCTGGTCAGGCGGGCACGATCGTCATCGCGTCGGCGGCCAGTGCGTCGGCGAGGCGGCGCAGCGTGGTGAACCCGGGCTCCGGCTGCACTCCGGTGCCCTTCGTCGCGTACAGGGAGGTGGAGTCGTGCCAGTTCGACGGCGCGTTGCTGAGGACACGCGTCCATTCGCCGGTGGCGGTGAGCACTTCGGCCATTGCGGTGGACTGCTGCTCGTAACTGTCCCGTTCGACGGTGACCCGGAAGGTGCGGTCACCGCGTCGGTAGAACCGGGTCACCGAGTAGCGATGGCGGGCGGAGACGTCGTCGGTCGTCTCGAGGAAATGCCGGACCGGCGCGGGCGTTCGAGGCTGTTCGGGCGAGGGCATTGATTCCTCCTGGTCGGCGCGTTGTGCGTGGACCGGGAGGTCGTGAGCAGGCCCGGCGACCGGGGCGGTCCGGGCTCGGCGCAGCCGACCGCGCAGCGGCATGGCCTGGACCGCCCCCGGCCGGGGCCGCTGGCATCGCCGGTCCACGCCACTGCGCCGGCCGGGAGAGCGTAGGCCATCCGATCTGCGAGTTCGGCGAGCGGGGGAATTGCGCTTGTTGGCCTTATATGAGGCCGTCGCGCACCGCTTGCCGCTTGGCGCGCTGTCGTTCGCGTCGGCACTTACGGCACTTCGGGCCGCCGCCGGGGCGATCCCGGTACACGTTGTCCTCGGTCAGTTCGTGGCCGTCGGGGCACGTGCCGCCTTCAGCGGCAGTTTGGTGCCGTGTGCGTTTACGTTCTGCCCATTCCAAGTTCACCAGGCGGTCGTCACGCCGATTGTCGTTGAGGTGGAGGACGTCGCGTCGTTTGGTCGGGTACGCCTGGCTGGTGCTGAACGCTTCGAGTACCAGGTGGTGAACGCGGGCCTGTACACCGGGGCGCGTGTCTCCGGGCCGAATGAGCCGGAGGACGTGGTACCCGTCGCCACCAACTTGTGCCTTCACCAGTCGTCCTCGCGGGTCAGCGTGGTAGCTGCGCACTCGTCCCATCGTCGACACGTCGTACAGTCCCTCGAACCCGCGGACGCTCGCCCAGCGCTCATCCAGCGGCCCGTCCAAGCCGCCGGCCGCGAGACGGGCGTTGCCATCGGCCTCGACGACGATCTTTCCCGCCTGCAAGAGCCGGGTGTAGGCCTCGGCCGCCATCTTGTTTACGGGAAGCCACGCTTCGGTGCGGGTGCCGTTCGGGTAGTGATGCCCGAGATATTCCCAGGTTCGATCAGTGTCGGCTCGGTTCTTCAGGCGAACCTTGCCTGAGATGTGCAGGTTCCATAGAAGCATGACGTCGCGCGTGATCGCGGGCGTCGGCAAGATCTGGTCTTCGTGTACTTCGGGCAGTCCCATCGTGGCTCCTGTTCCGTACGGCTGGGCGGACGGGAGGCGCTGCAGCAGGGGCGAGCCGAGGCGGAGCAGGGCTCGGCGTAGCCGACCGCGTAGCGGCGTGGCCTTGCTCCGCCTCGGCTCGTTCTGCTGGCGTTCCTGGTCCGCCGCTGCCGGCGAGCACCGGAAGTCGCGGCTGGCGAGCAGGGCACTACTTTGCGGTGCCGTCAGGTTCGGCGACGTGGATGCCGTGGGTGCGCAGCACTGCCTCGGCCGCGTCGAGTGCGGCTTTGCGGGCCCAGGAGGCGGCTTGCCAGACGGTCAGCGCAGGCCAGATCCGAGCGTGGTCCGGCTCGCTGGTCAGGTCGATCGGTGCGGCATGGGTGATCGCGGCGTCGGCGATGGCTTCGACGTAGGCCCGGTCGACGCGGCGGTGCGGATCGGAGGGCCGGCCGGAGGCGGGCAGCTGCCAGTGCTGAAGCAGGTTGCCGACGTAGCGGTAGTGCCCGACTTCGGCGGTGTCGCGCCAGCCGCTGCCGGTGATCGGCCGCGGGTCCTCGCCGAGGACCTTCCACCGGGTTTGCCAGCCGACCTTGCAGCACACCACGACGACTCCGCTGGCGTCGTCGATGCGGACGTCGCCGTGCTCGGCGTGCACTGCAGCGGCCGGTTCGGGCGGTCGCTGGAACAGGTGCTTCTCCGAGTCGACGATCGCAGTGTCGAGCTCGCGCACTGCGGCCGCGGCCGCACTGGCCGACAGCTTCACTGCGACGGCCGGATGGTCGCCCGGCGCGCTGGCCACCGACAGGACGATCTGACCGTTGCCGTCGTACTCGGCGGTCAAGCGGTTGTCGTCGCCGGCGGTGGAGAGCACCTTGTGCGTGGCGATGAGCTCGCGCCAGCTCGAGGTCAGCTTCTCCCCACCTGGGGTCTCGTGCTCCCAGTAGTCCTCGTGCTGCTCGTCGGTGAACAGCTTCGCGTCGTCGCGGCGGCGGATCCAGGTGCGGCCGCTGGGGTCGGTCACGGCCAGCAGCCAGATTGGCGGTGTCCGGTCTTTCCTGATGGTGTGCAGCCAGAGAACCATCGGTGGTCCCTCCATTGTGGATTGTGGTGGTGCGTTGCGGGCCAGTCGTTTGGCGGCGGCTGGCAAGCGAGCAGGGGTTCAGGCCGGTTCGGGTTGTTCGAAAATCCGGCGGTTCTTGATGGGCCAGGCGGTGTCGGTGAGCTGCCGCCACCCGGGCAGCCGGCAGACGGCCATGCGGTGCAGGGCGTCGCAGAAGGCGTAGGCCTCGCTGTCGGGCCAGCCGGGGTGTTCGCACGACTGGGCCTGCAGGCAGGAGATGGCCTTGAGCACGACGACCGGGTCCGGGTCGCCGGGCAGCTCGCGGTAGAGGTACGGCGGTTCCCAGCCTTCGCTGCCCCGCGTGTGGTTGACGCTGCGCATGTTCTCGGCCAGCAGCATCGCGCCGACCCGGCCCGCGGTGGACGGGGTCAGCTGCCGGGCCAGGTCGGACAGGTCGTCGGGCGCTGGACCGTCGGGAGTCGGGTAGTACCAAGTCAGGGCGCCGAGGTCGCGTGCGTAGGCGAGCCCGGCGGTGAGCAGGGCGTCGATGTGGTCGGCATCGACGAGGAATGCGGATGCGGACATGGCAGATGCTCCTCCTGGGCGTGCCGGGGGCGCTGCTGCGCCGCGTGGACAGGTGGACTGCGGGCGCCGGCCGGGATGTCCGTCCCGGCCGGCGCCCGGGTGGTTCACCGCTGGAAGGCGGCCGCGACCTCGAGGGCGCGCAGCCCGGTCTTCTCCAGCTCGTAGCCGGAGTCGGCGTCGGGCAGGGTCTGTGCCGCGCTGGTGACCGCGTGCAGGACGCCACCGGCGGTGGTGTCCCCGCCGCGGATGAAGTGAGAGAGGATGCGCTTCTGCTCGTCGGCGGTGTACCTCACGACCTGGCCGACGTGCTCGATGGTCGCTTCCGGGTCGATGACGTCGACCTGGGCGCGGCCCTGGATCTCGTTGAGCTTGCGGACCATGTAGTCGACGTTGAGGAACGTCTTCACCGCGTCGCGGGCGCGGGAGGTGGCGGTCGCCAGCTCCTTGCGGATCGTCTCCTCGGAGTACCGGATGACGCCGTGCTCCAGCTTGGAGCCGTTGTGGATCGTGCGCATAGCGTCCTTGGTGACGGTGAGCCCGTTGGAGCAGATCTGGACGGTGAACTGCGGTGTGATCGTGGACGCGCCGAACCCGAGCTCGCTGTTGGTCAGCACTACGCCGGCCGCGACGATGGGGTTCTCGCGGCCGAACCGGCCGGTGAAGGGCGAGCGGTAGTGCCACAGCAGGTCGGTGGCGTCGGTGACCACGCGCGGGGCGACGATCTTGACGACCATCATCCGGTCGGTGAGCTCGCCGGTGATGTCGACGTCGGCGCCGCGGTCGCTGATCCCGTCCAGCACGGCCAGCAGCAGCGGCAGGTTGTCCCGGATGCCGTAGGAGTCGCTCAGCAGCGCGCGGCCGACGCCGGGCTCGTCGTCGGTGCTTCGGAACAGCCGCACGAGGAACGGCCGGTTCGGCTCCAGCGCCAACCAGGCGTTGACGTTCTGCGCCAGCAGCGGCAGCTGGTCGTACTCGCGCATCCGGGCGAGGTAGGTGGCGGGCACCTTCAGCTTGGCAGCGATGCCGGAGTCGAAGGTGTTGGTCAGCCGGAAGTGGCTGACGTCGCTGACTCCGCTGGAGGTGATCCGCGGCTCGTCGACCTCCAGCAGACCCTCCGAAGTCACGCGCATTTTGTGCGCGGGCACGACCAGGTCCTGCTGACGTGTCTTCTGCTCGTTGAGGTGGGCGAGCAGCTGATCGATCGACAGGCGGGGGCGTCGGGTGAACGGCGCCAACTCGGTGGTGGTCATCGCGCTGGAACTCCTTCGGTTTTCGCGGTGAGCTCGGGCTTTGGCGAACCCGAGCGGCGAACGACGTGGCGGCCGGGCAGCTATGGCCGCCACGTCGTGCGCGCCCTGCCCTGCTGTGGGTGGGGCGCGGCTCCGAAGGACCGCCGGCGCGGACGGCCGGGGCGCCGTCCGCTCGCCCGGGCGGGGTGGGATCGCGCAGCGACCGAGCGCAGCGAGGCCTGTCTCCCCCGCCCGGCGCGGGCGGACGGGCATCGGGCGCAGCCGCGCCGGCGGTCCAGGGTTCGCGGCCACCACCCACCGGGCAGGCGTGCTGCACGGCGGTGGGCGTCGTTGACCGGGGTCGCGCGGAAGGTCCGGCGCGGGACGCGGGTATACCTGGGCCATGCGGATCCAGGGTGAGACGGAGCGGCCGATGAGCGAGCAGAGCGCGGCGATCTACGACGACAAGAGTCAGGTGCGGGGGCATCTGGACTTGTCCCGGGCGCAGTGGCGGCTCGCCGCTCCGGACGGTGCTGACCCGGCCGGTGACTTCTACGAGGTGGCGTTCGTCGAGCACACCGACGGCGTGACCTACACCGTGCTGCGCAAGGCGCGTGAGCCCGAGGGGAAGGTCCTGGTATACACGCCGGCGGAGTGGAGGGCGTTCCTTGATGGCGTTGAGGATGGCGAGTTCGACGACTTCTTGGAGGACTCGGAAGAGAGGTAGTGGCTCGCCCTCGGGCGAACGGGTACACGAACGGCGCCCCGACCACATCAGGGTCGGGGCGCCGTGGCGTTCATGGTCAGGACTGCAGGTCGGTCAGGTATGTCTGGCCGGCGCCCGTCTCGACGTGAACGAGCGCGCTCAGTGCCGCGCCGGCTCGTCGTTCTCGGTCACGATCTTCAGCTCGATTTGCCGAGAGTGTGGCCGCAGATCCTTGTCGTCCACGATCGCTTTCCGGACCGCGTCCTCGGCCGGCGCACCGGTGTTGTCCGGCGTCCAGGACAACGTCCACCGGTCCAGGCGGTCCGAGTACACCGCCTCGACCTCGATCCCGTGCTTTGCGCCGAGGTCCGCGGCGAACCCGCGAACGAACACTCCGCGTGAGGTCGGCAACGCGACGAGCTCCCGTAACGGCGAGGGCTCGCCTTTCTCCAGCCCCCGCAGCTGCTCCAGGTTTACGCCGGGTATCTCGGCCAATGTCACGACGAGTGCTTCGACGTCGGCGATCCGGTACAGCGGCACATCGACCCACTTGCCGCGCGCGACTTTGGCCTGGGTCCACGACACGGGCGCGATCCATCCGGCGGCACGGCAGTACCGGAATTCGATCGGCCGCAGTTCCGCGTGCCGTGCAGCTTCGTCGCCGGTGACGAGGCGGGCGCCGCGTACCTCTTCGTCCAGTTCCTCGTCGCCCAGCAGTGCCTGCGTGTCGGCGTCAGCGAGTCGGCCGAACCGTCCGGAAGTGATGCCGCGCTCCTGCGTGACCCGGCGCATCTCCTCGTACGACCAACCCAGTTCATTGCGCACGTCGTGCCAACTGCGCGACGACTCCATCCAGGTCTTGCGTTCGGCGACCAGGTCTTCGACCAGGGCCCGCTCGCGCAGCACTAGCTCCCGCACGTGCAGCACGTCGTAGAGCGCCCAGTCCTTGAAGTAGATCGTCTTGCCGAGGTAGTCGACCGCTGGCGACAGCAAGCCGCGCTCAACCAGCTCGTCGATGTCCGGGCCTTCGACGTCGAGGTCCAGCAGTTCCGCGGCCACTTGCGCGCATCGTGTAGTACCCATCGGCCCCTGCGTGCCGATCGCCTCCAGCGCTTCGGGCAGCCGCGCTTGCAGCTCGTCGACGACTGCCGCCAGCCATCGTCCGGTCGACGACGGGGCGAGGTGACCGTGCCGGACCAGGGCGTTGAACTGCCACTCGCTGATGCCGAGGTGGTTACGCATCTGAATCGGGCCGTAGTCGACCTTGGGCTTCTGCGTCTTCGGGGGCACGAGCACACCTTTCGTTTTGGACGGTTCGGTTTCTACGGCACCGGGGTGCCCAGCATCGTCGTGAGCAGGTCCGACAACAACGGACTGTCGGACGCCCGTGGCCGAACAGCTTGACCCGTACGGCCCCGCTGCGAGCCTCTGGTGGTACAGCTCGTTTCAGTCACACTCCGTACCGGAACCGTCGGCACGAATGTGCGTCAAGCATGGCGTAAACGAACCAATATCACAAGGCGCAATGCTGCTTGGAGCAGCGCAAACCAGTTCTAGTCAAATCATATGATTTCAATTCCATTATGTCTTGTTTGTGGCTGGCAGTAGCTGGCGATGCCGGCCCCACTGAACCAATCGGACTAGGCGTAACGTTTACCTCGTGAACTTGACTGCACTTGCGCTGGTGGTCGGGCCGTGACCGGCCGTGCCGCGCCCCAGTCGGGTGACGACACCGCCGAGGTGGTGTTCGTGGTGATCGCCCCGACGGGCGAGCTGCGTGAGGAGACCACGGACGGCCGTCCTGACGGGGACGATCCCGATCTGGAGGTGCCGTATCAATCCTCGCTCTGGACCGCGGTGCACGCCCTCATCGCCCCAGACTCGGTTCGCGTCGGCGGGATCCCGGTTGCGGAGCAAGACCTGCGCGCCAAGGTCATCGACAGCGACGTCGCGCGGGAGAATCCGGCGCTGTTCCCTCCGAATCCGTACGCGAGCGCGGTTCTGACCCTTCTGGGTGCGCGGTTGGAGAAGACCCTGCTGGGCACCGTGGCGATCGTGCGCGAGGAGGATCCAGAGACCGGGCTGACCGGATCGCTGGACACCAAGCAGCTGGAGGCGATTTGGAACGCCCACCGGACGGTGGTCGCCGGCGCGGGTGATGCCGCGCGCTGGCGGTTCTGCTGAAGTCCTTGGCCCGTCCGAGGCTGGGCCTCCTACATTCGCGGGAAACCCAGCCTCATCGCTGATGGACGGCTCCGGTCAGCTCGGCGTTCCCCCGGAGAAGTCGCGGGACATCCCGACGAACGTCTCTGCGGCCATGGTCGTCACGTTCAGCTGCTCGGCCTTGGCGAGCTTGCTGCGGGCCGAGGTGCCGGTGCCGACGATCAGGATGTCCGTCTTCGCACTGACCGACCCGGATACGGTGGCACCCAGTCGTTCGGCGGCCTCCTGCGCCTCGGTGCGGTTCATTCCCGGGACGGCGCCGGTGACCACCACCGTCTTACCCGCCAGGGGCCGGGACGCGTCAGCCGGGGCGTCGAGGTTCTCGGCCGTGGTGGTGATTCCCGCGGCGACCAGGCAACCGATGACCTTGGACTGCTCGGCCAGCCCCTCGAAGATCGTCCGGGCCTTCTCCGGCCCGATGCCGTCGACGCCGGCGAGATCATCGACGGTTGCGGCACGCAGAGCCTCGAGGGTCCGGAAATGACTGGCCAGCGTCCGGCCCATCCGCCGGCCGGTCATGCGGATGCCCAGCGCGGTGATGTGCCGGGCCAGCGGCTTCTCCTTCGCAGCGTCGATGCCCGCGACGAGTTTCTGCGCGGTGGCCATGCCGATGCGGCGGACGGCGCCTGCCTCGGAAGTGCGTGCTGCCCGGAAGTACGGCACCACGGCGATCTGCTGCGCGGTCAGCACGAACAGGTCCGCGAGGTCCCCGACCAGCTCGGCGGCGACGAGCGCGGCGGCGATCTCTTCCCCGAGTCCGTCGATGTCCCACACGTCCCGACTTGCCGCGTAGGTCAGAAGGGACACCAGCGAGCAGGCCGGCGTGACGCACCGCCACAGCTGGCCGCCGCGGTCCCAGGGCTGGTCGCACTGCGGGCAGGTCATGGGCGGTTGCCACGGTGCGACGCCGTCGGGGCGCTCGCCGACCACGGCGGTGATGCGCGGGATCACGTCTCCGGCGCGCATGACCGCGACCCGGGAGCCGACGCCGAGACCCTGCTGTTCGATCCAGGCGACGTTGTGCAGGCTGGCGCGGCGGATCGTCGTTCCGTTGACGGGCACCGGTTCGATGATGGCGGTGAACCCGGCCCGGCCGGTGCGGCCGACCGAGACCTCTATGTCGTGCAGGGTCGAGAACGCGGTGTCCGGCGGGAATTTGAAGGCCTTCGCCCATCTCGGTGCGCTGCTGTGGCTGCCCATGCCGGTTCGGACGCGTCGGGAGTCCACCTTGATCACCGCCCCGTCGACGGGGTAGCCGAGCTGTGGCCGCAGCTCGCCGACGGCGTCGATGGCCAGCTGCACATCCTCGATCCGCGTGCCGTGGATCAGCGTGCCGGCCGGCAGTGCTCCCATGGTCAGCATCGTCGCGGTGGTGATCCCGAGCAGTCGGGCGTAGCCCATGCGCTCGAGGTGGCTGTCGATCGGCTGGAGTTCGTCGCCGGTGATGGCGTAAGCGGCGAAGCTCATCGGGACGGTGTAGCGCCGGCCGACTTTGCGGATCGATCCGGCGACCGCGCCGCGGGGGTTCGCGAACGCCGGCTTGCCGCTGGCGGTGCGCGCGGTGTTGGCCTGCTCGAAGTCGACGGCAGTCATGTAGATCTCGCCGCGGACCGAGCCGGTCCACGGGTGGGGCAAGGTCCTCGGCAGGCCGGCGATGCCCGGTTCGCGGGTGACTTGGTGGGTGATGTCTTCGCCCGCGGTGCCGTCGCCGCGGGTGACCGCGCGGACCAGGCGGCCTTCGGCGTAGTCCAGGTGGCAGGCCATGCCGTCGAACTTGGCCTCGACCACCACGGTCGATCCGTTCAGCGACTCCACGAACTGGGCGACCTCGGCCTTCGTGGTGATCTTGTCCAGGCTGAGCATCGGCGTCGTGTGCCGCACCGCGCCTGCAGCGGCGCCGGGTGCGATGTCGGTGGTGACGCCCCGGCCGTTCCAGTCCGGGTGCAGCTGCTCGGTCGCGGCGATCCGCGCGACCAGCTGGTCGTACTCTCCGTCGGCCAGCACCAGGCCCGTGCCGTCGTGGTAGGCGGCGCCGGCGGTGCGGACGTGGTCGACGGCCTGGTCGAATTCGCTTCGTTCGGCGAACGGTGTCACGGTGTTCGGTGGACGCATGAGCGCTCTCCTCGGTGGTCAGGGTGCGTGGACCACGCAAGGTCGAGCGGGCCGGGAATGGCGCGGGGTCAAGGCTCGGCGGAGCCGACCGCGCAGCGGCTCGGCCTTGGCCCGCATTCCCGGTCTGCTCCGATGCCGTGGCCACGCCTCGGGCCACCAGCTGCGCCCGGGATACTCGGTGTGGCGTCCGCCGCTGGATGTGCGAGGGCGGCGACATGGAACCGGGGAGGAACATCATGGAGCGGCGAAATCAGATCGAGGTGTTGTTCGGGCCGGACTGCATGATCGACTGCATCAACGCCTCGATCGCGACGGAGCGGGCCGCGGCCGTGATCGACGCCTCCGGAGTGTCTCGGCAGGGCGGAACGGTGTACTTCACCGGCATTGCTCAGCGCTGTCTGGCCCACTACTTGCTCGCCGCCGCGATCCTCGGAGAAGGCGCGGTGACCGTCGTCGGCTGGGCTCGCGCGGACGACCAGCAGCCCTGGGACGTACTGGCGGGCCGGCCGGACGTCGTGCCGTCCGAGTGGGCGGGGGCACGCAGCGAGATCGCTCAGCTGCCGCCGGAGCAGAAGGTGGCCGTGTTCCTCACGCTGCGGACGGCGCTGGCTCCCGGCATCGCAGTCTCGTAGCTTCGGGACGCCAGATCAGTTCAGGTCCCTGACCTGGTCTTTGAGGATGATTCAAATCATATGGATTGACTTGGCCGCGGGGGCCGGGCGTCAACCGCGTTCGGCGAGGACGCGGGCGATGGCGGCGCGGAGGATGTCGCCGGTGGTGGTGATGTCGCTGCGCAGGGTGTCGCGGTACTGTTTGGCCAGTTCGTCCGGCGTCTCCCCCGGCCGTGGGTCGGGCAGTTCGGGTGAGTCCCCGAAGGTGTCGTAGAAGCGTTCGAGCTGGCTGACCAGGTCGAGGTTTTCCCAGTAGCAGGCACGCTCCAGTCGGGTGCCGACGTCGTCGGGCAGCACGACTCCGATGCGCCGGGTGGAGCTGCGGCCTTCTCCCGAGCCTGGCCGGCTCCTGCCTTGGATGTCGGTCGAGCCCCAGCGTCGCCCGGGTCCGCGTGCGGCCACCGGGACCGGGTCGTAGGGTCCGTGCCAGCCTCGCTGGTCGAGCTCGGCGATCACGGCGGGGGTGATGAAGGTGTCGCGGCTGGTCACGAGCTTGCCCGCCTCGACCGCGGCGGCGAACTTCTCCTTGTACCGGCCGCGTGCGATAGCGCGTTCGGTGGGCTTCTCGATTTCGGCAAGCCGCTGTTTCCGCGGCTTCCACCAGCGTCTGATCCGGGCCCGCTCGGCGTCCATCAGCGCGGCCAGCTTCTTACGCTGATCTGGGTCGATGTAGACGCCGAACTGCATTGTCAAATCATATGGTTTCACTGTCCGTGGGGCCAGCGGCACGCGGCGGCGAGGCCGGGTGCCGCTGGCGTCCCGTCATGGAGTGTCCGGCTCGCCGAATTCGCGCGTCCACGCGCCGAGCAGGCGTTCGCCTTCCGGCGACAGGCTCAGGATCTCCCGTTCGTCTGCGGTGGGCACCGCGGAGAGCAGGCCGTGCAGGTCCAGCTGGCGCACGGTGCGCTGGTGGATCGGGCTGGGCTCGTGGCCGGGTGCTTCGACGGTGTAGAGGTGGTCCGGCAGTCCGCTGGCGGGATCGGTCTTGCGCGGGTTGCGTCGGCGGGTCCACCGACGTTCGGTATCCGCGGTCGTGGCGACCTGGTACAGGAGGGCGTGCCGAAGTCGTCTGTACCCCAGGGTATTCTCACTCATCTTTGCTCCTTTGTGGACATAGGGGGCGGAGAAGGTCAGGAGAAGTCCTCGACTCCGCGGGGCAGCCGGAGGCTGCTGTCGCAGTGGCCGCAGGCGTACTGGTCGTGCACGAAGTCGGGCGTCTCGGCGGTGCCGTAGACGTAGCCGTCTTGCACGTGCAGGGGGTTGTAGCGGATGGCGACGTCGCGCGCGAAGATCTCGTCGGCGGTCTGGCAGACCGGGCACACGAGCTGCTCGCCGTTGATTTGGGCCATCGGTTTGTGGTGCAGGGCAACCCGCGCCGCAACCCAGGGACTGACGTCGTCGGCGTACCAGCCTCGCCAGATGCCGTCGGCGAGGTCCTGCGGGAACTCCCGGGTGATGTCGGCGAAGGCCAGGCTGGCGTCGAGCAGCCAGAGGGTGAAGTCGCGGTCGGTGCGACTGTTCTCGGCGACCTCCCGGCCGAAGTCGGCGTGTTCGAGCAGGATTTCGGCGGTGCGGCGGTCGCCGAAGCTCAGCTCGTCCCAGCTGCGGCGCTTCCTGGTGGCGGTGGAGTCGGATTCGGTGTTCTCGCTCATCTGCTGCTCCCTTGTCGGCGGCGTGGACGAGCGGTGCGGGCGGGCCGCCGGTGGCCGGTCAGGGCTCGGCGGAGCCGACCGCGCAGCGGCTCGGCCTTGGCCGGCGCCGCCGGGCGGCCTGCTTGGCTCGCCCGCTCACCACGCCGTCCGGGAAGGGCGCAGCGGCCGGCCGGGTCAGGCCCACTGGATCTCGCGGTGGTGCTGGGTGCACCAGTCGGCGAGTTCGTGCAGATGCTCCAGGAGGTCCTGGAGGTAGTTGGGCCAGCGGCCGCAGTCGGTGAACCGCGGGGTGGTCTCGTGCCACGGCGCGCCGTCGTCGGCCGGGGCGAGGGCCAGTGCGGTCAGCACGCGGCCGCGGAACTCCTCGGCCGTGGCGGAGCCGGCGAGCGGGCCGTTGTCGAACGGTTCGCGGTAGCCGAGGGCCTGCAGCAGCAGCGCGGCGTTGAGTCCGCTGACGTTGACGCTCGGGGATTCCTGCTCTTCGAGGGCCCAGATCGACAGGAAGCCGTCGGGGCAGAAGTCCGGCCAGGCGCAGCCAGGCAGGGGTTCGCGCCGCGTCCCGGCGGTGTTTTCACGGTCCTTGCGCTTGACCAGGTCAGCCAGGGCGTCGTCGTAGGTGCCGTAGCGCGGGGCGACGAGGGCCGCTTCGCGGCAGCAGGCGATCGAGAAGCCGATGACCGGGCCCAGTTCGGCGGTGAAGGTGATGGACATCGGGTGGGCTCCCTGGCCGGTCGGTGGTGCGCGGACCGGTGGCTGGCAGCGGGGCGGAGGCCGGGTGGGCAGGGCTCGGCGGAGCCGACCGCGCAGCGGCGTGGCCTTGCCGTCCCGGCCTCGGTTCTGCTGCTCTTCCTGGGCCGCGCGCCTGCTGGGATAGGAGCGCGAAGGTCTTCTCCTGCCCCGGCAGGGCCGGGGCACCTTCGTGGTGGGACTGCCCATGCCACCCGGCGTGGATCCCGTCGCGTCTGCCCTGGGGGCCATCGACGTCGCGATGGCCGCGCTCACCCAGGCCCGCAACGCCCTGACCGGCGGCGAGGAGCACACCGGCTGATGGCTCGCCCGCCGAGGATCCCGACGCCGCAATACACGCTCGAGCAGGCCATCTCGGCCGCGCGGGCGATCCGGGCGCAGCGCGGCGAGGCGAAGGATCCGGACCTGGACTTCCTTCCTGACGACCGTGCGGGACGACACCGACACCGACATCGACGACGTCGTCGACTTCGTCGGCGCGCATCGAGCCGGCCCGGCAGACGTGCGCGCCGCCGAGCTGCCCTACCGGGCGATGCTGGTCGCCTACCAGGACCAGCGCGACACCATGCGGAACAAGCGCCGGACGCTGGCGCTGCTGGACGCCGCCCGCTTGGTGCACGCGCCGTCGATGACTTACGGCCCGAAGATGGGGCTGCCGTCGCGGTCCGCGGTGCACAACCGGTGGAAGCGGCTGACCGTGGAGCTCAAGCTGGGCGGCCGGGCGCCGCGCACCCGCCGAGAAGGACCAGGAGAACCCGGCTGGACCGGTGGCTGACCGCGCACCGCGATGACCTGCTGGGCGTCGGGGAGACGCTGGTCGACCACCGGGAGTACCTGCTGACTCTGCTGGCGGATCCCGAGCAACGTCAGCAGCTGGCCGAAGCGATCGACCACGCCGGGGGAGAACCTGGGCCCACGGCCACGGCAGGCTTTCGCCGGCGCCGTCTCCTACGCCATGTTCTTGTTGCGGGACAACGGTCCCGCTGCCCGCCCGGCGGACCCGGTCGTGCGCGAGGAGATCGAGCGCGGGACACGGCTGCGGAACGCGTTCACCGAACTGAACTCCCCGACTGCCGGCGGCTCCGAGCCGGGTGATCGACGTTCAGCGGATCGAGTCGAGGAGCCCGCGGTAGGCGCGCTCGCCGCGCAGGGTGGTGGTGACCTCGCGCGGTGTTCGGCCGTCCACCAGCTCCCTGGCGTGGGCGTTGCGGATCGCCTGCTCGCATGCGGGCGGGTCCTGCGCGGTCCAGGCGCGCAGCACGCTGACGACGTCGCGCTGCTGTCCGCCGAGCGACTGCGGCTGATCGTCGACGTCGTGCGCGGCCACAACCACGACATCGTCGGTGAGGGCGGCGTGGTCGTCGACCAAGAGCCCGAGCGCGGCCAGCAGGCCACGTCCGCCGTGGCGCCAGAACATCGGCGAGCCACGATGTGCCTGGCGGCTGCGGATGCGCCAGACGAACTCCTTGGCCTCGGCCTGCTCGCCCTTGGCCAGTTCGGTGTCGAGGCCACCGGTGTCCAGGTCGAGGGCGCGGGTCTCCAGCCAGACGATCCAGTAGGCCAGCTCGTCGACGCCGGTGCGCTCGACGGCCGGGGTGCCGTTGCCGCGGGCGCGCAGGTGTCGGGCCCACCGGCGGCCCTCGTTGAGCCGGCCGCGCACGAAGGCCTCGGGGCCCTGCGCGTCGGCCATCCAGGTCAGCTCGTCGACCCGGTTGCGGCACCAGGTGTCCCAGTGGCGCAGCTCGGCCGCTCCGGACGGCCACGGCGGGCTGGATGCGGAGTAGTGGTCGACCGGCCGCGGGTCGCTCGGCGTCGCGGTCTCGAAGTCGCGCAGCCACTGCTCGGCTTCCTGCAGCGCGAGGTTCTCCTGGTCCGTGGTGCTCAGCTCGTCCCAGCGGGGCACGTGGCCGTGCATGGTGTCGCTGGCGCGGCGGTCCTGCGCGGCTTCGGCGCGGCGGAAGACGTCCACGGTGGTAACACCGGTCTGTGGATGGCAGAGCCGCGTGATCGCGGCGTTCAGCGTCGCGTTCGGCATCGTGTCTCCGGTCGGCTCGAGGTGCTGCGGCGGAACGTGCTGCTGGAAAGACGCTAGCCGGGCGCGGCAATGACGCGCCAGATCCTGGGGAGCGCGCCCCGGGGTTGCCGACCCGGATGGTTCCGGATCGGCACCCTGTGGGTCACGGGAGGCGGGGTTTCCAGCCCGGCGGCATCGCGGTCCTGGGCTGGCGGGGGTCGACCACGTAGTCGTAGCGCTTGCCCTCGGCCTCGCAGAACGCGACGTGCGCGAAGAACGCCGCGACCGCGGTTTCCTGATCGGGATGCTCGACGACGTTGATCTCGGCATCGTCTTCCCAGTACAGGATCCAGGCCCAGCGCTGGTCTCCGGCGGCCGTCCAGGGCGGGCTGGACAGCATGAACACGGCGGCGCGGACCTCGTAGTCGGGGCAGCGGATGTTCTGGAATGCCTCGAACTCGGCGGCGGTCGGGGTGAGTGCGTCGTCGAGCATCTCGCGTATCTCTGCGGCGACGTCCCTGATGTCGTTGCCGGGTTCCCACCAGGGTGTGACGGCGGTGGGGTACTTATCGGAGTAGCGGAAGACGCCAGCGTATCCGGGCGGGTTGGGCATGTGGTTCTCCTGGTCAGCACAGTGGTGGACGTCGTGCTGACCAGCGGGACGGGCCTGGGGGCGGGCGAGGCTCGGCGGAGCCGACCGCGCAGCGGCGCGGCCTTTCCCGCCTCCGGCCCGGGCTGCTCGGCTGGGGCGGCCACGACTGAGACCAGCCGAACATCCGGAAGCGCGGTGCGTCAGTCGCCGACGGCGCGGTCGAGACGCTGCGTCGCCCCGATCCGGACGGTCACGCGCCAGTGGATGGGGAAGGGGCGGGTTGTTTCACGCGGGCCGAGACCTGACGCGCCGGATGACGTCGGCGACGGCATCGTCGGCCGGCAGGGATCCGTCAGCGACGGCGAGCAGGCGCTGACGCTGCTCGTCGTCGAAGGTGATGCCCGCCAGGGCGTGGCTGCTCACCACGTCGGCGACGATCTGCTCCGCGTTCGGCCGAGCCCGTTCTGGGGCCATACCTGGAATTGTAGGAGTTCTCCCCCGGCACCGTCCGGGAACGCGGACCTGCCGGCCGTGGTGACTATGGTGCTGCCGGTGCGAGACCGCTGCGCCCGCACGACGACCGGCCGCTGCACGCCGACGAGCTGTACGTCGACGAGCCGAACAGCGGGGTGGGCTGGCAGTTGTGGTCGGACGGCGCCCCGTCGGTCGGGTACTGGTGCGTGCCATCTGATCGGGGCAGCGCCCGGCCGATGTCGCTGTCCGCGGCAGTCGAGAAGGCGATCGGCCTGGTGGTCGTAGCCGACAACCCGGAGGCCGCGACCGGGCGACCTGGCAGCAGCTGCTTACCGCGACCGAGTACCTGGCGACGACGGTCGAGGAGGCGGAAGAGGCGAGATTCAGCAGCGGCGAATCCCGCCGCGTTGGTCCGCCACGACCTCGCCCTGGCCGACGGCACGGTCCGCGTCTTGAGAGACGTGGTCAGCGGCTGGTGGTACCACGGCGAGGATGCCGATGTCGGCGAGCGCCACTGGATCAGTACGGACGAGACGGGAGCCCGGCGCTAGTACCTGGAGCAACTGCCGAAGTGCCAGTAAGACCCGACACGGTCAGCGGCAGCTACGCTCTGCGTCATGTCGGATACGGAACAGGCCGGGTCCTCGATCGACGCCTTCATAGCGTCCGTTGAACCTCGGCGCGCGGCCGTCCGCGCCGAGGCTGGTGCCACCGTCGAGTGGTGGCTGCCGTTCTATGAGTTCGCCGCCTCGTTGGAACCCGACCAGTTGGTCTTCTACGTCGCCGGCCTGGCCAAGCGGGTGCAGGTCCACCGCACCTCGCACGTCGACGAACTGACAATCGCCGCCCGCGTGCTCGAACGGCGCTATGCCACCAGGAAGGCGAGCTATCCGCTGGACCGGCGGTCGAACCCGCGGCTGGGCGACACCTTCGTCGATCATCCGCAGAAACCCGTGCAGAAGCAGGTGGGGCTGCACGTCCTGACTCGATGCGACCAATTCGCCTCGGCGACCTACGCCCAGGTGGCCGGTTGGTTCACGCGGTGGGGCCGTACGTTGGACGAGCGGGTCGGGACGAGCGCGATGAAGTTCTTCCCGGAGACGGAGCCGGACGACGTTCAGGCGCGGATTGTGCTCTACGGAACGCTCACCGCCGGGCCGGGCCCACTGCTCTACCGCACCGCAGGCAGCCCAGAGTGGAACAAGGCGGTCGACCACCTGCTCAGCCGCGTTGGCGCTCACATGCCGTTCCCGTGGGAGCCGGGCGGCTGGGACGGCGACTAAGCCTCTCGACGACGCAAGCTCGACGGCGGCCGCCCCGGCTTCCGTTGGCGGGAAACGGCGTTGAGCAATCGTTCGGCGCAGTGTCCGAACTGTCGACCGGTGCGCGTCCGGACACCAGCAACTCCCGGACTGTCGGCGCAGCGCCCGTCGAGCGGTCCCGCGTAATTCCTGCTGTCCGGATTACCTTGCGGACTCGTCGCTGGATCCACCACTGCGGAGACGGGCGATCACTCGCCCCGCTGCACCGGGTCCGTACCGTCGGTCGAAGCCGGTCACGTCCACCGATGACCCGCGAAAAACGACTTTCAGCAAGCGGCCGTGCACGTAGTCGAACCGAATGTGCTTGATTCGACGCCATCTTCGCCAGGACTGACCGTCCAGTTCTCCGTGCGTGCGCCACAGCGTTCGCGCCACGTCCGAGTTGGCCGTCTCCTCGTTGCGTGGATGCAGCGAACCCCGGCCAACGGCGGCCGCGTGGTTGTACAACGCCGCCAGGACCTGCTCCTTCGCGAGGCCAGCGATGTCGATCTCTGTCACGTGGACACGGTAACCGGGATCGGTGCCAAGCCCGCGCACCCCAGGGGGGTGCTCACGCCGGCGGCACGGGTCCGGGACCGGTCAAGCCAGCGGCCGTAGCCGCTGCGAGGCGTCGTCACACCACCCGCGGTGATCTGCAGTGCGTCATTCGCTGGGTTGGTCCGCGTCGTCGGTGACCATCTGGAGCCGGTTTCGTCCGACTTGTCCAGCCCGAAGCTGCGCGTCCATGTCGGCTCCGTACGCCTCCAGAGCCGTAGCGAGGGTGGCGGCTGCGTAAGCCGCCGCAGCCGCAGCCGCAGCATCGCCATCACCAGGGGATTCACTGAGGGAACGCAGGCAGAGGATGAGGTCGTCGAGATTGATCCACCGCTCACCGCCGTCAATGATCGAACGCAGCAGGGTGTGGATGTTGCTGGGCAATGCTTTCTCTCTCGTTTGGGACTTCGCACCTTCACTGAGTCCGTACGTAGTTCCGCTGGCCCCTTTGTACGAGAGGATCGGCCGTGTTGACGCGAGCGCCCATTCCGCAGCCACGGTCTCCTCACCACACGCCTCCGATCTCAGTCGCGGATCTGGTCACGATAGCCGCGAGCCTGGGCGGTCCGGATCCAGCTGCAGCCGCTGCAGGGCCGAGCGGATGCTGTCGACGGTCCGGCCCATATCCTTGGCGATCGCACGTAGCGCGGTGTTCGCGGCCTGGGTCGGGTCAGCGGCCAGCCATCGCTGGTGCAGATCGGCCTTGAGCTCGTCGGTCCAAGGCTGCCCGGCGTTGACTGGTTTCGGGCGTTCCGGTTTCGCCGCGCCGAGTGAGTCGTCGATGGTGACGCCGTAGGACTGGGCGATGCCGCCGAGAACCTCGGCCAGCAGCGGTCCGAGGTGAGGCAAGGCGGTGGCCGACACGGTCAGGGTGCCTTCGGTGGCCTCGCCCCCGGGGCCGGCGGCCAGGACGTCGATGACGACGGTGTCGATGCGGTCCTCCAGGCTGGCCACGGTGACCTGGTAGCGGCGGCCGGCTACCTCGAGGTTGCGCTGGAACTGGATCCGCGCGCTGTTGGCGCGGGTGGCGCTGGGCACGATGCTTTCTCCCCTCTCAAGGTCGATCCGGTCAGCGGGCGCTGCGGCGGATCCGCCACCAGCCGGGGTTCAGTGTGCGGGCCTGCTGCTCGATCTGGTCGACGACGTCGTCGGCGCCCGGCTGGTCGGGCGCGGTGGCCGGGGTGATCTGGAAGGTGCGGGAGTCGTTGCCGCCGCGGCTGCTGTGCACTCGCCGGGTGGCCCAGGCCGCGCGGGACAGCGCATCGACGCGGCGGGCCTGGTCGTCGTCCTCCGGGTCGCCGTGGTCCACGGTCAGGAACCGGTGTCCGGCGGCGGTCAGCTCGGCCTCGCCGATCAGCGCGGCCCGCGCGTGCGCTGCGATTTGCCGCTCGGCGCCGGCGAGGTCGAAGACGGCTTCGCCGAGCTCGGGTTCGGCGGCCATCACGCGGCCCCGGCGGCGCGGTCGAGGATGCGGAATCCGGTGGCGGTGCGTTCGACGGTCTGGCCGAGGACGATGACCGCGCGCCCGGCGGGCCGGTCGACGTGGAGCACGTCACTGCCCAGGTCGGGCGGGGTGTGCCCGCCGCACCAGGCGGCGAGGACGTCGCGGTTGTCCAGGCGCAGGGTCATCCGGTCCGGGCCGCCGGTCTCGACGGCGAGCGCGGCGTCGGGGAACTCCACCCGGAACTCTGTCGCCACCGTGTCGCCGGTGTAGAGGGCGAAGACGCCCCACTGGTCGGGCACGGCGAGGCCGAGGTGATCCAGCTCGTAGACGTCGTCCTGGTCGGTGAAGTGGGTGATGGTCTCGCTCGGCTCGGTCATGGTGGCTCCTTCGTCTCCGGTGGTGTGGTGCCCGGCGTGTGGCAGGTGCCGTTGGGTGGGCTCGATCAGTCGAGGTCGAACTCGCGGGCAAGGTCCTCGACTCCGTGCCGCAGGTCGGTGTGGGCGGTGACGGCCACCTGCAGTTGGCGGGCGGGATCGTCGTCGGGGTCCGGTGGGGATCCGGGGGTCTCGGCGGCCAGGCGCTGTAGCCGGGCGAGGCCGTCGCGGACGCGTTCCTGCAGCCGGGTGTGTTCGCCTTCGGCGGTGGCGAGGGTGCGGGCGTTCTCGACGAGCGCGGCGGCGTGCTCCTGGCCCAGCCGCTGCAGGGCTGCCGAATGCTCGGCGGCCTGGCGGGTGGTTTCCTCGCGCGCTGCCTGCACCTGTCCGGCGGCGTCCGCGCGGACCTCGTCGAGCTTGGCTTCGGCGGCGGTGCGGATCCGGTGGGTCTCGGCGACCGCCAGTTCCGCCCGCTCCCGTTCGCGCCCGGCCTGTTCCTGGGCTTCGCGCAGCTGCGCGGTGAGCTGCTCGACCAGGGTGGTCAGGGTGGTGTTCGCCCGGGTGAGCACGGTGGTCTGCCGGCGCGCGATGCGAGCGGCCAAGTCGGCCCGCTCGGCGCGGCTCTTCTGCTGTTCGGCGGCGGTCTCGGCCTTGCCCCGGGCAAGCTCGGCGGCGCGCTGGGCCTTCTCGGCCTCCTCGGCGGATTTCTCGGCGGCACGGACCTTGGTGTCGCGGTCGCGCACGGCGGCCTGCCGGTCGAGCACGGCCTGCTGAGCCTGCTCGTTCGCGGCGTCGCGCTCGCGCAGCGCGGCACGCTCGCGGCCGAGGGCTTCGGTTTCGGCGGCGGTGGCGCGCGCGGCTTCGGCCAGGGCGGTGGCGACGGTGCCGTCGAGCCGGTCACCGACGCCGGTCAGGGTGTCGGCCAGTCCGCCGAGCAGGGTGGCCAGGGGGCTGTCCGGGCCGAGCAGGCGCCCGGCGGTGGCGATCTGCTCGCCGAGGATCTCGAGGTCGGCGCCGGGGACGGCTTCGCGGCCGAAGACCCGCTCGTACTTCTCCTTGGCCGGGCCGAGCTCGCCGCAGGTGATGCCCTTGCTCTCCTCGTAGCCGCCGGCGCCGTCCGGGCAGTACTTGCGCGGCTTCTTCTGGGTCGCGGTGGGCGGGGGCAGCGGGTTCCCGCAGCAGGCGCAGTGCCGCACCCGGGGCGCCGTGCCCGGGGCCGGCCGGGCCCCGGCGGTTTCGTCACGGGTTTCGTCGGCCCGATCTGGCCGGGGGTCCCGGGATACCCCGTCCGGACGGCCGGTCGCAGCCGGATTTCCCTGGTCGCGCGGCGCGCGCAGGTGCTCATCGCCAGTCGGCGGCGTCTCCTCGGTCACCACGCCAGCCTAACACATCATTAAATTTAAAGTTGTCCGTATTAACTAGAAAATTACTACACTATATGTCATACGTAACCAGGGGTGAGAATGACTGTTATCACCCCCCTGCCCCACCGGGCGAGGCGAACGCCCGGGCGGGGCCCCCAGGGCCTGGGCGGTGTTGCCGTTCTGGGCCGCGGAGTAGCTCGCGGTGCACAGCAGCGATCCGTAGGTCGCCAGCAGCGGCGCCTCCGGGTCGCCGTGGTCACGATCGACACCCGCGTTCCCGCCGCTGCGAGCCTGACCACGGCCCTGGCCGAGGTCGAGCTGACCATGGACGCCCACGCGTGGGCCGCGCCCTGCGTGGCGGCCACCCGCGCCCGGCTGCGCACGGCGGGTGCCGGGCTGGTCCATGCCCTCGCCCACCGGCTCGACCTCGACGGCTGGGCGATCGCGGCGCTCCCGGCCGACCTGTCGGACGAGCGGCTGCGCCGCGCGGCCGCCGGAGTGCTGGCCGGGGTCGGGGGGCCGTTCTTCTCTATCGACGGCGGCCGCGGGCTGTGACTGGACGGGCTGTCCGGCCCCGACCGGAAACCGCACAGCTTCGGCGGCTTCGCCGCACAGGCCCTGCACATCGACGCGCCCAACGTCACCCGCCCGCCGGACTACACGAGCCTGCTCATGCTGCGCCCGGATCCGGCCGGCGGTGGGCACTCGGTCCTCGCCGATCTGCGCACAGCCGCGGTGCTGCTCGCCGACGACGACCGGGAGCTCCTGTACCGGCCGGTGTTCTTCGAGGGCCGCGCGACGCGGCTGCGCGGAGTCGGCGCTCCGCTGCTGCCGTTCCCGGTCCTCGAGGACGGTCCGGTGGGCGCCACGTGGATCCGGTGGGCCGGGAAGCTGCTGACCGACGACCGCAACACCGGGTTACGCCCGGTGCTGGCGCGTTTCGCCGCGGCTGCTGGACACCACCGCGCAGCGGGTCCGGCTGCGGCGCGGGGACCTGCTGATCGCTGACCAGCGCCGCGTCGCCCACAGGCGGACCGCTCTCGGCCGCCAGGACGGCGTCGCCGGCCGCGCGGCGGCTGCTGTGCCAGGCCAAGGCCCGGTTCGACGCCGACGCCCCGGTGCACCAGGCGGCGGTTTTGCGGAGCGCGGCGTGACCGGCCGGACGGCCGACGTCGTCGTCGTCGGAACCGGTGTGGTCGGACTGGCGGCCGCGCACGAACTGCTCGCCCGCGGCCTGACCGTCGCCGTGCTCGGCCCACACCCCGCAGTGTCCCCGGGGCAGGCCAGCGCGGCGGCCGGCGCGATGCTGTCGACCTTCTCCGAGGTCGACGCCACCCAATCCGCCGCGCGGATCGAGCTGGGAGGTCAGCCAGCGGCTCAAGGCGAGCGCCCCGTACCCGACGTGGCTGGACGCGCTCGCCGCCGCATCCGGGCAACCGCCGGTCCCGCTGGCGCCCGGCACGTGGGTCGTGGCCACCGACGCCGAACGCGCCGACCTGGCCGCGATCGCACGGGCCGCCCACTCCACGTGCCACCCGGCCGAGCTGCACCACGGTGCCGACGTCGACGGGCTGCAGCCCGCGGCCGCGCCGGCCGCCGCGCTGTGGCTGCCGACCGAGCCGAGCCTCGACGTCAGCCGCCTGCTCGGCACCCTCGCCGCGGCCGTGACCGGGCACCGCAACGCCCGGTGGACCGACGCGCCGGTGACCAGCGTGACGCCGAACCACACGGCGATCCGGCTGCACGGCGCCGACGGCGCCGTCGTGACCTGCGGCCGGGTGGTGCTGGCCGCGGGCGCCGGGATCCCGGCGCTGCTCGGCGAGCACGGCCGCGACCTTGGGGTGCCGCCGGTACTGGCCGGGCGCGGCGTCAGCCTGCTCCTCCGGACCCCGCTAACGGTCGAGTACACCGTCCGCACCCCGAACGGCTCGTTCGCGTGCGGCACCCACCTCGTGCCCCGCCCGGACGGCAGGGTCTATCTCGGCGCGACCAACCGGCTCACCCTCGACCCGACGTTCGACGGCGCGGCGACGCTGGACGAGGTCGCCGTGCTGATCGGTGATGCCGCCTGCATCATCGATCACCGGCTCGGCGGGGCCGAGCTGCTGCGCCCGCAGGTCGGATACCGGCCCTACACCCTCGACCACCTGCCGCTCGTCGGGGCGACCGCCGACCCGCGTGTCCTGCTGGCCACCGCGACCTACCGCTGCGGCGTCCTGCTCGCCCCGCTGCTGGCCGACCTCGTCGCCGACGAGATCACCGAACCCGTCTCTCTGGCCTGCCACCCCTACCGCGCCGACCGCCCGATGCCCGCGCCCCAGCTGAACGACCTGCTGACCCCGGCGACGCTGCGCTGGCTCGCCGACCACCTCGCCGGGCCCGGCGGTCCGGGTGGCAACGGCCGGCGCGAGCTGGCGGCGGTGCTGGCCGCCGCGCTCCCTGCGGTGCTGGCCGGGCACGACCCGGTCGGGGCCGCGATGGCCCGGCTGTTCGCGCGCGCCCCGGTCGCCGAGGTGTTGCCGTCCCTGCTCACCCTCGCCGAACGCCTGGAGGCCCGCCCATGCCTGAGCCCGTCGTCGATCCCGACTCCACGGTCTTCAACGCCGCGGCCAGTGTCCGCGGCCTCCGCCCCGGCGACCTGACCCGCGAACACCGCCTCGGCGCGCTCGGTGTCGACTCCCTCGACCGCATCGCGCTCGCCGTCGCACTCGAGCGCGCCACCGGCCGGAGCGTCCCGGACCTGGTGCTGGCCAGCGCCGGGACGCTCGGCGACCTGATCGACCACCTCGCCACCTCCCCGGAAGGCACCCCATGACCACGCCCGACCGCCCGGCCGTCGAGCCGAGCGCGCACGTCGCCTCCGGCGCGCGGATCGGCGCCGGAACCCGCGTGTGGCATCAGGCCCAGGTCGCCGACGACGTCGAGATCGGCACCTGCTGCACGCTGGGCAAAAGCTGCTACTTCGGCTCCGTCTCCCGGATCGGCAACGACGTCAAGGTCGGCAACCACGCCGACATCTTCGGTGCGCGGATCGACGACGACGTCATGATCAGCCCGCACGCGCTGCTCACCGAAGACCGCACGCCCCGGGCAACACGACCGGACGGGCAGAGGCAAGGCCCCGGCGACTGGACCTCGACCCCGGTCATCGTGCGCCGCGGTGCGACCATCGGCGGCGGCGCCCGCATCGCCGGCGGCGTCGAGATCGGGGCCTGCGCCCTGGTCTGCATTCGGGGCCGTGGTAGTGCGCGACGTTCCCGCGCACGCCAAGGTCTTCGGCAATCGGCCCGCGCGATCGGCTGGGTCTGCCGCTGCGCGGAAACCCTCGATGACCAGCTGCGGTGCCCGCGATGCGCCCGGGTCTACGAACTGGCAGCTGACCGCCTGATCGAGATCCAGCCCGGACCGTAACGAGGCACCGGGGCGCCGGTCGGCTCGCCGCGGTGGGTAGCCTCGCCGCTCATGACCGACGGATGGCTGCCGCCCGCCGAGTACTACGCCACGCGGCCCAAGCAGATGGCGAGCGGTGGCGCGCTCTTCCGCGACACCGAGGGCCGCGTCCTGCTCCTCGCGACCACCTACGGCGACGAAGAGTGGGAACTCCCCGGCGGGGGCCTCAACGAGGGCGAGCCTCCGTGGGCTGGCGCACGCCGCGAGATCAAGGAAGAGCTCGGGCTCGATGTGCTGCCCGGCCGGCTGCTGGTTGTCGACTGGGTTCCGCCGCAACCGGATGGCCGCCCTGCCCTGGAAAACCACGTATTCGACGGCGGCATCCTCGACAACGCGCGGATCGCCTCGCTACGCCTCGACAAGCGCGAGCTGAAGCGCTCGAAGTTCGCCACCCGCGCCGAGTGCACGGCCATGCTCCGGCCGCACATGGCACGACGCGTCAACGCATGCCTCGATATCGTGGACACCGGCCGGTTCCTGTACCTGGAGAACGGGTTCGATCCGCTCCGGGCAACCGAGATATCCTAGCCGAGCGCAACCTTCGGCCTGGCGCAGCGGCGGACTACGCGCGCACCTTCTCTGCTGGAAACCGGCAGATTGCCCAGTCAGGGCAGGTCAGGACCACGGCCTGGTAGGTCGGCACTCACCTTCACGCTCTGGGACTGCCGCCGGCTAGACGGTGACTGCGCCGAGCCAACTGATAGACCGTGAACACTCGGTGCTGGCGCCGACCATTCGATACCGCGGCAATGTGCGAGAGCCTCGGGCGGGGGAAGCATCCCGCGACCGCGGGAACTGTCAGTACGGCCCGATACCCTGTTTGTCCGTCGTGACCGCGACGCCGAAACTGGCCGCAGCTCAACGCACCGAGGACGTTCCAGTGGACTTCACAGCCCCCGCCAACCTGCATCTCGCCTGGTTGTCAGCCCTGGACTTCCTGCGCCTCAACGCGACCCGAATATGGACGCACCTGATGGACAGCGGCGTCGGCTTCACGCTGCCGGCTGCGGCAGCCGCGCTCACCTCCAACGAGGCACGTGCCCGGCATCTCGCCGCCGCCGAGCGACGGCGGCTCGGCGGCGCCGCGCTTTACCACCTCAACGAGGAAGCCACGGCAGCCGCATTGGCGACCGACCTGGTGCCATGCGACCTCGCGGGGATCGTGCCCGCCCCGGCCGGGATGGTGATGTGGGCGACCCCGCCCTGCACCACCAGCACCGGAACGCCGATCGTCGCCGCGAGCTGGGGCGAAGCCGAAGACGGCGGCCTCTGGATCACGTGGTGGTCAGACAACGCAGCCGCGGCGATCCAGCTCGGAGACGACGTCGACACCCTGATCCAGGTCAACGGCCACCTCGGCTACGACCGCGAGACGCACATCGTCCCGCGCAGCTGGCCGACCCAAGCCGACGACCCCGCCCACCCCCTTCACGACTTCTACCGGGCCGTGATCAGCACCTGGGCGGCAATGGCGAGCGGCAGCGTATCTGTGACCGCTGAGCTCGTCGCCCCGAAACCGCTGCGCAAGCAAGCCGCCCGAATGGACCTCACCATCCCGCCCGTGCACTGCGTCGGCGCCCCGGCCCCCGCCGGTGTCGACATGCATCTCGGCAGCGAGACGGAAGCCCAGGACGAGGCCTTTGCGCGGATCCGCGATGGTGAACTGGACAGGCAGTACCGCTGGATCCCCGAGCTGTACCGCGCCACCGCACGACGGCTGCACACGCTCGAACAGCAACTCGAGAACCGGGTTCCCGGGATGGTGGAGCACCTCCTGCAGTCTGCCGCTGCCCGAGGTGACTGGCCGTCCTGGTGCTGGATGCCGATCACCCGGATCATCGAGCTCCTGGCCGAGCGCTTCCCGCCAACAGGATCGATGATCGATCTGCTCGAGCAGCAACGCCTTGCCGCAGTGCTCGCCGCGGTCGGGTCGTGGCGCGCCAGCGGTCGGCCTCTGGTCAACATCCACGACCAGCTCGTCCCGCGTTTCGAAGCGGCAGCCGACACGCTGCCCGGTGATTTGCCGAGTCGCTGGGTGGTGCCGTGCATCTACCTGACCTCCGAGACGCCAGGCGGCGCGGCTGGGCTCTTCGTCCACCTCGAGTGGGACGCCGTGGAGCGGCGCAGCGAACTGCGATTCCTGCTCGACCACGACCCTGTCGGCGGGCTCGACTCGCTCCAGGTGCAACCGGTGCACCTGACCGGGCAGACGGTCCGGGACGCACTCGCAGCCACCTGGGCGGCCACGGCGATGCGCGCGAATGTCCTCGCCGGCAGCGATGCGGTCCCCGTTACCGGACCCGGAACGGCGTTCGGTGACACCGTTGACCGGCAGGCGTCGCACCTCGGGGTGTTCGTCGCGATCGCCGATTTCGCTGCGTCCGACTCGGCGCTGTTCACCGATGCCCGCGTGGTGCTCGGCCGCGGCGACGCCCGCACCTGGCCCCCCACCCCCGACACGGAGCAGGCACCCCAGCTGTGGCTGGCAGCTGACCGCGCGATGTCCTCCTGAATATTGGCCGGCGGCAGGTCTAAGCACGCCCCGCAGGCGGGCCTTCGTCGGTTGCGAGGTGCCGTTTCCTGCATGGACCGAGGTGCTCGATGCCGCGGTCCTGTCTGGCTCTGGCGACCCTGCGCCACGGCGACCGCGGCGCGACGGGATCCGGGCGCGCTCCGATGTGGTCGTCGCGGGCACCCATGCTCAGGTCGCCGGCAAGGGGTCTTCGGCAGCGAGCATGTCAGCAAGGATGCGACGCTCGGCAGGCGTGCAGTGTTCGCGCAGCGCCAACACCACGATGTGTACGGGCGGGACTTGCCGGTCGGCGCCGAACAGCGAGCCGTAGCACGGCGCGACGCCCATGCTCTGGTGGCGGTGAGGATCGAACAGCTCCCATTCGGGATCGCAGAACGCCTCGGCTTTCAGGTTGTTGTGGACGCGGCAACGCTGTTCGAGGTACCGATGGCCATCTTCGTCGGGCAGAGGGCCGTAGCTCTGGACTACGAGGTCACCGGCATAGGCAATCGTGTACCCGGCTTCCTGCCCGTGCTCCCAGACCGCGTTGCGGCAGCGGCGGCCGGACCTGGTTTGAGCGGTGCACTCCCCACCAGTGGCGAAGTCGGTGAACACGTACAGCTTGGTTTCGCCGTTGTGCCTGATCAGCACGGGCATGTTGGCTATCACGCCTCGATTGTCTTGGGTCACGTGTCACCCGTGACAGGAACGGCGGTGAGTGCAGACCCGATACTGAGCGGACACGCGCCGCAGCCAATGGCTCCCGCGGGCGGCCGGAAACCGATCGGACTGCGTGGCGAGGCGGCGATACTTCCAAGCCGGGGCCGGCACCGAGCGGACCAGGTGCTGAGCGACCTGCTCGTGAGCGGGCTCTATGATCTGCGGAGAGGGCGATGAACGCGTCAGGTGGGCGCGCCTCGCCTTGGCCCCCATCGCGGGAGTAAAGTTCTCGGCGGACCTGGACTCCATTGCGGGCGACATTCCACGCTCGACTTCAGACGCAGCCGACGGCCGTCTTCCAGGCACAAAATTCGTGTGCCAGGAGGAGATCGAGCTGTGGCAAATCGCCGGCGTCGCGCGATCGCGCTCTACCAGAAGAACATGACGACCCGAGAGATCGGCGACACGCTGCGCGTCGATCCCAAGACGGTGTGGCGGTGGCTTGCCGGAATGGACGTGGCACGTCGTCGCCGAGGCCCTCGAGGCCGCACGGATGTCCCGGACGAGCTCATCAGGGAACTGATTGAGGACTTCGGCCTGTCCTACGCGGAAGCCGGCGACGAGGTGGGCATGTCGAAGTCGGGTGTGATGCAGAGGTGGTGGCGGATCATCGGCCGCCCGCGCGCAGACCGTGCACCCGAAACCGCAGCGACCACATCCAGTGAGCCCAGTGCGCCGGCCCCCGGTCTCGCAGGAACTGGCACCACGCAGGTGAGGAATGGCCAGCAACGCCGCTTTCGCTGAGACAGGACACCGGTTGTTCTGAGAGGCGTCATGAATGCAGTAGCGGGTGGTTTGACACGCTCGGATGGGCGGCCCAAGTTCGTGGCCTCCGGCGAGAACAACCAACATCGGCTGGCCGCCGGGCTACCGACCCAATCCGCGTCCGCGCACACGCGACGGGACACTGGGCGGGGAATTGCGCGCGGTGTTCAGGGAGCCTCGCCCACTGCAGGCCGGCAACGAGCAGGTCGGGCCCCGGCGATCGGCGGGGTGCTGGCGGTCGCGATCCACTTGCAGCGGACCCGGAGCAGCAGGACTGCGACACCGCTGGCAAGCGTCGATGGCCGATCGACATGCTTCCGGGTTCGCCTCGGACCTGGTGCGTTATCCGCCATTCCACGGCGCTGACACAGCTACCCCGTCCGCACCTCCCCGACTACCACACGAGAGGATCCACGTCCATGGACTGGATGGAGAAGCTGCAGGACCGCCTCACCGACCCCAACAACCTCCTGCCCTACCGGCTCGCCGTGGCACAGGAAGGACCCATTCTGGGGGAGGGTCGTCGCCTCTACGCGGTGTCCGACGTCTTGGGCGTCGCACCTGGAGACTTGCTCGTCGACCTCAAGCAGCAGCACGGCACGGACCCCGAGGCACACAAACAGATCGCTGCCATGGAGAAGGTGATCGCCAAGGCCGCCCGCACGGCGTTACATGACAAGGGCTAAGAATCACCGTCTCGTCCGTCCGCTGCGTGCCCCGTCGACGTCGGCCCCCGATCACAGACCTACTCGCCGCCGCGGTGCCTAACCTCGAGCTGCACGGGCCTCGACCAGGTAGCACAAGGCACGCCGCCCAATCGCCCGGGATCACCGCATCGAGTGGCGACGCAGGCCGGAGATGTCGGTACCACCTGGCAAACTGCTCGCCATGACCGAAACCTCCCTCAGCATCGACGAGCTGACCAATCTCCTCGGGCCCTCCACAGCGAACTGGCCGAGACTGGGACTGACTGTCGCTCGGGGCACTCCCATCGACCCGCAGGCCGTCGACGAGGTCACTGTCCGCCAGGGCGCGAGCGTCCTCGGATTCACTGAGCCCTCCACGGAGTTCCCGGGCCGCCGGGTCTACCGGGCCGTCATCACCGATGGCCACCCCGGCGTGCGGTTCCCCGCCGGGTTCCTCCCGCCGGACCCGATCCTGGCCCGACACAACGAGCGGCTGCGTTGGCTGCCAGCCGATCATCCCGACCGGCCAGCAGAAGGCGCAGTTCGTCGCCGGACCAGTGACCCGCAGCACTGAGCAGGCCGCATTTCAGCGAGCAACGGTGAGAAAGCACGATGCATTCGACTCATGCAAACGGCGCCCAACCGGATTCACCATCCTGCCAGGAAGCGCGCTCGGACCGGCCGTGACGGCATGCTGAAGGCGTCGGCTGAACTTGGTGGCTTGGCTCGACGCCGTCCGCGTCGATCTCGCCCTGTCCGCGCCGTCCGGAACTGATCGCAGAGGAACCGAAGTGATCGACGAAGACACGCCTCCCCGCCGGCTACAGCGTGCGCAGGCCGACTGGTCCGGGGCCGGGCAGATGTCGGGGGCCATCGAGCGGGGCGCGCGGCACTTTCTCGTTGCCGCGGCGCTGGACCTGGCTGAAGGTATCGACATGTGGGAGCTGCCGGAATTCGTCGGGGTAGGCCGCATGGAGTCCGACGATTTCGCCGAGACACCCGAGCGCTGGGCGGGAAGCGAGATTCGGCCGTGGCTTCACAAGATCAGCTCGGCGCTCAAGAGCACGGGAACGCTGCTCGACGCGATCGACGCGACACCGAGCGGAATCACGCCCGCGATGTCCGAGCGAACCCTGCATCAGGCTGCCATGCTGCTGGTAGACACAGCATCCGATACGTTCGAGAGCGCGGTATCGGCGCTGGGCGTCGCATACGAAGATATGGACGACTTCCTGGGACGTTACGACTACCTGCACGTGGGAGACGGTCGCAGAGCCCGTCTGATCCACGCGTCCAGCTGCGACCCGTACCCCGGGGCCGCACAGGCCTGGTGGAACGCCTTGAAGATGTACGCCAGCATCGACCCCGAGCGGCTCACCAAAGTGGTTGCCATTCGCTCGACGGCAGGGCATCCGTGGCCGGGAACGCCCTGCTCGCCCAGCTCCGCAACTGATCGCTGACCCTCGGCGCCACGCGCGCTACCGGATTCGCGAGCTCGCCACCGCCCTGAGTGAACTCGCTCACCCGCCCGAATCGCGTTTGATAAACCACCTGGCCGACCGAGGGACGTCGATGACCACCCCCACTGCCCGCATCCGCCACATCGGCGCCGTGATCCTGGCCGCCGCAAGCCTGGCCGCCTGCCAGTCGGGCCACGCCGCCACCGGACCGTCCACGCCCGATCTGGGCACGCCGCCGACATCGTCGGCCGACGCGCTGGTGCCCACGCCGGGCAGCTGCACGCTCGGCCACCGCGACGGCCAGGACCTGCCCGACACCCACTGCACCCCCGGCACCGTCAACAGCCAGGTCACCCAGGCCACCATCGACACCACCATCTGCCAGCCCGGCTGGACCAAGACCGTCCGGCCGCCCACGTCGGTCACGAACAAGATCAAGCAGCAGATCGACGTCGCCTACGGCCTACCCGCCGACACCAAGGGCGAACTCGATCACCTCATCTCCCTGGAACTCGGCGGGGCTCCGTCCGACCCGGCCAACCTGTGGGTCGAGCCCGGCAAGATCCCGAACCCGAAGGACACGGTCGAAAACAAGCTCCACGCCGTGGTCTGCTCCGAGCTGGTCCCCCTCACCACCGCCCAGCGCGCGATCGCCAGGAACTGGGTCACTGCGTTCGACGATGCCGGGCTGCGTGTTGCCGGCGGCAAGGTCTGCCTGCACGACAACCCGAGCAAGTGCGTGGGTTCGAATCACCGCGGCGACGAGGACGGCAGCTGATGCCACCGCCGAGCAGATCGGCGCGGCCCCAAGAGAGGTCGACGACGGTGAACTCCTGGACTCACGTACTCGCCGTCGTGGTCGGCGCCGCCCGGCCCGACGGCGACGTCTACGCGCACTTCGGTTCCCTGCTCGGGTTCAACGCCCACTCCGCCGTCGCCGAGCGCCTCGGCCTGGTGCAGGCCGCACCCGAGCCGGTCGCCGACGACGCACCGGAGATCGTGCTCACCGGCACCGGCCGCGCCTTCGTCGAGCAGTTCCGACTCTCCGAGCTTCCAGCCGGCCGCGCAAACTATTGGAGCCTGCACCACGCCTGGCTGACCGAGCCAGCCGCTGCCGAGCTGGGCCGCCGCTGGGACGCCCTCCACATCCAGCGCACATCCACTCAGGACGGAGCATCATGACCGCGACCGAGCACGCCCTGTCCGAACTGCTGCGGCACGCGGCACGCCGGGTCCGCAACGACGGTCATTTCGAATTGCAGACAGCGATCAGCGGCGCACCGCCACGGGTGATCGTTGCGTAGAACGACATCTGGTTCCTCCTGGTCGGTGCTGGGCGGGCCCGTAGGCCGGTGGCGATGGAACGCCCGGAAGGGTGGACTTGTGGGGATGAGGGCAGCGAGTGCGGGGCTACCCGGACCGAATGACCGGGAGGGAAGATCAGGATGGGCGCCGACGACGCGCAGGACCGATGGACGACCACACTGATCGAGTAAATCGAGCGCGCGGCACGTATGGCGCACCCGGCTGACGCGCCCTACGTCGTCGCGGTCCGGGTACTCGGCGAGGTTGGGACACTGCTGCGCTCGCGGGGCGCCGACGACGACCTGGTCGCGCAGCTCGACGCCGCCCAGGACTACCTCACCTCCGTCGAGGCCCGGCGCCGATGCCGGCGCTGCCCGAACGGCGACACGATCCGCGCCCGCGCGACGACCGCTGGTGCGACGTCCGGGTCCAGCTGCTGCTGTCGGTCCGGGAAGACGCGTGGCGGGAGACCGCCGGCCGCCGGGCAGGCATCCCCCACGACGTCGAACTGACCCACGACGTCGCGCGGTACCTCACTGGCCAGCTCGCCGGCGACCCGGTGATCCGGCAGGCCGGAGCGCGGTTCACCGCGCTGCCAGAGCTGGGCCCGACCGCCGGACCGGGAATCGAGGGACCAGGCATGACGACCGCGCACACCGCCGAGGACCTGCTGGCACTGGCCAGCCGGTTCACCGTCGACCGCAACGACGCCGCGCCCGGCGACCGGGCGCACCGCCCGGACCTCGTGCCGCACGTCGCGCGCGAACGTGGCGGCCGCTGGTTCATCCAGCAGATCGGTTCCGGCGGGGACGTCTGCAACGTCGCCAGCGGTGCCTTCGACACCGACTGGGCCTTCCGGCACGCTGAAGACCGCGCCGAGTACCTGCTCGACCGGGACGCGGCGCTCGAGCTGGCCTACGCGCTGCCGCGCGAGGTCCTGACGGGAGACGACACCACCTGGAGGTGGCGACGCCGTGGGTAACGACCAGCAGCTGGATTCATCCAGCGAGCCGAGCCCGGCCGAGGTCCTGGCCAAGCAGTACTACCGGCCGCGTGCGCGTCTGGCGCGGGGCGCACGGTTCGCCGCCGGGCTCGCCGCGGCCGCGCTGCCGGTGCTCGGCTTCCTCGTGGGCCTGGTGCTCATCTACCGAGGCAACGCTGTCGTCGGATTCGCCCTGAGCGCCGCTGGCCTGGCGGCTTCTTTCGGGCTGGCGCGGTGGTGGTACGGCCCGGCGACGAGGCGGTGGCACCGTGGATGAAACCCCGGCGCCTGCCGATCCGGGCCAGCCGGGCACGCACGACGCTCGGTCCGACGGCGATGGTCTCCGCGCCGAGATCGGGCAACCCGCCGCAAGCGCCGGGCCGCGCGACACGTACGTGTTGGTCGGTGACGGCGGCCGGGTCGCGGTCCGTTGGGGCACCCGTGACCAGTGGTACGTGCTCTCCCCCGGCTCCGCTCCGGACGCTCTCGGTCCGCAGACCCGCGAGCAGCTCGGCGGATTGGGCTGGACTGAGCGTCCGCACTCACCGCGGCTCGGCCCACACTCCCTGGACCTCGTGGCCCGTTGCCGCATGGCGATCGAGCAGTTCGACGGCCACCCCAGCGGCGCCTGGTCGACGGGCGAGCAGCTGTTCGTGGCCCTGGTCCTCAAGGACACCCAGACGCTCGACGAGCTGGACTACACGTCGCAACAGGCGGCACAGCGGCTGATCGGCGAGGGCTGGGCGCCCACTGACCCGGCGGAGTTCACGCGGTGGCTGACCGCACTGCGCGTCGAAGTGGCCTTCCCCGGCTTCCTGACCGGCCCGAGTGAACCGGGATGACCTGCCTTTCAACCGCCGCACCGGCGAACCGGGTGTCGCCCGCGTCGACGAAGACGCCGACCGATGCGCCCGGCCGGTCGCCATGCTGATCGCCGCCCGCGGCGAGGAAGCCGCCGTGATCACCTTCAGCGCCCGGCTCCAGCGTCAACCCTGCGACGCGGTGGCCGCCGGCACGCGCACGCCTGGCGGTCCCGGTCCTCGTGCTGCTGTTCCAAGAACCTGGCCTGACCTTCTGGGTCACCCTCGGTGGCAGCGCGATCGGTGCTGTCCTCGCCGTCACCGCGAATTCCGGCAACGGTCGGCGCTGGCTCACCGACCCGACGACGCGGGTGTTCCTCCCCGTGACCCGTGCTCTCGGTGGCGCTGCCGGTCGTCGCGGTCGTGGTCTGGGGCACCCGGCTGGTGGTCCAGGGCGTTGCCGGTCCCTGCGCAGTCGGTCTCGTTATCGGCACCGTCGTGCTGATCGACCGCTGGCGAGCTCCGTTGAGGAACATCTGCCGGCTGCCGGCCATCGGCGGCGAGCGCGACGTCCGGGATGTGGCCTCCCAGGTCGACCGGCTCCTCGAGCGCGGGGACTTCATGCGCGCGCACCACGCGACTGTGGCGATCTGCACCTGGCCGCAGCGCGAACGCCACTACGGCAGCACCCGTCGGCAGCGGCAGCTCACCGCTGCGCTGGCGAGCTGGACGGCCCGGCGCGGCGAGTACGACAAACGCGCCGAGCTCATTTGAGCAGCATCGAGGGCAGCACCCCCGCTAGATTCACGCGGGCCGGACGCAATGGAGGGCACCGCGATGGATGAGCCCAGCGCCAAGGACCTGGCGCTCTTGAATGACGAGACCGTGGGCAACGTCGGCTTCGACGTCACCGACGACCAATTACGTCAGGTATGGCGGCACGACCCGCATCTGGTTGCGCTGGCCCGGGAGCGGACGTGGGGCGACACCGAGATCCGGGATCAGCTGTGCGCGAGTCTGGAAGCGCTCGGCGCGCACCAGCTCGCGCCGGGCCAACCGGCCACCATCGGGCTCCGGATCGCGGTCGCGACCTACCCGCACCGCCAGGCGCAGCCGCACAACCGGTCCGGCCGCGAAGTCGCCGGTGAGCTGACCGACCTCGTCGAGAACGCGATCGTCCGGTCGGACGCGGTGCGCTCCGCCGGAGCCGCGGTCGTGGTGCACCTGGTCGGGCGTGCCACGGAACTGCCGCCCTTCGCCGACGCCGCGGTGACCTTCCGCGTGACCTCACCGTGATCGAGTCCGGCTGGCCAAGCCGGACCGGATCGTCGACCCTCTTGTCCGAGCAGGTCCGCGCCGCCGTCGCCAACGCCCTGGGCCATGTCGAGCAGGTCGCCGGCGCCAGGATCACCGTGGACGTCGTCAGCCTGGTCCACAGCTCGGGCCGATGACGAACGGGTTCGCGGGCCGCCGCCGACGGACGGCAGGACATCACACCGCAAACCCTTCGAACGGTCGGTAAGGTTGGTAAGGTAACTATGGTTGAACGCAGCTCAATGCTCAGGCACAGCAGCACCGGCGATCACAACGATCTCGTTGAAGGGGAGCAAGAAGCATGTCCGATCCGCAGATCGTGAGCGCCATCGCCGCTGGTCTCGAACGGGGATTGCGTGAGCGTGGGGCGGAGCTGACGGGATGTTCCCCGGCGGCCCTGGCCCGGCACGCGGTGGCCGAGCTCGGCGAGCGCGGGCTGGCAATGTCCGCGCCACAGCTCGACGCCGTAACACGTCTCGGCGAGATCGCCAGCGTCTTGGAAGCCGCCGACGACCCTTCTGGCTCAGCCGGAAGCGACGCCGAGACGACCGTGCTGGCCCGGATCCGCGCGATCGCCGCGCGGGCACCGCTGCCTGGCGCCAAAGTCCGCACCGCCTGGGGCGTTCGCATCACCACCGGCGGTGTCACGAGCGTCTGCAACGCCCTTGACCCGAACTCCGCGCAGGAGGAGGCCGGCGCATTCGACGAGAGACTGCGGCCGGCCGTGATGTCGCGGGTCGTGGTCACTGGACCGTGGACGCCGGCGCCCACCGCCGAGCTTGAGGCCGCCCCGACCACCGTCGATCGCCACGTTCACGTGGCACGAGAGGAGATGCCGTGAAGGGGAACTCGCTGCTGGCCCAGTTCGTCGCCGTGGTGTCACGACGTACCCCGGCGTTCCAGCCCCGCCGGACTGCGCCCGCCACCTCCGAGTTCGACCGCGTCGACGGCCAGAGCGCCGAGCCGAGGCACAGCCACGAGGACTCCGAACGCGTCGACCACCGGCTGCTCGAGACCGGCGCTGCGGCACGCGACCCGGACATCGAAGGCGAGAAGTGATGCCCAGCCCGGATCCCGCGCTACTGGCCGACCTGGACCAGAGCGGTGGCCGCCGTCGACACGAGCGTCACCCGGCATTCCACACGAATCCGTGTGCTGATCGACGAACACGGCAAGGAAGCCGCGGTCGCGGCGGTCCACGCGTGGCTGCTCAACCAGCCGCCCGACACGGTCGCCGCGCTGGCCGGGCTGGGCACGCGGCTGCGCCGCAGCCGCGACGACGTCGACCGCGGCACCGAGGCGCACTGACCGCCGAAACCCGCCTGTTGCTCGATCCGAAACCCCTGTAGGGCCGTGCCGCCAAGCACGGCTGAACAGGGCGAACACACCATGAACACCCGAAGGAAGGACTTGGAGATGCGCACCCAGAGGCTGCTCGACCCGCCGCGCGAGGCGGGTGCGGAAGGTGCTGGGCGACCGGGTCGCCGCGCTGATCGAGCACCTGTGCGCGACCGGCGACCCGGCGGCTGCGCTGCACGCGGTCGTGGAGGAGGACGACCTGGCGCGCGACGTCGCCGAGTTCGATGGCTGGTCGAGCACCTGTCCACGCCGGCCGAGTGGCTGGCTGGCAAAGTCGCCGAGCGCGCGTAGTCGACCGCTTCCCTGCCCGCGCCGCGGCGCGGGTGCTCGAGACCGGCGGCTGGCCTCCTCCCCCGGTGGGCGGGCTGCACGCGAACGCACCTGGCGAGCCGAGTCGCCCCGGCCGCCACCTCGAACCTCTGACGAACAGGAACGATGATGACGATGATGACCTCGCCCAGCGCCGAACCGACGTCGTATCTGCTGCAGCTCGGCGACGGCGACACCCCGCAGGCGCAGTGGGTGCTGGGCACCGAGGAGGAGGGCATCGGCTTCTTCGGCGAGCACTTCTGCCCCTGCCCCGGTACGGCCGCGGGCACCGAGCCCACCGAAGAGGTTGCCGGGTGGGTGGCCGACGTCCTCGGCGTCACCGACGTCGAGCTCGAGCTCGTCGACGACCAGGGCCACTGGTCGGTCACGATCATCGGCTGACGCCATGCCTACCGTCGCAAACCCGCTGTTCAACCGGTCCGAGCCGGAGCCGGAGCCACTGCGCCCGCGCGGCCGCCGCGCCCAACGCGGGGCCCGGATATCGTCGCTGAACAGCATGGACACCGCGCCCGCGGTGACCTGCCGAGGGTTTTGCTGGAGGTGATCGTGAGTTCCGAGCTGGTGGCGGTCCCGGGCACGGTGATCGAGGTGTCCGCGGACGCCGAGGTGGCGGCGTACCAACTGCTGCGCGAGATCGCCGAGGCGGTCGAGCTGTACCCGGCGCTGCCGCCGCCGGACCCGTCCGACCGCTACCACCTGCGCAACCTGACCGCGTTGTGGCTGGTCGGGCTGTCGGAGACCAGCCGCAGCAGCTACTACGAGACCTTGGGCGACTGGCTGAGCTGGTGCGACCGGCACGGCCTGGGGTGGCGGCCCGGCGGCCCGGCGAGCCCGCTTACCGCGCGCCGAGCCGACACCGACGCGTGGAAGGCGCAGATGACCGCGCAGAAACGCGGCAAGGGCAACGTCATGACTCGCGTCCCGGCGGCCAAGTCGACCGTCTACAAGCGACTGGCGATCGTGTCCAGCTGGTACAAGTACTTGCAGTCCAACGAGATCGTCACCGGCAACCCCGCCGGAGCCACCACCCGCCCGACACCGCCGAAGCGGTCTACGCTGCCCGCGCTCGCCGCCGACGAGACGTCGATGTTCCTGGACTGGCTGATCGCGCGGGCCGAGCGGCTGAACTCCGAAGCCGCCTGGCGTGACTGCGCGCATCTGCACCTGATGTTCCGCACCGGGTTGCGCGTCAGCCCGGCGTGCACCGCGGAGTTCGCGCATATCGGTTTCGAGTCCGGCATCTGCGTGCTGCGCTACGTCAAGAAGTCGCGCGGCGAGGGCATCGAGTGGGACTGGGTGCCCCTGGAGGCGGGCCTGCTGGAGGTGTTGCACCGGTACTGGGCGTTCGTGGCCGAGCGGCTCAGCCGCGAACAGGGCCGGACGGTCACCGTCGATGACCTGACCGGACCCCTGTTCGTGTCCACTCCGCACCCGCACCAGCCGGAGCGGACCGGTGGCCGGCCGATGAACCAGAAGCACGTGCAGCGCACGCTGCGGGAGCTGGCCCGCCAGGCCGGGCTGAAATCCTGGAAGACGATCACCCCGCACTCCACCCGCCGCACCGCCGGGACGCTCGCCCTGGCCAACGGCGCGACCCTGGCTCAGGTGCAGGATCTGCTCGGGCACGCTGACCCGCGAACTACCCGCCGCTACGACGACGCCCGGCACCGGCTGGAGACCAGCCCGGTCTTCACGATCGCCGCGACGCTCGCCGCCGAGCACCGCAAACAGCACGCGGCGCAGCCCGCGGCTCCCGAGCCCGTCGCCGCCGCAGCCGGGACGGTCGCGTCGTGAGCGCGCGGGCGCGGCAATCCCACCAACTGGCAGCGGCGCTGTCCGAGCACTTCGGGGTGACCGTTGAACTGGACTACACCGGCGAGGCCGACCGCCGAGGAGTCGGCGCGTGGCGGGTGTCCTGGACCGACGGGCCGACCCCGGCTGCGATGACCGCGGAGATCACCCGCCGGGCCGCGCGCTACCCGGCCGTCGAGGTCGGCAAGCTCGGCCAGTTCCGCGGCAGCACCGACTTCGCCCGGGCCGCGGCGCTGCTGGCGTGGCTCCCGCAGCACCCGGAATACCTGGAGCACTTCAACACCTTCGTGGTGGACGCCGCATTCGACGCCGCCGAGTTCCCGGAGCGGCTCGACGATCCGGTGGTGACCCGGCGCGCGCGAGCGCTGCTGCAGCCCAAGGGCTGGCTCTCGGCGGCGACAATGCAACAGCTCGCCCAGCACTGCGCCCGCGGTTGGAGCCACGCCGAGCAGTGGCTCGACGACCTGGCCGCGGTCGCCGAAGGCCGTGCCGGCGACAACGTCGTCGACCTCTCGACCGCCCGGGTCCGCCGCGACGAACAGCGGTAACACCGGCCGAACCGCCGATCTCGAGGACAAGGACTTCCGCCGTGACCGACCAGAAGCAGCCGTGGGAACCGGGCCGGCGTCCCGTGGTCATGCCCACCGAGGACTCGCGCGGGCCGTCCTACGACGCCGAGGTCGAGCGGACCCAGGCCGCGTTCGCCGCCGTCCGGCCTGTGCTGGCCGGACGGCCGATCCTGGACAGCGTCGGCGATCTCGCCGCGCTGGTGGCCACGCTGCCGCCGGAGATCGCGGTCGTGGTCGACGATCAGGTGCGCATCGCCCAGGACGCCACCCCGGACGCTGGCGGCGAGCTGGTGTTCGCGGTGGTCGCCGAGATGGCCACGATGACGATGGAGCCGAAGACCCCGGTCCGCGATCTGGACGGCCAGGAGTACGACGTGCTGGAACCCGCGCTGCAGCTGGGCACCCGGGTCCTGACCTCGCCGCAGGCACCCGCGCAGGCCGACACGCGGGTGTTCGGGCTGCACGGCCTGGCCGAGGAAGCCTTGGAGGCCGGAGAGATCGGCGCATACCTCACGCTTGTCGCCCGTCAGCTGCAGCAGGTTGCGACGCACCTGGACACCACGATCGCCGAGTGGCTTCCCCGCGACCAGGATGCCCCGGAGCTGGCGATCGACGCCGGCCGGCTGCGCGCGGTCGCCGAATCGCTGGCCGGGCAGGCCCCGACCATCGACGCCATGATCAACGACGAGGACAACGATCCGACGTGAACACCCCGTTGGGTCGGCTCGCAGACGAAGCCCGAAGAGAACTCCCGATCAGCCTGTGGCGCGACATGCGGTGCGACGAAGAAGCTGTCGTGATCTTGCCGTCGGCGCCGCGGCCACGCTGACCGCCGTGCCGAGGGCCGTCTCCGCCAGTTCGTGGGACCGCGCGGCTCGCCGGTCTCCTGCCAGGCGGATTCCCTCGCACGTGCAACGGCCCGCGGCTCCGCGGGCGACGGCGAGCTGATCGCGGCGAGTGGTGCACGCCGGGGACAGGTACTGCTGGCCCATCGCCCACTCGCGGGTGCCGGCGCAGCCTGGCGGCACTGACCTCGATCATGTCCCGGCCGAGCGGGCGACGATGCGTCGAGGGTGTGGGCGAGGGCCGTCGTCTGGATGGTCAATGCGGTTGTGCGTGAAGAACTCCGCCCAAGGCCGCCGTCCGGCGAGATTTCTGTTCGGCTGCATCACGGGCGCCGCACACTACGTTGACAAAACTGTCCGACCGTCAGACACTTTTTAGATGCTGGACGCAGAAGCGTTGACGAGTCCCTTCTCATCGATCGCGAGCGGAACTCAACACATCACCGAGCTGAGCACTGACCCATCCGCCGACAGCGTGTCCTGCGGTGAAGGGTGCGCCGCGGCTGCGCAGGCGAGCCCGGTGCGGTACGCATGAGCGGGCACATCACCGCCAGCGTCGCAGCCGCGCTGCTCGGCGTTGCCACCGCCGACTCAGCCAACCGCACCCTGCGCCGCTGGGGTGTGGACGCCGTCGGCCGCCAACCCGGCCGCGGCGGGGAAAACCTCTACGCCGAGGCCGCGGTACGCGCCGCGGTGGCCGATCGGCCCCGCCGTGGCCGGCCCGCCGCCGCGCCCGTCGGCGAGACGCTGACGCTGTCGTTCGAGGACGGCCCGGTCGAGGTGGACCTGCAGCGCCTGACCCCGGTCGCGCGGGCCCTGGCCGAGGTGATGGCCGCTCAGCCCCTGTCGGAGATGGCCCGGTGTGACGTGGTGCTGCAGTCACGGCTGCCCCTGCGCGAGCTGGTGCCGGAGCGGCAGCGCCCGCTCCTCGCCGATGCACCCGACCAGCCCGATATCCGGGTGTACCGGGGGTTCTCGCCGTGGCGGCGCGACCAGCACGACATCCACCGATGGCTGGAGTACGAGGCCAGCAAGCTCGGCGGCTACATCCCGGTCCGCCCGGCCCACTCACGTGACAGCACGTGGCGCGCCCCGTCCGCCGAAGCGGCGCTGCGTGCGCCGGACGAGCTCCTGCGCCGCGATGACGCGATCGCGCACCTGCGGCGGTGCGGCCGCCCGATGGGTATCGAGGCCTGGTTCGCCGGGCAGCGGGCCGGCACGATTCCCGGCCCAGCCGAGTACACCGACGACGGTCCCCGCTGGTCAAAGGTCGCGCTCACCGCCAGCGCCTCTGCTGTCCAGGAAGGACCCCAGTGACCTACCCCAGCCACATCCGCAACACCATCCCGTTCGACGACGATGACCAGACACTGTGGACCGACGTCTACGGTGTCGGCCAGACCATCGCGTGGTTGTCCGAAAAGGAATGGGCCCACCACCTTGCCCAAGATCCACACCAGCATGCCATCGCCGACGCCTACGCGCGGGCGCTGTTTTCCCTTTCCAACGGCCATCGGCGACGCCCGGACACCGACCCGTCGGTCCAGCAGGAGAAAGATCTGCGGGCGCAGTACCTGCGCGAGCGGGTGGCTTCGATGCTCCTGCAGCATCGGCGGGACCACGCCCCCGAGCGATGCCGGTGGTGCGGCGGGTCTCCGGCAGAACCGGCGATCGCGGTGTGCCGGTACGAGTCGACCAAAGTCCTGCCCACCTCGAACGTCGTCGAGGTGCTTCGCCGCGAAGGATCCGACGTTGTCGTGCGCCAGGGCGGCAAGGTGTGGCAGACCGCCGTCGGCTCGTTCATCGATTACCGCGACGTTGTTGTCGTGCCAGCGAAATAGGGTCGTCGCGGCGGGCTTGGCGATCGCGGCCAACGCCGGCGGCTCACGGCACCGCCTTCGCCGAACGAAACGTCGTGGCCGGGGCGGCGCGTCAGTCTGCGGACTCAAGCAGGAACAGCCCGCGACCACCCTGGGCGAGGTACCGCCGCTTCGCCGCGGCGACAATCGACTGCATCTGCCGGGTGTGGCGGCCGCGGACCTGCCGGGTGTACTCGGACAGCGCGGGGTCGCGCCGGGCCGCGGGGCCCGGGGCTTCGAGCCCGCAGTGCTCGCACATCACCTCCACGGCCCCCGCCGGGACCGGGGTGGTCCCGCCGCAGCCGAGCCGGGGGCAGATGTGGACGTCGTCGTGCGGCAGCAACTGGAACGGCGTGACCTCGTGAAGAGTGCCGCATAGGGTACAGCGCAGCGTGGCCGGGACGCTCCAGTCGGGGTTGCCCTCGTCATCGACGCGGCGGTCGACCGACGACGGCGACGCGGCCAGCGAACAGGTCGGGCACGGCGCGTACCAGGTGTACGGGGACCGGCCGACCAACGGATACGTCGCAACCGGCTGCAGCTGCGGCTGCTGCTGCGGCTGCTGCAGGGCAGGTAGTGCGGCGTCGATCGCAGCCTCGGGCCGTGCGTACACGGACGCGAGAGCCTCCCGGATCCGCGCGCGGTCCTCAGGCCCGGCCAAGGACGGCGGCACGCGGCCGGCTTCCAACTCGCCGAGCAGCCACCGTGAACAGGGCATCCGGTGCCGGGCCAGCAACGGCCGGGCTCGTGCCGCGGCGTCACGCAAGGTCAGCCCCGCGGCCCGGCGGACCCCGGCCAGGTCGGCGACGGCCGTCCCGATGAGGTCGGTGACGTCGCAGTCCAGCGCGGCGGCGAGCTTCGCGATCCTCGGCGGTTCGGGAGTGACGGTGCCGTTCTCGTAGCCGATGAGCTGGTGACGGGTCGTGCCGACGCGGGCGGCGAGCTCGTCGAGCGACAGGCCGGGACGCTCGCGATCCGGGCGGTGCACCGTGGTCCGGATCCGCTTCATCGCCGTTCCGTCGAACGGTGCTGTCCCACGCACCGCTACAGCCTAAACCACACGTGTGCTTTAGGCAGAGCCAGCAGGTCGGAACACTCTCCGTTCACTCCCTGATTTGCCCTTCCTCACTCTCCCGGTGCGTCGCACTGCCCCGCCGAATAGGTCGTTATACACCGTGTGCCGGTCGGTGAGTGTCCGGAAGTGCTTGCTGTGTGTGCCGGAGTGACGACACGCTGATCGGTATGACGACGCAGCCGGCGAGTTACCGCAGCGTGTTTGCGGTGGCCGAGTTCCGCCGGCTGTGGATCGCGCACGTGCTCTCGGTCGCCGGGGACCAGCTCGCCCGCGTCGCCCTGACCGTGCTGGTGTTCGACCGCACTCGCTCCGCCGGGTTGTCCGCGCTGACCTACGCCCTGACCTACCTGCCGGACCTCATCGGCGGGGCCGCGCTGAGCGGGCTGGCCGACCACTTCCCGCGCCGGATGGTGATGGTGGTCGCCGACGCCGGCCGCTGCGTGCTGGTGGCGCTGATGGCGCTGCCCGCGCTGCCGCTGGCGGTCCAGGTCGTCCTGCTGGCGCTGGTGCAGGTCCTGGCGGTCCCGTTCTCCGCGGCGCGGCAGGCGGTGCTGCCGGATGTGCTCGCCGGCGACAAGCTCGCGGTCGGGGTGGGCGTGTTCGCGATGACCTATCAGGCCGGGTTGGTCATCGGTTTCGGCGGCGGCGCAGCGGTGGTGGCCGGGCCCGGCACGGACGGCGCGTTGCTGCTGGACGCGGCGACGTTCGCGGTCTCGGCCGCAGTGATCCGATTCGGTCTCGCCGCGCACGCGCCGCCGCCCGGCCGGTCAGCCGGGGAAGGCCAGTGGACGAAGATCCGGGCCGGGTGGCGGGTGGTGGCCACCGACGCCCGGCTGCGGTCGCTGCTGGCGCTGGCGTGCTGCTCGGGCTTCTACGTCGTGCCGGAGGGCCTGGCGGTGCCCTACGCCGCGCGGCTGCACGGCGGCCACGCCGCCGTGGGTTGGCTCCTGGCGGCGAACCCGGTGGGCATGGTCGCCGGGATGCTGCTGTTCAAGCGGGTGCCGCCGGAGCCGAGGCTGCAGTTGCTCGGCCCGCTGGCGGTCGCCACGAGCCTGGTGCTGCTGCCGACCGGCTGGGCGCCGGGGCTGGTGGTCACAGTCGTGCTGTGGGCGTGCTCCGGCGTGTTCTCGGCACACAACATGATCATCCAGTCGGAGTACGTCGCGAGTGCGCCGCCGGAGCTACGTGGGCAGGCGGTCGGGCTGGCGATGGCGGCCCTGCGCGTGGCGCAGGGCCTGGCCATCGTGGCGGCTGGGCTGGTGGCCCAGCTGCTGCCTACCTCCGTGGTGATCGCCGTCGCGGCCGGCGCCGGGGTGTTCGCGGCCGCCGGGGCGGCCGTGGCGTGGACTCGTGCGGCCTCGTCCGCGCCGGCACCACGACGGCGGGACGAGGCCGACGAAGACGTCCCGGGTTGAGCAGCGTGATCGAGGGCCGTTCGGAGTTTCGCTCCGACGGTGGGTTATCGGATCCAGTTGACGTCGCGCACGACAGTCACCTCCTCGACGGGTTCATCCGGCCACGACAGGGCCATGAACAGGGCTTTCAGGGGAGAATTGCCGACGTCGCGGCCGGGAGGGCCGGGTCGGCGAACGGGTCACCAGTTCACGTCGCGCATGGCGGGCACACCTCCTCCCTCCGGGAGAAGCTTGTCCGTTCGGCTAACAGGGTGCATTCCGGCCGCGTCCATCATCGTCCCTGCTCACAGCGGCGACGCGGCGTACAGATTCGGTTACGGTGAAGCTCGGGTGCGGGCAAGCTGCGCTCTTTATGCAGGTGAGGGCTGGTGCAGGGGCAGGTAGGCAGACCATACCGATGGGTCACGGGCTGGGGTCTGTGGCAGGCCCCGTCGCAGGTCCGGTCCTACGTGCTTGTCGTCTACGCCTTCGCCGCGGCGGTCGCGGTCGCGACCGCCTTCCTGTTGCCGGTCACCCGCACCGACCTGACCCGCTTCGGCGTGCTGGCGTTGTGCGCCGTCGTGTACATCGAGGTCACCCGCCGGATCGAGCGGCAGCGGGAGTATTGGCGCGGGTCGGCATCCCCGTACTTGGACACGAAGTCGGTCTGGTCCTTCGCCGCGGTGCTGGTGCTGCCGCCGGTGCTGGCCTCGGCGATGGTCATCCTCACCTACGTCGTCGCGTGGTGGCGGATCTGGCCGCACGAGCGGCCGGTCCCGCTGTACCGCTGGGTGTTTTCCGGCGCGACGGTGCTGTGCGGTACCCAGGCCGCGGTCGCTGTGCTCGCGCTCGGGATGCACCACTACCCCGGCGTTCCGCAGACTGCGCTGCCGGCGGGGCTGGTCGACCTCACGGTGATCGCTCTCGCCGGGGTCATGCGGTGGCTGGTCAACGCCGGCCTGGTGTTCGCCGCGATCCTCATCAGCAACACGAAGGCCACCGTCGCCGATCTCCTGCGCAACTTCAGCGAGCACCTGTCCGAGGCCGGCACCATGGGCCTCGGGTTGGTGGCCGCCACCCTGGTCGTCGGCCACCCGGTCGTGCTCGCAGGCGTCGTTGTCGCGCTGGTCGCGATGCACCGCAGCCTGCTGCTGCACCAGTTCCAGCACAAGGCGCGCACCGATACCAAGACGGGGCTGGCCACCGCGGGCTGGTGGCACGAACTCGCCGAGCAGGCGCTGGCCCGCGCGCAGGACCGCAACGGGACGCTGGGCATGCTTATGCTCGACTTGGACCACTTCAAGAACATCAACGACAAGCGCGGCGGACACCTCGTCGGCGACCAAGTCCTCGCCGCGGTCGGCGACGCGCTGCGAGCGGAGACCCGTGAACAGGACATCTGCGGTCGTTTCGGCGGAGACGAACTCGCGATCCTGATCCCCGATGTCGGGACGCCGCCCAACCTGCTCGCGGTGGCCGAGCGTATCCGCCGCCGCGTTCACTCGCTGGTCGTGGAGGTTCCCGGCGGCGATGCCGATCGCGAAAGCTTCGAGGTGGCCGGCCTGACCGTGTCGATCGGCGCGGCGTTGTTCCCCGTTCCCGGCGTTGAGGACCTCGACGACCTACTGCGGCTGGCCGACGCTGCACTGTACGAGGCCAAGAGGGGCGGCCGGGACCGCACCTGCCTCAGTGCGGCTCCGGACCTGATCCCGACGCAGTCGGCCGGAACCTGATCCGGCCTTCAGTCTCGGCGCCGGGTCCGCGAAGACGAACGGCCGGCAGCCGGGCACTGCGCCTGAGCTGGGGGGCTTCCAGATATGCGCCACGCGGCCTACGCCCCACGGCGGTGGAGAGCGCGCAGGCCGCGGAACGGCACGAACGCGCGGCTCGGGCTCATCGGCGGCTCGCCACCAGGCACGAGATCCAGACCCGGCACCGCGGCATTCTCCCGACGACCACCGGTAGGGCCGCCACCGCCCCGCGAACTAGCCCCGCACCCCGAACCCGCTCCCGAAAACTATCTCCGGACACCGAAGGGTTCGCGCGGACCGGACAACGGCAGATGTCCTGTCCGGCCGAACCTGTCGGACCCGGAGTGCGGTCGCCAACTAGGTGCGGACGAGGGTCGCTCGTCCTGTCCGGACTTAGTTGGCGGATTCCTCGGGCGGGATCGGCAACGTGGAACCTCGGGACAGCCACTCAGGCGGGGGTGCCATCTCGCGACGACGGTGGGCGTCGAACAGGTCTGTCAGGTCGTGCAACGAGCGTTTCAGGGCGTTCTTGAACTGGGCCTGATGGGTGGTTGGTCCCATCTTGGCCTGCAAGGCTTCCCAGGTGGTCGTGCCGGAGGAAAGTGACGGGGCAACCTGGAAGAGCGGCCAGGTGTCCTCGTTGCTGTGTTGCAGTGCTGAGGGCGAGTCGCTGTTCCCCGCTGCAGAGGGGCTTCCCCTGTTCGCCGAGTGTTCAGTGGGCGCGGAGCCGACCATATCGTCGAGCAGGCTGACGAGGCCGCTCACGAACAGCTCGGTGATCTCGTCGTCGTTGACCACCGTGACAACGTCCTCGTTGCGGAGATGAGGATCGGCCAGCAGCGTGGTCAGGGCCGACTGCTGGGCTTTGCTCAGCGATCGGCCGTGGTGCTCGTACAGCCAGCTGGCAACGTCCTGCGGGATGTCAGTGTCTGCGGCCTGGACCAGCCACGTGACCCAGTAAGCCATGATCGACCGCTGAGCGAGAAGCCGCTCCCCGCGTTCGATAGCGGCGTTGACGTCGACCTCGATCTGGTTGTCGCGCCGCGTGCGGGCGGCGAGGGCGGCGCCGAGCAGGACCTTTGGATCGGTTTTGGGAGCAGTCCCCTTGGTGGTGTCGATGACATGAGCCAGAGCGGTGAAGTCGATGGTGGTCGAGGTCTTGTCCTCACCACCGCGTTGGTGGCCGGCAGGCCGCGCGGTCCCTTCGTTCTGGTCCGCCGCAGAGAGGAGCTGGTCCAAGCTGGTGCTGTCAGGTGGAGTGGGCGACTGGTCGGCGATGTCCTGGCGCGCGGCGTACTGCTCGCGCAGGATTCGGGTGGCGGCGGCTGGGCTGATGCCGTTGTCGTTGGCGTACTTGCGGGCGCGGCGCTTGAAACGTTCGTTCGCGGTCATCGTCTTTCCCTTGCGGCTCAGGGGACCCCACGCATCCCGCCGGGGAATGTCGACAGCGGAAGCGTTACACGCACACGAGTCCAGAGCTTTCGCTCGGCCCCTTGTCGTCGTCGCCGTGGCCCCGCGTGGGTGGGCCGCTGGCTCTGAGTCAGGCCGGTGTGTTCAGCCAGGATCACGATAGCGCACTACCCGGGTTGGAGGCCGGGTTGACCGATCTGGAAGGTTTGGCAAGGATCAACGGTCGGCTTGGACCTGGGCCTCGTTGTGGGCGTCCGCTGCGCGGGCTGGCCGAAGGGGGCTGGTGAGGGCGCGGTTGTATCCGCGGTGCTCGTGTGCAAGTCGTGGCCGGGTGCCTGGCGACGACCAGGTGCTCGTCGCCGTCGAAGGTGACCCGGTCACCGACCCGCAGCACCGCGCCCGCCGAGGTCATCAGCCCACCGCCACGGCCGTGACCACGACCTCCGGGTGCAGCGGCCTGGACAGCTCGACGTGCCGTTCCTGGCGCCAGAGCAGGTGGAACAGCACCGGCAGCACCGCGATCGGTCGCCCACCGCCTCGGGGCCGTCCAGCAGCGCGGCCGGAGGGGCGAACGCCGCGCGCAGCGCGGCGGCAACGTTGTGCAGGTGATGGCGTGGATGTCGGTAGCCGGCCAGCTAGCGCACGTTTGCCAGCAACAACTCCGGTGGCGCCCCGACCACCTTGTAGCGCCAGCCAAGCGCCGCGCAGGCCGCGGCCGTGGCGTCGAACGCGACCTGGTCTGGGGGCTTGATCCGGTGCGCCGCGCGGACGTCGAGCACCAGAGCGGACCCGTCAGCGAGGCGTGCGAAGTAGTCCGGCGCGTGGGAGCGGGCCTTGTCCTCCGCAGTGGTCCAGAACAGCCAAACGGCTGCGAGGCGATGCCGACGACGTCCGGATCGAAGTGCAGGAGCACCAGCCGGTCGCGCTCGAGCCAGGACTCGTAGCCACCAACGTGCCGGGCGTGGCCGTCCACCAGCGGCCGTTGAAGTGGGCGCTGCTCCTTGTACGACGGGACCCGCGGACCGGCGAGCAGGCCTCAAACGGCACTGACCAGCCCTCGGTCAGCGGAACGCGCTGCTCCCCGCGCTCGTCGGCGTACGCGAGCTCGAACCGCTCGGCCAGCGCCTGCGGCGTCCCGCCAGGGAGATGATCAAGCGTCGGCATGGCGGCATTCTCTCGGGAGGCGCCGGCGCCGCCTCGCCCGCCCCGACAAGTACCTCTGGACACCGACACCACCACCGACAACTAGCTCCGGACACCGACAACTTCAGCCGGACGAGACAACCACTGACAACGTCCCCTACTACAAGAAAAGAGATCCCTACTAGGAACAACTACTAGGGAGCCGCGGACACGGGGTCTGACCTGCGACGACGTCGAGGTCGTTCCCCCTCTTATGCCCCTCGTTCCCCCTCTTATGCCCCTCCACCCCGGCGAACGAGGCACCGGCGTTCCCCCTCTTATGCGTGGACACGCCCGATCTGCCGCGGTTATCCACACTCGGAAGCCTCAGATCCCCCTCTTATGTCTGGACAAGTTGGCGTGGACGGCAGACAACGATCGCCGTGCGCGTACCGAAGGGCATCGTTCCCCCTCTTATGCGTGGACAACTCCGATTCGTTCCCGTCCGCTGCCTTGAGCACAAGCAGGTAGTCACGTTAAGTGTTCCCGCTAGTACGTTCAGCGAATTTTGCGCGCTCAGACCGTCCCCCTCTAATGCCTATCTGACCGATGCGAGTCTGGCGGTCCCCCTCTTATGCGTGGACAACACGCAGCGCCTCCCCGGGGCCGCCGGGGACGTCACTCCGCCGTGTCGTGATCTCCGCAGCTCACGGGCCGAACACCGGCCCGATCCCCCTCTTATGCGTAACGGAAGGTGACCAGAAATCGGCGTTCGAGCGCTCTGACCTGCGCCGTTCTTCGGCGTGCCGTCGCAACGTCAGCGCGCCGGAGCACTAGCCTGGCCCGATGCCGGCGCCCAAAGGTCGTCCCAAGAGCAACTCGCTTGAACGCGCGAAGCGGATAGCCGACCTGCGCCAGCGCGACGACGACAATCCCGAATCCCTCGCCTTCAACCCCGCCCCGCTGACCATGGCGTTCCTGCCCTACCGCGAGCCCAAGCCCGGGACTGAAGTCTGGGTCCGCCGCAACGGGGCCTTCTGGCTCACCGTTCGGCCAGGCGTTCAACTCGGCCCCAACGGCGAGCACGGCGCCTACGGCTACCCGTTCGGCCTCATCCCGCGGGCGCTGCTGATGTGGGTTACCGCCGAGGCTCTGCGTACGAAAAGCCGACAGATCGAGCTTGGTACGTCTCTTTCGGACTTCGTGGTCAAGCTGCTGGGGCAGCGGGCGACGGGGGGCCGCAATGGGACACGCACTCGGGTCAAGGAACAGGCGACGCGGCTGTTTAACGCCGAGATTACCTATCAGTGGAGGGGCAACAACGAGCAGCGTCAGGCTGGTGTCAGCTTGAAGATCGCGAAGACGTGGGCCCTGGGCCTCGGCGACGGCACGTTGGGTCAGCAGTCGCTGTTTCCGTCCTACGTGCAACTCAGCGCCGACTTCTACGAAGAGATCGTGAGGAGCCCCGTGCCGCTGAACCTGGAGATTGTCAAGCTGCTCGGTTCCGCCGCGGAGATCGACCTCTATGCGTGGCTGACCTACAAAATGTTCCTCCTGCAGAGGACCGGGAAGTCCTTTACTCACAGCTGGGAAGACATCGGCGAGCAGTTCGGCTATCAATTTTCCAAAACACCGAAGGGCCGGTACAAGCTCAAGGAGAACATCATTGCCGCCCTGAAGAAGGTGATCGATGTCTATCCCGTCAACGTCGAAGTCACCCCGGCTGGCCTCTTGCTGCGGCCGAGCTTGACATCGGTGCCCACGAAAGAAACGCGTGTGTTGCGCGGCGCATAACCGCCCAAATACGCTGGACAGGGGGGAAGGTCTCCCCGAACTAGCCGGCAAGCAACCCGAGCGGCCTCCCCCCACTTGGCGCTGGCAACACTCCCCGCTAGTGCCGGTGCGGGCAACCCGATTACTGGTGCCGGCATCACCCGAACTTCGAGGGATACCTTCAGCACGGGATGCGGTGAACGGGAGTGCGCGTGGCCTGTAGCCATGATCGGCTATCTTAAACCCGCTTCCGGGGCTGGCCTGTGTGGTTGTCAAGTCCGCAGCGGGGAACCCCCCCGGTGCTGGTTCGGGGTGTCGGTAGTTTGGTGCCGTTGCGCAGCATTGCGTAGAGGACGTCGCAGCGGGGGTCCCGACCTAAATGCCCGGCATCCGGCGCCAGGATCGCAGCCCGCATCCCTCCCCCCTTTTCGAGGTCGGTGACGCCTCGAACTTCGGCCAACTCCGGGGCATCTGGCGGGGCGCCCCGGGTTGCCCCGAGGCGGGTCGCTTCGCCGGCCCAGGTTCGGCGCATCGCCACCGGCGGCGGGGGCGCGGGGGCTTGACAATCGCGGTTCGGCGGGGCCCTGAGCATCGCGTTTGGCCCCGTGTGTTCCATTGGGGACCATAGGAGCGGCGGCCATCCCGACACACCGAGGCATTTACGTCACGTTACGAAAATAACTGCACGTCAGCTGCTCGCGAGGTCAAGTGCCCAAGTGAGAAAAGCTAGATGCGTTACCTGTTCTTTAGTCCTATGCCCGGCCATTTCATCAACTCACGTAACAGCGCGGCATTACGTCTAATGCTCCACATACCGCTACGTGTACGAGTTGACTATGTGGCGAACTCTGGTTTTGACGTTATATATGGTGTGGTGGGAGGTCGCACTCTACGCCCTGTAGCGGACGTCTCCGAAGGCCATCTCATTCGTACGGCGCAGCACTACTAAACAAGCTTGCAATCAGGCATCCTATCTGGCGCCCCTACAAACTTGTCAACAGGCAGTTGATCACCTGAGCGAATACGCGTTACGCACTGTACGGTCACTTGAAGTCTCTTACGCTCGTCATATCGCTTATGTGCAAGCCTTCGGCTTAGCGTCATAGCGAGCTACCTATGACGCTACTTATGTAGTCCCCTCTCGAGCTAAATGCTAATCCTCATGTGGTACGTCATCCCTCATTAGCGGAACCGTGCAGCGACGGACTTACGCAACTGCGTAGTACCACATCAATTGCACCGTTTTTGAGAGGGTTTGCAGCTAAGCTTGGGACGCTGCGAAATATTTAACCTCTCAATAGGTGCGGTATGGCGTTGGCGAACAAGTATAACTTTTTGCTTAGAGTACAGTCGGTGATTATGCCTGTGCGCTAGCGGATAGATGAGCTTACTTTGAAGCGTATTGACGTACCAGGAGCTGGACGTCCTAATTGACACTTCCCACTGTCAGTGATAATACTCATCGCTACATTACTTGACGAGTATTTGCTGTTACATACAGGCCGACTCGACTTCTGGCACCATCCAGAGTCTATGGGCACGCTTCCAAAAATGCTATGGGCGGCACCTGCTACTACATCGCTCATGGTCTGTGATGAGGCGTTACATGATTGACTTGATCGCGAGTCGCGTCGTCGATGCGTTACAACGTGCGCTCCGATACTCGTGACCTTGACAACTCCTGAGTTTGACGAGGTGCTTGGGTGTACTTGCGATCGATACCAGTATCGCACGCATCGCTCTACATGCCGTACGACTTGACCGATCACTTGCGGCATCACTTGCGACATCACGTCCCGTGACACTTGCCGCAGTGTACGTGATGTCACGTGTGCACCCGCACGTGTAATCGGCAGTTGAGCTGCGCGTATGTCAAGGCTGCACAGCATGTCTTTCGTCCAGCCACATCCGCTGCGTCGCACTAAGCAGCTCATGCAGCCAGCGAGCGTGGAACTCGTACCAGGCGTCAGCAAGTGGGGTAATGGAGGTGACGCAACGCAGAGTGAAGAGCGGCTCGTGTTACACACCGACCGGCGTGCCGCTGTACCCATCCGAGTCTGCGCATGGCAACATGGGCGCTGACCAAAGCAAGCGTCTCGCACGACGCTTGCCTCGAGGTCGAACACTGCGAGTGTCCTTTCGTTGTTTAGGCTGGTGAGGAGCTTGATCCGTGGCATCTATCCTAGACGCTGACCACCAGGACGTGCGAGACGTGGTCCCGGTTGATTTCGCGCGCCTCGGTCACGTGTACGTGTTCGCCAACGGCAAGGGGGGCGTGGGCAAGACCACCACCGCCGCCAACATCGCTGGCCTCGCCGCCTCAGACGGCGCGAGGACGTTGCTCGTCGACCTCAACGGCCAGGGCAACGTCGGACTGAATCTCGGCTTCCAGGATGAAGAAGGCATGGACGACCGAGGCCGCGGCCTGTACCGCGCGGTGTGTACGGGGGATCCCCTAGAGCCGATCAGGGATGTCCGACCCAACCTCGACGTGGTGCCGGGGGGGCCAATGGTTCGCAGAATCACTCGCACCCTTGAACCAGAAGCTGGTCGCAGCCCGAGCCCAGACAACGTGCTCTTCTCGCTTGCGCGGAGCCTGGAAGAGGTTGCCGATGACTACAAACTCATAGTGATCGACAGTCCTCCCGAGAACCCGTTCCTCATGAGGCTGGCGCTGGTGGCGTCGCGATGGGTCCTTGCGCCGATGAACAGCGACCGTGCGTCCCAGACCGGGCTGCGGGAGCTGGCAGTGGAGTTCACAGCGGTGAAAGGCGATCCCGACTCCCCGGAGACACAGTTCAATCCCTACATCCAGCTGCTCGGTGTTTTCCTGTTCGACAGCGGATCCCGCAGCACCCTCATCCACAAGCAGTTCCGCAACGACGTCAAGGACCTGTTGGGTGACGCCGCCCAGGTCTTCACCACGGTCATTCGCTCCGCTGAAACGGTGGCGGTACAGAGCCGGAAGTACGGGAAGCTGGCGTTTGAGCTGGAGGACGAGGTGAAGAACAACCCGAGGGAGGTCAGTGCCACATCCATCGGCCTGGCACAGGACTACGCGAACCTCGCAGCTGAGGCATTCAAAGAGGCCGCCGCGCGGCAGCGGCAGATGAAGACCGAAGGAGTATGGCCGTGACCTTGGAAGACAAGAAGCTGTCCGGAGGACTCGGCGCCGCCTTCGGAGGCGGCCGAGGCGCCGGCCTCGGCAGCCTTCTGGACGCTGACGACCCTGATCCGACTGGTGACGAGGAGCCTTCGACGGTCCCAGTGGCCACGGAGAAACGCACTCCGCGGCGTCGTGACCGATCGGTGGAGGACACCACGGGCGAGGAGATAGCCCCTCCGCCGCGCCGTCGTCCTCGCGCTCAGCGAACCTCGAACGAGCCGGCTCAGGTCACGGTTTACGTGAGCTTGTCCGTGAGGAAGCGCTTCGACGAATACAAGCACAAGGAGCGGCTGCAGAGCCGCGACGTGGTTTTCCGCGCGCTCGCGGCGCGACGAGAAGACCTGCGGCGGATCATCGACGAGTCGAAGTACTACCTCGGCGAGGTCAACGAACTGTTCGCGCCGGATGAGTCGAAGGCTCGTTACGTCGGGGGGGGCAGCGAGGGGCAGGTGCAGTTCAAACCCAAGCCTCAGCACGAGGCGGTTCTGCGGCAACTGGAAGACGAACTGGGGATGGACAAACGATCCACGTGGATCGCGCCGATCCTCAATGACTTCCTCCCGGGGAAGAAGGACACCAAGCCCGGGGCGAAGAAGGATGCTAAGGCCTAATCGGGTCCGGCGGCCGGGCAACCGGCTCGCCGGGCTCTCCTGTATCGCTCTACGGCGGATGGGAGAGTCCGGCACGCTGTCTACCTGGATTGCTGATCAGCTGTGCTCGGCTGGGGAAGGTCGAGTCGTACTCCGAATCCGGGCCACGGTCGGGAACTGGTCAACCTCCGCCAGCAGCTGTCGGATCGCAGACGACTTCAACGTGCCGGCGAGCATCAGCGCCAGCACGCCCGCCACCCACCACTCCCCGGGCAGCAGCCGGCGCAGGATTCGGGCCGGCCGGATCGCCTCCTCGGCCATCAGGTCTTCGACCTCATCAGCGGCGAACGCGAAGGTCACAAGGGATGCGGGGGAGTAGCTGCCGTCGGCGTACTCGCCGGCCAGCAGCGTCAGCCACTCCTGCGCCTCGTCCTCACGTCCCCCAAGCACCCGGCGAGCAGCCAGCAGTCCCGCCGCAGCACGATGGAGCACATCCTGGTGGGCATTCACCCAGTGCTGTTCACGGGCGATTGGCGCTTCTTGCGGCGAGCGGCGTGCCCGTTGGACTTTCTCATCGGGGTAACCCCGGCTCATCAGGCTGTCCAGCCGATCTACGCGATCTTGAACCCCTTGACCACGCGCAATCGCCAAACACGAACCGATCTGCCGGCGGAGCACGTCTTTGGCCTGTCCGGCTCCCAACCCGAGCTTCAACGCTGTCAGCTCGTCAGCGCGGTCCTGCCACCACAGCGCGTTGCCCAGAGCGAGGCCAGCCAGATGGTCGAACGCGCGCACGCCACGGTTCGTCGCCGGCGAACGCTCGAGGAACAGCAAGACGTCCGTTGCCGCCGCAGCGTCAGGAGCAGGTAGTTGCCCCACGCGTGGGTCATCATGGCGCTCCCGGCGACGAGCGATTTCCCGGACCAGTGGGGCCACATCGACGGGCGGGGGAGCGGACTGCCAGTGGGCATGGCAGCCGATCCCGGAGAACCGACACCGCAGATCATCTCCAGCCAGCAGAAGGCGGTGCACGGTGTGGGTAGTCGTCAGCTCGACCACCGGACGGGCCGTGCGCGTCTCGGCGATCACCAGCCCAAGCAGGGCCATCGTCGACGGCGTGAGTGCCTCGTCGACAACGTCGGCGAGCAGCTCATTCAGCCACCCCCGGATGCTGACGCGATGCTGGATCGCGGCGTCGGCCAGGCCGTGCACGATCTCAGCCAGTTGGCCGCGGTGCTCGGCGAGCCAGTCCCATCTCGGGTCATCACGGAGGTGGGGCTGGTGTCGACGTCCGGCGCGGGAGAGCTCCTGGTCCGGTTCGTCGTAGCGCAGTAGAGCGTCGAGTGTGGTCAGGCGGTGACGAGCTGGCTGGTGTGGGTCGCCACGGCCGGTGCGTCGGCGACGTCCGGGGCGGGGATCGCCCGGGTCGCGCCGGTGGCTGTCTCGTCCGATCCCCAGAGCGTCACCGAGTTGGTCGTAGGTCAGACCACAGCTCAGACCCCCACGAAGATGGCGGCGCTCCTTGCGCCAGCGGTCCCAGCCGCTGGCGACAACGAGCAGCGGCGCGTCTAGTGCATCGGCCCGAGTGACCCAAGTCGACGTCGGCTGGAGAGCGTGTTTGCGCAGGTAAGCCAACGTTTCCCGCGGATTGAGCCGCGCCGGAGACGGCACGTCGCCCGCGCTGCAACACTGAGCGATTCGGTGCCTTTCGGCGAAACGTCCGATACAGGCGATTAGCTCGCTCTGGGTGATTCTGACCGGGGGTAGCACCGGGCCACTATTTCACTGCCACCTAGCCCGCCGCTTCGGCGAGCGTCGAACAACCTAGCCATCTATCGGGCGCGCACGGCACGACAGCCTCCTGACCTGGGACTTTACACACCACCGCCGAACAGGCGCCACTGCGCCGCCGCGTTTCGAGGCCCAGAGCGACGTGGACGAGGTAGCTGGCCCTGGGCCAGCAGGAACAGAGGCCGTGCTTCGTCCTCAAGGCGCAGCGTTAGCGCACTGGGGTAAGGGCTACCGCTGGTCCCGTACGAGCCCCCAATCGATGCCGCATCAAGTCCAGCTTCGAGGCGAAGCTGCCGCGGCGCAGCCCGCACCGCAACCGCTCGGCGAGCGTGGTCGTGGCCTAGCTGCAGCTGACCAGGGCTCTCACGCTCCTCAACAGGGGAATCGTAGATGGACGCTGTGGTGCGGTACGGGGAGCGAGGCGTTGAGCGACTGGTCGGTGTGCTTTGGCAGGTCGTCCGCGGGGCGGCCGTCACGTGGTCATGCTCAGCTCGACGACGGGGCAGCGGTGAGCCGGAGCCCGGCGCGCAGGGTGGCGAACAGCTGCGCTTGGCTCATCCGGGCCGAAGTCGGCCTCGCCGACCGGGTCTGCGCCACGACGTGGTGTGTCGGCCGTGTGCGCGGCGCGCGCTTTCGGGTCCCCGGCGCACTGGCGGTAGTGGGTGACGCCCGACTCGCCGGTCACCCGGCGCGTCGGTCCACCGAGCATTGCTGTGCCCGGTCACGGCCGCGGCGAGCGTGCGGAGCAGGCGGGTGATGTCCACGCTGGGTTCGGCCGGCAACCACAGCGTGGCGGCCGGCGCATCGACGGGCCGCAGCCCCGTCGACGGCGGCACCGTAATGCAACTCGGCCGGATGCCGGGTCGGGCAACGCAGGTCCCGGCGGCGCCCGTGCCGCTGGTGACGCTTCAGCTGGCGCTGGAACAGGCGCAGCACGCGTTCGAGCGGCGCCAGTACAGTGAGCTCACTGGCGGGATGCCCCGGCTGATCGCCGCCGCGCACGCCAGCCGCGACGCGGCCGCTGGCCAGTTGCGAGAGTGGATGTCCGCGGCCCTGGCCCGGGAATAGCTGCTCGGCTCGGAGCTGGCCACCAAGCGGCACCGCGACACCGTCGCGCGTGTCGCTGCCGACCGGCCGCATGCGGCCGCCGAGGCCCCGAAGACCTCCGGCAGACCGAGTACGCGTACCGCATCGTCGACGGAGCAGCACCCACCGGCCTGGTACTACCCGAGGAAGGGGACGTTGCCGGTCGAGATCGGCGGCGTCCAGGTGGAGCTCGCCCCGGAGGGCTGACCGAAACCGGATGGGTAACCTGCGACGGGTGCCACGGCTTCATCGCGCGCAACGACTTTGTCGGCCTCGCCGACGTCCTCGGCTACCCGCAGCTCGAGCACAGCGCCGTCGACCAGTTCCGGAAGATCCAGCTTGGCCCCGGTCAGCCGCTCGGGAGCTCCAGATGACGCCCGAGGAGCAGACGGCCTACCTCTCCGAGCTCCGCGACCGCGAGGCGGCGGGGGAGCGCACCGTCCTCGAATCTGGCCCCTTCAGCGTGGAGTTGCTGAAGGGTGTCGTCTGGCACGCCACGAACAGTGGCCCCGAGCCGCACGTGCTCTCCGACGCGGAGATGCCCGAGCTGCGGCGGCGCGAGAACGCAGGGGAGCGGATGAAGCAGGCGACCGGCCCGTACGTCGCGATGCTGCTCATCCTCGACCTCCAGCGGATCAACCGGCACCCGGACTACTAGGGCTGGGACCCGATCATGTTCGACGCGATCCTGACGCAGCTGAACTCGATCTCCGTCGACGACCAGAAGGTCCACGAGATCATCCGCGACCGAGAGAAGAGCCTGCGGTGACCGTGCCCCTCGACAAGATCCGACGGCGGGTGCGCGCCCTCACGGTCCGGGCAGCGCACCCTGGCACACCGCCGGCCGAAGCTGCCGTCGCCCGCGCGATGGCAGCGGACCTGACGAGCCGCTACGGGCTGGACCAGCTCGATCCGGTGCCCCGGCCAACCGCGGCGATCGCACCCGCGGTCGTGCATTGGATGGCCGGGTTCAGCCCCAGCGGGAAGCAGTCTCGTGCCTGGTGTCGTTGCGGCTACGGGACGTCCCCGCGAGCGACCGAAGACCGGGCACTGCGCGCCCTGATGGACTCGCACCCGCTCGACGCCGCGGAGTGCGGGCTGTGCGGGGTGGTCTATCCCGCCGCCGACTGGGTGAAGTTCCGCGCGTTTTTGCAGGTGCTCAAGGACCCGGTGACCGGCGACGAGTTCGCGATGTGCATCAACCCCAGGACGTGTAAGGCCGTGGGCTTCTAGGCAGGCCGGACCTGGTCCATCCGGAGGAAGCCGCGCTGCAGACCGCGGCGGCGGCACCGCAGGACCACCTCGTCGTGGCCGCCGGCCTCGCCTCCGTACTGGAGCATCTGGCCGTCCGGGTGGAGGAGGCTCGTCGTCGAGAGCAGCCTAGGATCAGCACTACTTGACATAAGGTATGTTATCGGCGCCCGCCGGGAGCCACACGCGCGTTGGCGATTTTGTCGTGTTGCGCCGCGAGCGTGCGAGGTGACTGTGCCAGTATGACGCATGACGGGTCGACGATTGCAGGTGATCATGAACCCTTGGCTTCAGGTAGGCCTGTCGTTGGCTGCGGGGGTCATCACTGCGGGCTGCGCCCTAGTTGGTGTCCGGCATGCGGCTCGAGGCAACGATCGCGCTACTGAGCAACGTGAACTCGCAGGGCGACGCGAAGAGTGGTGGCGTCGATTCACCTGGGCCGCAGACCTTGCCTTAAGTGAATCGGTGGCCAAACGAGTGGCCGGGCTCAAGCTGTTGACCAAACTGGCCCGCTCAAACCTGGCTCGACAAGATGAATACCTGTTACTAGATGTCTTCCAGGGGCAGGTGTTAGACAAGTTGCTGGTCGACCTGCCGGAAACAGACAGGAAGGCTGCTGCAGGTGGATGACTCAATCGTTTTGACGGAGGAGCACATCGCTGCCGCGCATTTGCGGCTCGTGATCGACGATAAGTTGGGCCGCAACACCCCCGAATATGTGCGGTGGATCGCGCTAGCCGATGCCGGTACATCGATAGCTGCGATTATATCGCAGGATTCCGGAGCGGAAGCGGCAGACGTACTCTCCCAGGCGGGTCGCGAGGGAACGTCACGCAGCTTTGAATTTTCTGGCAATCCGACATTTCGGCTGCTTGCCCCGGAAGATGATGTAGCATCGTTTTCCAGCGGTAACGAAGCCGACGATTCATGGTTGGCACAGAATGCAGTGGTTGGTCAGCGATCCACGCAGTCATCGATCTACGTGTTCGATGACTCAAGCGGCAGGGTGCTTGGCTACTATTCTCTGGCACCTGTGGCGCTCAGTGCTTCGGCGGTCGGATCCGCGACATCTAGCTCAAGTTTGCCAGCCTTGTTGCTTGCTCGCTTTGCTCTGGATCAGCAACTGCACCTAGATGAGGCAGGTGGCGCTATGCTACGCAGCGCCATTATGAATGCTGTACAGATGGCGCGCCAGGTAGGTGCTCGCACATTTGCGGTCCAAGCAGAGGATCCCTTCAAGCGAAGCTTTTTTCTGTCGAAAGCACCATTTCTTGTTTCGTCGAAAGACGGATCATTGCTAGTGGCCAAGTTAGGTGAAGTTGAGTCACTTCTGCGGAATCATGCGATGCGTTGACGCTGTTGTGTCTTTTGACTTTGGCGGGCCCGTCGAATCAAGGTGTTTCATGCATAATTCCTATTATGCATGAAATACGGGGGCCATTCGCCAAGTCGCCGGCGGCACCCGTCGGAGGGTGGCCAGCATCTGCGGCACCCACGTCGGGACACCCGACCGCGCGTGATCTCCAGCGCCGCTGGCATCGCAATCAGCACCTGGACGTCCTTCGCCCAGCGGGCGCAGGCCCGAACTGCACCTGCCCGGACAGCTCGTCTACGACCTCGTCCAGGTCGTAGACCGGGCGGCCCTCCCCCGCGAACAGAGCGTGGGAGATGACCGGCCGACGCTCGAAGATCAGGTATGACATCCACTCGTCGACGTGCTCGGCGGTCCAGGTCCACCGGTACTCGTTGGTTCGCCCAGCCCGCCAGCATCGCCTCCGGCACCGCGTCCTTGGGACGCAACAGCGCGACGCCGGTGACCAGCTCCAGCCGGGCGAGCCCGGCGGCTCGACCTCCACCCGCGCCCTACGTCAGACGGAGTGAACTTCCATCAGCCGCAAGGCAGGCAGCAAATCCGCTGTTCAGGAAGTCGTCGAAGCCACGTTGGCAGCTGCTACGTTGCCGCAGGTCACCTGGCCGTGCCCCGCGAACGGCTTCCATCGGACGCAATTCTGCGCACTTCACTCACCACCCGCTGGTTCCGGGGTCGTGGTTGCACTTAGCGAGAGGCGCGTTCGGATCGGCCGGGTCGACGGCGAAGAACCCGTACTCGTCGCACAGCTGGCAGTCTTCGATGGCGGCGCGGCGCGCCGAGATTTCGGCTTGCCGCGACGCTTCGATCGTGGCCTGTCGGCGCTGCTGAAGGGTCGGACTGGTCGACTCAATTCGACGGATGATCTTTGCCTTGCTTGGTGGTATGTGGGGGTCAGCGCGGGCGAACCGAGCCTTAATCCAGCCAGGCGCGTTGCGGATGAACCGCGGCAGGTGGGGGTAGTCGGGGACACCGTGGATCAGGTCGGCGATCTCGTTCCAGGCCGTCGGCACCTCGTGGCTCCACTCGGCGTCGAGCAGGTCGGCTTGGGCATCGCCGAACGTCGTGTTCCAGGCGGAGAGCAGGCCACTGGCCTGTATAACGTTTGTTAACCAGCGGCAAGAGACCGCGACACAGAGATCCGGGTGCAGACGCGAGCGGAGAAGCCAGTCAGCGGCCCGGACGGCCTCGGACTGGTTCGCGCGCTTCCGATCACCCCCGGAATGCCGAGTTCGTCCACCAGCGGCCGACTCAGGCCCCTTTTTGATCGAAGAAGACCCCTTCTTGTCTCTGCCCGGCGAAGCCGGTCGGTTATCCACAGGTTGTACGGAACTGGACTTCACTTGATCTTGGTTACACACCTGCGGGGGGTGGACATTTTGATGTTTGTGCAGGTCAGCGCCTAGGGGGTTGTACCGCAGGTACCCGGCGACCGGTCCGCAGTCTGAGCAGATCGACTTTGTGGTGGGCGCCCACTCCACGAGGTCCATCGGGGCGTGGACGGTGTGAGCTCCGCTGGCGTAGACCGCCGTGACCGCGCCGTAGATGAACAGATTGGCCGGATGGATGCGCTCGTCGGCGTGCTCGTGCAACAGCTGGTCGCCCGCGCTGACGCACGCGTCGACGAGGGCATCGGCCTCCTCCAACTCCTGGGCAGCGAGCGGAACGCGTAGCTCGTAGACGGGCGCGAGCTGGACGAGGGCCGGCTCATCGACCTGCACTTCACACTCGACGTCGACGCTCAGCTCGAGTTCGAGGGTCTGCCGGGCGGCTGCAACGGCACGGCGGCCGCGGAGGCCGGCGCGGACGGCGTCGAGCTCGGCTCGCGCGCGCGCGATCGCCGCGTCCTCCGCCGCGATCGCCTCCGCCTCCCGGCGTTCCCGCTCTGCCCGTTCCGCGGCGCTCTCGCCGTCGGGGGCCTCCTTCCGGGGCAGCTGGCAGCCGGGCAGGATCTCCCACAGCAATGCCTCGCGCTGAAGCCACGCCACGCAGCGCCGGACTGTCCGGTCCGAGCAGCCAACGGTGGCCGCGATCTCCGACTGGGTCACCCAGGTCAGTGGTCGGCGCCCCTGGTCTGAACAGCAGCGGAGCACATTGCAGATCCGCCACCAGCGTCGCCGCTTCGCGTTGTACCGGAACTCCTGGCCCGACCCGCTCTGTTGCCGGATGCGGTCTTCAACGGCGCCCAGCCACACATCGGCCGAGTCGGCCACGCGGGTGTACTCGGGCGCAGCGCGGCGAAGGATCTCGGCCGCCAGGCGCATCCGCGCCGGAACGGCGATGTGCCGAAGCGTCGCCCACCGGACCCCAGACTCGACCAGCAGCCTGTCGATGGGGTGCAGCTGGTCGTACTCGTCGGCGGCCGCCAGCACGGCCTCGATGGCCGGGTCGAAGACCAGGATCGGCTTGAGCTGACCGTCCGCGTTGGCCGCCGCTCTGGTGTGGATGGCCGCGGTGCCGCCAGCCAGGTGCCAGCACTGGTCGCAGACGATCAGCTCGACGCAGTCGAGAAGTCCGTCGCCTGGTACTAGGGGTGCGCGAAGACGACCGAATGGTCGGCAGCAGGCGAGACAGTCAGGCCGCTGAACAGCGGAAATGGATGTCTTTTGGAGTGCGGCGGCGGTCATCGAACAACCGCCGCGGACGACCAACCGATTGACCTGCGAGAACGCTCGGTGGTGAGGAAATCACCGAGCGATGTCCGGGCATTGAAGGGCGGGCGGGTGAAGGCGCGGCGGGTGTGTCGCGGCGCGCATGAGTAGACCGCGCTCCTGGTGGTAGGTATGATGCAACACCAGGAGCGCCGTGTTGTGGACACGACGTGGGGCTTCTTTCTCCGAACGGGCGACGTTCGGGGGAATGGCGAAGGCCGGTGTGGCAAGCACCGGTATTCGCCCTCGGCGGTGAGTCAGGGGTGGTGCCCTGACTGTCTTGCTGAGGTTGTTCAGTTGTGGTCCGAGTAGGGCGTTCTGGCTGGTGAGGCCAGTTAGGGTGCCCGAGTTGATGAATTTGGTGACTCAGTCAGAACCCGGGCGTGAGACGCGCCGTCGGACTTAGCGGGGCGGTCCCCTTCGGGGGGCCGCCCCGAAGCGTTAAGAGGCTTGCGCCACCTCCTTGAAGAGGAGGAGCTGCTGCTGCCCGACTCGAGCTTCGCGGTGTGACATTTCCTGGTCGACCAGGGCAGCGAAGGCTTGCAGGTCATGGGGGCCGTTCGATTCCGCGAGCTTGGCCAGGCCGTCCATCACTCGCACGGCGAACATCGCATACTCGTAGTCGGCGTACGGCAGGACGACGCCGAGCGTGTCCTGGTAGCGGGTGACTGCGACATGGGTTGCGCCGTTCTCCAGCACATCGAGGTAGTCCGCCTGGTCACGACGGAACACGGCGGCCGAGACCTTCTGAACGTCTCGGTTTCCCAGGCGCCATTGCTGTTCAGCGTGCTCGCCGAATCCCGCCACCGCCCGGAGCGCGGACATGGCCCGGCGGTAGTCCCGGGGTGGCAGAACTACGGCGACGGTCGGTCCGTAGCGAGTTAGCGCGATATGAGCGCCGGTCTTTACCTCTGCGAAGTAATAGGCCTGATTCGCGCGGAAGCTCTGGGCCGGAACGCTGCTGACGTCCATGACCCGAAAACTTACAACATTTTTCGTCGGGATGCATGACCTGTCTGAGGTGTGTCGAACCTTCAGCGCGGACACGGGGGAAGTCGTAGCCTGAACGTTTCAGGCGGGCGCTGAGGTGGGTTTCACCAGGCCTCCGGGGCTGTTGGCCGATCGGGAGGGGGTCAGTCATGTCATAGGTGGGGTGGCCGGCTCGCGCGCGTTCCGCCCATACGAGAGTTGCACGGCAGTGCGCGTGGACTCCTCGGATGTTGTCAGGTTTCTGGGGCCGAGGTCGGTGGCTGCCGTTAGCTTCTCGACAACGCGGCTCGCGCAAGCTACACACGGGAAGCCCTGTTCAGACGCCCACCGAGCAACCCGAAGATGGTCGTCGACGAACGCGGCGATCGAGTGCACCTCGGCGACGCGGCTGTTCGAGTTTCGACTCCGGAGAGGGCCGAGGTCGTCGTCTGGGCACATCGCAAATCTCGATCCGGGATTCTGCGCCGCCGCAGCCACCATGCCGTCGAGCTGGCGGATGCCGGTCCGTGCGGGCCGCGGCCGGCCGAGCGTGGCATCACCACCAGCCAGCAGGAAAGTGCTCTACGTGCCGCTTCCCCGCATTGACACGTCTCCAGCCTGGGCGCGTTCGTGCCACGCCCGCTGGCGATCATGATCGCCAGCGACCGGCTGTGAACCGGTCATTGACCAGCCGCCGCGTCGCCAGTCCTCGAGCTCGTGGGCGCTGCGAGGAGGCCAGGATCGACGCCATGCTTGACCTCGCCGCCTCGGTCAACGCCGGCAACCTCGGCAACATCTTCCCGCCACTGACCTCACGGCCGGAGGTGACCAGCGAGCGCTGGGTCATCTTGAGGTTCGTCGGGGCCGTCGTGGTGCGGATCGGCGTTGATGAGGTACTTGACCTCCTCAACGTTCTGTGGAGCGACACCGACGGGTTCCTGTGATCATCCAGGTGGCGCCTGCCCGAGCATTTTGTGCCGGGTGCGTGCGGACCTCCAGGACTGGCACGCACACCCGCACATCGAGCTATCGCAGCTGGTCATCGCTTTACGCGCAGACTGCGTTGCCACGGGCCCGGGCCGCACAGCTGTGCCGACCCGCCCGAACCGTCATGTCCGGTCAACCGGCCCTTGCTGCGGCACGCTGCCCCCGGCACCCAGCGGCGTTAGCTGCTCGCGCCACCGTGCTCAACGATCGCCGAGACGATCGCGTCCACGTGCTGCACCGACACTGGATGCTTGCTTCCGCCGACACGCTGCCGCGACGGCCGGGGTGCGGGGATCTCCAAGCGCCGCAACGCTTCTCCGAGCGTCTTCGGGTCCCATCCGATCCGGGCGGCGAGGTCGGCGGTGGCCACGATCCCAGTCTCGTCGTCGCCGATGACCTCGGCCAGCAGATCCAGGACCTCCGGCATCGGACCGGCCGCGATGCCGCCGATCTCAGCGTCCACCGGTTCGGCGCCGGCGGTGCTGGCCGCGACCAGCTCGGTCAGCGTCGCCGCCTCGACCGGGGCTGGTGGGCGCTGCCCGGCCGCGTCACCGGTCACCAGCCCGAGCGTGTCGCGCCGTTCGCGTCCGGTTTCGGCGGCGGCGCGGGCAGGGCCGAGGTCCAGCTTCGCCGCCCGGATGATCACGCCCTCGGACGCGCCGACGCCGGAGAGATCGTCCGCGAGGAGCCAGGCCGCGCCGCGGTGGCGTTCGGAAAACTTCGTCGCGTCGATCCCGGCGGCGGTTTTGCCGGTGCCCAGGGCCATGTCGTTGGACTGCTGAGTCGGCAGCCGCAGCGCCGCGCGGCTGGAGATGTTGTCCCGCAACCGGGTCGGAATCGAACCCCGGTCCGGCTTCTGCGTCGCCAGGAACACCGTCGCCCCCGCCGCCGGTCCCTTGCGGACCAGCCAGGACACCTTGTCCACGATCACCCGCCGCAGATCCTTCACCGACTTGGTGTCGCTGCCCAGCTCCTCGAACCCGAGCTGGCACTCGTCGATGGCCAGCACCAGCCACGGCATTCCCGTCTCGCACAGCGCGCGGGTGATCTTGCCTTCCGGGACGTCGGCCTCGGGCATGGTCTTGAACCGCTTGTAGCGGTCCAGGACCTCGGTCTCCAGCTCGATCAGCAACGCCAGCAGCCGCAACAGCGTCTGCTCGGTCTCCGCGCCTTCGGCGGAAGCGATCAGCATCCGGTGCGCCACCGGCCGGAGCGGGTTGAAGTCCGCGCCGTCCTTGAGATCCACCGCGTAGATCCGGGTGTGCGGGTCCAGGCACGCCGCGACCAGGAACAGCCGGAGCAGGTTCGACTTGCCGTAGCGCGGGAGCCCAGCGATCAGCCACGCCGTCCAGCAGAACGCCACCGTCACCGCCCGGCCGCGCGCGGTCTTCCCGATCGTCACCCCGTCCCAGATGGACAGCTCGGGCAAATTCTCCAGCGCGGAGCGCAGCGGCGGCTCGGCCAGCGGGTCTCGGTCGGCGACCCAGCAGGCCAGCCGCCCGGCGTGCCCGCCGGCGCCCCGGACCCGTTCCAGGATCAGCTGGGTCTCGTCGACGCCGAGGGCACTAGCCAGCGACTCGCGCGCCGCGATCGCCGAGGACGCCTTGCGCCCGGCGGGGAGGTCGACGATCACCGCCCATCCTTCGCCTTCGCGGGCAGGGCGGGTGAAGAACGCCAAGCCGTCCTTCGGGCCGATCACCTTCGCCGCCTGGAACGCCTCCACCAGCACGTCTCCGTTGATGGTCCAGGCGAGGGTGCGGTTGCTAGGGAAGACGTTCTTGCGCCCCGGGGAGCCGTCCTTGCGCCGCCCAGCGACCGTGAACGCCACCGACGCCCCGGCGGCGGCCAGCCACCACACCAGCGGCCCGTAGATCAGCTCCACCGCGATCAGCCCGCCGGCGCTCATTGTGACGATGCCGAGGGTCCACCAGCGGCGGCGGACCCGGTGGGAGTGGATCTCGGCGAACCGGTCGGCGAGCTTGTCCGCGTCCTTCGCCGCGGCGAAGGACTCCTCCACCCGCAGCCACGCCCACCACGCTCGCGCCGACACCGCCACACCACGGGCAACAGCAAGCAAGTAGCGGATCGGCGCCCTGGCGACCGCGCCCGCCAGCCGGACGCCGGCGTGGCGGGCGGTTGCGGCGCTCTGCCACTGCGGCGGCAACCTAGCGACCGCTACCGCCACCACCCGCCGTGCCCGGCTGCGCCGATACTCCTCCTCGGTGAGCAGCTCGCCTTCCAAGGCGGTCTCGTCGCCACCGCTGCCGACAGCCCTGGCGGTGCTGGTGGTCAACTCGGTGCTCGGGCTGGCGGTCTCCTCGCCAGCGCTGTCAGTGGGGACGTCGTCGACGGTATTGTGCGAACGAGCAGGGGTGGGACCGGTCTCAGACATGCGGAAGCTCCTGGTCAGCGTGAGCGTGGACCCGGAGCGGGCAGCAGGCCCAAGGCCGTCGCGGGCCAGGAGCGGCGCTTGCGCCGACCGCGTAGCGGTCGCCTGGTCCGCGACGGCCTGGCCTGCTAATTTGCCCAGTCCACGCCCCGCTGACGGTTGCCCTTGGCCCGACACAGCGGGGGCGGTGGGGCCGGAGCCGCCACACAACAACGATGACCCGGTGCCCGCGCCGCGCACGGGAGTGCCGGAGCCGAACTTCCAGCAGGTCCCCGGCATGTACGTCGGGGCATCTTGATGGCCGTGGCATTGGTCGGTCGGATTCGGTCCGTGTTCACCGGGCCTGCTGCACTGGCGGCTCGTCTCCTCGCGCTGGCCGCGCAGGACCTGCTCGGCACAGTCGAGGGCTGGGACCGATGCCTGCGACCTGCTCACCCGTGCCTGGCGTGGCGCGTTTCCGCGTCCGCTGCACCCGCAGGACGTCGCGGCGGTCGCGGCCTGAGCGACGGCGTTGGCGTCGGCTGGCCTGCCAACGAGATCGGCCGGCGCCGGGTATGCGAGTGCCCCGGACCGCCCAGTTCGTGGTCCGGGGCACTCGCTGTCGTGCTTCGATTGCCGGTACTTAAGGGCGGAGAACTCCGCTCTTCGCGCTGAGGATCAGGCCCCGCATGCCCTCAATGCCTGTGCGGAGAGCGCCGCCTTCAGGGTTCTTCGAGTCGCGCGCTGCGCCGCCCGTGGACAGCTTGGCGAGTTCGACGCAGCCTCCAGAGGAGCCGCTGAAGCTGGCCTTCCTCCATTTCGCGCCGGCCAGCTCGTCAGCATCGTTCACATAAGATCCTTCCGATGTCGCTCGATCAGGACCCTTGATTCTGCCTTTGGCGAGGCCACGGCATCGAGCCGCCCGATGATGCCCTCGTACTGGGTGATCTCGGCCACCTTCTCGTAGAAGATGCCCTTGGGAGCTGTGTCGATGTAGACGCAGCCAGGGTCTTCGGAGATCCCGAACTTCAAAATCTCGAACGGGCCGTGCACGGCCCGGTGCCCACCGTCCTGCTTGGCGGCCGGCTGCTCGGCGGAAGCCGTTGCTTGCCGCGCTCGCGCCTCATGGCTGAGCACCCGAAAGTCGACGTGCGGCAGGGTCATGAGCTCAAGCAGATGTTCCAGCTGTCGGCGCATGACCTCAGGGCCACCCACGCCACCGATCCGCTCGATCAGCAGATGTTCAGGAGCGAACATCAGCAACGCCAGCGGCTGATGGGTGCGAGTGACCGAGTTCTGCCGCTGCAACCGCAGCTCGCACCGCTGCCGGATCTCGTCTTCGGTTGCGGTTGGGTCGTAGAACCGCAGGAGCGGCTCGATGTATCCCGCGACCTGCGCCAGGCCGTTGAGCACGATCAGGTCGGCCGAATGCTTCTCTGCGGCGCCGTCCTCCAGGGTGACGAACACGTCGAAGTCGCTCGGGTCCTTGTCGCTGGCGAGCTGGACCCGGTCTTTGCCCGAGGCTTTCTCGGCGGCCTTGATCTTCTTGATCGTGTCCCAGAACGAGTCGACGTCGCCAGGGCACTTGTACAGGCTGAACAGCACTTTCAGGCTGGGCAGGTCCGGCAGGTTCCGGCCGGATTCGAGGTGGCTGACCCGCGATGGCGCGGAGCCCAGTGCAGTGGCGGCGTCCTTCTGATCCAAGTCGACGGCTTCGCGGCGGGACCGCAGCTGCGACCTAACCCAGCGGCGCATGATCGCCGGTGACTGTTCCAGGGGCATATCGCCAGCCTCTCCTAACGCGCACACGTGGCTCATGTCGACATCCGGGTGGGCAAGAGTCCAACTCAAGGTTCACCCGAACGCGCGGTTCCCGCAGTAAAGTTCACGAAGTAACGTTACTGAAGTTCCCGATGGGCACAAGACCCGCAGGTCAAGCCCGGTGAGAACCGTAGTCTGCCAGGGCCAGAGGTCTCCTCCCCCCTCGGATCTCCGGTCCTGGCACCAAGCCGATGGCGGCTCCGACCTTGCCCCCGACGGGCCGGAGCCGCCATCCACCAGACCCGGGGGTCGTGATGGGCCAGCACCGACACGCGGACGACCCGCACGTGTTCGTCCTCAGCGGTCGCGTGGACGGCGCAGACCAGCTCGTTCCTTCCGGATCTCCCGCCGCCGCGGCCGAGCAGCTCAGCCGCTGGATCCGCCAGGACTCCGCCGCCCGGATCTCGTGGGTGGTCAACCAGGCCTGGCAAGACTGGATCCTGCTGGCCGCACGGCTCCGCCCGGCCCGAGGACTGGGCGAAAGCTTGCGGGTGACGCACCTGTTCACCTTCGAGCCCGGCGACCAGGTCGGCCCTCGGCTGCTCTCCCAGTGCGGCGCCGAGTTCTCCTGGTGGGCGTTGGAGTTCGGCGACGAGCTCGACACCCCGCTCGGCGCGCCCTGCGTCGCCTGCCAGCTGACCGTGCTGCCCGCCCAGGCGGAAACGCAGAAAGCGCTTCCGCCCTCAGGCGCGGACACCGACATCGACACCTGGAACGGCTGGGACCGCTACTACCAGGTGCTGGGCTGGCCGGTCGAGGAGTTCGACGGCCGGCTGATGCTCGTCGCCGACTCAGACAACGACGACGACGTCACCGTCCTGAGCGTCCCGGCCGACCTCGCCGAGCAGGTCCAGACGTGCCTGGCGCGCACCGACATGCAGGCGCCGCTGCTGCAGCTGCCGGGGCTGCCCGCCGAAGCGCTGTTCGTCGTCGCGCGGACCAGCGTGCCGGTAACGATGCCGCCGGGCGTGCACCGCGTTCCTGTCGGCATTCCGCTGCCGCCATCGACCACCGCGGAAGGCCCTGCACGGTGGATCACCTCCCCCGGCGACGTACAGCTCGGCCGGAGCCGAGATCTCGACGTACTGGCCTGCATCTACCGGCTCAGCCGACCCCAGCAGCAGGAACTCGTCTCGTGAACACCCCCGACGCCGCGGGCCGACACCGGCCCACGCACCCCGGCCGGACAGCGAAGCAGCGCTGACCGACCGAGAGAACACCCGTCCGACAGCTGGAGGAACAACCGCGATGCCCCAGACCTTGGAAACCGCCCCCGTCCTCGACGACGCGGCCGAGCAGCGACACGCTGGGGCGGAGCGGCACGAGGAACTGCACGCGCGGGCCGTCCTGCGCAACCTGACCGAGGACGTGCACTCCGACCACCTCGACGCCGTGATCGCGCTGCTGCGCGACTTCACCGGCGTGCTGCCCGCCCGTCGCGCGGTCTACCTGCTCTCGGTCGGCGACCCCGCCGCCCGAATGCTGGTCGCCGAGCAGTTCCCCGAGCTGGTCTACGAGGTCGAAGGCCGGCGCGGCGAGCACGGCCTCGGCACCGTCGTGCACACCTGGACCTGCTCGGGCACCGGCGCCTTCGCCCGCTACGCCCAGGGCCCGGACGGCTGCACCGTCACCGAGTACGGCGGCTTGCTGCGCCGCCACATCTGGGACGACCTGGTGGGCCTGTTCACCGCCTTCGACATGACCCGCCCGCCGCGCACCGACAACGACGCGGCCGGACCGGCCCTGCCTTGACCATCTGGCGGCACCACAATCACGGCCCCGGCAGCCATTTCCCCCTTTGGTTGCCGGGGCCGTGGTCTGTGTCCGCCTTGTTCACAGCGCTATTGCACCCGTGGCGGGGTCGTACCGGCAGACACAGCCGCACGCCCGCGCCGCAGTGGTGGGAAGCAGCCCGGAACCGGAGCAGGTTTGCAGCCCCGCAGCGCGAGGTGGTCGGCATCGGCAGACAACCGCGGAACGTAGCGCCACTGGCCGGTGAGCACGTCCGGCTCGGTGAGCACCCGCCGGTAGGTCAGCAGCGGCCGCGGCACCCGCCGCGCGGGACACCGGCGCCTGGAAATCCGAGGTGGTAGAAGACCTCGTCGAGCTCGCCGGCGATCTCGCCGCGCACCTCGTCCCAGTCCCGGCCCTCTGCCGTGGTCCAGGCGACATCGTCGTCGAACCACTGCAGCAGATCCCACAGCCTGCGCCCGCGCCGGTCGACGACGCGCACCAGGTCCGGCGCCGCTTCGCCGACGGCGAACAGGTTGACGTCGAGTTCGATGGCATGCGCGGTCGGGAACGGCGCCCGCACCAGGCGGGTGGCGAACGCGAGCGCAAGCCAGTGCCGTTCATGCGGGTCGGTGGCAGCACGCCTGTCTGCGGCAAGCGGGCCGGACGGGAACATCGAGATGGACGAGCCGGGCATCGGCCGTACCTCCTGGGCGCGGTGACGAAACGGAACGCGGCCCGCACCGGTCCGCGCGGGTGCCCCCGGTGGGCCTGTCCGCGCAGCGGGCAGCCGGGGGCACCCGGGTGGTGTGCTCGCCACCGCGACGGAGGGCCGTTCTCCCTGTTCACGCGGTGATCCGCTGGACAGGACGGCTGGATCTCGGCCATCGTGGACAGGAAGGGGGCTGTCGGCGGATGACCAGCGAAACGATCAAGGGCAATCTGTACGTGTGGGCGTTCGACGACCTGCTGCGGATCGCCCGCCGCCGGCGCCGCGTCGTGCGGATCCTGTGCTTGGCACCCTCGCTCGCGCTGCAGATCGCGGCATCGGCGGTGTGGTCCCCCGGCCAGTTCATCCCCGCCGCCCCGGCGCCGATCCTTACCTGGGTGAACCTCGCCTACTTCGGCTCGCTCGCCGCGGCCTTCGTGCTGGCCGACCGCTTCGCGTTCACCCTCGGGGCATCTCGCCGCCGTGACCCCGAATGGCAGAGGACGATCGGCACGCTCCCGCAGCCGCTGCTGTGGCAGTTTCTCGTGTCGCTGAACTGGCCCTCGACGCCGGTCGGCGTCCTGCTGCTGGGCCCGGCCCTCACCCTCGTCATCGCCGCCGCTCTGGTCAGGGCGCTCCAGCAGGGCCCGTGGATGACGGATCTCGACCTCGCCCTCCCCTGGGTGCAGCGCGCGCTCCGCCGGCGCTGGAGCCGGTGATTCGCATCCGCGGCGGCGCCGGAGCCACGCTCGGATGGCGGCGGTAGGGCGCGCCGAGCGGACAATCAGCGGGTGACGATGCGAACCGTCGGCCGGTGCCTGGCCGCGTACTTCTGGCAATGCCGGCGGGCGGTGCTAGCCGGACTGCTGCTGCTGACCGTCCTGGGTGCGGTGGGCGCCGTCGCGGCCGGCCAGGCGATCATCGGGATCGCGGCGGTCGTCGTCATGGCGGTCGCGGTGTGGTGCGGCTGGCGGATCCGTACCCCTCCAGGCCGCGAGCTCACTCGGCTGTACCTGCACTTCGCCGCGCTGGTCGATGCCCACTGTGGCGGGCAGCGGCTCGTCACGACGCTCGACGGAGACGAGCGTTTTCTCCGGTGCTACAAGAGAAAACGCTATCGCGGGTTCTTCCGGGCAAGCCTGGCCACGGGCGTCGAGCTGCCCGCGATCGACCAGCCTGGCTACCTCTCCGGCGACATGTTCGTCCTGTTCCCGTTCACCAACGTGGTCTGGAAGGCCCACCAGGGCGCCTTCATCGACGAGGCCGGCGAGCTGATCCCGACGCCTGCGGAAGCGGACACCACCACCGCCGCGCCCCGGGCGGCGGACACGGTGCGGTTCGCGTTCCGCACGGGGCAGGGGTTCGCAAGCGAGACGGATCTGCGCTCGTTGATCGAGCTGATCCGAGGTGCCGACGAGCTGGACGTCGCCGGCTGATCTCGCCCGACCCCGCTCGTTTCGGCTGGCCCTGGCGCTCGATCGTGAACAGCCCAGACGGGCCGTGATCGTTTTCGCTGTTCAGACCATCTTTGCCGAGGCGGCAACAGCAGGTGCAGCCGGCCGGTGACCGCACCGCTCCCGGTAATCTCGACATCTTGCCCTGGCGAAAGGACGCTCTCGTGCCGTTGGACTGGAACCGGATCGGCTCGTCCAGCCCGCAGCTGCTCGTGCAGCCGCGCGACATCTTCGCGGCGCTGCCGAACAAGCCGTTCTCCTACCTGCGCCAGGAACAGGGCGAGGTGCTGGAGGGCTGGTTCGCCCGCAAGGACGACCGCGACGTGGTGATCAAGCAGAACACCGGCGGTGGCAAGACGGTGGTGGGCCTGCTGATCGCGCAGAGCACCCTCAACGAGGGCGTCGGGAAGGCGGTCTACCTCGCCCCCGACACCTACCTCGCGGCGCGGGTGCGGGAGGAAGCGGTCCGGCTGGGGCTGCCGACGTCCGAGCGGCACGATGATCCGAGCTTCCTGGCCGGCCGCGCCATCCTGGTCACCACGTTCCAGAAGCTGATCAACGGCCAGTCGGTCTTCGGCGTCGCCGGCGGCTGGCGTACCCCGGTCGACCTCGGCGTCGTGGTCGTCGACGACGCGCACGCCGCGCTCGCCACGACCGAGGGGCAGTTCCGGCTCACCATCCCGATCGGGCACGAGGCGTTCTATCCGCTGTTCGACCTGTTCGCCGACGACTTGAAGGAGCAGAACCGCAAGGCGACCTTCGACATCACCGAAGGCGACGTCACCGCGGCGGTGCGGGTGCCCTTCTGGGCGTGGGCGAACAAGCTCGACGAGGTCTGGAAGATCCTCTACCCCTTCGGGGCCGCGCGGGACGAGGAGTTCAAGTTCGCGTGGCCGCTGATCGCCGACTGCCTGCAGCTGTGCACGGTGATGGTCAGCAGGCGCGGCATCGAGATCCAGCCACCGTGCCCGCCGATCGACAAGATCCCCTCGTTCGTCGGCGCCCGGCGGCGGGTCTACCTCACCGCGACCCTGTCCGACGACAGCGTGCTGGTCACCAACCTCAAGGCCGACCCGAAGAACCTCGAGCACGTCGTCACCCCCGGCAGCGCAGCCGACCTCGGCGACCGCCTGGTGCTCGCGCCGGTCCAGCTCAACCCGAACCTCAGCGACGACGCCGTCCGGACGCTGGCCAAGCAGTTCTCCCTCGGCGACCGCGACGGCGACGGCATCCCGGAAACCCGGCCGGTCAACGTCGTGGTGCTCGTGCCCAGCGGCGCGCAAGCCGCGCTGTGGCGGGGGCTGGCCGACCGCATCCACTACATCAAGGACCTCGAAGCCGGCGTCGCCGAGCTGCGCGCCGGGCACGTCGGCCTGGTGGTCCTGGTCAACAAGTACGACGGCATCGACCTGCCGGGCCCCGCGTGCGAGATGCTGGTCATCGACGGCATCCCCCGGCCGATGTCGGCCGCCGACCGCCGCGAGGCCGCCGCGCTGATCGACAGCCCCACCCGCCGCGCCCGCGACGCCCAGCGCATCGAACAGGGCATGGGCCGCGGTGTCCGCGACGTCGGGGACCACTGCGCGGTACTGCTGCTCGGCGCTGGCTTGGCCATGGCGGTGCACGACAGTGCCTGGCTGGAGTTGTTCTCCCCGGCCACCCGCGCGCAGCTGGTGCTCAGCCGCGATGTCGCTCTGCAGCTCTACGGCCAGGGCTCCGGCGGGATCCGCAGCGCCCTGTCGGTCTGCCTGGACCGCGACCCGCAGTGGGTGCAACGCAGCCGGTTCGCGCTGGCCTCGGTGCGCTATCGCAACGTCGGCGCCGTCCGGCCCGAGGCGGTCGCCGCCCGCGACGCCTTCGACCTCGCCGTCGCCGGGCAGACCCCCCAGGCCGCGGACCGGCTGCAGACCGCGATCAACGGCATCACCGATCCCGCGCTGCGCGGCTGGGTCCGCGAGCAGAAGGCCGGCTACCTGCATTTCACCGACCCTGCCCTGGCCCAGCAGCAGCTCGGCGCCGCGATCCGGGACAACGCGATGGTGCTGCGCCCGGCCGTCGGCGTCGACGTCCGCCCGTCCCGCCCCGCGGCCGTGCAGGCCCGCGCGGCCGCGGAGCACCTGGGCGCGACCTACGGCGACAGCACGGCGCTGCTGCTCGGGGTCCGCGCGGTGCTCGACGAGATCGTCTGGGACGAGGAACGCACCGAGCAAGCCGAAGCCGCCTGGGCGAAGCTGGGGCTGCACCTGGGATTCGGCAGCACCCGGCCGGAACGGCTCTACGGCACCGGCCCGGACAACCTGTGGACGCTCACTCCGGCCCGGAACGCGGTGATCGAGCTGAAGACCGGCGTCGAACTGACCTGCACCGGCATCGCGAAGAAGGACGCCGACCAGCTGCGCGGCGGAGTGCAATGGAACACTGAGGCGAACGGGGGCGTCGCCGCGGTGCCGGTCATGGTTCACCCGGTCGACGTGTACGACGCGAGAGCCATCGCCGTTCCGGAGATGCGGGTCATCACCCCGGCCAAGCTCGCGGAGTTCAAGACCGCGATCGTCGCGTTCGCGACCGCCCTGACACAGGGCCAGCACCTGTGGCGGGAGGAGCAGGCCGTCGCGCAGCAGCTGGCGTTTCACCGGCTGACCGGCGACCGGATCATCGGCGCCTACTCCGTGGCGGTGCGTCGGCCGAAGTGACCGGCAGGAAGCCCGACACACCCTTCGGATGAAGCCTGGCAAATTTATTTGCCAGCGGGCCAGACCCGGAGGGGCTGGCAAGATAGTTGCCATGCCTGAGGTAGGGATCGCGGGGCTGGACGAGGCCGATCCGGTCGTGCTGCTCCGCTACGACCCGGATCACGCCCGGCCGCGGGGGTGCGTGGCCGAGCTCGACCTCACCGATGGCCGGCTTACTGCCCGCAACGCCTTGGTGATCGACGGCGTCGAACCGCTGGAGGTCCAGCGTGGCGTGCGGCGGTGGTGGCCGATGCCATGCCTGACCGCGGCCGCGGCGAACCGGATGCTGGAGGCGATCGCGCCGCTGGCGCAGCGGGTGCTCGACGGCGCCAGCGTCGCCCCGGACGGCGACCACGACGCCGGCGTGCTCGACGAGGACGCCCGGACTGCCTCGGAGGCGATCGCCGAGCACCTCGCCGGCGAGGTTCCCGCGCAGGACGTGGTGACCGGCATGGACGCCGGGGCGTGGTTCGGCGAGGACAGTCAGCCGAGCGGGCTGACCGCCGACACCACCGACGCACAGCTGGTCGAGCTGGCCGGGCAGCTCGAGCGGGACGTCGCAGCAGGCCTGTACCAGCGCTACGTCGGCGAGCCGACCGACGGCTACGTCAACCGGCACATCGTGCTGCACGACACCGAGGAGTACTTCCGGGCGCGCCGCGAGCAGCTGCGGGACGAGGAACGCACGGCGCTCGTCACGCTGACCACGTGGATCGCGCAGCTGACCGGCCAGAGCGACGAGGCAGTACGGCGTCAGGCCAAGTGGGGTGACACCCACCGCGACGTCGGCGAGCGGATCCAGCGCTCGCAAACGACCGTGCAGAACATCATCGCCAAGCTCGGCCGCGACGAGCGGGTGCTCGACCCGCAGAAAGACGGCCTCGGCCTGCGCGACTGGATCGGGAAGGCGATAGCGCGGTTCCGTGAGGAGGCCGGGATCGTCCATGTCCCGCAATACCTCGCCACGCTGTTGGCCAACAAGGCGTCCGGCGCGCCACCCCAGCTCGGCGCGCACGAACGCGCCGCGCTGGAGGACGGTCTCCGCCTTGGCCGGCAAGAGAAGCTGATCTCGGACACGGATGTCGCCGAATTCCTCGACTACCTCGCCCGGGAGCCCGCGGTCGTCGGCTCCGGCATACCCCCTGCCTGTGGCGATGCGCCCGCTGCGGACCCGGGTACCGAGTTGGCTCCCGGGGTGAGTCCAGGCACGGGAGACGATGACTAGCGACTGGCCGGTCCATGTCCTGGACTACAACCCGGAGTTCAGCCAAGCGGTCCTGCTGGCCGTCCTGGTCAAGCTCGACGGGGCCATCGAGCTGACGCCGGAGGATCTGGAGCAGGACGCCTACGGCGACTCCACGAACAGGCTGTACCGGTTGGCACTCGACCCCCTGGATGGAGGGAAGGCATTCCGCCTGTCGGTCGTGCCCAGCGCCGACGACGACTCGGGTCCCTGATGACCGCGCGCAGCGACCGGACTGTACGGGTCGGGTGCGACGCCGGACCCCTCTCCCCCGGACGACCCACCCGCGGGCGGGTCGACGAACGCCACACCCCGCCGACCCGGTCGAACAGAGCACGCTGCCCCGGCTCAGCGCCCCGGGCCGGGACCCCCCGGCTGCCGGCGTCGATCCGCGTTCATCGCCACCACGGTCCCGTCGCCTACAGCGTCCGCCAGGCGGTCGACGTCGGCCTTGGTGATGGCGCCTTCGGCGTCCACGGCGGCCTTGCCGGCCAGCTTCTCCATCTCGCGGATGAGCGCCCGGCTCTTGTCGGTCGGCAGGTCCTCCAGCACCCTCGCCGTCTCCTCCGGCGCCATGCCGATCAGCAGCGCGGCGGCCACCGGCGGGTTCATCGCCGCGAAGACACTCGTGGTCGGGCTGATGTCCTGGTCCCCGGACATCAGGTAGAGGTTGTTGTTGCCGGTGCGGCGCATGCGATCCGGGCGGACGCGGTTGTACTCCGCCCGCCGCCACGCCTCCATCCACGGCGCCGTCCGCGCCCATGCCGGCCGATCGGCCTGCGTCTTGCCACGGAACCGGTGGTTGACGAGACCGAAGTCGATCAGGCCGCGCACCGTGGCGTCGAAGGTGTCGTAGGTGGGCGTGCGCTTGCCGTTGAACAGGTCGCCCAGCGTGCTCACGCCCATCCTGTCGACGAAGTCCATCTTGTCCATGTGCGCGGCCAGCACCCGCAGGCTCGGGTTGCCGACCGCGATCCGCAGGACCCGCAGCCCGTACTTGAGGTCCTCGAAGGTCTGCGCCGCGTCCGGGTCGGGCACACACGCATCCGGCGCGGCCAGCTCAACCTGCACCGGTCGCAGCCGGCCCGGCCGGATCGGCTTGCCGGTCGGCGAGTGTGTCGGGACGACGACGTCGGCGTCGCCGAGCTTGCGTCGCAGCCGCCCGACGACCTTGGCCACCTGCAGCCGGTCGGCCTTCCACTGCTCGATCTCCTCGGGGTCGGCGCCCAAGGCCGTCACGAACGCCACGACCACGTCCTCGGTGGGCAGCTTCTTCCCGGCGCAGGCGTCGGCGAGCACCGAGTGCGAGCAGAAGACGTCCTGGGCCATCACGCGCAGGGCCGGCCGGGGCCGGACGGCGTCCTGGCGGTCTCGCAGCCGCTGCGCGAACTGACCGATCGGGCCGGTGTCCTTGATCGGCTTGCTCTTGCGTCCCATGGCTCTGCCCCCTCAGCCTCGACGGCCCATGTGGCCGGCGAGCGCGCGCAGCACGCCGAGCGAGACGAGGGTCAGCGCGCCGGGGACACCGGCGGCGACCGCGAGGTTCTGCTGCTGGGCGACCAGGGCGAGCACCAGGGCCGCGTCGACCCCGAACACGACCAGGAACCCCAGCGGCCAGAACCACCACGGCACCCCGGGCACCGGGGGCACGTCGGTCGGGGGCCGTTCTTCCGGGATGGCCGGCAGCAGGTTGGCGGTCGGCGGGAGGATCTCGGCCAGCGGGGCCGGGACCACGGTCTGGATCTCGGCCGGCGTATCCGGCGAGGCGGGGACGGGGACGTCAGGCATCGTGCCTCACTTCTTCTGCAGTTCTCTGGTCTGGAGCGGTTTTGATCTTGTGCGTCCCGTAGCCAGCGGGTGTGCACGCACGTGCCGAACATCCTGCCCGGTTTCGCCCATGATCGGGCCCTGCGTTGTCCGTGATCGGGTTGTCAGGCCGGTCCGGCGGTGTCCGAGGCGGCCGCGTTTTGTCCATTGTTCGCGCGACAATCACGACAACGCCCGAGATCGCCCAGGTCAGCGCCGGGGTGTCCGAGATCGTCCAGCTTTTGTACAGCCAAGTGCAGCGGAGGTCCTTTAAAGCTCGCGGCGCGGAAAGCTGAACATCGCTCGGGAAATCGGTTGTCGACTGAAGAACGAGCACAAGGCGCACTTCTTCACTGGTCTGGAGCGTGCAGCCGAACTCATCGGGACCTGTTAGCCGCAGGACCTGGTCGTATCGGGACGGAGGACCTGATGGGACGTGCATCTTCGGGTGTCACCTCGTCAGCGCTTCTTCGCCTCCCAGCTCGGTAAGAGCTCGGGGACCGACGACGCCCTGGTCAGGCCCTGGTGGCGCGTATCCATCTGGGAACGCCCAGCGCGGTCGTCGGTCCGATTCGACCCTGGCAGCCCACCCGGGCGCGGTGACAGCGGATCGCACCAGCCCGCACAGCAATCAGCCCAGTCCGGCCGTCCGGACAATCCGACGCCGGCTTCCGCCGCGGCCTTCGGCCTGACCGGCCGCAGATTGGGTCGGCTACGGGAGCCGGCGGCGTTGCAGCTCGCGGGTGAGCCGGCGCACCCGGCGTCGAGCCCGCTCCCCCGCCTCGGGCGGCAGTCCGGCGCGCACGGCCGCTTCCTGCCAGGTGAGGCCGTCGTCGTGCGCGTGCTGCAGGACGACCAGCCGGTGCTCGGGTTTGAGCAGCTGCAGCACGGGCCGCAGCCGCCGCTGCGCGTCCAAGCCGCCCTCCAGCATCACGTACTGGTTGCGCGGGTCGGCCAGCCGCTCGGCAAGGGTGATCGACTCGTCCTGGTCACCGCGGCCGGCGACGCGATCGAGCTGATCGATCGCGTGACCCTGAACCTGGTTCTCCCAGATCGGCCGGTGCCGCCGCGCCTCGCGGTGCACCTGCGACCGCAAGCGGGACCCGAGGGTGAGGTCCACCCCATTCGCCGCCGGTGCGCGCCAGCACGCCGAGAGCAGCACGTCTTCGGCGGCCTCGAGGATCGCCGCGCGCCGCAGCGAGGTCTGCTTGCCCACCCCGATCCAATGCACCGCGAACTCCTCGACCGCGGCCTGGCGGCGGCGGACGTCGGGGTCGGTGCACAGCACGGCGTGCGCGCGCTCGGCCCCCTCGATCAACGCCGCGTACATCCACTGCGCGACCTCGCCGGCGAACCGCACTGCCGGGCGGAGGAGGTCGGCTATCAGCGCGCGCCAGTGATCGGCGACCTCGATCAGCGGCGTGGCGGCCAGGACCGGCGCCACGGGCGTCCACACCTGGAACGCGGGCAGCACCGGCACGACGGCCTGCAGGTACCGCGTCGGCAGGACCTGCGTCGCGGTGGCGGCGATCGTCTCCACCATGAGCCGCTGCGGGTACAGCGCGGCCTCGACCGCCTCCGCGGCCGCCACCATGGGTGCCAGCTGCAGCTGCGCGGCCGCCGCGATCGCGCGCACCGGTTCCAGCGTCGTCTCGATCGCCCCGAGGATGTGGTCCGTCGCGTATGTCAGCCCGCGCCGGTCGGTCATCGTGATCATGCTCGTCGTACTCCGTGGTGAAGGAACGAAACTCTGTCTACCTGATAGCTCCGACAGAGCCGTCCACCGACCAGAAAGTTTTCGGGGCTCGGGCCCGTCCGGTGGCACCGTGGTGCGATGACCAGTATCACCAGGTTGCCGATGCCCTCCTGCAGGTGTTGCTGATCAGCGTGAACAGGTGGCGTTGGCGCGGCACTGGGTACGAAGATGGGCGGCGGGGTGCCCAGGCCGGTGCCGGTGCAGCTCGGCTGCCCCAGGGCGATCACCTGGCGTAGAGGACCCGCTCGCGCGGCCCCCAGGGCGGAATCGGTTCGGCGCCATCGGCGCTGGACAGGCGCCCGGCGATGTCGAGGAACGCCTCCCAGGCGGTGCCTCCGCGGCCGGTGCCTCCGAACATCGTGGAGCAGAAGGCCGTCAGCCCCAGGACGCGGCGACACCATGGCGGGCAAGGTAGATCCCCACCGAGCGAATCCCATACACGTCGCGGGTATCCAGCCAGGCGCACGCCAGCAACCGCCACAACGCCCGGGTGACGACGTCGGGGTTGTCCGGCCAAGCGGCCGTCACGACGTCCCACAGGGTCGAGCCGACCAGGAGGTCGGCTTCGGCCCAGCGGGGCAGGATGACCGGGCCGGCGACGCCGAGCGGCTCGGCCGCGATCGGGCGGCCCGGGGCGTCGCCTCGCCAGCCGGCGAGTGTGCCGCTGACATGCAACGCTCGCGCGAGTTCCACGAGCTCGGCCACGACGGGCTCGGGAGCGGCGGCGCGCAGGTCGTCGACGGTGTAGCCGGGATGGGCATGCACCGCAGCAAGCCGCTCGGGCATCCGGCCGGTGCGGAAGCCGGTCTCCCAGCCGGCGAGCACCCAGCAGACGCGGGCCAGCACCGTCTCCGCGCCCGGGTTGCCCAGCGCGCCGGGCGGGGCGTGCTCGGCCAAGAACCTCCCAGTCCGCGTGACGAACTCGGTCAGCACCGTCTCGTGCTCGGCAAGGTCACCGAGCGGGGCGGGCGGATTTCGTACTCGCCGCCGGTACGGGGAGAACCGGTCTGCAACCGTGGCGGGCAGCCGCGACGGGCCGAACAACCCGGCCGCCTGCTCGGCCCAGCGTGGCTTGGCTAGGCCGACGCGCACCGGGCCGAGCAGCGCGGAGGCCGGAGCGGCGCCCTCGGCCAACAAGCCGAGTCGCAGGGTGAACGCCGCGGCGATCCCCGTGCCAGCACCGGCGACCGGGCGCACCGGCCGCGGCTGTCCAAGGGCGCAGTACCGGCGGTGCAGGTCACCGGTCAGCTCCGGAGCACCGGCCCAGTGCTCGGCGCACCAGCGGGCCAGTTCACCACGGGCCAGACGCATGGTCAGCGACACGTACTTCATCACCACCCTCGCCCGCGTCAACGGAGCGACCGTATCCGACCTTTTGTTCGGTGCGTGGCAAGCACGGCGGTTGCGGACTCCTCGATCGCCGTGGCGCGCCGCGGCGGCCGTCAACGCGTTGCGTCGGCCTCGACCTCGGCCTGGAGCTGGCCGGTGATGAGTCCGAGCAGGCCCGCCTCGGTCGGCAGGGCGTCGGCTTCGAACCTGCAGTTCATGCCCGTCGTGTCGGACACGACGAGGAAGCCGGTGCGGTCGGTGCTGCTCTCCTCGACCTTCACGGTCACCGTGCCGTTGATCGTGATGCCGTCGTCGGTGATGTCGACGGGCACGGTGGCGGACACGAGCTCGGCGGTCGCCGTTCGTTTCTGCTGCTCGCGCAGTTGCTCGCCGAACCGGAACACCGCGTCGCTCAGGGCTTCGAGCCGTTCGTTCTGGGCGTCGACCTGCGCGCGTTCGCAGCGGCCGATCTCCGCGTCGAGTTCGGCGCGACGGCGGCGAAGCTGCTCGAGGTCATTCATCTGCCGGCATGGTCCTTTCGCTCGCCGTCGGGCTTCGATCCTCTCGCACCGGGCAAGGGGAGGCGAGCCTGGATCCGCAGATCCTGATCGACGCCGTCAACATGTGGCCCTGGGCGAGCGGGCACCCCCCGATCGCGCGTGAGCACGACAGCCGCAAGGGCGTTCGTTCGACTCCCGAGTCCCACCGTCAACTCCGGCTATCACCTTCGCGGGATGTCGCCCTCCGAGCCGGCATCGCCAGCGGCTCCGTCCAGCACGCCCAGGGCCGTGAGGCGCACCCACATGCCCGAGGTGTCGCGCACTACCTTCACCCGCCGGGCATCCGCGTCCTCAATCGTCGTGACCAGGCGGTAGACGTCCCCGAACAGGTCGTGGTCCAACGTCGCCCACGCCGCCACCGCGGTGGAGTGGTACTGCTTCACCAGTTCCGACAGGCCCGCCCCATCGAATCGCTGACCGGTCTTCTTCAACGCCAAGTACGACGTTGCCAGCAGGTGGCAGGTCATCAGCGGATCGGCGGCGACCTCCGCCACCAGCTGTTCCGTGCACTGCTCGCACTCCGCCTCGACCGCCCCGAACAGCGATGACAACGTCTTGGCACGGGTCGTACCCGATTGCCCAAACGGGGCGTTGGAGAAGTTCGGCAGCGGCGGACCGCCATGTCGGTGACTTGGTGATGTGGTCAAGGAACATCTGCTTTCCGGGCTGATTGCTCATTCGGGTGGTGCCGGTGGTCCCGGCCCACGTCGCGCGCCGTGCTTCGAGCATCGTCCTCCCGATAATGGCGTGGTCTGGGTCTGTGCCCCGCCACCGGGGGCGGCGGGAGGGGTAAGCCGGGGCCGCCGAGGACCCGACGGAACGGTGGTCAGCGGTACGTCCGTGCCTGGTACAGGAAGTCGCTTCAGCAGGCTGATCGCGGTCACCACCCCCTTCTGTAGGCCAGGCCGCCGAGAAGGCCGAGCACGATCCCGGCGAGCAGGACCAGGCCGGCGAGGCGGATCCGCGAGTAGCGACCGACAACCAGCCCGGCGTGCAGCCACGCGCCGGCGGCGTGGTGCTCCAACGGATCGGTGGCCTTGGTCAGGTAGTAAGCGCGGGCCGCGGCCGGGTCGGTCAGCTCGGCGACCTCGACGAGCGTGCCGAGCGCGCCGTCACGGCGGCGAAGCTTGGGCAGGATGACCAGCACGATCAGGACGAAGCCGACGCCCAGCACCGCTGCCGCGACGCTGAGCAGGACGGCGGCCACGATCGCGCCGGACTGGCGTGAGTAGGTGGTGCCGATCGTGCCGAGGACACCGGTGGTGCCGATCAGGGCGGCCAGCAGGGACAGCAGCGCGGTGACTTTGGTGTCGGTGCGCGGGCCTTCGGAGCGGAATGCGGCGGCGTCGGTCTCGGCGAGCTTCGCTGCGGTCGCCGCCAGGTCGACGTCCTGCGTGTCCGGCGCGGCGTCCGCCGCGGCCGGGGTGGCGCCGTTGGTGTTCGGTCCGGCGGTCGGACTGGTCGTCACGGGTAGTTCCCTCTCGAGCTCGTGCGGATCGGTGCGGTGGTGCGGGCTACCCAGCCGACGTCCTTGAGGCTGCGCGGCAGGTTCGAGCACATCTCCTCGGCGCGGGCCGGTGCAGTATTCGGCTCGGTCCGATAGGCGTAGCCGCTCTTGTCACACATCGCCTTCACCTCGACGTCCGGGGCGTTTTGCACCGGCGGCCGGAAGGAGATCGACAGGCTCGAGGTCGTGGTGGCGGAGTGTCAGCTCGCCTGCGTCGGCTTCGCGGTGGTGGCGCGTCGGCGACCGACGCAGGTCTGGCCGGGTGGTCGCCGTGATGCCGGCTGCGACGACGCTCGCGGCGAGCAGGAGCAGCGTGCGAGCGCGCATGACCTGAGTCCCCCCGCGCTCCCGGTCAGTGGCGGATGTGGGAGGCGAGGAACCCGGCCGGGTGGTCGGCGTTCGCGACGAAGACGCTGTCGTCGAGCTGGTTCTGCACGAGCGGCGAGGACCTTGGCGCGGTCGGTGCCGGCCCGCTCGGCGCGGAACAGCTTGCCTGCGACGGCGCCGAATGCTTCGTAGCCGAGCACGGCCTCGGCGGCCGCGAGCGGCAGGGCCTCCCGGCCGGCGTCCTCGGCCCGGCTCTCGCTGCGCCTGCTCCCCAGTCGTTCACGCCGCTCCCTTCCACCCTTACCTTACCAACCGCGCAAACCATACCAACCGTGCAACCGTCGGGATGGGGCTGAGGAAAGGTTGCCCAGACAGTCGAGTGGCCCCCGAACGCGAAGGTTCAGGGGCCACTCGGCGGCGTTTCGTGCTGGCCGGGCGTCAGCTCGCGTACTGCTGGTACCAGTCGTCGGGGACGAGGACGGCGCCTGACTTGCCGTAGAGCGAGATCGCAGTGTGCGCGCCGCGAGCGGTGGCCAGTAGCACCTCGCGCAGGCCGTTGCGGACATCGCTGCTCTTCATCAAGCGGACGTCGTTCTCGGCGGGCCGCTGGTCAGCCGGGATGGACGTGTACCACCCGAACGGCACGAGGACCCCCACGATCTCGCCGGCCTGGACCCGGTCAGCCGGGCGGCCGCGGGTGCGGGTGATGGCGACGACTTCATGGTCGCCCGCACCTTCGGGGCTATCGGAGGCGAGAACCGCTTCGACCAGGGGTCCCCAGCCGGTGCGGACTTCCTCGACGGTCTTCGTGATCATGCGCGGGATCTTACCAACCTTACTAACCCAACGAAACTCTTGCGTAAGGTTGGTACGGTTTGTATGGTTGGTAAGGCAGGAGCGCCCAGGCGAGAGGCAGGGACCACCGGATGGCCAGCCAGCAGGGCAACATCGACCGGTTCGTCGAAGCCGTCACCAGCGGCCGATACGTCGTCGGACAGCGGTTCAACGACGGGCATGAGCACGAGACCCCGTGGTGGAACCAGGGCGAGGGACCGACGGCCGCCGAACGCCAGCAACGGCAGCCTGCGGGCTAGCTCCGGACTTCCGGCCGGTTCGCCAGTCTCGCCGACGCGGCGGAGGACGACGAACCGGCCGGGCACCCAGCCGGATCGGCCGCAGTCGAGCGCCAACCGGGCGCCTCTGCCGATCCTGCGGGGTCGGGCAGGGACTTCCCCGCCTGCCCGGCCCCGCCTTCAGCGCAGGCCAGTCGAGCGCAACCCCGAGCGCGCATCCCGCTGCGCGAGCGCACCTGGCCTCTCCCGGGGTCGAGCCGTCTCCGCCTCCCCGGCGGCTCGACCCCGCCATGGCTCCGGCTGCGGCACCTCCCCACGCCGCCAGCCCTGCGAGCGAGGCCCGGCCGGAACGGAAATCCCCCACCGTCTGGCCGGGCCTCGCGCCCGCCGACAAGCACGCATCCGCATCCCGACCGAGGAGATCACGCCGAATGAAGGTCGTGCCCGCCGTCGTCGCCATGGCTGTCCTGCTCGGCGCGGACCAGCCGACGACCATGGCGACGCCCAACCCAAGCGGACCGTGGGTCATCGAAGAGGGCCCGTCCTACAGCGGCCCCCGAGGTCAGAACCTGCCCGGCGGCGCCGGCGAGCACTTCGTCAACTGCGTGCCGGCCAGCGACCTCACGCTCGACCGCGCGGAGCGCGAGCGGTGGCGCGACGTCGTGATCCCCGCCGAACACGCCTACGACGACACCTACGGGACGGCACCCCGTGCCCCTCCGGTCGTATCCGGCTCTTCAGCGACGACGGCGAATGAGCCGCACTGCCGCGTCCGCCGTCGACAACCTGCGCTTCGGCACGCATCCCGCTGACCCGACCGGCGGACGCGACTACGCGGGCTGCTCCGGAAATGGCGTCCACCGGACAGCCGTGCCCGCCCGCAGCGGCGTGACGCCTGGTGGAACAGCTCCACCGGCCCCCACCGGCTCCGACAAGTCTTGCGGGATCTGTGAGACCGCACCCCGCATGCCGAACACCCGCAGCATTCCGATGAAATCGACACCAGGAGGTTCCCATGGTCAGCATCAGCGCCGACGACTTCGCCAACGCGCTCGCCGCGGCCCTCGACGCGGCGCCCCCCGGCGCCGCGGCCAACGCCGAGCGGATCGTCAACAACGCCACCGAGCAGCTGGACCCCGACGACACCAGCTTCCGCGCCGCGGCTTTGCGCGGTGCCACCAAGCGGAGCGTCGACCGCAAGCGGGGCAACTGAGCCATGCCCCAGAAACCGCAGGCCTGCACGGGAAGCGGTCGGCCGCCCTCGCACACCTACACCCGGAGGGTCAGCGGCTCCGGCGGCGTCGTCCGCGACGTCCAGGCCGGAAACTGCTCGGTCAACCACCACGAGCACTACGACCTGCCCGTCATCAGCGGCGCCGTCGCCCCGCACGCCGAGTAGACAGGTCATGGCGACCAGCCGGATGAGAAACACCGCCGACCGGTCGCATGCCATGCTCGACCATGTCGCCCTCTGCCCCAGGAACATCGACGAGGACTTCAACCATGCTCACGAACTTCACCGCGTCGCCGGAGCTGACCGAGCTCCTGGGCGAGACCGGGCTCGCGCTCGTGCGCAAGCGGATGTCCGACGCGTTCGGGGATGAGGTGCTCGCCGAGGCGCTCGATCACGGCCGCGAACTGCAGCAGGCACTCGACCAGGCACGGCGGGCCGCGCACCGCACCGGGCAGCAGTTCGACAGGCTGGCCTTCCAGCCCGAGCCGGACGTCGACGCCGCAGGAGCGTGAGCATTCATGACCACCTCGCCCAACGCCATGCCCATCGCCCGCAACGTGGTGGAACGAGTCGACCGACGCTACCGGACCTCGCTGGCCACCAGGCCGGTGCTCGACGACGCCGGCGACCTGCTTCACGCCTGGTGCGTCACAGCGGCCGAACGCGGCACCGACATGGGCGGCAACTACCCAGGCGGGGAGTGGGCCGAGCGGCTCGCCGTCGTCGCCCTGGAGATGGCCACCCGCGGAGTCCGCGAACCACGCCCGTCAACCCCGGAGGAGGCGACCGCGCTGCTGGACGTCGTGGCCACGCGGCTGGGCGAGCGCGGCATCACCACCGCCCGGGACGTGCTCTACGTGCCGCTGCCCCGCACCGACACCACCCCGGCCTGGGGCGCGTATGAGCCACGCCCGCTCGCGATCACCGTCCACATCGACATCGGCTGGGAACTGGTCATCGACCAGCCGGCTGGCTCCCCGGTCCTCGAGCTGGTCGGCCGCTGCGACGAAACCGGGATCGACGCCATGCTCGACCTTGCCACCACGGTCAATACCGGCGCCTTCGGCAACATCTTCCGGTGACGCCGACGAGGAAATCATCGCCCGAACGCGACGAGCAGCGCCGAACAGTCCGCCGTTGACTACGCTCCGGATCATGAACCTTGCCGAGCTGACTCCGGAACGTCGCCGGGACTTCGCCGCGCACCTGGCCAGCGAAAGCTACGCGCCAGACGGTCTCATGCAGGTCGAACTCAGCCGCACCGAAACCGTCGCCCTGGCCAACCTGCTGGAGTTGCTGGCCGCTCGGCCAGCCGACGACCCGACCGGCGCGGAAGGCATCCTCAACGACACGGCGAAACGCCTGACGGCCCAGTTGCGAGAGCGGGTCGCAGCGATTCAGCGCTGAGAGTCCTGGTCGCGGCGCCGCCGGTCGACGACCTCAACACCCGGCGACTTCGGTAACGTCCTCCGTCGGCTTGCCCGCGCGGATCGCACAATCGCAACGGTGACCGGGGTGTGCTGGTGCGGTCCAGGAGGCGATGGGGGACGTTGGGCCTCACGTGATGTAGGCAGGAGGGCCTTGGGTGAGGTCGTCGGCGGCGCCGCCGAGGCTGCGCTGGAGTGATCTACCCGAGGCGGTGTGTGCGGCGGCGAAGGACTCGCTGGGCGCCCGGGTGCAGGCCGGCGGTGTCGAGTAGCGGGGGACCGGGAGCAGCCTGTGCGGTCGCCACGCGGGCATTTCCAGTCGGACACCCGTGCCACCCGCGGTTCAGTCCGGAGCTGGGCTCTACGATGACCGACAGGGCTAGTCGCGTACCGCCCGCCGCCGCTGCCGATGGAACCCATGCCTCCGCTGGCACTCGAATGGCCAAGGTCTCCCGGGGCCCGCGTGAGATCTCTGCTGTCCGGACCCGACGCTGAAATCCGGTGGCCTGCATGGGAGCCCGCTGGCGATTCAGGAGTCGATCGTGCCGAAGAACCAGAGCACCGCGGGGAAAAAGGCCCGCCGCCGGCAGGCCGCGAGCGGCACCCGCTACACCCGGGCGCTGCGTGAGGTTTCGCCTCTCTCGCCCGACATCCCGCCGACCGTGCGCCTGGCGAAGCCGTACCTGGACGCGATCGTCAGGCACCTCACGGAGTTCGGGTGGGGCGCCGACGAGGCGTCCGTCCTCGAGTTCGGCCGGTACGAAATCTTCGCCGGGCCCGCCGTGCTGCACGCCAGCCGCGATGTCGAGGACGGCGATGAAGACAGCGATCCCGACGATCCGGGCGCCGCAGACCTCACTGCGCCCGTCTACCTCTTCGCGGGCTCCCCGGCCGGCGGCCGCTACGTCGGCGATTTCGAGTTCGGCGCCCACGCCGGGAGCGAGCCGCCGCACGTCGTGGCGGCGCGGATCGACGCAGAGCTCGGCCAGGCACGGCTACACCGCGTCCGCGGTGTGGACGAGACCTCGACGACGCCGTGTCCGCTGTGCGGGGACCGCTACCCGGCCGAGCACCTGCTGGCCAACTGCAGCGAGGCGGAGCCGGTGTGCCCGGCCTGTATCTTCGACCAGGACCAGCGCTACCGCACCGATCTGCCCTACCTGGCAATCGGCCTCGATCACCTGCTCGGCAACGACTTCGCCGCGCCGGCGGGCTGGTCTGGCGTCGCCACGCTCCTCGGGCTGGTCTGCGGATCCCGCCTCGGACGGAAGTTGGAACGCGAGCTGCACGCCCGCAACGCGTTCCCGGTTGTGCTGGAGACGTGGCACGACCCGCTGGGACGCAGCTGGATCTGGCTTCCTCCGCCCGCGGACCGGCATGCCGCGTTCGTCGACCTCGGGGCAGGCGCCACCATCAGCGCCCTGACCGCAGCGCTGATCCGGCACGTCCCGACGCTCGCGGCCCAGGCGAAGACGGTGGTCCGCGACGCCGACGTCGCGTGGCGGCCGAGCCTGCTGCCGGCGTCGATCGCCTACGCCGTGGCGTTCTCGACGCAAGCCGCCGAGCGGGACCAGCACCGCACGCCCGTGCACGTCGTGGATTCCACCGGCGACGGGCTCGCACAGATCCGGAAGCCGTTCGCGGTCACCGGCGAGGCGGCCAACGTCGAGAACGGCCTGCAAGCGCTGCTGGAACACCTGCTGTTCCCGCTGCTGCTCGGGCACGGCCTCTACGACCAACCCCGGGACCCACGCCGCTCCCACGGCGCCGCCGAGGACGACACCCGTCCGGCCCGCACGTCGCGGGACGCACACCTGCGCCACCACCTCGACCGCGCGGCACAGGTCGAGGCCGTGCTCGGCAGGCACTGGCCGGGCACGACCGCCGGCGGGGTTCCGTGGGACGGATCGGCCGACCCCACCCTGGATCCCGCGCGGCTCGGCAGCGCCCAGCCGGTCAACGACATGATCGCCGCGACCCGCGAACTGGCACGGCTGGGTGCTGCCGGTGCCGCGTTCGACGACGGCGGGCCGGACACGATGAGTGCTGACGACGTGTGGGCGCGAAACGGCTGGTGGATCCCGGCCGACGACGCATCCCACGCCGTGCGTCAGGCCCGCGAGTTCCTGACCGACAATCTGCGGGTCGACGTGCTGTGGGCCGGGCCTGCGGGCAGCTGGCCCGAGCCAGCGTGGGTGAGCGTCGCGGTCGTCGAGGTCAACGCGCACAGCACCGGCCCCGACAACACCCCCTGGGTGCGGGTGTCGGACGGCGTCACGATATTCGGCATGGCCCTGTCCGACATCGGCCTCGTCCGCCGAGCCGACGCGGACACCCCGCTCACCCGAATTCCTCGATGACCGGACGTCACCTGCACCGGTGAATCCGACGCGCTGCCGGATCCCTCCGGCAGTGCGACGGAATGTCGTGCGGCTGCTGCGATTCACACGTCGTAGGGTCTGGCCATGAAAGCGGAATGCGGGCACTGGATGCAGGCCGCCGGGGTGCCATGCGGTCGTGCGGCTGGGCACAAGCCGCCGCACCGGCCCACACGGCATGACGGTGAGCCAGGCAGCCGCGTGCGCGGACTGACCGAACGTGACCTGGCGTACCGAAACCAGCTCGGAGTCACGCCGGATCAGCCCCTGCCGGCCGCGGCAGGAGCAACTCACGTCGGGGCGGGCGAAACGCCGTCGCGGCGCCGACGGTCGCGCCGCGGCCGCTCTCCCGCCAACGCGGTGCAGACCAGCTCCGGGAATCCCGCTCCCCCGCAATCGACCGAACGGCAGAAGCCGACGACGCCGGGGAAGGTGATCGCGGCCCGATTCCCCGGGACGTGCGGCGCGTGCAACCGTCCGTACACCAAGGGCGCTTCCCTGGGCCGGGTCGGCGAGGGCTGGGGACACCAGGGCTGCGCCGAGATCCTTTCCGAAACGGAAAGGATCCGCTCCGGGGAGACGTTTCGCAGCGGCCGAGCATCGACGTGGCGACGTGGTGCAGGCCCGGGGAAGACCCGCAGCCGGTTCTGATCACCGCCGACGAAGTGAACGCGCCGGGTGACCAGTGCTGGCGTGGCCATGGGCGTGCTGACATCCAGCGCTCGGTGATCGCCAGGAGAGGCTGGCGTCCGCGTCATCGAAGTCGCAGCCGACCAGCTGATGGCCGGCCGCCATGTCACCGCTCGCTATGCTGCCGGGGGAAGCCGACCTGTGGATGTAGAACCGCAGGTCAATGACGCAATCGCCCGGCAGAAAGCTGAGCCCGCCATGGATCCCCAGTCCGCGTCCGAACTCGACAGACAGCCCTCCACGTTCAGCTGGGCGGACGCGGACGAGCTGCCCGACACCGTCAGCGGTGCACTGGTCGCGTCGGCCACCGTCACGGCCGCCGGCGTGCTCAACGACGTCGAGATCACCTGGGATCATGCAGCGACCCTCACCCCACCGGATTGCACCGACGCGGCCTTGAGCCCCGACGAGGAGATCGCGGCCGTCACCACGGCGTCCCGCGTCCGCGCCGACGCCGCCGCTCGCACCCGGGCAGCAGCCGTTGCTGTAGCCCACCAGGTACAACACGGCGCCGGCCTGCGTGCCGCGTTGCAAGCACTTACCACCCGCTGACCCCGGACAGCGCGCGACGCGGTGAGTTCGTCGCGCCCGTTCGCGGCGGTACGGCCCACGTCGGAACTAGGCCCCGTCGGCGTCTGCCCAGAATCAGTACTTCTCCTCCTGCAGCATTCCGCGCAGCCGCGTCAGGGCGCGGTGCTGGGTGACGCGGACGTTGCCCGCGGAGACGCCGAGCGCTTCGGCGGTCTCGGTAGCCGACAGCCCGACCGCGATGCGCAGCGTCAGCACCTCCTGGTGAGCCCGGGGGAGCACCGCGAGCATCCGGCCGAGGCGAGAACCGAGATCCAGCCGGACACCAGCATCCGCACCGGGCCGCTCAAGCCGCCTGAGGCCGGGGACGTCGGCGATCGGCTCGGCGCGGTCGCGGGCGGTCGCGCGGACGGCGTCGGTGACCTTGTTGGCCGCGATCGCGTACACCAGCCGAAGGAACGAGCCTCCTCGCCTGCGGTAGTCCGGCAGGATCTTGAGCACCGACAGGCACACCTCCTGCGCGACGTCGTCGGCGGTCAGGTACGCCAGGTCGCGTCCACCGATCCGGGCGCGGCAGTACCGCACGACCACCGGCCGCATCAGCTCCAGCACTGCCCCGACTGCCGCGGGGTCTCCGTCGGCCGCGCCGGAGGCCAGCAGGTTGATGTCCGTTGTGCGCGCAGCGGTGTCCGCAGCCGGGGGCACCCGGGTGACTCGGCTGAGGGAACCCTGCGGCAGTACCTCAAGCGACCGCATCCGGAAGCCGAAGGCGGTGTCCACCGGCGAGCGCCACTTGATCTGCAGCATGGTCCACTCCGGACAGAGGCTCCCCGGGCCGGGCCCGTCCCCGTCGGCGCTGGCCGACGCGCACGGCCGGTCGTGATAAAGCACGAGGTCAGGGCACCAGGCCATGGCGGGGTAGACCGCGTCGATGCGGCGGTGCACCAGCTGCGCGCCCACTTGGCGACCGGACGCGTCCTCGTGCGCAGGCAACACCAGCCCCGCCCCGCCCCACCACCGGGCCGTCGCCGTCCGCGCCACCGCGTGGGCGTGGGCCAGGACCGCCTCGTAGATCGGCGTCGAGGTCATCACGCAGGCCTCGCTGGGCTGTTCCTCCAAGCTGATCAGCTCTTCGGCGAGCCGCTCGTCATGCTCGTCGGCCGCGGCGGCGCGACGTTCCGGAATCGGGTCGGTGACCTGCCGGCAGATCGCGAGCAGCGGGCGGGCCTCCTCGATCCCGCTGTCGACCGCGGTGGACAGCCACTGCAGCGCCTCGGCGTGCCGGTCGCGCGACATCTCCCAGACACCGATCTCGAAGGCGCGGTAGGCGGCCTCGGCCACGTCCGCCAACGTGGGCTGGAGCCGTCCGTGCGCGGCGAGGTCAGCCTCGTCGGCGGCGAGCGCGCGCTCCATGATCAGGTCGACGTCGAAGCGGTCCTCGCTGACGTCGCTGGTGTCGATGGTGGTGGTCACTGGTGCACCTCCGGCAGGGTCGTGCGGCGGCCGATCAGCAAGGGCGATTTCCGCAGGGTCTGCAGTCCGCGTTCCTGCAGGCTCTTCACGGCTTCCGCGGAGCAGGCCATGACCGACGAGACGGCCGCCAACTCCCACTGCAGGCCGATGCGAAGGACCAGCACCTGCCGCTGGCGGATCGGCAGCTGCTTGAGCGCCGTGACCACCGCCATGCTGCTGAACAACCCGTCGATCCCGGGCGCGAAGTCCGGCATCGACATCACGCGGTCGGCCGTCATCTTGCTGATCAACGCGTCATCGGTGAGGGGGACCGGAGTCCGCTTGGCCCGCTCGTCGAACGCGCGCAGCTTGACGAGCTGGAAGAGCAACCGCCGCGGCTCGCGCAGAACGCCCTTCCTCTTCCACTTCCGCGCCAGCTCGATGAACGCCACCTGCGCGACGTCCTCCCCGCTGGCATGGTCGCCGACGACCGTGGTCGCCGACCGCACCGCCTCCAGGCGGTGATCTGCGATCACCGCCTGGAGCGCGTGCCGGCTGAACGGGACCTCGGCCTGGTGGGCGTACCGGTCCCCCGGCTGATCTGCGTCCTCATCCTCATCGGCGCCGGACGGACACGTCGAGCCGGACGTCGCGTCGTGAGTCATGCCGCCTCCGGCGGCTCGAGGCGCTCGGCGGGCGGGCCGAGCGTGATCGACCACTCGCCGCCGGTCTCGTCACGGCTGCACACCTGCCCGGCCCGGCCGGACGCACTGAGCACCTGCGCCGCGTCGACGATCGTCGCACCGCGGTCACGGGCGACCGAGCGGCGAAAACGCAGCAGGGCGAGGTCGGCCAACACCCTCAGCACACTACGAGGGCGCGGAATCCGGACGAAGTCCGTGTCGGGGTCCCACTCCATGGGGCCCTCCTTCCTACTTACCCCCACACCGGCCCGGACCCCCGCCGGCGAATCGCTGCCCGTGAAAAATCTTGAGAAATCTCGAAGGTGCAGGTCACAAGCTGAAACGGCCGCTGAACCTGACGGCTGATCACCGTCCACCCCGCTGCGCGGCCGCAAGGCCCGAGCGGCCTGGTGGAACCCGAGCAGCCCGTACCTCGGAACAGCTGGGGCGGAGCGACCGGCGCCCGCCCGAAGGTCACCTCGCCCGGCATGGGGTCGACCGGGCACTCGCCGAACAGCTCAAGGAATGGCACGTGGCCCCTCGCCTGACCATGGAGACAACCTGGCCGCCCCGGAACCGGGAATTCCGGGTTCCGGGACGACCAGCGGAATGTCGTCCGGTCTCCGGGGCGAGGCACGGGCGGTGCGGCCCAGCTCATCCGCACGCCGGCAGTCTCGAGTTCGGCAAGCGGGGGCCGGGAGCTCACAGCAGACCGGCATGGTGCAGCTTGAGCAGCGCGCCGGCGACGCCGGGAGCAGCACCGATCAGCAGCATCCGCAGGACGCGCACGGCGCGCTCGGCGCGACGGTGGTTGCGGTCGAGCACCGCGACCACGACGACGAACGAGATCAGCAGCAGCACGTAACCGGCCACCACTGCGATCAGCCACTCCGGCATCGCACCTTCCTCACCCTGAAAGATCAGGTGAGGGCACGACCTTCGGGGCCCGCTCCGCTTCATACACAGTCGCGTCGACCGGGGCAACCGCCATGACGCTTACAGGTTGCCGGGAAGCAGTGCTGACCAGCGCAAAGTCGACGAGCATGCTGCCATCAACTCTCGTCGTCTACTCGAAAGAGCGAGCAGGATCCCCGCCTGCCGATCTCGCCGGACACGCGGGGCAGCTCGGTCACCGCGACCGCCAGTGCTCCTTCAGCCTCTGCCCCGCGTCGCTGAGCTCGACCACGACGAAGTCGTCGGCGGGGGTCTTCCGAACGGGGACTGGTACGGCTGGTCGGTGGGGTTGAGCAAGCCCGCCTGGTGAAACTCGTCGAGGTGCTCGATCGCGACTTGCCGCCACGACCCCGGATCGGCGGCGATGAACAGCCACCGGTCCGGTGAGGGAAGCGACGGCGACCGGGCCACGCAGTCGTCGAGCACCAGGAACAAGGTGTCGATCCGTCGTTTCGTGGCCTCGAACCAGATGACGTCTTCGCTGCCTTCGTCTTGGCGCGGGTCTTTACGCTGGTCCCGCAGCTCTTCGGTGAGCAGGCGCAGGCCTGCCGCTCCGACATCCCACAGCCCTTGCACGCCGCGCGGAGCCACGAACGCGTCGATGGTGCCGTCTGCCGCGTCGGCCTCGCCGGCGATGTGCCGGGTGATCGCGCGGATCGCGGCCAGCGCGGCGGCGGGCAAGTCGGTCAGCGCCGCGCGGACGTCTTTGTCGCCGTAGGCCTGGGCCCGTCCGGAGCGTCGCAGGGCGTCGGCCACCAGCCGGGGTGCTTGGTGGGCCAGCTGCCGCATCCTGGCTTCGCTGGCGGGGCTGGGTGTGCGGCCGATCCAGTCGGCCAGCCGGTCGTCTGCCGCGCTGGCGTTGTCGATCGCCTCGGTCGCGATACTGGTCAGCGTCGACTCGGCGGGGTCCTGCTGTTCGTTCATGCCGCCCTTCCTGCCGGGAGCTGGGCGTAGAACCTGCTCGGTGAACGTCCAATGCGCGGCGTTGACCAGCAGCCGCTTGTGCGGGCCAGGCGCCATGAGCTCGCGCACCCCGGTCCAGTCGGCCAGGCCGACGCCGATGTCGTAGAGCGACGCATCGAGGAGCGCTTCCTCCTCGGCGGGCGCGGCGGCCAGCAGCATGGCCCGGCGGCAGTACGGCGCGTACTCCCCCGCGGCGGCGAGCCCCGTCCGCCAGTGCTGCACCGAGACCAGTGCGAAGGTCACCGTCAGCGTCGGCCTCGCTCGCCTGATCAAGTTCATGCCGTCGTGCTCGACCGCGCCGGGCGGAAGCCTGTGCAGCGCGCGGCGCTCGCGTTCGGTCAGCGACTCCAGCGGTACGGGAAGGTTCGCGGGGAGGTTCAGCAGCGTGTCGGCCTGCCACAGCTGCGTGATCGGGGCCCGCCCGGCGGCTTCGCGGCGAACGTGTGCTCGTCGACGTCGCGGCGGTAGCCGACGGCGGCCTGGCGCTGGTTCCGGGCGAATCACCGACACGCTCGTGCCGGGCCCGGCGGGTTCGCCCGGCCAGGCGGCCGCCGCGCGCTGCAGCCTCGACGTCTTCGCAGGGACGCTCGGCTCCGGCTTCACCGTTGCTCCGGCCGGCCCGGGACCTGCTCCCAGTACGTCCCGGCGCCGGGCACGTCGGTGACCAGGGCCTTCAGGTGCCGGATCGCGGCTACGGGGTCGACGGCGGCGTGCATGAAGCGAGGCTCGTTCCGGCCGTCGATGAGCGACCTGCGACAGCCTGACCAAGGATGATCATGTAGTGCGGCGTTGGATGCGTAAGAGGATCTTCCGGAACTCTGGATCGCCGCCGCCCGCGTCGGAGAGGCTGTCGTACATCTCGGCGGGCAACCAGCCCTGCTCCAAGCCGGTGTTGAGCACCCGCCCGAGGCGAGCGTTTTCAAGGTCGAACTGGGTACACACGCCGGTGCGCACGAGATGATTCGCGAACGGCGCGTACGGATCAGGCGTCCCGGACTGCGCCGCCAGATGCTGAACGGTCAGCTCGACGAGGTACATCGCCAGCACGTGACCGCGAGGGCCGCCCAGCAACCCACGGTCGACCAATTCATCAGCGATCCTGAGGGCGGGAGACACATCACCGCCCGGCGCGGCAGCGACGATCAAGGCCGCCTCCAGCTGCGTGCCAAGGCGCATCGTCTCGCGATCGGGACCCGGAAGCTCCACGGCCTTCCCTCCGGTACTGGTGGCTGGTCGACCAGTCTGTCACCCCACCACCGGGTCAGGCCGCCAGGTCGCGGCGCCGGATCGGCGACTGCCGCCAGCGTGTGCCGCTGACCCCGGCACCACCGCGTCACGGTCACTGCGGGCGTCGGGGCACCGGCAGGTCCAACAGCAAAAACAGACCGTTGCCGACGGATCAGCGGATTCGCCGGCACCCCGTCTCGGAAGCGGGAACGACGGCGGAGTGAGCTCGGACAGTCGCCAGTTGACGTGAGGTGGCTAGTGGATGGCGAGGATCCGGACGCACGGTTGGTGGTCCTTCCACGGCTGAAGTCGAACGTATCCCGTCACGGCGCGTTGATCGGTCACGCCGGCGACGTCGACTTCGATCACCGGGTCGTGGAAACGGACCTCGCCTTGCGTCGGAATGGCAAGCTGGGTTGGCGGCTCCACGGCGAGCAACGTGCCGCCGAGCAGGGAGTTTGAGCCGGGGCAGGCCATCGCTTTCGCACCGTCCGGGCCGTCGAGCTTGTTGGCGTTGAGCCGTTGCAGGAACTCCTCGGCCACGGTCTTCGCGGCCTGCAACTGGCTATCGCTGTTGCGCGCGAATCTCGACGTCGACGTCGGCGTCGTCTGTCCGGCCGACGGAGGCTTGGGATCGTCGTGGCGCAGTAAGAACCCAGGCGTGCCGAACCCGGTCACCAGCACGACGGCAACGAACACCCCGAGGGCAGCGACCGACACCCACATCCCGGTGCGTGGTTTTCGGGGCGGCACTAGGCCCCCACCCGGATACGGCGGGTGACCGTACGCCGGGCCCGGCCCCCCAGCCCTGTACGGCAGGCCAGGCGGAACCTCTGCGGCGCCCGGAGGCTGGCGAGGTGATGGCTGTGCGTGCGACGGGTGTGACATTTCGGCACCTTCCCCCAGGTCGGCCTGAGGTCGGAGGATACGACGGTCATGAAGGTCGCCGCATCCGCACAGCCGCCGGAGCGTCGGCGGCCGCCTCGTCCCAGCGGATGACCGGCAACTTGACGTCGCCTCGCCGTGTTCGCAGGCGGCCACGGTCGTGCTACCGCGGGCGCATGTCCATGACGTGGATCGACAATCCCGCGTACCGCTTGGGTTCGTAGGTCATCACGGCCATCGGGCTTCCGGATGCCTCCACCACGATCTGCGCGACTTCGAGTCCATCGAGGTCGGCCCCATCGGCGCGGGCGGCTTGCTCGCCGGTCTCCAGCGCGTTGGTCGCCGACAGCGCCAGTACTTCCACCGGGCCGGCGGGGTCGTTGAGCATCCAGGACAGATCCGGGTGACGCCCGCCCAGCTCGGTTCCGGCGACCACCAGCGACACGGCGGGCACGACCAGCAGCCGTCCGCTCGTGATTGCCTGCACCACCACGGCCTGCGCCAGCCGGGGGCTCAGCTCACGTTCGTAGGCGATCAGGAAAGTCGAGTCGAGCAGCAGGGCACGCGGCAAGGTCACGCGGCGTGGTCCGACCCGAGCTGGTCCACGCGCGCCAAGATGTCGCGCGCCTGCGCATCGGCCGCCTGGTACTCAGCCGAGTCCGGGTCGATGCCCCGGCGGCCCAGCAGCGCCTGAGCGACCTGCGCGCGTTGCTCGAAGGCCGCGCGGCCGCCGGGCAGAAGCCGGTCGAGTTCGTGGCCCGGCAGTGCGGCCAGCAACGCCACGTCAACATGGTCGCGCGCCGAGATCCGCTGCACCAGGTACTGGTCAGCGGGCGAGCGGTTCGTGAGCGCCGAAGTCATGCTTCTGATGGTAGCCCGGGCCGACGGCGGTCCGGAACTACTCGACGAACCGGACCCGCCCAGCCGCTCCAGCAAGTTCCGGTGCGTCAGACACGTCGGGTTGGTGCCCAGTTTGATGGTTTACACCGCGTTAGCCCAGGTCACCGCATGTCAGGTGTGGACAGTCAGAAGGCGGAAGGGCGCTGCGCGGGTGAGGATGAAACCGGCCCGGTACCGTGCCGGGGCGGCCGGCTTCGGGTGGTGATCGCGGGTGGCGTTGGCGAGCGGGAGCGGTCGCGCACGGTCCGAGGTCCCGGCATGGGTCGAGCCGATGCTGGCGCTGAGCGACGGCGGCCGGCTGCGAACGGGTCCCGAGTGGGCCTTCGAATGGAAGTACGACGGCTATCGCGCCTGCATGCGAATTGCGCCCGACGGCACGACGGTGCTGACCAGTCGTAACAACCGCGACACCTTCACCGAGGAGTTCGCCGAGCTGACCGGCGTGCTCGGCCCGGCGCTCGAGGGCCGAGCCGCGGTCCTGGACGGGGAGATCGTCGCCTACGACGCCAACGGGCGGATCGACTTCGGCCTGCTGCAGCGCAGCCGCGGCCGCGACGCCCGCGGCCGCCGCAGTGCTGCGCGCCGCCGCGGCGATCCGGTCGCCGAGGCCGATGTCCGGTTCGTTGCCTTCGATCTGCTGCAGCTGGAGGCCAAGTCGCTGCTGCACCTGTCCTACGATCAGCGCCGGGCGCAGCTGCTGGAGCTGCAGATGCCCGACCCGTACCGGGTCGGGGTGGCCCGCGCGTTCACATGGGTGGAGCTGGACGCCGACCACACCAGCCCGGTGCAGCTGCTGCAGCTGGCCGAGGCCGCCGGTTACGAAGGGCTCGTCGCGAAGCGCCGCGACGCCCCGTACACGCCGGGGAAGCGGACCGATGCGTTCCTCAAGCACCCCATCGTGCACACCACGGAGGTGATCGTGTGCGGGTACCGGCCGGGCAAAAGCCGGCTCAGCGGCGTGATGGGCGGCCTGGTGCTCGGCGCGCACACCCCGGACGGCGACCTGGTGTACGTCGGAGACGTGGGAACCGGCTTCAGTGAAGCCCAGCGAGACCAGCTGCAGGCACGGTTGGACCAGCTGACCCGCGATCGGCAGCCGTTCACCGTCGCGCCACCGCGCGCGGACGTCAAGGACGTGATCTGGGTGGACCCAATCCTGGTCGGCGACGTCGTCTACCGCCAGTTCACCAGCGGCGGACGGCTGCGCCACACGGCGTGGCGAGGGCTACGCCCCGACCGCGATCCGGAGGAAATCACCGTCCCGTCCGCTTCGCTCGAGGCCGCGACCGCCGGCGGAGCGGGTGACGCCTCGGCGCCCCGCACTGCGACGCTTGCCGACGACCCGCCCACGGCTTCCGAGGACGAGCTCGGGCCGACGATCACGGTGCAAGCCGGCGAGCGCCAGCTCACGCTGTCCAGCCTGGACAAGCCACTGTACCCGGGGAACCGGTTCACCAAGGGCGAAGTGATCAACTACTACTCGCGGATCGCGCCCGTGCTGCTGCCCCACCTGACCGGGCGGCCGGTGACGTTCGTCCGTTACCCCGACGGCGTCGAGCACGAGAAGTTCTTCCAGAAGGACGTCCCCGCCGGCGCGCCCGCCTGGTTGCCGACCGTCGCGCTACCCCGTACCGGCGCTCGCTCAGACCGCGGGACCGGCACGATCACCTACGTCCTGATCGAGGAGCTGGCCGCGCTCGTGTGGGCGGCGAACATCGCCGCACTTGAACTCCACGTACCGCAGTGGCGCATCCAGCCGGGGCCGCCGGTGGCGCGGGCCGCGCCGGACCGGCTGGTGTTCGACCTCGACCCTGGCCCCGGCACGTCGGTCGTGGAGTGCTGCCGCGTCGCCGAGCGACTGCAGGACATCCTCGTCGACGACGGCCTGGCCCCTCACGCCAAGACCTCGGGTTCGAAGGGGCTGCAGGTCTACTGCGGCATCAGCACCGACGACGCCGCAGCACCATCCGCCTACGCCAAGAAGCTCGCTCAGCGCCTCGCTCGCGAAACCCCCGACCGCGTCACCGCCCTGATGGCGAAGGACCGGCGGACCGGCAAGGTGTTCATCGACTGGAGCCAGAACCACCCGAACAAGACCACGATCGCACCGTACTCCCTACGTGGCCTCCCGATTCCCACCGTGTCCACCCCCGTCACGTGGGCCGAAGTCCGGTCATGCCGGAAGGTCGAGCAACTAGTCTTCCGCGCCGAGGACGTCCTCGACCGAGTCGACGAATGTGGTGACTTGTTCGCCGAACTCGCCGTCGAGATCGCCGCGCTACCGCCAAGCTGATCACAGCAGTCCACGCCCACGGCCCGCGACGCAGAGAAGCATCACTGAAACTGCGTCATCGAGAGTCGACACATCACGGTCAGCAAATTGGTCGCCGGATCCATCGGTTAGTAATCGCATGGACACAGTCGCGCCCAGCTACCCTCGCTCCATCTCAGTGACCCCAAAATCCCACCGCCGCTAGCGTGTTCATGCTCAACGCAGCTCAGCCTTCGACTCCGCTCCGATTCAGCCTGCAATCCACGCGGAAGCAGACCGCCGCAGCGCGACACTCCCTCGCCCAGCACTTCCGGTTCCCGGCCCCGGTTCCCGGCCCCGGTTCCCGGCCCCGGCCTGACCACCGACGGTGCCCACATGCCCACGCGAGACCGGCAACGAGCCAACCGACAGACCGGGCACCCCGCCTCCCCCGACACGCCACAGCGAATCCTGCGCCGATGCAAGAACTGGGATGCTCACGACGACCCAGCAGGGCGAGCCAGCGCACAGAACGCCACGACACAACGCCGCGACCCGGTTCCCACATCACGTCGCGCCCAGGAACCTCGCCGCACCAACGGATCTTCCCGGTTGAGGTAGCTCGCTCACACCGAAATCCGTCGGGCGGTACCATCACAGAAGCACCCATGCGCGGGCATTCAATGGCACGCCGCATGGATAATTGCCACAATACTGGGCCGAAGCTATGCTCGACAGCAGATCCAGATCCACATCGCACATCACGCGCCTACGCTCAGCGCACTCAAGTACTGGAGATTTTATATGGCACAGAAGGTTTCTGTCGAAACGCTGGACGACATCGACGGTAGCCCGGCCAGCCACACGGTTCCGTTCGCACTCGATGGCGTCAGCTACGAGATCGACCTGTCCGACGACAACGCCGCCGCTCTGCGCGAGGAACTCGCGCAGTTCATCGCCGCAGCGCGCAGGGTTGGTGGCCGCAAGGTGCGTGTGGCGACCGGCCAGTCGACCACTGCCAGCTCGACGGACCGCGAGCGGTCGCGGGCGATCCGCGCCTGGGCCGGCGAAAACGGCTACGAGGTGTCCGAGCGGGGACGCTTGTCCTCTCAGATTGTGAGTGCCTACGACGAAGCGCAGCAGGTCGCCGCACCGGTCACGGCTCGCAAGCGGGCACCGCGCAAGAAGGTCGCCGCCGCGAAGAAGTAGCACGGTGCCGATCGTCGATGTCCAGGGCTTGCTGAGAGAGATCAGACTGAGCAACTACGGCAAGACGGGCGCTGAGGTCGCGCTCGACTTCCTCGTTCGCCAGTACTCCGCATTGCGGCGCTCTGGCTCCGCTACCAGTTCGGCGCCGGTCGTCCAAGCCGGCGCCGAACTGGGGACGTAACCCCCGGCGTCGCCAAACGGCCTCACTGCGGAATTCGACCGAATCTGCTGACACCAAGGACGCCGTGCTCCCGGATGGACTGATGACGCATGCGTCCGCCACTCTGGGTAACCACCGGTGGCGCGCTTCCCCGACCAGCACCGGATCGACCCAGCGGTCGCCGACGACGTCCTCCCGTGGCGGCGCGACCGCGTTCGCGGTCTGAGCCCCCAGCGCTCAGAGATCCGCAATTGCGGGGATGATCTTGGGGGCTTGTTCCCGCGCTGCCGCGTTTGAGTCAAGCCGCGTCGCGCAGCGGCTTGATCATCACGTCGAATATCGGCGCGCCCGGGAGCGGATTGGACTTCTGGGCCACGCGGCGCCATCCCCACGCGCGGTAGGCGTGCTGCGCCGCTTCGGCCTCGGGCAGCACGGTCAGCGTGGCTCGTTCTTCCGGCCGCCCGTCGAGAAGGCGATCATGCAGCCGTGTGGCGATGCCGCGCCGACGCCACGATCGGGACACCAGCAGTTCGACGAGAGCGAAGGTACGGCCGGGCCGCTCGGTCACCAGATCGGTGTCGACCGGCGTTGTCACGGTCCTCCACCACGGGGTATCCGGCTGCAGCGTCACCCCGAAGGCGTATCCGACAACGTCGCCGTCGACGCTGGCGATCACGAGATCGAAGCCTGGGGCTCGGCGCTGCGCGGCGAAGCGTTCGGCGAACAACTCGGCGTGCTCCTTGCCCCAGAAGTACGGCGGTTCGGCGTACACGCTCGAGTAGATGGCGGTAAGCGTCGGCGTCAGTTGCGGCGCACGGTCGCCGGCTCGGTAGATCTGGACGGGTGTGTCGCTGGATGAAGCTGTCACGGCATCCCTCTCGAAGCGGCTGGCTGCACGTAGGCAGTCAGAGCATCGACGAACTCGGAGACCTCCGCAACGGAGCTGTAGTCCTTGTTCAGCGGTCGGGCCAGGCCGGTCAGCCACTTCGTCACGACGCTGGACCGCACTTCCCCGGCTTGCGCCAGCGCGAGGAGCCCGATCCTGGCTGCTTCGGCTGGCTCGTCCTGAGCGAGTCGGGTTCGACCGAGGCGAAGGTCGTCCAGAATGCGGCTGCGCAGGTAACTCTTGCTGCGGGCCTGGATCGTGTTGGCGACGTGCTGCTCGGCGCGATCGGCGTAGGCGGCTGACAGTGCTCGCCGTGGTTCGGCGAGGGCGAGTTCGGTGAAGGCGTTGGCTGCCAGACATTCCACCTCCGCCCGCGTGAGGTAGTGCACCCAGTCCGGCCGGTCCGGCGGGGCCGCGTCGAACGTTTCGATGCAGGCGTCCACTGCACGCCGTGCTGATGACGCTTCCGCCGGTCCGAGCTGCGCGCACGCCCGCGCCTCGAGGCCGAACAGCTCTGCGCGCACGAGCGCGTTCCCGTTGCGCGGCATGGTCGCGGCCGCGGTCCGCACGAGCGACAGGCTCTCGTCGTACCACCCCAGTGCGGTGGACATCTGCGTCATGTCGCCGATGATCTTGGCTCCGAGGTCGGCGGCGTCCGCATGCCGGCACGCATCGAGGGCGAGCAGGTAGTACCGCTGGGCGAGTCCGTAGGCGCCGGTGTCATAGGTCATCCAGCCGGCCAGCTGCGCCAGCTCGGCCACCACCTGCAGCAGCCGTCGTTGCGACGTGGGCGACCCGTCCTGGCTCGCCGCCTCGGCGACGGCGATCAACTGGCCTACCACCGCTTTGCGATGCAGGCCGCCGTGTCCGGAGGAATCCCACCGGCGAAAGAAGACCACCGTCTCCTCCAGACCGGCCATTTCATGGTCGCCCAGCCGGTCGGTGTGCACCTGCACGAGCGGCAACGACGCTGTCCACCGGCGAACATGCTGGACGAGCTGCTCGCCCGCGAGCAGCGACAGCCCTACCAGAACCGACCGCCTGGTCGTCATGTCCCTCGCCGCGAACGCCTCGATCGTGCGCACCGTGTCGGCGGGCGAGCCGTCGAAGTGGAACTCGCCAGCCGGTGCTTCCAGGTTTACGTCGGGCGACGGCAGGCTGTCAACGACGACGTCCGGTGCCTGCTGAGTAGTTGTTTGCTGACGTTCGCGTGCGTGCTGATACTCGCGCAGCTCATGAGCGAAGCGGTCCCGCACATCGTCGCCAACCTGCTGCAAGAGCGTGTCGAGCAGCGCCCGCGAATCGGGGGCCAGTCTGGCGGTTTCGCGGCTCGCCGCCCATCTCTCCACTGTGCTGGGTGCGACCCCCAATTTGGCGGCGAAATCCCGCTGCGTCAAACGCATGGCAGCCCGCAGGATTTCCGACTCGGAGCCTGTCCAACGCATCTGAGCCATGTTCGTCCCCGTTAGATCACTGATTGGTAACGACGCGCGGTGGCACGGTGAGGGTACCGCAGGGGCAGCAAGTCGTTCCCATGCGCGTCCTCGTCCACGAAACTAACCCCCGCCACTCGATCGAGGTCATCTGGCCGTCACGACTCGCCGAAAGGAGCACACTCCGTTGCCACCCGCCAATCGATTGAGGTACCGGCAGCGGTGCGTCACCGCGCCACTATCGCCCACAGTCGCAGGCAGGTCGCTACGCTGTCGTAAGGCCGCGGGCGCTGCCCGGCTGAACACTCACGAACGGCGACTCGAGGTAGCCATGGTGGTCGAGCCGACATCTGAGGACATCGGGAAGAACCTCCTCGCCTTCCGCCATCGACGGGGTCTCAGCCAGGACCAGGTCGGCAGCGCCGCAGGAATATCGCGAACCTACGTCAGTCACCTCGAGAGCGGACGGCGGAGTTTCGAGAAGCGCGGCTTGCTCGAACGTCTTGCCCAGGCGCTCAGCTGCAGCGTCACCGATCTCACGGGACAGCCGTACCCAGCAGGTACCAAAGACACAGCCGAAGCGCGCGCTGCCATCCCCCCGATCTCGCGCGCGCTCGCCGAAGCGACGCTCGACGACGTCCCCGACTTCTCCGCCCGCCCGATCGACCAGCTCGTGAAACTGACTCGCGTCGCGAACGCGGCATCGGCGAACTCGGACTACACGGTCGCCGGCCATGAGCTCGCGCAGTTGCTGGTCGAGTTGCACGTCCACGCCGTCACCGGTACCGGTGCCACCCCCCGCCGGGCGTTGGCGGCCCTCACCGAGGCCTGCGTCGTGGCGCTGGGCACCGCAAGGAACTTCGGCCACCTCGATCTCGCGATCACCGTCGGCGAGCGAGCGCGCGAGGCCGCGGCCAGGCTGGAAAGCCCGGTGCTCGGCGGATTCTCGACTATGTCGCATGCCATCGTTCTCGGCCGGATCGGTGCCCACCACCGAGCTGAACGCGTCACCCACACGGCCTTGGCCGACCTCGGCGCCGTCGACCCTGACGCCGAGGACACCGCACCTGCCGAGGCCGCCGGGATGCTGCACCTCGCCCGTGCGCAGCTCGCCGCCAAGCAGCAGAATCCAGACGCCGACGCGGCGATGACTCACATTGCCGAAGCATCCGCCCTCGCCGCCCGCACCGGGGAACGGCGAACACTGCACTACGACTTCGGGCCGGCCAACACGCAGGCCTGGAAACTGTCCCTTGCCGTCGAACTCGGCCGAGGGCCCGAAATGGCCGAACGCATCACCCGCCGTTCCCATTACGAAGCTGGTCTTGTCTCGGCCGACCGGCTCGCTGCACTGCACTTCGACTTGGCCCGCGCGTTCTCCCAGGCAGGCGGGAAACGCGACGACAAAGCCCTCTGGCACCTGGACAGAGCAGACCAGACCGCGCCCCAGCGCATACGCCACGACCCCGTCGCACGAGAAGTCCTCAATGCGCTCGATCGCCGCGCGCAGCATCGCGAGTGGCGTCTGAAGAGCCTCAAGAACCGAATTCCGGCAGGGTGACAGTTAGTCACCTTTTGCCGATCGTTAGTTGCTAACCTCACCCGCCATGAGCGAAGGGACGAGGCGAGCACGGATTGCCATCCGTTACTACCGCGGCGACCGCCTGCGGCACGTCTATTTCGCCAACGACTTAGCAGGAACCTCATGGGGCTTGTTGCGCCCAGTGTGCTTCGAGCCGCTTCTCCGCAAACCCACGCATCCCTCCGACATGGTCGACTCCGAACAATTCCGCGAACTTGGCAACGGGTTCAGTCGGTGCATCGTCTGCGCCTTCTGGCTCGGCGGCCACCCGCACGAAATCCTCGTCAGCGGCGACATCGTGCGTATCCACGACATGCTGCCACCGCGAACAGAAGCTGACTGTCGGACGCCGGTAGACGCGGCTGTTCCGACTGTTGCTCCGTTGGCAGCGTGACGCCTCCGGCCCGCGCGCATTCCGACACGTTGCCCGCGCGGGCCGGAGGTTCCATTTATGAACTTCCCTCATCTCTGTCATAGATCTCGAATTTTCCGGAGATGCAGGGTAAGGCGCTGCCTGTAGCCAACCGGGCAGTGAGCACACAAGAAATCCAATTCGATCGAAGGAACGAGTTTCTTGCACCGTTTCAGCAGAAGGGCCGGGACGGTCGCGGCGGCGTCAGCTGCCGCGATCGGTCTCGCCCTCACCGGAGTCTCCGCCTCGGCAGCGGCCGCGCCGCCGCCCCCCACCGGAGGCCCGGTACAGCCGAACATCGTCGGAGGACACGCGCCCTCCCTGCAGTACCCGGCCGGTGCGTTCGCCGCGCTCATCTACGACGCCCCCACACACGGGATCAAGAACCACTTCACCTGTGGCGCGGCACAGCGCAACGGCCGCTTCCTCGAGATCGCCGCGCACTGCGTGACCGACCCTCCGGCCAGCCTCAGCATCGAGGCCAAGGCCCGGCTGATGCGGTTCTACGGGGTAGACGCCACGAGCGCGGCGATCCCGACCGCCGACAAGGAGTTCTCGGTCAGGGTCGGTTCGCCCGACCGGACCGCCGGCGGAACCGTGGTCCGGGCGTCGGTCTTCTACGTGCACCCCGGCTGGAGCTGGGGTCAGGGCCCGGAGAGCGACGACATCGCGCTGCTCGAGACCGACGAGTACCTCAACAGCTACCCGCTGCCGATCGCGCCCCGGAAGCCTCGGCCCGGCGAGACCGTCTACAGCATCGGCTGGGGTGGCACCGAGCCGATCTTCAACGGCCAGCTGCCGACGCAGATCATGGAACTCAAGCGCAAGGTCGCCCCCGCCAAGAACTGCGTCGACGCGGGCATCACCACCCGTGACATCTGCCTCGACAACCCCGGGGGCCGCAACGGCTACTGCAACGGCGACTCCGGCGGGCCGGCGGTCGTCGAGCAAGACGGGGTCCTCTACAACGCCGGGCCGACCAGCCGCGGCGGCTCCGCGATCTGCGGTGCGACCCCCGACGTCAACACATCCGCGGCGGAGTTCGAGCGGGAACTGAACGACGCCATGCGTGGCAACCCGGCCGGCCGGGTCCACGGCACGCCGATCCGATAGCTGGACCGCAACGCGGTCTAGAGCAGAAATTTAGTACCAGCGGTAGCTGCTCTCTCATGGGGTCGTTAAAGTCGCTGCTTCGGGACGTTCGCCCGGCGCGGAATCTAAGGTGTGCAGCAACTCCTCTTTTTTGTGAACTTTTCGAGAGGATGTCGCCTGCGGCAGCGTGAGAATATGAAGGGGCCGCCTGCTTCAGGGATTCCCAGGCGGCCCCTTTGCTAACTGCTTCGGACGTTCGATGAGGCGCACTGGAGACTGCCAAAGCGAAACGGGGCCTCAGCGCTCCCGGTCAGGCAGTCCCGTCAAGAGGCTGACCGGGAGGGTTCCGTAGGAGTGGAGACGTCCGAGTCTTCGACCTCGACCTGCGACGAACTCGCCGGTAACCACGACCGCTCAGATCACTGAACGGTAACGACGCGGCGGGGCACGGCGGGGGCGCCGCGGGGGCAGCCGGACATTCCCACGCGTGCCGAGGCTCACGACAATTGAACCCGTCACCCGGCATTGCATGACGTCATCCGATCGCGAGGAGCGCACACCGTTGATGGCATTCGGCGAGTTGGACGACGTTGCGAAGACACGTCGCTGGCCCAGTGGCCTCTCTCGCCGTTCGGTGTGCCAGCGGCTCGGCCATGCTCCCATCTTCATTGGCTTGTTAGTCGCCGGCGCTGCGATCGCCGCGCGCAGATCACGCGGTGCGGTTAGTCGACCGCTGAGCGAGCGCCGGCGTTGGTGGCCATGCCGAGTGACCATTCGGCGGTTTACCTGGCATGCGCGCAGCGGGCGACGCGCATTCGCTGCGATGCGGTTGACGCCGCCGATGCCCAGCCGTGGACAAGTTGCCGGCACTGCGCCTCCGCACCACACCTCGACGAGATTCGGCGCCGGAGGCTCTCAATGACGCCGAACGTCCCCGCTGCCGGCTCGTCTCGATCTCGGGTCAACCGTCCGGACGGATGCGACGAGCTGCGCGCCAGGTCAGCAGGTCGACTTGGCGTCCACCCTGCCGACGATCCACCGCTTCCCCAGGTAGCACAGACCTTCGCCGACGCACCGACCCAACCCTTCGTGGCGGGCACCGTACGAAACCGGCAGCGATCGGTTCCCAGCCAGCGAACTCCGCGGACTGCGGGTGCGCATCGCCGTGCCGCCGTGGCAATGACACGACCAGGCCGGTTGGTGATACCCGGCAGTTCGTCCACAACGGCGGCGTTCGGAACTGACGACACATCTGGCCTGAATACGTGGGGCGCAGACCGTCCTGGCACGGCGGCGTGGCACTACACCGTGCCGCGACACGAGCGCTCAAGCAAGCTAGCGGATCTCCTGATGACGGCCCTGTTCAGCCAGGACAGCTTCCGCCCGGCCGTGCGCGACAACGACCGGATCGCCTACGTCATCTCGTGCATGATGCTCGTTGACTGGTACTTCGATCGGCGCATCGATATCGGCAAGGACGGAACGATCCGTGCACGCGGCCGTTTCAGCGCCGACGACCTGAACAACGACATCGACATCACAAACTTCGCGCGGTGCCCTCGCCCAGCGGCGGCGTGGCTCGGCTACCTCGCCCCACACCACCGCTCCATCACCGTCGTGTGGCAGCGACTGGTCAACGCCGGCGTTGCCGCGCCCGAAGAAAGAGGGCGACTGCGGCGGCGACCCCATCGGGCGCTGCGCCAGGTGCTGGCCAGCGCGTGGGCACGTGAGTACCTGAGTCATAACGTCACGGCCACCGGCGCTTCGATGCCCGCGGTCGCGCTCTGGAACGGCGTACGCGCCCTCGGTCTCGACGCTCGAGCGCTGGAGATGCAGGAACCCGACGTGCTGCGGCAGCTGGACGCCACGCCCCTGTCGTCCGACCTTCAACCGCTCTTCGATGCCCTCGGCGGCCGCGGGCGGCGACGTGCGCCCCGGAGGGGCCATCCATGACCACCGGCAACAGCGATCCACAGCGAGGCGACCACAGCGCGCAAGGCCTTCCTGCGTCGTCGATACCCGCAGAGCTGAACTCGTTCGTCGGCCGCGGCGGGCTGCTGGAGCGCGGCCGGACGTTGTTGCGCAACCCCGGCACCCGGCTGGTGACGTTGACCGGCTTCGGCGGCGTCGGCAAGACCAGAATGCTGCTGCGGATAGCCAGCAAACTGGAAGAGGAACGCGGGTACCGGAACGGCGTCGTCGTAGCCAGCCTCATCGACGTGCACGAAGGCACAGACCAGCTGTACACCGCCATCGCTGACGCGCTCGACATCCAGCGAACCACCTCAACACCGACTCTGGACCGATTGTGCGACTTCCTCCGCGACCGCCAGTTGCTGCTGCTGCTGGATAACTGCGAACACCTCGTCGGCGACACGCCCGGCAACGGTCCGGTGCCGGACCTGCTGAACTCGCTACTGCGACGCGCCCCCGGACTGCAGGTCATGGCGACCAGCCGGGTGCGGCTCGGGGTGCAGGGCGAGCGACTACTGCCGGTTCCTCCGCTGTGCGTCGGCGGTGAGGACCCCTGCAACTGCGTCCCCGAACCGACCGCGTACCTGCTGCACTTCAGCGGCGGCGACACACCGCACGCGCAGTGGGAGCTGGGTACGGAGCAGGAGGGCACCGGCTTCGTCGGCGAGCACCACCTCCGACCCACCCACGGCACAGCCGCGGGTGCCGAGCCCGCCGAAGAGGTTGCCGGGTGGGTGGCCGAGGTCCTCGGCGTCACCGACGTCGCGCTCGAGTACGTCGGCGACCGTGGCCACTGGTCGGTCACGATCACCGGCCACGATCGAGTACACGACGCCTTCCGGCTACTGATCGACCGTGCAGCCGAGCTGGGGGTCACGATCAGCGGTCGCGACTACCCCGTGGCGGCGCAGCTGTGCCGACGGCTCGACGGCATACCCCTGGCCATCGAACTCGCGGCTGGCCGGCTGGACGTGCAGACGCTGCAGGAACTGCTCGACCGCGCCGAGGCCGAGGACATTCTGCCAGTGCTGGTGGATGGAACCTCCGAACAGCAGCAGCATCGCACGATGGTCGGCAACATCGACCGCTCCTACGAACTGCTCAACGACACCGAACAGCTCGTGTTCGCCCTGCTGTCGGTCTTCCGGGCCGCCTTCGACCTCGACGCTGCCGTCGACGTCCTGTCGCGTTTCCACGTGGACCCGGCAGCCGTGGACACCGCGATCGTCCGCCTGGTCCGGAGATCGCTGCTCGTGGCCGAGAGCCAAAACGGCCGCACGCGGTACCGGATGCTGGAGACGATCCGCGAGTACGGGCGCCAACGCGCTGCGGCGGCCGGCGACGATGACCGGCTGCGCCAGGGCCACGCCTCCTACTTCGAGCACCTGGCGACCCGCGCGAGCCAGGAATGGTTTGGGCCGCACGAGATCGAATGGATGCGGCGACTCAACGACCATCAGCTCGACCTGACCGCCAGCCAGGAACGGCTCCTCTCCGACCCCCAAACCGCGGCGCGCGGACTCGAACTGGCGATCCATGAGGGCCAATCCCGCGCGCTCGTCTTCGGCGGCCGGCTTAACGAGTTTCGACGTATGCTCGTTGCCGGCCTGAACCGGCACCCTGCCGCTCCGTCCGCCAACCAGGTAGGAGCTCTGTCCCAGGCGGTGTGGGTCACGGTGATCCAGGGCAAGCATGACCTCGCCCAGCCGCTGCTCGAGCAAGCTGAGGTCGCGGCCAGTGCGCTCGGAATCGCCGACGCGTTCGCCCCGCTCGACGTCGCGCGGGGAACTTGGCTGTGGCTCGTCGAGCCGGACCGTGACCGAGCGCGCGAGTCGTTGGTGCTGTTTCGGAGAGCAGCTGAGTCCTTTCGGGCCGCGGGCGCGCGGGGCCCTGAGTGGATGGTTCGCCTGTTCCTTGTCATGTCCGCGGCGTTCCTGCGCCGCCTCGACGTTGCCCGGGCCGAAAGCAAGGCCCTGTTGGCCGACGCCGAGGCAGCCGGAGCCAAGTGGTGCATCTCCTGGGCTCTGTGGTCGTGCGCGCTCATCGAACTGCTCGACGACAACCCCCGGCGGGCCGCCACGTTGGCCCAGAAGGCTCTACGGCTGCAGCGTGCGATCGGCGACGCATGGGGACCGGCGTGGAGCCTGTGGCTGATCGCGTTGATCGCCGCGCAACTCGGCGAGTACAAGACGGCCGCGCAGGTACTCGGCGGTGCCGGAGCCCGCCAAGAATCGACCCAGGCCAGCGTGTCTGGGCTCCTGCCGTTCCTGCGCCGGCAGCGCCAAACCGAGGCTGTCGGACGCCACGAACTCGGCGAGGAGGCGTGGGACCGTTACGTAGCGGCCGGGCAGAAGCTCTCCAAGAAGAAGATGCACGCCCTGGCGCTGGAGCCGCTGGTCGCACCAGCGCCGGAGTCGCTTCCCTGCGGTGTCACCGACCGCGAATTCCAAATCGCCCGCTTCGTCGCTCAAGGATGGGAGAACGCGGCAATAGGCAGACATCTGTCGATCACGCCCCGGACCGTGAGCAAGCATATCGAGAACCTCAATCGCAAGCTGGACACCACAAGCCGGGCCGGGATCGCCGCGTGGTACCTCACCCTGGATGCTGATGCTACGGGCGCCCAGGACTCGCCGTGAGCTCGTCCGCGTCGTCCACGACTGCTGCTGAGCCCAGAATCACGAGCAGGTCTGCGAGGCTGTTCGGGATGATCGCGGGTTGTCGGCGGACCAGCTCTGCCTTGTCGACGGCCATGCGAGCAGCTGGGAACCGTCGGGTCAACGTGCCAAGAGCGATCTCGGTTTCCTGGAAGGCCAGATGGACACCTAGGCAGTGGTGGATGCCGTGGCCGAACGCGAGATTCGGCTCCTTCCGGAAGATGTCGATCTGGTCGGCATGGCCGAATTGACGCTCGTCGCGGTTGGCGCTCAGCAGGGATACCAGCACGATCTCGCCTGCGGGGATCGTCGTCCCGCCGATGGTGACGGGCTCTGTCGTGTACCGGTGCGTCGCGGTAGCCACGGCACTGTCGTACCGGCTGAACTCCTTGATCACGCCGGGCAACAGTTCCGGCCGCTGCCCCACCTCGCGCCACAGGTACCCGTTGTCGGTCAGCAGACCGGCGAGGCTGTTGCCGATGAGCGCGGTCGTTGTCTCGTGTCCAGCGACGAACAGCAGGAACAGCGTGCCCAGCAGCTCCTCCATGCTGAGGCGATCTTCGTCCGCGGTCTCCTGCACAAGTGCCGAGAGAAGGTCGTCACCCGGGTTGGCGTGGGCTGTGTTGATCAGCTCGATGAGGTACGTCTGCATGTTGAGGGAGGCGGCCTTGGCGCGGTCGGGCAGATCCTCCATCAGGGCGTATGTCCACGCCCGCAGCGCCCCTCGTTTCTCTTCCGGCACACCGATCAGCTCGCAGATCACGTACAGCGGCAGCGGGAAGGCCATGCCGGAGATCAAGTCCTCCGGGCGCCCAAGGGCAAGGTCGTCAACCAGTTTGGCGGTCATTTTTTCGATCCGCGGCTTCAGACGGTCGATGCGCCCTCGGGTGAAGTGTTTCGCGAGCACGCGACGCAGACGGGTGTGGTCCGGGGGATCCAAGAAGACCATGTGGCGGGCGGTGAACATGGCGCTGAGCTCGGGTTCTTTGCCGTCCACGGTGAGGTGCTTGTTCAGGATCTTGATCAGCCCGGCGCCGTCCTTGGACAACCGTGGGTCGCTGAGTGCGTCGCGCGCCTCGCTGTAGCGCGCGATGACCCAGACCGGGATTTCCTGCTCTCCCCACGGAACGATCGCGTGATGTACAGCGCCTCGCTCCCGTAGGGCGGCCGCCACGGCGTGCGCGTGGTTCCACCAGTCGCGTCCGAAAAACGCGATCTCCATCGTCATCGGTGCCTTTCTTCTACGAGACGTGTGCGCTCGCGCGAATTGCACGCGTCGCATGAGTGTGTCGGGGCGAGGGAGAGAGCCCGGGCCGCCGGCGACACGTGCGCTGCCCGTCGTCGCGGCCGGGTAGAGGCTCTCACGGTTCTCCTCCCCGGTTGATAGCGGCAGCGGGATGTCTGGCGGTCGCGCCGCCATCCACGGTGGGTTTGAGCGGCGCATGCTGCGTCGCCAGTGCGCAGGGGTTGCGCACCCACTCAGAATTAGTGATATTCGCATCGAGCGCCATTGGGAGAACCGCGTATCGGAAGCCGCCCAGACCGCGTACTGCTTTCCGGTGCCGCGTAGTCGTACTCACGTTCACACCGCAGACGTTGCACCTGCACTTCGGCCGCCGCGACGGACGTGGCTGCTGCAGGGACGTGCTGGACAGGCGACGCTGGCGCCGTGACCTGCAAACACGTTGACGATGTAGCGGCCAAGCCCGCGACTACGTCGTAGGCAGGTTCCGTACTACGTCATACCGCGTAGCCCATTCGCGGGAGCCGAAAGAAGGCGCGCATAAATTGCGTTGACCGTGTTGACACGGGAGTCCCCTGGTCTATTGTCTTCTGGGTCGACAAGCCCGAAGCGAACCTTCAGTTCGTCGACGACTGCACGTTCAAGTCTGAAGCAGAACTTCCCCGGCGCTCAGCCCGAATCCATCGCGGCTGGGAAACACCGCGAGTCCGGGGATCGCGCATACCGAGCTCGACCTGTCCTCGGCCCAGCGCGCCGCAACCTGCCCCGTGATCCACTTGACTTCACGATCTTCTCTTTCGACGAAGGACGTCATGACATCCGCCCACGAACCCGGCCTCCCTGCGACCGCCGCCGCTACCGGCACCGCGCGGTCGCGACAGGATGCGAGTTCCGGCAGGCGGTCACCGCAGCGGGACCGATCGACGGTCGGAATGACGTCCGCCGGCGCCGATGCGGACGTTCTCGGGATGCCCGTCGCGTGGCCCGCACCCGCGCGTCCGGCGGACGTGGTCCCCCTCCGCCGGATCAGGGCTCCTCGCTGTCCGGTCACGCCCCCGACCGGACAGGAGGTGGGGTGGTACTCCCTCGGCAGCCCGGGCCCGGCCGCCGCTCGGCTGCGCCACCCCACCTCCCTTCCCGCTGCCGCCTCGGTACTGGCCGGTGTCGGCGCCGCGCCGGAATCTGCCCACGCAGCGAGGCCGACCGGCAATCGGGCCCGATTCTCACGGCCACCTTCTGCCGGCCCGTCGGTCTCACCGCTCCCCCAGGAGCTCATACGTGCGCTTCGTTCGACGCTGGACGTCCGCGCCGACCGCGACGACGTCCCGGCTGGACGCCGCGGTCAAGGCCGCGGCGTCACCTGCCCGGCGTCCGAACCGACACTCCCCGTGCGGTGCGATCGGATCGGTGTAGCCCAGTCCGGGCGCCGCAGCCGCACTCAGCCTCCGGCGCGCTTGCCCGTGCAGGCTCGCAGCGACGCTGCACGCCGCCGGTCTCGCGTCGATCTGCGATACCACCGCCCGCAGCACGGCGCATCAAACCTGAACGCAGCCCGGTTCTCAGTACGACCAGTTACGTCGCGCGCGACCGGCGCCGCCTCCGCCCCTAACGAGTCGCCCCCCGCGCCGCCCGGACACCGACATAGGTATGCGTACCAACAGGTTCGCTTCATCACGAACTCTCGGGACTAGATCAATCATGACTCACAAGACACCCGTCGGGCTCCGGGCAGTCGGTCTCACTGCCGTGGCCAGCGCGGCCGATGCGCTGGCCGCCGCTGCCAGGCGCGCCAGTACCAGCAGGGATCGACACCAAGCGCACGACCAGGAACGAGACGAGCTGCTACGCAAACTTCAGCAGCTCGTCCACAACCGCAACGTGGCGTTGCAGACAGTCACCGACCAGCTCGGCGCACTCACCCGCGGCGAGCAGCCCGCCCCATGGCTCGAGGCGACCGGCGACGAAGTCGTCGACACTGCTGCCGCGGCTGTGTCGCGGCTCGTTGCCCAGCTGCAGGATCGTGAGGCGGGCATCGTTAGCGCCTTCGTGTCGCTCGCGCAACGCTGGCAAACCGAAGCACAGAAGATCGAGGACCTGGCCCTCAAGATCCTGAAACGGCATGAAGACGACGCGGATGCCCTTGAGGACTACTTCAGCATCAGCCACGCCGCCGCCACGCAAGCACGGGCCGCGCAATCTCTGGTCGTGCTGGCCGACAAACGCACAGCTCGGCAGTTTCCGGAGCCGCAGCCGCTGGACAAGGTCGTCCAGCACGCCTCCGCGTACATCGTCGACTACGAGCGTGTCCAGGTGGAGGGCAATCCGGGCGTTGCGGTGATCAGCGTCCTGGCCGAGCAGCTAATTCACCTGGTCGCCGAGCTTCTGGCCAACGCTACACGGGAATCACCGCCCAGCACGCTGGTCACCGTTACCTTCGACAAGGTCGACGTCGGATGGGCGATCACCGTCCATGACGATGGGCCTGGCCTGGGCGATCGGCTGCAGTGGGCGCAGGACCGCGTGTCCGGACAACAACGGGTCGGGTTGCACGAGCTGGGCGCAATTCCCGAGACCGGCCTTGCCGTGGTTGGGGTGTACTGCCAAAAGCACAAGTTCCGCGTGCATCTCGACAGCACGGCGAACGGCGGCGTCCGCGCAGTCATCACGGTTCCCCATCACCTGCTCGTTCCGGTCGCCCCCAATCCGGAAGTCCCAGTACCACTGGCGCCTCGAGAGCCGCCACCCACGACGGGGCCGCCGGAGCCAGCCAGCCCAGGTAAGCACCGCGACCCCCTCCCCGGGGTGATTCCCACCGGCGGAACAACCCCCGGCGGGCTACCGATCCGAGTCCCACAAGGGCCTACGCAGGGCAATCCGCCGAACACGCCGTCGGCGCCGCTGCCTGCGTCGCCACCCGACCCGGTAGCCGAAGGCGACTTGATGAAGGCGGTCGTGCGGGGCTCGCTCACTGACCCCGCAACCACCACGACCAGCGATGCCCTTACCACGACCGACGGGGAGGAAGAGCGATGACGTCCGATGAGGACCGTTGGATGCTGGCGGAGCTGATGCGAATCCCCGGCGTGCGCTTTTGCCTGGTGTTTGCCGTCGACGGCATCCTCATGTCCAAAACCGCCGGCATCGACACGGACAGCGCTCAGCGGATCGCCGCGGCCTGCTCGGGTCAGCTTTCGCTCGCGATCGCCGTGAACAAGGAAGTTGGCTTCCAAGGCCCGTTCTTGCAGAACTTCTCCCGATGGTCCGACGGCTACGTGTTCGTACGCCGCGCCGCCGACAAGACGTCCCTGGCCGTGGTGACGTCCGGGACCGCCGACCCCAGCCTCATCGCCCACGCGATGGCGGAGCGGATCCAGCGGATCGGCGAGCCGGCCTTGAGCACCCCCGGCCGCACCCCCGCCGGCGCCTGATGTCCCCGACCGACGACGGGTATCGGCCGGGCCCGGTCAAGGCCTACGTGCTCACCGGCGGACGCACCCGTCCGAAGGCCACCCTGCCGGCGGAAACCCTCATCATCGCGCTCGGAGACAAACCTATGCCTGCGCGAACGAGCAGGCAGCAGCGGGATCTGCTGAGGCTGTGCCGCGGACAGCTGGGCCTCGCCGAGGTCGCCGCCCACCTCAAGCTGCCGATGAGCGTCGTGCGGATCCTAGCCTCGGACTTGATCGACGCAGGCTTGCTCGGCGTCCGGGTCCCCAGCCGGAACACCCGACCGGAACTCGAACTGATGGAGCAGGTCCTTGCCGGACTCCGCAAGCTGTGACCGCACCGACATCGCGTACGTGCCCGACACGGTGACTCAATCGGCGAAGCTGATGATCGTCGGGGCCTACGGCGTCGGCAAGACCACCCTGATCGGGACAGTCAGCGAAAGCCGGCCGCTGCACACCGAAGAGCCGATCACCGACGCCAGTGCGGGAGTCGACTCGCTCGACGGTGTCCCCGACAAGATGACCACAACCGTCGCCCTGGACTTCGGCCGGATCACCCTCGACACCACCGTGCTGTTCCTGTTCGGCGCACCGGGGCAACAGCGGTTCTGGTCCGTGTGGGACGACCTGGCCGAAGGTGCCATCGGCGCTCTGGTCCTGATCGACCTGCGCCGCATCGAGGACAGCTTCGCCGTCCTCGACCAGCTCGATACCAGCCAGCTTCCCTACATCATCGCCGTCAACCACTTCCCCGGCACGCGGGACTACGCCGACGACGAGGTACGCCAGGCGCTCGCCCTGCCCGACGCAGTGGTGGTGCGCTGCGACGCCCGCGATCACCGCTCCTCCGTCGACGCGCTGATCGCCCTGGTTACCCATGCCCTGACCTGTCACGACTCCGCGGAGGTCCGACTCTGATGACCACGCCCAAGACCGGCTGCCCCCTCGAGAAGCTCACCGACCTGACCCCGCTGTCGGCGACCACGACCTGCGCCGACCCGGCGGCCGCCTACCAGCGGCTGCGGACGGACTGGGGAGGACCGGTCGCGGCGGTCGAACTGGAGCCCGGGGTTCCGGCATGGCTGGTGATGGGCTACCGCGAGCTCCGTGCCGTCGTGCGCAACGAACAGCACTATTCCCGCAACTCGAAGAACTGGCGGCTGCTCGCCGAGGGCCACATCGGAGCGGGTTCGGGGCTGGCACCGATCATGTCCCCACGCGACAACGCCTACTTCTCCGACGGCGCCACGCACCGCAGATTGCGTGGCCCGCTCGTCGACGGGCTGGCCGGGCTCAGCGAGCATCGTATGGCCCGCGACGTCGGCGAGACCTGCGACCTGCTGATCGACCGGCTGCCCGCCGACGGGCCGATCGACCTGGTCGCGCAGTACGCCGCGCAGGTTCCGATGCTCACCGTCGCCGGACTGTTCGGCATCGCCCCCGACCTCGGGGACCGGCTCCAGGCTTGCGTGATCGCCCTGTTCGGCTCCGGCGAGGACTCCGCGGAACGCTTCCGCGAGATGGAAACCATCCTCACTGGCGTCATCAACGAACACCGCACGGCGCCGGCGGAGGACCTCACTACCGCCTTCCTGAACCATCCCGGCCATCGTGACGACGGTGAAGTCCTGGCGTCGATGTTGCTGATGCTGGGAGCGGGCTGGGAGACCTTGCAGGTATGGATCGCGCAAACGCTGCGGATCATGCTCACTGATCCCCGCTTCGACGGCAAGGTGCGCGGCGGGCACCTCGGCATCGACGACGCACTCGACGACGTGCTGTGGCGGGACCCGCCGATGGCCAACCAGCCCACCCGCTGGACTCTGACTGACACTGTCGTCGGCGATCAGCGCATCGCCCGCGGCGACGCGCTGATCCTCGGGCTGGCAGCAGCTAACCGCGACTCCTGGGCTGGTGCAGACAAGCGCGTCGACAGTGGCAATCGCGCGCACCTGGCGTTCGGTGTCGGCCCGCATGCCTGCCCCGCTCAGCGCGTCGCCCGCCTCATCGCCCGAACAGCCGTCGAAACCGCCCTGCATCGCCTGCCCGACGCCCGCCTGGCCGTGCCCGCCGCCGAGATTCGGCTGCGTCCCTCGCCCTGGACCCGCGGTCCGGCCGAGCTGCTGATCAACGCAACCCGCACTGTCTGCTAGACACGAACGCTTGCGACCGGCGCCAATCGATACCGACGACTACCCGAAAGCGTTCCCTTTAGATGACTTCCCCTCCAAAAGCCTTTAGTACAGAGGCCCCAGCAAAAGGGCCGTGGCGCGGCTTCCGGGTCCGCGTTGCTGTGGGCAGCGTCTTGGCCTGCGTGGCAGCCGTCAGCACCGGCGACTACGGCGATCCCCTCGTCGCCCGCACGGACCCGGCAAAGGCCGTCATGGCCGCGCAGCCCTTCGTGACTGCAGCTTCCGCTGTGCTGGACATCGACGGGCTGGAAAACACCCGTGTGGGCGGCTGCGGCGCCACGGTCATCACCGTCAACTGGCTGCTCACGGCCGCTCACTGCGTCCTCACACCCTTGCCGCCGCTGGCCCACACCGACGTTCCGCGGCTGGTTGCGCCGGCTCAGGTCCGCGTGAGGATCGGGTCCGCCGACCGGACCTCCGGCGGCACTGTCCGCGCCATCACCCAGATCGACATCGACCCGGAGTTCACGTATCCGGACTACGCTCACGACTTCGCTGCGCTGCGCCTCGATCAGCCCGTAGCCGCCACCTCGGTCGCCGTCCTCGGGGCCGTCCTGCCCGGTACCTCCACTCGCGCTCTGGTGTGGACGACAACCACACTCGCAGACGGCACACACCCGCCTCGTGCTGCAGTGGCCCGCTACGCCCCAGCGGAGATCCTCGACAACGGCCGATGCCCGTTTCTCATCCAAACCGATTACGTCTATTGCTTCGACGCGGCCGCAGGAGCAGGGGGTTTCGGCAGCGGCGGCAGTGGACTGTTTCGTGTTGATAACCCGGCGGCGATCAGTCTTGTCGGAGTGATCTCATCGTCGGGAAACGTTGAGCAGACCACTGGCATTGCCAATCCGGTACTTCTCCACTCCACATGGTTGCGCAAGTTCCTGCCGACATGACCCCGGCTCCGTCCCGTCGATGTGTGACAGCAGCGGGCGATCGGGCATCGCTCACGGCCCCGACGGCGAAGCCGGTCGTCAGCACTCGGCCGACCTGCCACCGGTGCCATCGCTGTTCTCCAACTCGGCTGCGACCGTCCGGCCGGCAGCCCGGCCGCCGCGCCCCGCTGATCGAACTGCTCCTCCCCCACACGTCCCAATAGCCGAAGGATCACAAGAACAGTGCTCCAGTTCGCCCCTGAACCGGCGGTGGCCGCCGGCGCCACCGGCCAAGGCCGTCGCCGATTCAACGCCGACGCCTACGCCATTTACCGATTCCCCCGCAGCAGCGCCGTCGGCACCTTGGGAATCGCGTTGTTCGACGGCATCGGCGACAACGCCGACATCGCCCTGGACGCCGCAATCCTGGCAGCGGCCGCTGTCCGGGTAGCGGCACGCCGCGATGCGCTGCACGGAATGCTCACCGCGACTGAACTGATCGCCGACCGTACAGTCGAAATCCCGCACCACGACGCGGTCGGTCTCGTGGTGACGATCCGCCCCGATCAGCCCGCCGTCGTCGCCTCCGTCGGTGACTGCCGGGCCTACGGGTTCGCCGAGGGGACGCTTACCTGCCACACGGTCGACGCGACCAAGGGAAACCGGTTGCGCGCGCAGGAAGTGCCCGAGGACGTAGCCAGCGGCTATGACCATGTCCCCATCACAACCGTCGCCCGCGCCACGCCCATTACCATCGCGATCCTCGAGATCGTCGAACCCGTCGTGTTGCTCCTCAGCGACGGAGTCTACGGCCGCCTGTCGGCGCAACGAATCGGCGAGATCGTTGCCAGCCACTTCGCCGATCCCGATGTCTGCGTCCAGGCACTGGTCGATGCGGCCGAAGCGGCCGGAGCAGCCGACAACGCGACCGCCGTGGTGGTCCACCGGCCCGGCTTTGTCCCCACCGATTCCACCATCGAAGGACGCTAACCCACGAAGGTCCACGGCCGATTCGACGGCTCCGCGGTCAGCCACCAGTCAACCATTCAAGGAAGGAGGTGCACGGTGCTTCCCGGTGACGACGACACGTTCCTCGGCGACGACAACCCCACCACTCCGATCAAGAAGTAGCACGAACAGGTGACTAGCATCCGGTGCACGGAGCGCGGACCGCGGCGGCAGCGAGAAGTCGCCTACCACGCTCCGTGCACGGGATGTCCCGCCCAGGAGTCCATGGGCAACGGGATCGCCAGCTGGCGTGAGCCCACCACTCTCCCGTCGAAGTGCTACAGCTGCGGACGGGCTACCGGCGATCGGCATCGCTCACCGCCCCGGCAGCGATGCCGGTCGTCAGCATTCCGCGCGCGGGAGCCCACTGATGACAGCCCCAAGGACCACGATGATGACTGCCAGCCGCCCGCCGGCGTTCGGGCCGCAGCCTGCTGCCCTCTGGCGCCCGGCCGGCCAAGACCTCGACCGGCCTGCGAGCTTCCGCGTGCAACAAGCCTTGCTCGGCGACGACGCCCATACCTGGGCGCTGGACCGCATAGTCGCCGAGCGGATCACCGCGGCACTGCGCCGAGCCCCCGCGATGACCGCTACCCACCGGCAGTTCCGGACCCGTGCGATCGAGACCGCACTAGAAGACGGGCTCCGCCAGTTCCTCGACATCGGCGCAGGAATGCCGACCCACCAGCCAGTTCATGAACTGATCGCCGATCACGGCAATGCCCAGGTGGTCTACGTCGACAACGACCCTCTCGCCGTGCTCATGGCACGAGTGATCCTCGATGACGTCACCGGCGGCAACCCACCAGCCCACGTCGGCATCCAGATCGGCGACTTCTTCTATCCCGCAACGATTCTGGACGGCCCGGCGGTTGTGGAGTGGATCGATTTGCGGGAGCCGGTATGTCTGCTGCTCACCGGCCTGCTCGAGTACTGCCCCGCCGGCAGCGACCTCGCCGCCGTCATCGAGTACTACCGGACCCGGCTGACGCCCGGCAGCCTCATCGTCCTGACGCACCCATCCGTTGACGGCCTCGATCTCGAGAATCCGCGGCACGCGCACCTGGCCGCCGACGCCCGCCGAGCTGCTGCCTGCTACGACGCAACCGCCACTCCAATGGTGCTCCGGACCCGCGACGAATTCGAGACGCTCACCGCTGGCCTCGACCTACTTGGTAGCGGCATCAGCGACACCGCGTCCTGGCCGGACCTCGGCGACCCGCGCACGGCCGCAGCGTCACTGTGCCTGGCCGGCATTGGATGCGTGCGGCCATGACCCTCAACGATCACACCTCCGGTGAGCTGCACAGCCCTCGCCAGCTTCCACCGGTGCCGGTGCATTTCATCCGCGGGACCGACGAGCTCGCGCGCCTGGACACGCTGGTCACTGGCCAGGATGGTGAACCGCAAGAGCGGGCAAGCGTGGCGGTCGTGGTCGGCCCCGGCGGGATCGGCAAGACCGCGCTGGCCGTGACGTGGGCCAGCAAGCACGCCCACCGGTTCCCCGATGGGCAGCTCTACGCCGACCTGCGCGGCTTCTCCTCCGACTCTGCCCTCCCCCCGCAGGAGGTACTGGGCCGGTTCCTGCGCGCGCTGGGCGTCGCCCCGGAACAGGTACCGGCCACGCTGGACGAACAGGTCGGGCTGTACCGGACGCTGACGGCCGGGCGCCGGCTGCTGCTCGTGGTGGTGCTGGACAACGCGGTCTCGGCCGACCAGGTCCGGCCGCTTATTCCAACCTCGGCGGGGTGTGTGGTGGTGGTGACCAGCCGGCTGCGGCTGGACGGTCTGGTCGCCGACGGCGCACAGTACGTAGCGGTGCCGCCGCTGACGCAGCCTGACGCGGTCGCGTTGCTGGCCCGGTTGGTCGGTGATGGCCGAGCCGATAGCGAGCGAGCCTCTCTGGAGCAGCTGGCCGAACTGTGCGGCCGATTCCCGGTCACGCTGCGGGTGGCCGCGGCGTGCCTGGCCACCCGCCGCCGGTGGACGGTCTGGCGCCTGGTCGCCCAGCTGCGCCGCGAACAGTCACGGCTCGCAGCCCTCGGACGGCTCTCGGGCGAGGCAGATCCGGTCACGGTCACGTTCGACTGGTCTTACCACGCATTGCCGCCAGACGTGGCCGCGGTGTACCGGCTGTTGGCCGAGATTCCCGGGCCCGAGTTCGGGATCGAGTTGGCGGCCGCGGTGGTGCAGCTGGCCGATCAGGAGATGGACGTAGCGCTGCAAGTCCTGGTCGACGCGAGCCTGCTGGAGGAGGTCGACAACGACCGGTACCGCTTCCACGACCTGGTCCGACTGCACGCACGCGCCCAGCACGACCCACAACGCGACGAGGTTGTTGCTCGGGCTGCCGCGTGGTACCTGCGGCAGATGACCCGGGCCAACCTGGTTATCATCCCGCAGCGCTGGCGGGTCAGTCCCGTCGCTGACCACCTGCGGGACGAGCCGGCGCATTTCGCCTCCGACGGCGCAGCCCTGAACTGGCTGGCCCGGGAGCTGCCGAGCGTGCTGGCCATACTGGAGGAGGCGGTCGCCGACCGGCACGACGAGGTCTCGTGGCAGCTGTGCGAGGCGCTGTGGGAACTGCTGCTGTATCGCAAGCACTACCCAGAATGGCTACGCTCGCACGCCCTTGGGATCACGGCCGCGCGACGCTGCAGCAACCAGGTAGCCGAATCCCGGCTGCGCTATCAACTGGGACGGGCACGCCTGGACCTCGGACAGTGGGACCTTGCCGAGCAGGAGACGCAGGCCGCGGTCGAGCTGGCCTGTGCGGCGAGCGACCGCCGTAACGAATCCGCTGCCCTGCAACAACTCGGCGTGATCGCGCTGGCCCGCGGTGAAACCGACCCGGCGATCGCCCTCATCACTACAAGCCTCGACATCGAGGCGGAACTGGGTATCGACCGCGGCGTAGCCTCGCGGCACCTGCTCATCGGCGACGCGCTCCAGCGCGCCCGCCGCGACGCCGAGGCCAGACACCACCTCCTTATCGCGCTGCGGATGCTCACCGCGATCGAGGATGACAAGGGACAAGCGCGCGCCGCAGTCAGGTTGGCCCAGATCGACGCACGAGCCGGGCGGCACACCCTGGCCGAGCAGCGGCTGACCCAGGCGCGCCGAGTGCTGAGCAGAACCGGATCACGCACCTACGAGTCGGAGGTGCTGATCGCCTCGGCCGCCGTGGCCGAAGAAGCCGGCGACCTTGACAGGGCTCGCAGCCACCTGACCGAAGCAATCAACCTGCTCCAGGAACTTGGCGGGGCTGCGCTGGACCGGGCGCAGGCCGCGCTTCACGCCCTCGACCACGCCGACGAACCCGACACCGAGGGGCTCACAAGTCGATGACCAACGATCGTGGCAGTCGCGAAGTCCGCCGCCTCAACGAACCTTTCATACCGACCGCGGCACACTGCGTTCCCGACGTGCCGGGCCCGCATGTCGACCGCTCCCGCATCGCCGCGTTGATGGGCAAATACTCCACTCGAGCCACTGCATCGGGAACTCCCGAAGGGGCGGAGGCCGACGTCGACCGCCTGCGTCTCGATGCCGTCGCGGTTGCGCTGCGCGGCGGCGGCAGCCTCGACGCCGGGCGCGACCGGACCTTCATGACCGGCCTCGTGACTGAATTCCCGCGACTTCCGCAGCTGGCGATCACGGCGGCCGGCTGGAGTCGCGACGCCGCCCAGGAGATGCTCGACCGCGGGATCCGCGCCTTCCTGGCTCTCGGCATCGACAACGGCGAGCTGCTCACCACCGCTGGCCTGTCCGCCCTGAGCATCTTGTCCGCAGCGGGTGCCCAGGTCGTGGTGATCGAACACGACCAGGACACCCACGGCATTCGCGACTTCGGCGGCCACCCGATGGTGGCTCAACTGCTCGCCAGCGGCGAACCGGTCGGGATTCTGGCGACTGCGGTGCTGCGGCCACGCGACCATGACCTCGCGGCGATCCTGGCTTTGCTTGACGCGGCGCCGCCCGCCAGCCTCCTGGCCCTCACCCAGATCACCACCAACGACCACGATGACTCACCGGAGCGGGCTTGGCTTGCCATGTACTTCGAGCAGGCCGGCATTCCGATCTCGGTCGAACGCCACTGCGTGGTCGAGGAGATGCTGTGCCAACGAATGCGCCTCGGCGTCGGATCCGCCGACACCGAAGATCAGCCGACCCGGAACTGCGACGAGATGACTTCAGGGTTGACGACCGCGCTGCTGGCCAGCCATCACTGGGGCAATCGGGCACCCGGATCACTTGTGGGAAGCGAGAGCGAGCCCCAATATCCCGGCCACACAGGGACATCCGCGCGGCCTCTGTCAGTGGCAGCGTTCATTCGGCATTGCATCGGGTTGCTTCTCGCCGGGTTGGTCGGTCTCTACCTCTGCAGATTCAGCCGGGCTTTCGCCGACGTGCGCTGCCAGTTCCAAGCCAGCACCGGTTGGTGCTCCCCCGCCAGCTTGCACCTCGCACAGTTCCTACCCGCCTACGCCACTGGAGCCGCTCTGCTGATCGGGGGCACCGTCGGAGCTAGGCGGGTGCGAACAAGTCGTAACGTCGCCCCCGTCGTCACTCTGGACTGGCTGATTCTCAGCACCGGCGTGTTCGTGGCCGTGCTGCTCGGCTGAGCATTGCCGACCTGTCCGCGTCGGCTTCCACACAGTGCGCCGCCTTCAGTAGCCCGTTCGGCAGCTACACGACCCCTCGAAGGACGACACGATGCCAGACGCAGGCGATCGAATCGCCGAAACGGCCGTCGACAGCCTTACGAACGTGGTCCCCAACGTGCAGTTCACCGACGATGTGCTGTACGACATCGCGGTGCAGCTCGCCGAGCGGGACGCCAACCTCGCCTACGAGCAGACTTTCCACGCCAGCAAGGTGGCGAACGGGCTCGTCGCTGCGCTCGGACTCCTCGGCGGTGGCGCCGTGGCGTTGACCATCGCACTGATACGCACACCTCACGTCTTGGCCTGGATCCTCGGAGGGCTATTCATTCTGCTCACCGTGGCGACGTTCGTGTCGGGCGTCGGCACGATCCGCCCAACCATGCCGCCGCGGCACGAAATCACCGAGGCCAACACTGGCTGGGTGGCGATCCTGGCGGTTGAGCCCGAGAAACTCACTCAGTATTTCCTCGATCGCGCGCGCAGACGGCTCGCGGTCATGGCCGCCGAAGCCCAGTTTGTCGCCTCGGTCGCCCACGCCAAGCATCGTCGCAACGTTCGCACCGGACAGCTGATTCCCGCCGACGTGCTGGCCGGGCTCGCTGCCTTCGCAGCTCTACTGCTCGGCTGGTGACGACGTCACGGCTTCCCCGACCGACACGCTGCGGTCCGCGGGCCGCGAAGGCGAAACTGTGAGCACCGGCGCACCCGCTCAGTGGTCCGGCCGCCGTCCGGCCGGCGCCCGGACCAGCCGCTGGCGTGAAACGGCGATGTAGCCCCGCCGCAGAACAGGGCCGAGCCCACCGTCCTCCCCTGACTCGCAAGGAAGAGAAGTACGTGTCCACCCGCAATAGACCTACCTCGCAGTGTCTCGCCACCGCGTTCGCTGCACCGCCTCAACTCCCCACTGCGTGGGATGTCCTCGGCGCGCTGGAGATGCTTCTGGAGCGCAGCATGGCGATCTTGGATGCTGCCGCGGTTACCGGCTACACCATCGAGTCGCCGGAGTTCGTCGACTGTCTGTGGCGGTTCGCCGGAGCGCTGCTTCACTTCGGGCGCGCGATCTCGTGTTGTCCGAGTCCCACCCGTGCACTCGTGTCCCCGTTGACAAGCTTCATCACAAGCGGGGAAACCGAGGGCGTGACACTCTTCCAACTGTTGATCTCGTTGATGCTTCGAGTCTCGGACCGCGTCTTCTCGCAAACAGACCACTACGCACATGAACTCTGCGGTCCAGGAGAGGAGTCCGAGCTCAGCCTACTCAGCGACATCGCCCTGAAAGGGGCTCACGCTATCCGATGGAACGCCCAGATTCTGACTTCCTGGAATGGCGATCGCCAAGGGATGTCACCCTCTGAAATCGCCACCCGAATCGGTGTCTCTGTCAAGGACGTTCCGCGGTGGATCGATGACGCCAAAACCTTCGTCGGCCTGTGGCCGAAGGGCCCGCCGGCAAGACCGATCAGCCCTTTCCGATCAACCCCGGCCGGTGACCACGACTGGCCTATCAAGGAGCAACCATGATTCCGCTCGACAACCCAGCGCCGCAAAATGTACCGTTCGACGCTCGCTGTCTCGTCTCCGACACCGAGGGACAGTGGTTGCTGGTCAAACCTCGCGACGGCGACGACTGGCGCTTCCCGGGAGGTAGGAGTCTCTCCAGCCACGGCCCAGCAGACATCTGCCGTCGCGAGCTATGGGCGCAACTGGATCTGAATCTGACGTTGAACGAACTGATGATCACCACGTGGACGGTGCCGCCGGGGGCGGATGAGCAGGGTTGCCTCAACTTCCTGTTCGACTGCGGCGTCTACCGCGCCGGCGAGCTGTCCATCACGATCAAGCAAGACGACATCGTCAAGACCAGCTGGATCGGCCACCGCACGGCTTTGGCGCTACTGCACCCGAGCGACCACTGCTTGATCAGCCTGTCCCGTGGCGGCCAGCGCTACGGCGAGTACTTCGGTGACGGCGCTCCAGATCTCGATGCCCCCGAAGGACCACTACCCACGCAGGCCGCCGGGTCTGTCATTGCCCTCCGGCCCCAGGATCCGCCGACAGCGTGCTGACCTGTCCGAAACCAGCCGCTTCCCGCCGAGCTTGAAAGCCCTAGCAAACCTACCTTGTAGCGAAATCTGACGAAAGGATCGCCATGACGAACGACCACGCCACGTCCGAGGCCTCCGGTGACTGGTGGAACGCTTACCGGAAAATCTTTCCGGCGGCACTCGTCGCGTTGTTCGAAGCCGAGGCCCGAGCAGAGAGCGCGCAGTTTTTCAGCGCCTCGGCGTTTCCCGTCCCCGTGCAGCATCCCGACTATGCGGAGGCTGTCTTGCGCTCGTACGACGACAGCTTCACCGCTGAAGAAATCCAAGGCGCCATTGCGGCCCGCGCGATGCGTCGCGCTGCCTACATCGACGGCGGTCCGAAAACCTCCATCATCGTGGATGCGTCGGTCCTGCGGCGACCGGCCGGCTCGGACGCGATCATGGCGAAGCAGCGCGAGCGGGCACGGAAGCTTCACTCTTCCGGGCGATTGCCAATCGCTGTCCTAGACGGATTCTACTACGGCGAGGGGACCACCTTCTCGGTGTTTTCCGTCGCCGGCGAAGTCGTAGCATTCGAGGACACAGAAAAAGAGCTCGTACAGGTCGATGATGCCCGCCGGGACGTTCTGATCACGCGGTTCGCCATCTATTCGGCGCGCGCGACTGACCTTCTGAGCCACCCTCTGATGAGGCTGCCCGAGTGAGCGGATCAACGCATTCGCCAGCCAGCGAGCCGCGCAGGGAGGCCAATCAGTTGGCTCATGAATCGACCACCCCGTCGGCCGGCTTCTCGCTGATTGCGCCCGCCATCTGGGTGAACCGCACCGACATCCTCGTTGCGTTGGGAGCACAAGCCCGTGCGCCGGGGCCGACGCGCGTCCTCCTGCACGGTCTGCCCGGCAGCGGCAAGACCGCTCTCGCCGCGACGTGGTTCGCCGGCCCCGACGCACCCCGGGGCCGCGTGCGCTTGGTCGCCGCACTCCAGCCGGGAGGTGCTCATCCGGTCACTGTTCATGAGGTCCTCGCGGAGTGGCTCCGGGTGCTCGGCGTCGCTCCCGAGCACATCCCGCCCGGCCTGGCCCAACGCAGCGCCGCGTTCCGGCGGTCCATCCAGAATGTGCCGGCCGTGGTGCTGATCGACAACGCCACCAGCGCCGAAGACGTCCGCGCCCTGACACCGAGCGGGGACTTCAGCACCGTCGTGGCCACCAGCACCCTGCGGCTCGGCGAACTCGTCATCGACGGTTTCGGCCTCTACGCTGTGGCCGAACTGCCCCTTGACGACAGCGCGACCTTGCTGTCCGCCTACCAGCCGCGCACTCGGCCGCCTGCCTCCAAGTCCGTGCTCCGCCGGATCGCGGAGTACTGCGCAGGACATCCTCAGACGCTGTGCGTGGCCGCAGCGTTCCTCGCGATGCACCAGCACACCACTCCGGTTGACCTCGAGGCCATCCTCGCCCGCCGTCCCGCCGAAACTCTCACCGTTGGCGGCCCGTGCCTTGGAGATTTGTTGAACCTGGCCTACGACAACTTGCCCCAGCGGGCCCAGCAGCTCTACCGGCTGCTGTCTGACCACCCCGGTCACGACTTTACCGTCGATGCGGTTGCCGTCGTGCTCGACCAGCCGTTCAACGTGGTCGAAGACGCGATGCACCGCCTATTTCACGCGCATCTGGTCACAGAGACCGGCCCGGGCCGCTATGCGCTGGACATCAGTGTCCGCCAGCACGCCAGGCGGCTGCGGGGCGAGGTCGACGGCTCGGCGCTCCGGGACGAACAGCGACGCAAGCTGATCACCTGGTACGTCGACCGGACCGCCGGCGCCGCCGACACGATCAAGCCTTCGGCCCGCCGCTACACCCGCGTCTTCACCGAGCGGCGGGCCGCCCGCCACCTGCACACCTCGGCGGCCCACGCACAGGAGTGGTTCAGCTGCGAACGCCGAAACATCATGGCGGCGCTCAACGCCGCCGCCGAGCTCCGCATGGACGACCTCCTCGTCGAAATCGCCGAGGCGGTCTGGGATCCCTTACGGACCGGCTATCACCTCGAGGACATCGTCGTCAGCCAAGGTCTCGGCACTACCAGCTTGGACGTCAGCGATGCCCTTGACGCGGTCATGACCGCGCGCACCGCGTTCGCCCTGACTTCGCTCGAAGAACACGACGACGCGATCACCGCCGCCAACAAAGCGGTCGATCTCGCGCAAGACACTGACGACTCCTGGGCGCAGGCTATGACGCTGTCCACCAGGGCCCGCGCCCTCACCGAGGCCGGGCACACCGAAGACGCGATCCCCGACCTCGAAGCGGCGCTCGCGCTGGACCGGCAGTGCGGCGATCAGCGCAGCATCGCACTTCGGCTCCGCAGACTCGGTCAGGCTCACCTCGCCCTGGATCACCCCGTCCTGGCCGTACAACTTTTGCAGCGGTCGGTCACCGACATGGAAGCCGCGGACGACCCTGCCGGGCGCGCACGCTCGCTGACCTACCTCGCCACGGCATACCTCGCCGCCGGGTACCCGGGTCGCGCCCTCGACACCATCCAGCGCACCGATGGCTACTTCGAAGCTGCCGGATCGACCCGCCATCTGGTCGACGCCAAGCTGGTCGTGGCACGCGCCCTGCAGCAGGCCGGCAACGCCGAAGCCGCTGATGCAGCGTGCACCGATCTGCTGGAACTCTTGGCAGGAGAGTCCGGATCCCGTGCCGACGCCTGCCGCGCCGAGGTACAAGCCATACAGGAGCGTCTTGGGTGAGCGCGCTGCACTACCTCAATCAAGCCAGCCCGCACCACGGTCTCCTCGCCGGCACTGCGCCCACAACCCCGTTCGCGCACCGCCTGCGCGTACGCAAGACCTTGCGCCGCTGCCGCGACGCCGCACGCCTCACTCGGGAAGAACTCGGCGCCCGACTCGACTGGTCGGAGTCCAAGGTACTTCGAATCGAGGTCGGCCACGTCGGGATCTCCAGCACCGACGCCGAAGCTTTTCTGCGAGCATGCGGCATCTGCGACCCGGACATCATCGCGCAAGTTGTGGCCTCAGCCCGCGCCGGCCGCCGCCGTACCGGCCCGTTCGACGGCAAGTATCACGACACGATGACTGCGAATACCCGTGAATTCTACGAACACGAGCAGGCCGCCGACCAGATCTGCTACCTACAGTTCGCGACGATCCCCGACCTCCTCGTGCGTCCTGCCTATGCCATCGCGACGCTAGCGCGCTTTCAGCACGCGACGGACAACCAGCAACAAGCACACTTGGACACTCTGGCCACGCGACAAACACTCCTACGGCCGGACGGCCCCCTGCTGACCATCGTCATCGACCAAGGCGCGCTGGAGCGAGCGATTCACGCGCCCATCCCATACGCCGCATTCGCTGACCAGCTGACCCATTTGATCAACATAAGCCAGCAGTCCAACATCTCCGTTCACGTCTTGCCCCTAAGAATATGTCGGCAGGACAATCCGGAAACTCCAGTGTTGCCCCTCGAACACCCGGCCGCTGCCTGTATCCCGTCGTGTAGCTTCGCGCTCGTCAGTTACGACGACGAGTGGTCCTTGTTCATGCCCAACATTGGCGACACCCTCGTACGCCACCACGACCCGAAGGATACCCCGGTCTACGTCGAGCAATTCGCACACCTGCAGTGGCACTTCTGTCTCAACCCCGATGACAGCCGCGCGCTCATATCGAGCTTCCTCAGTCGTCGTTGTTAAGTCTCGGATGACCTCGGCCCGGCCACCTTCAGGCGAACCAACGGCGGTCCAGTAGTTGCGTTGGCGGAGGAGTACACCACATGCCAGTGTGGCTCGTTGCAGATAAACAAGAAAGGGAGAAAGTGACACGTTGTCGTGGTAGGACTCTACTGGTGCTCGCTGCGATCTTCGCAGTTCTGGTTTTTATCGTGCGGACTCTCGCACGGGACCTGCGAGGCGCGATCGCGTGAGCGCCTGGTCCGAGATGAAGAAATCCGTAACTTGTACGAGACTTTCGCTTGACACCGCCTCAGCCTTGGAGGCGGCTAACAGAAACCGGAGAGGTGGCGATCGGACGAATTAGCGACGGCTTCATCAACGGCATGGATAAGAACGAAACCGCGAAGCGAGAAACGCAGCGGGACGGCGACGACTCGCAGCAGGTCAGTGAACCCACTGCGACGCCTCCACCACATCTGCCGCCCGACCTGCTGGCCAGCCCTGGGCGCCGGTCGTTCCACGGGAAGTTCAGTCGGCTCGTGAATCACGAGGTCGTCTGCTGCTCAACCGGAACGGCGGGCTGCAGCGGGCTTCCTCCCTGGCTGGCGGCGACGCGTGGCCGCTGTCGTCGTTTTCCGTGGTGCACGAGCACGGGTTGGGGCGGGGGGCTTCCGTACAGGCGAAGCGGGCGTCGGCGTCACAGCCGCCGCCGGCTGGTCCTTGGCGTCGTACGCCTCGAGCACCGTCTTCGGAATCCGGCCACGTGGCGCGACCTCGAAGCCGTTCGTTCGTGCCCAGGCTCGGATTTCGCGGTTGCGTTCCCGGTCGGTGCTCACAGGCGCCGCTGACCCGCCGCCAGAGGAGGATCTTGCAGGGCGTGAAGCTCCGGCGCCGCGGGTGCGGCGACCAGCTGCAACGTAGCGAGCTAGCGCGGTGCGAAGGTCCTCGGCGTGCTCGTCGTTCAGGTCAATCTCGAAAATCACGCCATCCAGACCGAATTTCACGGTCTGGTTGGCCTGGCTACCGTCGAGGTCATCGACGAGCTCCACGACGATTTTTTGCGCCATGCCCCACCTTTCGCGGGATGGACGGAGGAACCCGCGATCCTACCTGGACACTGCACGCACAGACATCTCAGTTTGCCGCGGCGCAGTCCTAGTAGACCACCGCGACGCGTGTGACCGTCAATCGAAGGCGGTTGAACCGCAGGGGCTTCTCCGGCATGCATCTGGACACGCAGCGGCCCGTGCCACGGAGCGCGCATGCCTGATCGGCGTCGTCTCGGAATCGCGGATGCGGCGCAGTGAGCTGGTGCGACAGGAAGCCGTCTGCCTCCGGAGGAGCCGTTTCGAGGGACGTGCCGGGTCCGGCTCGCCGGTGCTGTGATCAAGCGCAGCCCGTTGGCGGGCCCCCAGGCGGAGTGGGTCGTGGCCGAGCAGGGCGACGCCGCGGTCACCATGGTTGAGCGCATCGCCGTCGACGGCCTGCCGGCTGACCGGATCGGTGCGGCGTGTCCGCGGTCTTGACCGGCTATCGGCTGCCGCCCAGGGCACCGAGCAGCTCGCAGGCGCCGGTGAGTTGACGACGAAGAGCGGTGAGGTGCCCGTCGTCGGTGTCGGCCGCGTCGATCCCGATCGCCGCGCATTCGAGCAGCCAGTGTGCGGCCTGGACCCGATGCCAGCCCAGCACCCACTGCTCTGCGGGCAGGCCGCCTCGGTCGGCCATCGCGTCGGGGTGTCCGCCGGCGAGCACGTACCGCTCGATGTACGTCCGGGTGTGGATCGGGTCGGCAGGTGGCCGCAGACCGGCCCAAGCGGCGAGGTCGAGTAGCCCAGGTCCGTGCACGGCCATGGCGAAGTCGAGAAGCCGCCAGCCGCCGGTGCCGATGTGCAAGGCGCTGGAGTGCAGCTCGCCGTGGCACATCCCGAACGGAGGGCATTCGGCACCGCGGGCGCGGTCGGCCGCGACCGGGTCAAGCGCGACGAGCTGGTGGCGTAGGTCGTCGGCGCTTCCGTACCGGCCCGCGGCCCGCAACTGGTCCAGGAGATCGAGGGTTCGACCCGGCAGCGCGGCCAGTTCCCGCTCGCCGAGCCGGTCCAACCCTGCGGGCACCGCGGCGTCGTGCAAGCTGACCGCCGCCACCGCGGCGTCGTGCTCGGTTGCCTCGCGGACCGGGTCACCCAAGTCTTCCAGAAGCATGCCGAGCATTCCGTCGACAACGACGGCCGCCCGCAGCGCGGGCACCGGAACACCCTGGCGAGCGAGATCGGCGAGCACGACGTGTTCGTTGAGGAACGGCTCCGTCGCGTACTTGAACACCACGGTCGACCCATTGCTGCGGTGCAGCCGTTCCACACCGGAAAGCCGCCAGATCCGGACGGGGTCGCTGGCGACCACGTCCGTCTCACCGAGAGCGCCCAGCACGGCCAGACGCTGGCGACCGCGCACGAAGCCGTCCATCAGCATTCCCCGCGCGCGGCCTCGACCAGGATGTCCAGAACGTGCCTGAGCTGCCGAGTCATGCTCGCCGGCACGCGACCGGCGCCCGCATCCGCGAATGCCGCGAAGTGCGCAAGCAGGCTGACCAACGCAGGCCGAGCGGCGAAGAAGGCCGAGGAGTCGCCGGACTTCTCGGCCCGGCGCGTCAGCGACGTCAACGCGACGATCTTGTCGGCAGTGCTGGCCAGCAGCACCGGCAGGTCGTCCACCGAGATGACCGGGTGGTCGGTGTCGAGGGCCTGATGTTCGGTCTCCAGGGCCCGCACGATGCGCGTCACCTCGGATCCATAGCGGCCGACGAGCACCGAGTCGAGGTCGAGGTCGCGGGGCGCGAACTCCGGGCTGTCGTGCAGCAGTACCGCCACGATCAGTTCCGGGGCTGGTGCGGCGACGTGCTCGCCGAGGATCACGGCGACCCGGGCTGCGTGGGCGAGCGCCGGGCGATCGTCGATGACCTGACCCGCGCACCAACGGCGGGCGTCGGCCAGGGCAAGGTCGACGATCGGGGGACGTGGTGGCGTCAGCACTGTCATGTCGGATTCCTCCCGGTATCCTTGAGCGGGTGGATGACCAGCCGGACGGGTGGGGCGAGGACGCCTGCGTGGTGTGCCCTGCACGGTGCGGGCTCGGCCCTGGGCAGTTCAACGTCGTTGACGGCCCCGGCCCCGATTACCGGCTCGACCGGTCGATCGGTTGGCGGGTGGACGTCCGCACCAAAGCCGGGGTGTGCGTGCACCCGTTTCGTATCGGCATGGCGCCCGGCCAGTACCTCTCCGGCGACCAGCCGGTGCTCACCGACGACGAGGAGCGGCCAGCGCCGAGCGCGGCAGCCCTGGTGATGCCCGAGGACGAGACCGACCTGGAAGGCTGGCTGGTCGCGGTGCTGCGGGTCGCCCCGTCCGACGAGCTGTTCGACGCGGTCGGCGCGGCCGAGCACGCGGCAGGGCAGCGGTTCGCACCCGACGCAGTCACAACGGCCCTGCGCCGGGTGCTGAGCTACGAGCTCGCCCACCGCGATTGAATCCCTCAGGCCGCGGTGGGCGCCGTCGCGTCGAAGGTGTGGCCGTGGCTGCGGCCGTTCGGGTCGAACCCCGCGCCCTGGTAGTGCTCGTTGAGGATCGCCAGGCGGCGGTCGACCTCGGCCGAGTCCAGCCAGTACCGCAGCGGCTGCTCGCCCCACCGGGCGGCGGCGTAGTAGGTGTCGGTGACGCAGCCGCGGCTGTAGTCGAAGCGCTCCAGCTCTGTGGCGTGCGGGAAGGCCAGCCCCAGGTCCCGTTGCATCCCGGTCATCACGGTGAACTGCGCGAGCACGGCGTGGATCATCTCGTCGACCGGCGCCGGCACCAGCAGTTCGGCCGCAGCCTCGTCGCCGTCTGTCAGCTCGAACACAGCGGCTTTCAATGCGAGCACCCGCAGGGCCTCCTCGAGCAGCGGCGCGGCGTCGCGGTCGAGGTCCCACTCGCTCACCAGCGGGTAGCCGGTGAACGTGGCCCAGCAGGAGCTGTACTTCATCGAGCTGCTGGTCAGCCGCTCGTAGCCGGCGTGGTTCTGCATCGCCCGCAGAATTTCCGCGGCCCGGTCGCCCACCGCCGCGGCATCCGGCATCGTCGTCGATGTTGCCATCAGACGTGTCCTTCCCTTGGTATGCAACGAATCCGTACCCCGAAAGAGCACCACGGCTGACATCGGCGAAGTTGCACACGGCTTGCACACCGCAACGTGCGCCGCCCGGTGAAAGAACTGCCGCGGCATGCCCCCTCGGCCCTACTCTGGAGGCTCGGATGAAAGGAGCGACCGTGTGCGAACACCTGCCGTTGTCCGCCGGCCAAGCCATCGCCGTACTGCGTAAGGGCAGCGGCCTGACCCAACGCCAGCTGGCCGCGCGCGCTCACGTATCGCTGAGCCTGCTGTCCAAAGTCGAGGTCGGCGACCGCGCAGCCAGCCACGCCCTCCTGGCTGCGGCCGCCCGCATCCTGCGGGTCCCGGTCGAGCGCCTGCACGGCCAGCCCTACTCCGAGACCCACCACGACGAGCGTATCCACCGCGACGTCGAGGCACTGCGGACCGTACTGCGCTGCTACGACCTGCCCGATGACGTCCCACCGCGCCCACTGGAGGCCCTGGCCGCCGACGTGCAGACCCTCGTGCGGCTGCGGTCGGCCGCGAGCTACGGCCGGCTCGCCGCCCGGCTGCCGGCCCTGCTGCCCGAGCTGATCGCCGCCGGGCACCACGGCCGACCCGGCGACATCGAGCAGGCAAACACCTTGCTGCTCGCGGCCTACCACGCCGCTCACACACTCACCTACCGGCTGGGCTACCCAGACCTGGCCGAGAGCATCGAGCACAAACTCGCCTACGCCGCCGAACGCACCAGCGACCCCCTTGCTGGCGGACTGGCGCAATGGGCACGAGCACAGTCCTTCCAGTCAGCCGGAGACTACGCCCACGGCCTGCGGCTGATGGCCACCGCACGGGCCGAACTCGACGACGAACTCCAGGGCCGCAAGCCCGCAATGGGCGCGTTGGTGGTGTGCGGCTCACTGCATCTGCGGTCGGTCACGTTGGCCTCACGCGCCGGCGACGCCGACCTCGCTCGGGAACACCTGGCTGCCGCCCGCGAGCTGGCAGGACGGCTTCCCGGCGCCGACCAGGTGCGCTACGGCCTGACCTTCGGCCACGCCAACACCGCCACCCACGAAGTCGCCGCCCACGTGGAACTGGGCGACGGAGCCGCAGCGATCGCCGCCGCGCAGCACTGGCGCCCGTCCCGGCACATGCCGCGTACCCGACGCGGTCACCACCACATCGACCTCGCCCGCGCCCGCCTGATCCACGGCGACCGATCCGGCGCCCTGGCCGAGCTGAAACAGGCCAAGCGAATCGCGCCGCAGCAGACCCGGCACCACCCGATGGTCCGGGAGACCACGGCGGTCTTGGTCAGCCTGCACCGCCGCTCCAACCCGGATCTCGTTTCCTATGCGGACTGGCTCGGTCTCACCGCATGATCTCGGCTTCGCTCAGCGGATGGCAGCCTGATTCGGCGCGAGCTTGGCGATAACCTCCTGGCGCAGCTGGTCGGGATCGAAGCGATGGTCGTGCATTGCCGAACCGACGACATGAGCCAGCCGCCGGCGGTCCCCGGTGAGGTTCACGTCACCGGTGCCTTTGCCCGTCCGGACGGCGTGCAACGCCCGCACGACGTCGATGGCCGCACTGGCGGTGAACCCGTCGGCGTCGGCGGCGGCGCAGATCCGCTCGACTGCTTGGTTGACCAGGTCGGTGGTGTCCGGCATCGCGTGACCTCCCTGTGTAACTCGTTTGGCCGCGTCGAGCGAACCTGAATTTGCATTTGTTGCTGGTCGCGGCCATGATAGCAACGCGCTCGCACGGATGTTCGAGTAGCGTGGATCGTTCGGCCCGTCTTCCCCGCGGTGCCCAGGTAGCGCGGGGTGACGTGTGTCTGTATTCAACGGTGGGGCCGGAACGCCATGGCCGGAGCTGGAGAGGATCGCCTCCGGCCGCGCCGCAGCGGCAGCGGGTGACGGCGGGGACTCGCCGGCGTGGTCACGCAAACGCGACGGCTACCTGCCACCGGCCGACCTCAGCGCCGCCCGCGGCCGCGGCCGCGATGACGGCGGCGAGCGGATCCGGGCGCCGTATGCCGAGCTGCACTGCCACTCCTACTTCAGCTGGCTCGACGGCGTCTCCTCCCCCGAAGAACTGGTCGAAGAGGCCGCGCGGCTGGAGCTGGACGCGCTCATGCTGACCGACCACGACGGCATGTACGGCGCGGTCCGCTTCGCCACGGCCGCACGCGCACTCGGAGTCCGCGTGGGCTACGGCGCGGAACTGTCGCTGGACCTACCCGACGCCCAGAACGGGGTGCCAGACCCGGTCGGGACGCACCTGCTGGTGCTGGCCCGCAGCATCGAGGGCTACGGCCGGCTCTGCGAGGCGATCTCCCACGCCCAGCTGGCCGGGAAGAAGGGTCGGCCGATCTACAACCTGGACGAAGTCGTCGACGGGCTGCGCGGGCACGTGCAGGTCCTGACCGGGTGCCGCAAGGGCGCCGTCCGGCGCGCACTCGCCGAGCGCGGCCCGGCCGCTGCCGCCGACGAGCTCGCCCGCCTGGTCGACCGGTTCGGCAACGACGTCGCCGTCGAGCTGATCGATCACGGCGACCCGATGGACTCGACCTACAACGACACCCTGGCCGCGATGGCGCGCGAGCTCGGCTTGCCGACCGTCGCCAGCAACAACGTCCACTACGCCGCGCCGACCGACGGCCGCCGCGCCGGCGCAGTGGCGGCGATTCGCGCACGGCGCTCGATCGAGGAGCTGGAGGGCTGGCTGCCGGCCGCGAACGCGGCGTTCCTGCGCTCGGGCGAGGAACAGAGGCATCGGTTCCGCCGCTGGCCAGGCGCGGTCGGCCGGGCCACGCAGCTGGGCGTGGAATGCGCGTTCGACCTGGAGTTGATCGCACCGAAATTGCCGCCGTTCCCGGTGCCGGAGCGGTTCGCGAACGAAGCCCAGTACCTGCGGCACTTGACGTTCGAGGGCGCTGCCCGCCGCTACGGGACCGAGGCGGAGGCACCGGCGGCGTACGCGCAGCTGGAACACGAGTTGCGCATCATCGAGCAGCTCGGATTCCCTGGCTACTTCCTGGTGGTGTGGGACATCGTCGAGTTCTGCCGGCGCCGGGGAATCCTCGCCCAAGGCCGCGGCTCGGCCGCCAACTCCGCGGTCTGCTTCGCCCTCGGGATCTGCAACGCAGACCCGGTGCGCTGGAAGCTGCTGTTCGAACGATTCCTCGCTCCGGAGCGAGATGGGCCACCGGACATCGACGTCGATATCGAATCCGCCCGGCGTGAGGAGGCCATCCAGTACGTCTACGAGAAGCATGGGCGCCTGCACGCCGCGCAGGTCGCCAACGTCATCACCTACCGGGCCCGCTCGGCGATCCGCGACGCCGCCAAGGCGCTCGGACACAGCCCAGGTCAACAGGACGCCTTCGCCAAGCGGACAGACCGGTGGCGCCACGTCACCGACGCCGCCGGCGATGCCGAGCATGGCATCCCAGAGGACGTCCTCGCGCTGGCCGCCCGACTGGAAGACACCCCGCGCCACCTCGGTGTGCACTCCGGCGGCATGGTCATCGCCGACCGGCCGGTCTCGGCGATCGTCCCGGTCGAGTGGGCGACCGCCCCGGGCCGCACCGTGCTGCAGTGGGACAAGGACGACTGCGCCGAAATCGGTCTGACCAAGTTCGACCTGCTCGGGCTGGGAATGCTCTCGGCGCTGCGGTACTGCCTGGACCTCGTCGACCAGTTCCACGACCGGAAAGTCGACCTCGGCGAGCTGGACCTGGCCGACCCGGCCGTCTACGACATGCTCTGCGAAGCCGACGCGATCGGACTGTTCCAGGTCGAGTCCCGGGCGCAGCTGGGCACGCTGCCCCGGCTGAAACCGAGGAAGTTCTACGACCTGGTCGTGGAGGTGGCGCTGATCCGGCCGGGACCGATCCAGGGCGGCTCGGTGCATCCCTACATCCGGCGCCGCAACGACGAGGAGACCTGGTCGCACGCCCACCCGAGCCTCGCGCCGGCGCTGGACCGCACGCTCGGTGTCCCGCTGTTCCAGGAGCAGGTGATGCAGCTTGCGCGGGACGTCGCGGGATTTACCGCGGCCGAGGCCGACCAACTGCGCCGCGCGATGGGCGCCAAGCGCTCGGACGCGAAGATGCGCGCACTCGGCAAGCGGTTCTTCGACGGAGCGTCCGCCAACGAAGTACCGAAGGACGTGGCCATGCGGGTCTTCGAGCAGATCCACGCCTTCGCCGGCTATGGCTTCCCCGAAGCGCACTCGATGTCCTTCGCGCTGCTGGTCTACGCGTCCGCCTGGTTCAAGCGCTACTACCCGGCCGCGTTCTGCGCCGGGCTGCTACGCGCGCAGCCGATGGGCTTCTACTCCCCGCAGTCCCTGGTCGCCGACGCCCGCCGGCATGGCGTCATCACCCGCGAGCCGGACCTGAACCTCTCGCTCGCGTACGCCACGCTCGAACCGGCGCCGGACTCGACGGGCGGTGTCGCCGTGCGGCTCGGGCTGGCCGGTATCCGGAAGGTCGGCGCCGACCTGGCGGCGACGATCGTCGCGGAGCGCGAGGCCCACGGCGCCTACGCCGGGATCGCCGAGCTGACCGAGCGGGTGCAGCTGGCCCACCCGGTCGCCGAGGCCCTCGCGACAGCGGGCTGCTTCACCCGCCTCGATGATGGGCTGGACCGCCGGAGCGCGTTGTGGACCGCCGGAGCCGCGGCCCGGACCCGCTCCGGGCACCTGCCCGGCCTGGTGACCGGCACCGACGCCCCGGCGCTGCCGGGGATGTCGGCCGTCGAGGTCGCGGCCGCGGACCTGTGGGCCACCGGCATCACTCCCGATCTGCACCCGATGCGGTTCGTCCGCGATCACCTGCAGAACCTCGCCTCCGCGGCGGGTGTCCCGCTGGTGGCAGCGGGACAGCTGCTCGACGTCGTCGACGGCACCCGGGTGCTGGTCGGCGGCGCGATCACCCACCGGCAGCGCCCGGCAACTGCTGGCGGCATTACGTTCCTGAACCTCGAAGACGAGACCGGAATGACCAACGTCATCGTGCACACGACCACGTGGGCCCGGTTCCAGCAAGTCCTGCGCTCCAGCTCGGCTGTGGTGGTGCGCGGCCGAGCCCAGGTCGCGCAGGGCGCCGCGTCCCTGATCGCCGACCAGGTCACCTCCTTGGACCTGCGCGCACTCGCCGGCCGTAGCCGTGATTTCCGCTGACCCGCCGGCGTGACCCGTGATCACGCTCAAGGGAGGCGGGCACAGTCCCGCCATCGACAGCGGCTTGCCGGTCCGGCCCTCAGGTCCGCACATCACTTGCTTGAACCGCAAGCACAACCTTGCGATCAGCGGACAGACGACCGGCTTCGACCACTCGGTCAGCCTGCACACCACCAGCTGCAACTCGTGCCTGGAAGCCCACCTCGACCGCGCGACGTGGCTCGAGGTCAACGTGCGGTTCCTCGGCGAGGACCCCGGCAACCGAGCCGAGCTCGTCGTCCGAGCGCGCCCGCCACACCGTCCGACGGCGGTCGGGGACCTCGTGCTCGAGCTGCGAGGCCAGCGGGTCGCCGTCCTGAGCATGCAGTTGTGCGGCATCGACCAGCGCGGCGTCATCACCCGGATCGAGGTGGAGCCGCCTTACCGGCTTCGCCGATTCGGGACGGTGCTGGTCCTCGCCGCGCTGAACCACCGCCCGGGTTACCGCTGGTCTACCTGCGACATCGGGAGATCGGCGATCGCTCGCGCGTTCTGGGCTGCCCAGCAGCTGCCCGCCGGAATGCGGCTCGGCCGCCCCTTCTCCTGCTCGCACATGACGGACATCGCCGAGAGAGTGACGGAGGCCTGCGTGGACGCGGCGACTCCCGCAGGACCGTCCGCCAGCATCCGGGGCGCCGACGCTGCAGGTCATGTCCCAGGTGGTTGATTCGCCGTTGTTGTGTTGTGCTGGAGGCCAGTGCAGCCCAAATTGTCAACTGCGTGGCGATCGATCGACCGGGGAAGGGACTGCGCCAAATCGGCCGGGCTCAAACGCTTGTCCCAGGCGGACAAATGATTTCCAGAGATCAGGATGGCTGCGAGGATTGCAGAGCCGAATACTACCCATAGCCAAGGCGTGGACTGAGAATGGAGCGTGGGTGGGAACGTTGCGCCAACGATGACGCCCGGGACTACGACCAGGCAGATCCGGCAGTTCGCAAACGCCGGGAATGGTCGGACTGTCAGCAACGCCAGCAGCCCAACCAGAGCCGCAGCCGCCAGTATCCAGTGTGTCCAACGGTTCCCGGCAAGCGCCATCACTACCTGGCCACCGATTACCGCTCCACAGTAAAAAACGTACGAACCCCGCCGCTGTGCTGCCGCGCGCTGACGAGGCGTGATCTCAGCGACTCTCATGGGTGATTCTCCCGTTCCGGCACCGCTCGACGCCATGCAGACTAGCTCATACGGTGACGAAGCTAAAAGTAGCTCCCTGAACCCATGAAAATGCCGATAGCCGAGATTGTGCTGCGCGCAAGTGGTTGTCGGCCAGAACTCAGACCGGTTGGCGAACCTGCGCGGTCACGGTTGCGGTCGCGTGCTGCTCGGCCAACTCGAACCGGTCGGCGCGCTGTGGCCGCGGTGGTCGCCGTCGAGGCAGTCGCGGCGGACCCAGCCGCGGGCGAGCCGGTCGCTCGCGGCGTGGCCTAGATACGCGCCGTTGCGCGCGGGCCTTCCCTCGCCGGCACGCCCGGGGCCCCGCGTTTTGGCCCGCCTCCGCTCGGGTGCAGCATCCAGGGGAAACGCCCTGGATGCCCCGGTCCCAGTGGAGCTCTGTGAGCTCATGAAAGCCGCTTAGCCCGTCGATCCGGGCAGTCTGGTCAGCAGTTCCCGCGTGCTATCCGGATCGAGGCTGTAGCCGGTCAGCCGTTTCCACGTCTCGTTGGCGCTGGCCAGCAGCGCAGGGTCGGTGACGTAGTTCGCGTCGACCCCGCCTGCGATGCCGAATTCGTACTCGCTGTAGATGAAGTCCTGCTCGCTGGCGTCGGGCGCGAATGTCAGCATCGTGAGATCGCCTGGCGCGAAGAGCAGTCGCGAGGCGCGGGGCAGGATCGCAACGCTCGTTCTGGCATCGCACCAGGTGGCGCGCCTGTCGACAACTTCGGTGAGAAAGCGAGCCTGGGCCGATGCGACGTCGGGCCCCAGACACGCAGCCACCCGATGCAATGCCTCCTCGTAGAGCACGACGTGGCAGCTTGAAAGGTGAGGCGAAAGCAGCGCTTCCCGGCGCTCGTCCCGCTGAGCCAGCGCCTCTTCCTCCGTGAAGGGAAGCGGCGCCATGGCGTCGCGTGCGCGGTGAGCGGCAACGATGAGTTCCGGGCTCTGGAATGGACCGGGAATGCGAAGCTCGTGCCATCGACGCACGGTGCTTGCGACCGGTTCGGTGCGAAACAGCCGCAGGGCGAATTCCGGCACGTGGGCGAAGGGGTCGGTCGAGCCAGGGGCAGACCGGGTGGTCTTGCTGCTCACGGGAGGCCTTTCGGGAAGCGCGAACCTTGACCCGGCTCGGCGGCAGAGCCCAGCACGGATGCGTGAACGTTACGACGTGATGGTTACTAACACAACGGTGGGGTGGCCATCCGTAGCCGAACGAGCGCGCCGCGTTCGCGCGAGGCCGGAAAGGTCGACGACGTCGTTGCGATGCTCGACTGGCACGCCGGCAACCACGGCGTCCGGCGCCTACGCGAGTGGGCCCACCGGGCGCTCGCTGTCCGGCCAGGTGAACGGGCCATCGATATCGGTGCCGGCACCGGGTCGGAGACGCACAGGCTGGCGGAAGCGACCGGAGAAGCCATCGGAGTTGAGCCGAACCCCGGTCTACGTTCCGTGGCCGTCCAGCGGTCGCGCTCCGCCAGGTTCATCGACGGAGACACGCTGTCATTGCCGTTCGACGACGGCAGCGTCGATGTTGTGTGGTGCGAGCGGGTCTTCCAGCATCTCGCCGACTCGAGCAAGGTGGCGCGGGAAGTAGCCCGGGTGCTCCGCCCCGGAGGCCGAGCTGCGGTACTGGACACCGACTCGGGGACGACGATCCTGTACCCGGGCGACCGGGTGGTTGGCGAAGCGGTGGCATGCTCGACGCTGGACGCGGCCGTGGACCCGTACGCAGGGCGCAAGATCAGCGGTCACCTGGCTCAGGCCGGGCTGGAGATCGAGGACGTCGGCTCGCAGGCACTCCACCAGGATGGGACGAGCTTCAACTGGTCTTTCGTGCGAATGCTGGCCGACACTGCGGTCCGGGCCGAGCGGATCACCGCAGAACAGCGAGACGCCTTTCTCGATGATCTTCACGTGGGAGCCGAGCAGTACGCGCTGCACATGTCCGTGACGATGTTCGCCGTCCTCGCCCGCTCGGCACACCGACGACAGCTTGTCCTCGCACAGCTCCGCCGCGAAAGGTGTAGCCCGCTGCTACACAGGGTAGTTTTTCCTGGGTGGCACTGTGTTGATCACCGTTGTGGCACGATCGGGTGCGGACTGTTTGAGGGGGTGTGATGCCGCGTTCGTCTGATCGGAGCGACCCGGAGCCGGCGCGCGAGCGACCGCTCAGCGCCGTGGAACAATTCGGCGCCGCGATGCGACGGCGCCGTAGGCTGCAGAAGCCCAAGATGACTCTGCGGGCGCTCGGCCAGCTGGTCAACTACTCCTACAGCGTCCTCAGCCGCATGGAGCTCGGACAGCTGCCGCCCACCATCGAAGCAGCCAAGGCGATCGACGAGGTGCTCGGCGCCCGCGGTGCGCTGGTGACGCTTGCCGAGTTCGCCCGGTCGGAGCCGTACGCGGGGTTGCCGCCCAAGCCGCCCCAATTCGTAGGTCGTGAGCAGGCGCTGCAGACCCTGACCAGCACGCTGATCGACGAGGCATACCCTGACCGGTCCACCGTGGCATTCGTGTTCGGGCCTCCCGGCGTGGGCAAGACAGCACTGGCCCGGTGGTGGGCCAACAGCCACCAGGACGATTTCAATCACGTGTTGTACGCCGACCTGCGCGGATTCGATCGGCGCCAGCCGGCAGAAGCACCTGAGACTCTCGAGCGCCTTCTGCGCGGGCTCGGCGTCCACGACGACCGCATTCCCGCTCATCCGGACATGCAGCTGGCACTGCTGCGCGGTCAGCTGGAGCATCGCGCGAACGTCGACCACCGGGTGCTCATCGTGCTCGACAACGCCCGCGACTCCCGCCAGGTCGCGGAGGTCCTCCCCGGATCCCGCGGAACCTCGGTCCTGGTTACCAGCCGAGTCCGTCTGTCTGGCCTTGTGATCAACTCCGGTGCGGAGGCGATCGCGCTGCAAGCGATGAGCAAGAACGACGCAGCCAGCCTGATTCGCAACTTCGTCGGAGACCAACGCGCGGAGGCCGAGCCTCAGGCTGTGGCACGGCTGGCCAGCCTGTGCGCGTTCCTGCCGTTGGCACTGACCATCGCCGCCGAACGCATCGCCGGCAACGACACCCTGACGATCGGGCAGCACACCGAGATGCTCGCTCACCGCGCCCTGGAGCTGCAGGTCGACGACGACGAGACGATCGGGGTGCGCGCTGCCTACAGCTACTCCTACGACCAGCTCAGTCCCACCCAGGCACAGGTGTTCCGGATGTGCGGCCTGCACCCGGGCGTGCAGTTCAGCGCCGAATCCGTGGCGGCGCTGGCAGGCATCGCCACCGACGACGCGTTCCGTGTGCTGGACCAACTGGCTCAGCTATCGCTCCTGCAGGCCCTGCCCGCGCGCCAGTTTCGGCTGCACGATCTGCTGCGCGACTACGCCGCCGAAGAGGCCGGGCGGCCGGAATGGAACGAGGAGCGCGCAGGAGCAATCCACCGCGTGGTCCACTGGTACCTGCACGCCGTGAATCATGCAGCCTGGGCGATCACCCCTGAACGACCTGAACACCACATCCGGCTCGACCCGCCACCGGACGGGGTCGTTCCGCCGACCTTCCGGGACTTCGAGGCGGCATACGCCTGGTCGTTGCGGGAACTGCCGACCATCACCGGTGTCGCCGAGCTCGCCCGGGAGCACGGCATGCTGTTCGCCGCGTGGCGGATTCCAGTGGAGTGCTTCGACTTCTACATCCACCACCGTCCGGTGGCGGTGTGGATCCAGTCCTTCGAGGTAGCCGTCGACGCGGCGGAGAAATCCGGGGAGTCTCTGCGGATCGCCCAGGCGGCTGAGGAACTGGCCGAAGGTTATCTGCGGCGTGGGAACCCGGAGGACCTCGACCGCGCTCACGCGCTGACCAGTCGCGCGATCGAGGTGTGTCGGGGCACGCTGACTCGCTTCGTGGCGTTCGCTTACATCGAGCAGGGCAATATCGAATTCAAGCGCGGCAACTACGAGCGCAGTGCGCAGCTGTGCGAACAAGCCCTGCACGTCGCACAAGCGGTCGCGGCCCGGGTCGGCGAGACCCTGGCTCGCACTCACCTGGGCAGCGCCTATCGCGAGCTGGGCCGGCTGGAGCTCGCTATCCAGCACGGGCTAGCCGCGTTCGAGATCCTTCGCGCCCAGGATGACTACCATGGTATGGGCGTCGCAGCAGTCCCCTTGGCACGTACGTACCGGACGGCCGGCGATCTGGACGCGGCCCTGCGGTTCTGCGACGAGGCGGTCACCGCGTTCCGACGACGGGAAGACTTCCAAGGTCATGCCGAGGCTCTGGCTGAGCGGGCGCTGGTCCTCGCCGAACTCGAACAGTACGAGAACGCGCGCGCGACGTTCGACGACGCGATCGATCGGCTCTCGCAGATCGATCGGCGAGTGGCCGAATTCTACGAAGCCGACTGGGCGAGGATTACCGCCCAGGCCGGACAGTGACGCCGTCTGGTCTTCATTTACTCGACCGCAGGTTTGCAAGCGGTCAAGTACACCTGCGGTTCGACGTCGGCTTGGTCGCTGGCTGGAGTGAACTCGACGACGTCCTCACGGACGACCTGCAGCCCCACATCGCCGACGAGCTGCCGCAGCGTCGGTGCGGGGAAGCTGAACGTCTCCACCGTGTGCCCCATCCATTCGCCGATTCGGCCGTTGCAGCCGGGCGGGTGTGGCACGGTCGCGAAGACGAGGAACCCACCCGGCTGCAGCCACCGCGCGATTCGCCCAAGCATGTCGCGCTGGTCGGCCTGGGACAGCTGCAGCATGGAGAACATCGTCAGCACGACGTCCCAGCTCCCGTCTGCGAAGGTCAGCGCGCGCATGTCGGCCACTTCGAAGCGAGCCTGCGGAACATGCCTGCGTGCGAGGTTCACCATCGTCTCGGACACGTCGTAACCGGTGACATCATGCCCGGCCGCAGCGACCGCCGCGGCGACCGGGCGCCCGGTTCCAGCGCCGAGGTCGAGAACCTGCGCTCCGCCCGCCAGCCGTGACAGCAAGTCAGCCAGCGCGGTCCCCACTCCCGGTTGCTCACCGAACGCGTCCTCGTAGTCCTGCCCGAGGGAGTCATACAGCTGCGCGGCAGAGGAGAGGTCGCCGGGGCCCGTCATGGAACCGCCTTTCACGTGGGGATCAGGTAGCAGGAACATCGGGGAGTGCCCGATCATCGGACGGATTCTTTCAAGGTCACCGCCTTCTCGATCTTGGCGGCTCGTCTCGCCTCCCACCGGGCGTGTGCGCACAGCACCACCAGCGCCGCGAAGTACGGCAACGCGTGGTATGCCTCCGACGGCAGCCCCAGGTCGCGGGTCTCCGCCAGCACCGCGAGGCCGTCCATGCCGGCGAAGAGCAGAGCGCCGGCGACCACCCCGCCGGCGGTCCGGCGTCCGATGATCACCACCGCCAGCACAAGAAAGCCGCGGCCGCCGCTCATCAGCGGGGTGAAGGTGCCGATCGTCGCGATCGCCAGCACCGCTCCGGCGACCCCGGCAAGTCCGCCGGCGATCAGCGCGGCGAGCAGGCGATGCCGTGCGACCGAAATGCCTTGTGCAGCGGCCGTTCGCGCGTTGGCGGCTGAGCGCAGCCGCAGGCCGTACCGGGTCGAGCGCAAAGCCCATGCGGTCAGCGCCGCCATTCCGGCCGCGAGGACGAACCCGGTGCTGACCGCGTGAAACGGCGGCCCGAGGACGGGCAGCTCGGACAAGCCTGGGATGCGAACCGTCGGCAGCAGTGGCGAGCTGATGTTGGTTCGCCCTGCCGGTGCGATCACTTGGAAGAGATAGGTGGACACGCCGGCCCCGACGATCGAGATGGTGATGCCGATCAGGACGACGTCGACGCCCAGCGCTGCACAGGCCGCGTAGCCGAGTCCGAAAAGCAGCCCGACTCCGAGGCCTGCGGCAACCCCTGCCCACGGCCCGGCAGCAGCTCCCACAAGCACGCCGGCCAGCGCGCCGCACAGCAGGATGCCCTCGATACCCAGGTTGAACCCCGCCCCGGACCGTTCCAGCGCCAGTTCTCCCAGCCCGGCCAGGATGAGCGGCGCAGCCGCGGTGAGTGCGCTGCCCAGCAGCAGGACCACCAGCTCAGCCATGCGCCGCACCTCGTCGAATGCGGGACCGCTGGGACAGCGCGATCGCAAGGGCGACGGTGACCAGCAGGACCCCTTGCGTGACAACTCCGATCGCTGCCGGTGTCGTTGACGACAGCAGCTGGATTCCGTTGGCGCCGGTGGTCAGCGAGGCGATGATCAGGCCGGCGACCAGGATGGGGACCGGACGATTGCGTCCCAGCACTGCGACCACCAGGCCGGTGAACGCGATCCCGCCGGCGATACCCGGGGTGAGCCGGCCGTCCGGTCCGGCGACCTGCATCCACCCGGCGAGCCCGGCGGCGGCTCCGGATACGGCGACGCTGCCCAGGATCGCGTTCGTGGGGGTGAGCCCGAGCCGCGCGGCCAGCCAGCGGTCCTCGGCGAAGATATCCAGGATCCGAGCCGCCCGTGTGCGATGCCACCAGATCCCGGCCGCCAGCAACGCGACGACGACAAAGGCTCCGGCCGTCAGCCGGCCGGGGAGGGGCAGGAACGGGATCCGTGCCGCTGTCGGGAGGTCGGCGCTGCGCGGGGTGGAGTATCCCTCCGGATCCGCCAGCGAAGTCCGCAGAAGGTAGGTGAGCAGCTGCACGGCCAGGTAGTTCGCCATCAAGGCGCTGAGAATCTCGTTCACGCGCCACCGCAGCAGCGGGATGGCAGCGATCATCGACCATGCTGCGCCGGCCACCATGCCGGCGAGCATTCCGGCAGGCACAGCCAGGATGGGCGAGGCATTGCCCGGGAGGGCAAGCACCGTCGCGGTGGCGGCGATGCCGCCGGCGACCATCTGGCCTTCTGCGCCGACGGCGATCACTCCCGCTCGCAGCGCCGGCGACACGCCGAGCGCGATCAGCACCAGCGGAACCGCATAGGCGACGGTTTGGACGGCCGCGTACGGCGTGCCGAAGGCACCGCGGGCCCAGCCGGAAATCGCAGCTTGCAGGCTGCCACCGGTGGCCGTGACCACCAGGGCGACGACCGCGAACCCGCCGATCACACAGGCTGCAGTGACCGCGTAGGTGCGCAGCATGCTGCCGACCAGCAGACGGATCCTCAACATGTCGGCCGCCCGCCGCTCGTTGGAGCCTCCACGAGCTGGTGAACAGCATGATCGTAAGCCTCAGCAGTGTATTCACCGGTGATCCGGCCCTCACGCAACACGAGGATCCGATGCGCGAGCGCCCGCGCTTCTTCGTGGTCGGCCGAGACCAGCAGGATCCCCGTCCCCGCGGCGGCCGCGGCGAGAATGATCGTCCGGACGGCGTGGGCCGCGCGGAGATCGAGGCCTTGGGTCGGGGCGTGCAGCACCGCCACCGCAGGTGCGGAGTCCAGCTCACGCCCCAGGACCAGCTTCTGTGCGTTGCCGCCCGACAGCGCACCCGCAGGTAGCTCAGGATCGGGCGGGCGAACGTCGTACCGGATGAGCAGCGCGCGTGCGAAGGCGGTTACCTCGTCGGTGCGGAGCATCCCGAAGCGGGTGAAGCGCGGCTCCTTGAGCCGCGCCAGCACTGCTGACCACCGTACCGGCAGGGCCGGCAGGAGTGCGCGGTCACGGTTCTCAGGGACGTAGGCGACCTGCTCGGTCGTCGTGCGGGTTCCGCGCGCGGGGACGATGACGCCGGCGGCGGCCTCCGCCAGCGCACGCTGGCCGCTGCCTGCGGTGCCGATGATCGCGACGATCTCGCCGGCGCGGATGTGCACGTTCACGTCGCGGATCGGTGCGAGGTCGTCGGTCGTCGCGGCCATGTCCCGCAAGCTCAGCACGGTGGCGGCGCCGAGAGCGTCCCGCATGGGCCGTGCGGGGGTGCCCGCCGGCAGATCGCCGACCATCGAGCGTGCCAGTTCGGCATCGCCGACGTCCGCGACCGGTCCTGTCCACGCTACTTCGCCGTGGGACAGGACGGAGGCGACGTCGGCCACGGCGCGGACCTCGCTGAGCCGGTGGGTGATCAGCACGACGGTCATCCCCGCCTCGGCGAACCTCCTCAGCCGACCGTACAGCCCATGGATCTCGGTGGCGTCCAGTACGGAGGTCGGCTCATCCAGCAAGAGAATCCGCGCCCCTTGGGCAGCGGCCAGGACCAGCTCGGCGAGCTGCTGCTGCGCCCGGCCCAGCTGGCGTACCGGAGTGTTGACGTCGACCGTGACTCCTACGGAGGCCGCCGCCGCCTCGAGCACCGCGCGCAGCCGACGGTGCCGGAGGACGACCTCGGGGCGGGTCAGAGCCAGGTTCTGCACCAGTGTGAGCTCGGAGGTGAGGCTGCCAGTCTGGGGAATCAGCCCGATTCCGCGCCGGATCGACGCTTCCCGGGAACGGAAGTCGACCGGGGCACCGTCGAGCTCGACGGTGCCGCTGTCGGGTTGGTCGAGACCGGCGAGGATCCGGATCGCGGTCGACTTGCCCGCGCCGTTTTCCCCCAATACGGCGTGGACCTGTCCTGGTTCGAATTGCAGGTCGACCTCGTGAAGCGCCTGGACGGTTCCGAACATGCGGGAGACTCGGCTGAGCGAGAGCGTGGCGGTCACGACCCGATCTTGATCTTGCCGTCGGCGATCTGCTGCGCCAGATCCGCTGCGCGAGCCTGAAGGTCATCGGGAAGGGCCGGCGTGGCCTCGACCTTGGTGATCGTGTCCAGCACCAACGACCTGTTCGCGATGGTCGAGACGGACGTCTGGCCGCCGAACTTCCCCGACTTGAGGCGGTCCAGGACCGCACGCAAGATCGGCAGCATGTCCAGCCTGGCGCGGCCGACATTGACCTTCTTCGCGGCGTCGCTGGTGGCCGAGCTCATTCCGACGGTCGCAACGTTGCGCGCGGCCGCCGCAGCAGCGACGCCGGGCGAGTAGCCCTCGCTGTTGGTGGCGATCAGGTGGGCGCCGGAGCCAAGCTGGGCCACGGTGGCTTGGTTTGCTGCCTGCGCATCTTCCCAGCTGCCGGTATAGACGGGCGCACGGACCTCGGCGCCGGGGTTCACGGCGTGCACCCCGAGCTCGAATCCGTGCCATTTCCGCCGCTGCGAGGGCAATGCCTGGCCGTCCACGACGCCGATGGGCGTGAGCCGGGTCTGCCCGGCGATCCAGCCCAGCAGGTAGCCGAACTCCTCGGCCGAGTAGTTCCAGGTCTCGAGGTTCGGCGTCGTCTTCTGCTTGTCGGTCGCGTCGCCGGTCACCATGAACTTCGTCTTCGGGAACTCCCCGGCGACCTGGTACAGAGAGTCTGCGAATGTGGCCGACCAGCCGATCACGAGGTTGTAGCCTTCGGCCGCGAGCTGGCGAACGATCGGTTCGGCGTCGCGCGCGGTGGCCACCGATTCGCGAATCTGGCCGGTGACCTGCCCTTCGTCCTGCAGTGCGCGCACGGCGGAGGCACCAGCCTGGTTGAACCCGCCGTCGTTGGCCAAGCCGCCCAAAATTATGGCCACCCGCGTGACGGCTGGACTGGTTGCCGAGTCCGTCGCCGACGTACACCCCGCCGCCGCTACGGCGAGAATCGCCGCCGTCATGGCGGTCACCAGTTTGCTTCGCATTCGCTTCTCCCCACCTTCAGTCGCGGCACACTGTGCCATCGACGGCCTCTATTCGACATAGCTCGGCTCGGATGCCGCGCATTCGGCGACAAGCAGCCCCCAGCTTGAGTGCGACGTTCGCCCGCTATCCGGGCATCACCTGCTCGCGCGATGCTGACAGCAGCTGCTCGGCGCGAGCTTCAGCGATCGCGGCACGCATCATCTCGGTCAGCTGCGAGAATTCGCCGACCTGCGTCGGCTTGCCGCGATCGACGACGTCGACGACCGATTCGACTCGAATTGTCACTAGGTCGTAAAGCGCGTCGATGAAGTCTTGGATGACGCGCAGCAGTATCTCGTTGTCCATCACTGCCTGCGACTGCTCGTCGGTGAAGAAGAACGCCGGGCTGACACCGAAAAATGACGCCAGCGCTTCGATTTTGTCCCTGGCAGGCCCATGTGGCACCCTGTCGCACAACAGTTGGCTCACGTACGAGGCCGAGCAGCTCCGACCGGTCCTGTCACGAATAAAACTGGCGATCTCCTCTAAGCTGGGAGGTTTTCCGTTACGCTTTTGCTGCGCGAACAAGTAGCGTTGGTGGGCGACGCGCTGACCGAACGTGCCGGACGGATCACCTCGGGCTTCGAGATCGCCGGGGGTTTTGCCGAACAATGAGAGGATTGCTGCCAAACGTTCCTCAGACGGATACTTGGTCGTCACGCCGGGAGTGAACAGGCGTTCGATCGTTTTCTCTCCGCAGCGTCGACCAGTCACCCTCGTGACATGCTCGGCGATCTGCGCGTACGTATGCATCTGATTATTCAGCCCGCGATGAGTGAATCGCAGATAGCGCAGCTTTTCGAAGAACGTGCCATTGGGATCGCCCCTGTCCACCGGCCCCACCAGGCTCAACTCCCGCCATCGCGCGTGTAGTCCCCCCAGACGCGCCGCGTCCCCTACCCCAGTAACAAGCTGTACCGCAGTGGGCACACCCGGCTACCGCGTCCGAGGTGAACCTTAACTGAATCCCCCGTCGCGGAGAAGACCGCTTCACGCTTTCGCCGACCGCCGCACCTGACACACCTCGCCTGAACTGCGAGTTCTCGGCCTCCCGACGTGACCGGCCGCCCGCAACATTGCCTCGGCAAGTTTCACAGAAGGACGAAACAGCAGATCCATCCGCTTATCGTCCGTCTCACCTATGCTCGGCAGGCCGAGGTCAAGTGCGTCGATGGTCTCGCCCGACAGCCTGGCGAGCGACTTGGGCGGCAGGGCGTCGGCGCTGGTCAGGACCCTGAGGGAGCAGGCGCCGGCCAGGGAAGGGGTGAGCCGGCGACCTCGTTGACGCGAAGTCCAGCTCTTGCATCCACTGCGGATGCGTACGACGCGGTCATCGGCGCGGAAAAGGCACCGGGCTGTCCCGGCAGCGGGGAGAACGTTCGCGATCAGGGGGAGATTCACATGGCTCGTGCCACGGCCGATCCACAAGTCGAGGTCGGCAGCCGCGGCACAGACACCACCAGCGATGTCGTCGTCCAGCCGCTGGTCCCGCCTGCGGAGATGAAGAGCTTCGTGGGCCGCACCGGCCTGCTCGACGAGATCAAGCAGCGGCTGTCCTCAGCGCGGCTTCTGACACTGACCGGGGCCGGCGGAGTCGGCAAAACGAGGCTTCTGCTGCGCTTGGAGAAGGAACTTGCCGCCGCCGGCACCTACCGGGATGGCGTGGTCGTGGTCTGGCTCGAGAAGGTCAAAGCCGTTGACGACCACCTGGAGTCGGCGTTGGCAACCGCGCTCGGCATTCTGAACAACTCCACCAGAAAGCATCCTCTGGCACGTCTGCTCGAGCATCTGCGAGACCGAGAGATGCTGTTGCTGCTGGACAACTGCGAACACCTTCTCGGGGAGGACCAGATTCCCCGACTGCTACGGACCCTGCTGCCAAACGCCAAGGGGCTTCAGGTCGTCACGACGAGCCGGGATCTACTCGGCGTCGAAGGCGAGCAGGTCGTGCACGTGCCTCCGCTGCACGTCGCGGACGTGCCCGCTCAGACAGGCGTGGTCGACCGAAACGTGCACGAAGCTCTCGCGCTGCTTCTCGACCGCGCGGACGCCCGCGGCTACCCGATCGACCCGGCTGACTACCAGATCGCTGCGCGGCTGTGCGGGGTTCTCGACGGGCTGCCGTTGGCGATCGAGCTTGCGGCCGGCGCGCTGGGCGCGATGTCGGTGCGCGAGATGGTCGACTCCCCACCGCCGGAGCTGCTGAACATGCTGGTCGATGGATCAGCCGAGCAGCGGCACCACCGCAAGCTGCACTCCACCATCGCCTGGTCGCACGGTCTTCTGGAAAAGCCAGAACAGCGGATGTGGGCGTTGTGCACCGTTTTCGAAGGCAGCTTCGACGCGACTGCTGCGGCGGCGATCTGTCGTGACCGCGGCATCGACGAGATCGACGTTCGCCCGCTGCTGGGCGCGCTAGTCCGGAAGTCGATCCTGGTGCGAGAGCCACACCGGGACCGGACCAGGTTCAGCATGCTGGGAACGATTCGCAGCTTCGGCCAGGACCTGCTGACCGACGCGGAAGCAAACGAGTTGCGCGATGCGCACGCCGACTATTTCGAGGCATGGACGGGCCGGGTCGCCGAAACATGGTTCGGGCCGGACGAGGACGAGCTGCTCGACGACCTCGGCGCGGAACAGCCCAACTCATGGGCGGCGCAGGAACATCTGTTGTCCTCGCCGGACACCGCACTCCGGGGGCTCGTGCTGCCGGTCAGCGTCGTCGGAACTCGGTTCTTCTTCTTGGCCGGCAACCTCAATACCGGCCGTAAGATGTTGGACCTCGGGTTGAAGGCGCATCCCAAGGAACCGTCCCTGTTGCAGGTCGCGGCCTTGTCGTTGGCCGTGCACACTGCGCTGTGCCAGGGCGACCAGGAGCGGGCGGCGCCACTGCTCGCGGCGGCGGAAGCCGCGGCGCGCCAGCTGGGCTGCTTCGACTCGTACGGGGCCATCCTCTACGCGCGGGCTACCAGCGTGTGGCTCACTGCGCCGGACACTGCGCGAACGGGTGACTCGCTGGCGTTGTTCCAGAGGGCGATGGACGCGTTCCAGGCCGAAGGCAATCGGGGCTTCCGTTGGATGGCATGGCTGTTCCGCGTGATGGATGCCGGCTTCGCCGGCGAACGTGACATTGCGCTCGCGGAGAGCGAAGCTCTGCTTGCCGAGGCTCGCGCTGCAGGAGCGCGCTGGTGCATCTCGTGGGCGCTGTTTACCTGCGGACTGGTGGAACTGAGGTTCGGTGACCCCTGGGAGGCTCTCGCGCTGGCGCAGGATGCACTCCGGATCCAGGACGACATCGGCGACAAGTGGGGCTGGGTGTGGACCGTGTGGTTGATCGCTATGACCGCGATCCGGCTCGGCTTTCACGAGCTCGGCGGGGAGGTCCTCGGCGCCACGATGACGGCCCAGCAGGACACGGAGGTGTCCTTGCCGGGGCTGCTTCCCTGGCTTCAGCTGCAGACGTCCATCACGGCTATAGCGCGCCGGGAGCTGGGCGACGCGCGGTGGGAGTCGCAGCTCGAGATCGGGAAGCCGAGGGGTCGGGCGTTGAAGGCGGAGAGGACAGCGCTGTTCGAGCTGGTGACGGACAAGTTCCCGGCTGCACCTCCGGCGGCGCCGGAGGATCGCCCCGGCGGCCTGAGCGAACGGGAGTTAGAGGTCGTTGAGCTGGTCGCTACCGGTCGGACGAACCGCGAGATCGGCGAGGAGCTGAAGCTCAGCCGCCGGACCATCGACAGTCACATGCAGCGGATTCTCAGAAGGCTCGATCTGAGCTCGCGAGTCGAGATCACCAGGTGGTTCGTCGCGCAGGCGAACCTCGACCGGCGCAGCTAGCAGTGGCCGCGGTCCCGTGTGCCGTGCGACCGCGGTGTATGGGCCCAACGGGCGAGCGTCTCCTTGGCCCGGAGAATCACGACGCGGACGTCGTCAACGAACCTCTCCCAGCGCCGAGGAGCGAGATGGACCGGCAGGTTGAGGTAGCCGTTCATGATCGCACTGTGCTTGCGGCGCAGCCGACGCTCGCCGACAGCGAGCCGCGCGCTCGGGAACGTGCTCGTCAGGGCGTCCAGAACGATCTCCAGCTCCATGCGGCCGAGCGAGGCGCCAAGACAGTGGTGAATCCCGTGGCCGAAGCTCAGGTGCGCCCGAGCTTCGGCCCGGTGCAGGTCAAACAGGTCAGCGTCGGCGAACCGGCGGGGGTCGCGGTTGGCGGCCTGCAAGGACACCAGCACGACCTCACCCGCAGGGATCCGCACGCCGCCGACTTCAACGGCCTCGTCGGTGTACCGGAAAGTGGCGTTGCGCACCGCGGAGTCGAAGCGCATTGACTCTTCAACTGCGTTGGAGATCAGCTCTGGTCGCTGGGCCAGCTGGCGCCACCGCCGCGGGTCTTGCAGTAGCCATCGTGCGGCATTGCCGATGGCGTTGGTCGTCGTCTCGTGACCGGCGACGAAAATGAGGAACAGGGTGGCCAGCAGCTCGGCCTCGTCGAGCCTGTCCTCGCGGTCGGCGACCTGGATGAGAGCCGACAGCAGATCGTCCTCCGGGGTTTGGCGCTTCGCCGCGATCAGCTCGGTGAAGAAGGCCTCGAGCGCCTTCGAGGCGGGAATGGTCCGGTCGGGATGATCCTCCATCATCGCTTCGGTCCACTCGCGTAGCGAGTCGCGCTCGTGCAGTGGTACTCCGAGCAGTTCGCAGATGACGGTCAGCGGGAGCTGGAACGCAATCCGGTCGATCAGGTCGACCGGCCGGTCCAGCGGCAGCTCCGCCAGTACCTCCGCGGTCAGCTGCTCGACCCGCGGGCGAAGCCCCTCCACGCGTCCGCGGGTGAACCCCGCAGCCAGAAGCCGCCGAAGCCGGGCGTGTTCGGGGTCATTCTGGAAGAGCATGTGGCCGGAGAACATGTTCGACAGCGATGGGTCGAGGCCGGCGCGGATGAGCTGCTTCTCGATCACGGCCTTCAGTCCGTCGATCGACTTGCTCAGGCGCGAGTCGGCCAGCGCAGAGCGGGCCTCGTCGTAACGGCAGATGACCCAGACCTGCAGCCCGTTGGCCAGAACTGCTCGGTGCACGGCGGCCTTGTCGCGCAGGGCGTCCCCGATGACGAGCGACCTGTCCCAGAAGTCGTCACTGAACAACGTCTCCGTCGTCGACACGCGCGCCTGGAAGAGAGCAGCAAGACGATGCGATTGGAGCGACTTCAACGCGTTGATGATGTGTGTACCCACGGTTTCGGGGCTTCCCTTCGGGCGACAAGGTGCACTCTGACGTGCGGTAAGACGGTTCAGGAACCAGAATCCGTGAACATGCACGTCTTCACTATCGGCGAAATCACGCAACTTGCGGAAATCATTACCTAACGAGCGGCACCAAGTTACCTAAGCGACACGAAGCCCTTACCTAACCAAGGTTTGCATTCGACGCAAGAGCTACCGCGTCGCCTTCGCGATTAATCGCAAAATAAGTAACATGAACGACGACTATCGAACGTCAAGGCACAATTATTTCCGAACATTCAAGTTGCCTCGGCCAGCTCGTTTCCCCGCATGAGAGCGCCTGGCGTCGACAGTCTGATCAGGAAGGACTACGAAGCGCGACGCGCTAGGTATACCCTGCGTGCTCAAACACGCGATCTCACCTAAGCTATTCGTGGGAATGACAGAAACTGGACAGAAAAGTTCACCGTCCGCGTTGACACGTCCCCCTTCTGTCCTATTGTTGCTACATCGACCGGACCTGGTCCGAATTTCGGTTCATCACCGGAACCAGGCTCCACCGCTTCGTGTAGTTCGCCGACGCAGAGGTCCGGCGAACTACACGAACGGGAAGCACTAGGCGATCGAGCACGAGGGGGCAGTGGCATGGGCGCGCGTACGGCGAGACCGGACCCATTACGGGGAGCTGGTCGCCCGCGCTGCGCGGCACCACCACACCGCATTCACTGCATCTCTCGTGCGCATGGCCCCGCCGGCCGGAGCTAGACCGGAGACGGGGCGCGCGCGGGCGGCGAGGAGGAACGATCGCCGCCCGCGCGCCGGCCAGCACACCACTGCTGGCCTGGAGGGAGACGACGGCCGGCGCGTCGTGTCGCCCGTGCTCGGACACCAGGAGCACGACGGCACGCCGGCCGACGTCCCTCGAAAAACGGGGAGGGGAAGGAATGTCAGCGCACCGTCAGCCGGCGTGGAAACACACCACAGCCGGTCTCGTGTTGCGAGCAGGGCATCGGGCAAGCCCGGTGCCCGGGCCGATCGGCGAGTGGCTGATCGGACCCGGGGGCCTGGGACTCACCACCGACGCCGCACGAGACGTGCTCCGGCTGGAGGCCCGCCTGCGGGCCACCACCGCAGCGCTGCAGGCCAGCAGCCAGAACGCCGAGGAGGCGGTCGCCGCAGCCCGGGACGCGGTCAGGAGAACAGCGCAGGCGGGCCGGTGCAAGAACCGTAGAGACGGGCACGTGGCCACCGTTCAGCTGAGGCAGGCCATCATCAGCCACTCCGACAAGATCGCAAGCCAGCAGGACGCGCAGGCTCTCGTGGACATGTTGCGCGGGTTCGTGATCGCTCTCGGCCCCGACGACGGGGAACTGCGTGGGGCAGCCGAAGGCTGGAGCCGCTCTCCCGCTGCTCCGGCCAGCATCGTCGCGTTCACCGACGAGGACACGTTCCTCGCAGCCGACAGCCGCCGCGGCTCCACGTCCTCCTGGGGCGGAACCGTCATCGGCGGAGTCGAGGAGTTCGGCCACTTCTGGCGCCGCGACGGCGACGACGACCCTGACGCCGAGAACTGGGACCAAGCCGGCCCGTGGTCACTGGGGTACATCGAGCGGACGACCGAGATATACGCAGCGCGCCGGGCTGGGCCCCAGCCTCGCGAGGTGTGGCTGCTCGGCTCCGGCTTCGCGAAGCGCCGCGCGTTCGCTCTGCTCGGCAGGGTCGCTGCCCACATGAGGGAGCCGAACTCGCTGATTCTGGCGGCCGGCGTCGTCCAAGCCGCCAAGGGAGCACGCCCTACCCGCCAGTGCGTCGCCTTGCGGACCGCGCCGCTGGCGACCTCGGCACCTGACACATCAGCTGTCCCGCGCATCCAGCCCGACGGCGAGGAGGCGGAATGACGGTCCGCACCATGATCCCTGGTGCCGTCGAACGTCCTCGTGGTCGGAAACCTCTGCTGGCGTTGAGCGCTGACGGCTGCGCCGGCGAGCTGAGCCCACTGGCGGCCATCACACGGATGCTGACGGATCCCCGTTGGCAACATCCCACGCCCGACATCGCTGCCGAAGTGTTGCGAGTGGAGGCGGAGCTACGCGATCTCGAAAGGCGTCTCACGGCCAAGGTTGACCAGTCGGCCGATGTAATCGTGACTCAGCGCGAGCACTTGAAGACACTTCGTTCAGCACGGTTTTCCCGCGGCCGGGCTGCGCGCGCAGCCCTCCAGACGGCGACGGACGTCCACACGCGGACCACTGCCATGAAGGCCGAAGTGGTCACCTACCAGGAGCTCCTCCGGTCGTTCGTCATCGCGCTCGCACCGCACGACGGCATGCTGGCGGAGGCTGCAGCAGGATGGTCGCGCAGTTCCGCCGCACCGGCTGAGGTATCGGTGTTTCGCGACGAGGACTACTTCCTCGCCGACTCCCGACGTTCGGCAGGCTCGGGCTACGGGCGGAACGCCATTGCGGGAAAGACGTTCGGAACAGGTTGGCGGCGCGACGACGATGACCCGGTGGACCAGCCGCTCGCCAGGCGCGGATGCTGGACCGTCGGTCACATCGACCGTACGCAGGAGATCTATGCCGTCCGGCGCAGCCACGGCAAGCAGCATGAGGTCTGGCTGCTCGGCCGCGGATTCACCTCGTCCCATGCTCGTCAGCTGCTCCAGCCGCTGATGACGCGCATGCAGGAACCGAACTCGCTGGTCTTGGCCGCGGAGGCGACCGTCGCCGCACATCGCTCACGCGACCTCGATCGCCGGAGTCGGCGATGAGGAGGCGAACGCACGGTCCTCCGCTGACTGCGGCCTTCGCGACAACCGTCGCCATCACGACTCTGGCCGGCTGCTCGGGCGCGTCGAGTCCGGCGCCCCCGTCGAGTGATTCACCACCGACAACAGCCACCGCCCTGCCACAGCCACAACCGGATCGGGCGGGACCGCGGGTACAGGTGGAGGGCCTGGTGACATGGCGGACCGCGCACATCGGATGCGCGGAGATGGTCACGGCGAACGGGCAGCACCTGCGACTTGTCGGCCAATTGGCTACCGACCGCGAACGAGCGGCGCTCGGCGCGGGACCTCGCAGCGAACGCCTACGCGTCGCAGGCTTCGTCCCGCAACGCAACAAGGTCGGTGACACCGTGTGCGGTTCCGGAATTCCATTTGTTTTGGAGACGATAGAACGGAACTGACGCCCCAAAGCCGTTCCCGCACATTCCTAGACCCGGTGCACCCGAGGGACACCAGGAACTTTGTCGCGCCCGAAATATCGCGTACGTTTGTTTCTCGAAATTCTACAACAAGATCGGTTGACACAACGGTCAAACCTTGTGCACAGTGAAGTCGAAGCTGAGAAGTTGCAGCTCACAAAGCCAGCAGGGGAACGCTGGCGATCATCAGGACCCGAAGCGCTCCCGCTAAACCCGATCGAATCATCGCGTTAGCGCGGGCTCCGTGAATGCGTTCCATGCGGCACAGCAACCGCCGCATTAGCGCAACGAACACACCTGGTGAATTTCCGGAAGAAACCGAGTAGGGGCTACGACACATGGCAATACGACCATCTCGCGCGGCAAGTGTGATCGCCGGATGTGCGGCACTGGCCGGGATCGCGGCTGCGACCCCGGCCACCGCCGCGAACAACCAGGCCGGGCCCGGCGATCGCGTAGCGGTCACCGGTAGCACCCCAGCCTGGGCGACCCCAGCCGCCAAGCTCGGCGGCGTCGACACCCACGCCACACGCCACGTCCAGGTGGCCTTGGCGCTGCGGGACCAGGCCGACGCCGAAGCCCTGGCGAAGGCGATCAGCACGCCCGGACAGCAGTTCCGCCACACGTTGTCCGCCTCCGAGTTCACCAACCGCTTCGCCGCGACCCAGAACACCGTCGACCAGGTCACCACGTGGCTGCGTCAGCAGGGGCTGGCCGTCACCGGCGTCACCAGCAACCGGCACTTCATCGAGGCGAGCGCCGACACGAAGACCCTCGAGCGAGCCTTCGGGACCACCCTCGCGAAGTTCAAGCACACGCTCAAGGGTGGCAAGACGGCTGCCCTGGTCGCGCCGGAGCGGCCGATCACCCTGCCGAGCTCGCTGCGCGCGGCAGTGACCAGCGTGCTCGGCCTTGACGATTCCGAGAAGACCATCACCCCGCAGCGCATCTCCCAGCCGACGCCCTCCGCGGCGGCTGCGACCGGCACCGGCTGCGCGAGCTCGTGGGGGCAGACCAACAACACCGCCGTACCGCAGGTCTACGGCGACGGTGCACAGAGCAACTTGATCTGCGGCTACAACACCCCGCAGACCCGCGGAATCTACGGCTTGACCGCCGCCAACACCGGTTCGGGTACGACCATCGGGATCGTCGGAGCCTACAACGGCGCCACGACACTGGCCGACGCGAACCGAGCCGCTGGTCACTTCGGCTCCCCGGCACTGGCCGCGGCCATGTACTCCGTGGCACTGCCCAGCGGCGGATTCAACAACGACCCGTCGTGCGAGCCGGACTCTTGGGCCGGCGAGCAAGCCCTGGACGTGCAGGCGTCGCACACGATCGCGCCGGCCGCGGAGATCCGGTACTACGCGGCCAAGGACTGCTTCAGCCTCTACAGCGCGCTGAACACCGCAGTCGCCGAGAACAAGGTCGGCGTCATCTCCAACAGCTGGGGCTACAACGGCGGCGAAAGCACCGTGCCCCCCGCCACCCGCCAGCAGGTCGACGCGATCGGTGTGCAGGCCGCGATCCAGGGCCAGAGCATCGTCGTGTCCTCCGGCGACGCCGGCGACAACTCCGGCGTCGCGGGCAGGCCCAGCCCGGCCTTCCCCGCGTCCAACCCCTGGGTGACTGCGGTGGGCGGGACGTCGGTCGCGGTCGACGGGTCCGGCCGCAAGCTGTTCGACACCGGCTGGACCTCAACCGCGCTGGTGCAGTCCGGCAACACGTTCGTTCCGACCCAGGACAAGGACGGGCCCTTCGCCGGCGGTGCCGGTGGCGGCGTGTCCTCGATCTTCGACCGGCCCGACTACCAGGCCGGCAAGGTCCCGGCGGGGACGAAGCGCATGGTCCCCGACGTGTCGGCGCTCGCCGACGCCTACACCGGTTTCGCGGTCGGGCAGACCGTTCCCGGACAGGGCTACGTGGAGTACGGCTCGGGCGGCACGAGCCTCGCCGCGCCGCTGATCGCGGGCCTGACAGCCAACGCTGCCCAGGCCGCGGAAACCGATCGCCTCGGCTTCCTGAACCCGGCGATCTACGACCTCGGTTCCTCGGCCATCGCCGACGTCACCCCGCACAAGCGAGGCGTCTGGACGCCAGTGGTCTTCGGGTACGGCGGCGTAACGGTCCCGCCCGGACAGGGCTCGTACTTCGTCGACTTCGACGCCAAGCCTCAGACGCTGCAGAGCGGTCCCGGTTGGGACCCGGTGACCGGCCTCGGCACGCCGAATGCCGGATTCGTGGCCGCGCTCGCGAAGTAGCACCAGCCCGTGTGGTGGCGGCACCGCCGCTCGGGGGCGCACGGCGTCGCCACCACACCGTAAACCCCCCTACAACCAGAAAGGAGGGCAAATGGACAGCGCGGACGACGGCCGGACCACGCAGCCGGATCCGGTCGCGACCGAGCCGGATGCCTCACCGGGCCCGGCGACCCCTCCGGGTGCCAGCGGCTCGACGGAGCCGCCTTCGGGTGCAGGGAACCGCCGACGCGGTCTGATCCTCGCCGCCTATGGGATGGCCGTCGTTCTCGCTCTGGGCGGCCTGGCGGCCGCGCTGACAGGCGGCACGCCGACCAGCAACGCCAGCACAGCTGAGACCGGCACCGCACTGGCAGCGCCCGTGGGCGATCCCGGCAATGACGAGCTCGTCGTTGAACCGCAACCGGTCTCCGCCGATCGGTTGGCGAGACTGCCAATGGCCGACACCTTCGCGAACATCGCAGGAGCACCCGCGGACCCAGCACCAACCGCCCGCACGGCAGGCCGAATCGCGCACCCGTCGAGAACGATCCCCGTCTACGACTCCCCCGGTGGCCAACCGATCGCAGCGCTACCCGCCCAACAGCGATTCGCCGAGCTGACCACCGACACCAAAATCCCGGTCATCGCAGAGCGACCCGGCTGGGCCCAAATCCTGCTTCCCAGCCGTCCCAACAACGCCACCGGCTGGATCTACCTCGACGACCCCGCCGTCACCACCGAGCACAGCAGGTTCCGCATCGACATCGACCGCCAAGCGTTCACCTTGACCCTCTACAGCAACGACGCACCGATCGGCCGCTGGACCATCGGCATCGGCAAGGCCGGAGCGATCACGCCGGCGGGGCGAACCTTCATTCTCGCGTCCATTTTGGACAACAGACCGAAGCCGTTCAGTCCGATCGTGCTGCCCCTGGGCACCCACTCCGCGACTCACCTGACCTTCGGTGCCGGGCCCGGCACCGTCGGCATCCACACCTGGCCCAAAGACAACGTGTATGGCCGGGCCTCCTCAGACGGCTGCGTCCGCGTTCCCCGCGACGCACTCGACGTGATCTCCAAGACCGTGCCGCCGGGCACCGTCGTCGAGATCGCGTGAACACGACAACCAACTCACCTTAGGGGGGACCACGTGGTCCGCACTATCGAACGACGCGCCACCCAGCGGGCGCTGACCGCCGCCGGCCTGGGCGGCATCCTCGCCGCCGGAATCGTCGGCTTCACCCTCAGCACGCCGGTGTCACCGGCCGCGGCCGCCTCGGGGTCGACCGCGTTCGGCGTCCGCGCCACGAACACGGTCAACCTCAGCGCCGACTCTGGCTCGCTGTCCAACCCCACGGTCTCCGCCACCGGGATCTCCACCGAGACCTCGGCCGGCTACGCCAAGGCGTCGGTCGCCAGTCTCACTGTCGGCGGTGTGTCGATCGGATCGGTGTCGGCCACCTGCAAGCAGGGAGTCACCACCGTCACCCACAGCGGAAGTGACCAGGACACGAAGTTCTTCCACGTTCACTTCGGAAAGTCCGGCGGCCCCAGCGCCACCGGCGTCACGGTCACGATCACCGACAAGAACGGCAAGGTCTCCGAGACCGTCCGCGCGGCCGGGGTCTCGTGCAGCAAGGCCGACACCGAGCCGCCGACAAGCGAGCCGCCCACCGGCCAGCCCACACCACCGACCGGCGCACCGATCAGCAAGCCCGGCACACACCCGACTGCGACCACGAAGCCGAAGACCACGAAGACCCCGGACAAGGACGCGACTCCGGTCGCGCCGAAGCCGGGCCACCTCGCGGTCACCGGCTGACCCTGTGCGGGGCCGGGATCGGCTCCCCCCGTCCCGGCCCCGCACATCCCTCTACGAGCCGATCAGCCGCCGAGTCTTCGAAAAGGAGTACCCATGCACGTCGCACGATCGAGCACCACCAGCCCGGTTCCGCGTTCGCCGCGTCGGTTCGCTTCGATCGATGACCAGCTCGGCCCACACAGCCAGCGTTACTTCGGCAGCGGCTTCAAGCGCGTCACGCACCGCATCACCGGGGCACACCTCGACCCGAGCACCGACCTTCTCCGCGCCCGGGCGCACCTGAACTACCCCACCGACTGGTCGGCGAAGACCGCCGGCAAGCAGCTGACGCCGCACCTGAGCACCCTCGACGCCGCCGTTGTGGCAGTGCAGCTCGCCGAACTGCACCTAAACACGGCGTTTGAACTCGGCGACCAGCAGCGGCGAGCACTGTGGATCCGGCGGCTGAGCATCAAGGCCGGCGCCACACCACAGGAACAGCTCGACGACGTCGCGCTCTCGGTTCGGCGAACCTCCACCGAGCGCAACGCCGCCACCGGCGTGTCCCGTATGGAGGGACGTGTCGGCGCCCTCGCCACCGTGTGCGAGGTCGTCCATGATCGTGACCTGCGCATTGCCCGGCAGACCAGCGACGCCATCGACACCGACGAGATTCTTGGTGACCCGGCCAGGCGCTACTTCGGCCAAGGATTCCAGCAGCGCAACTACGACCTGCGCGACGTCGTCATCGCCGACGACCACTCCGCCGTCTCCGCCACCACCCGGGTATCGGGCGACGTGATCCACCCCGACGGCCTGAGCGGAAAGTTCCAGCCGGCGATCACCTTCGTCGACGGCCTGATCGTGCTCGCCCAGCTGGCGCAGAGCCTGCTCTACGCACTGGACGACATCGACCGCACGGCGAGCAACACCTTGTGGATGCGTCGCGTGGAGATCTCCGGTCCGCCCCCGCATCAGCGCCTCGGGGCACCGTTCCGGTCCTCCACCTCCGTCTCCCGTACCGCCCTTGTCGATTTCGCGGGTGGCCGCTGGCGGACCTCGGACTGGCGCGCGCAGTTCAGCGGCCTGACGTTCAGCTATCGCCTCGCCCATGACATCCCCGCACCGCGGGACGCCCGATGAGCGCCCGGCCGACCGTCCGGCACGGAGACGTCCTGATCGTGGCCGAAGGCGCCGCACGGCTGACCTGGGCGCGCGTCGGCGCCGCGAGATGGCGTCCGATCAGCCTGTGGCCAACCCGCGACGAGCAGGCGGAGATCGCCGCGCACGTCGATGCCGGGGCGCCATTGCTGGTGGTGCTCGCCGAGATGCCCACGATCGTCCCCCTCTTCCCGGAAGAGCTGCTCGACGCGCCGGACGAACTGGTGCAGCTGGCCACGTTCACCGGCTACCTCAGCGAGCTGAACATCCCGTTCCTCGGCTGGCTGCCACCGCAGCTGCGCTCCCGCGGTCAGCACTTCTTCGAGCAGACCAGGTCCGGCATGAAGGCCTTGCCGCGTGAGCTGCGGCCACCGCTGCTGCTGGAGGACCCGCCTGCTCACGGACTCGGCCATGTCCGGTTCGCGCGCTGGCTGCGCTCGGGCCATCCCCCCATCGACGACCTCATTCCCGCCGCCGACCGCGTCTTCACCGGAGGATGCTCATGACCACCAACCCCAACGGCGAGAAGGTACGCCTGGCAATCTCCGGCACCTACTCCACCGGCAAGAGCACCACGACCGAAGCCTTGTCGATCGCGACCGGAATCCCGCGCACGCACGCAAAGACCTCGCGGGAAATCCTCATGGACATCGTGCCCGGCAAGCTGGTCCAGGAACTGTCGGCCATGGAGCTGATCAAGCTCGGCCTCCGACGGTTCGAGGAACGCGTCGCCAACGAATCGCTGCCCGGGTCGTTCATCAGCGACGGCTCAGTGGTGCACGAGTGGGTGTATGGCGAAGCGCGGATGCGGGTCGGGATCAACCCCGGTGCCAGCTGGGGGCTGCGGACCCTCAAGAAGGCTTCCGGATTCCGGGTCCGCCGTTTCTACCAGCAGTACATGGACATCTATGGGGATCTGACGAAGGCACGCGCACGGCGCCTCTACGACGCCTACGTCCACCTGCCGGTTGAGTTCCCGATGCACGTCGACGGCCACCGCCCGGTGTCGGAGGAGTTTCGGCTGCTGTCCGACGAGCTGCTGCTGCGCACGCTGGCCGAACTGGGTCTGCCGTACCACGTGGTCCGCGGAAGCATCGCCGACCGGGTTGCGCAGATCGTGGAGTTGTTCGACCTCCCCCTGGCCGTCTCGATCCCCGACGCGATCGACCAGGCCCAGGACCGGGTCCGCGCCGCCACCGACGTCCTCGAGTCCGACGCCCGGCTTCACCACGCCCGCCGCCACAAATCGCTCGCCCGCCGGGTCGCGTACGCGCTGCGGTACTGACCGGAGCCTCCTCCCCGTGGCAAGACCGCAACCCCTTGCCAGACGCATTTCCATACCTCCGAAAGGAAAACCATGTCGACCGACCTCAATCTGCGCGTTCAGACTCCGGGCTTCCCCCCGTACGCTCTCGGCGCGCAAAACCAGCAGCTGGCACCGCTGGTGCACTCCGGCGTCGTGAATCCCAGGGGACTCACGTGCGGCATGGTGAGAATGAATGGCGGACACCACGCGGTCGCGCACATCCACGAGCACACGCCGATCCTCGTTTTCGTCCACACCGGACTGATCGCTTCGCTGGTCGGCGAAGAGCTGGAGACGTACCTGCACGCGCCCGGCTCGGTCCTCTGGATCGCACCCGGAATCCCGCATCTCGGCGTCAACCTCGACCCCGTCGCCACCGCCTCGCTCCTCGAAGCTCGCACGGACCCCGCCTTCAACGAGGACGTAGTGCGACGGCCGGATCTCGACGAACTCGTCGCCGAGCGCGCCGCCGACCTGCAACGTCGCTACGCCCGCGGCGAACTCGACGACCAGCTGGCTACGCCGAGCGTGCACATCGTGGACCAGTAAGAGCGATGGACGTCATTCCTGATGAGCCAGCCTTCGCCCCGGAGGCCGGACAACGAAGCGATTCAGGCCAAGCCGATCTGCGCGTCAGGCAGAGCGAACCAACTTCCCACACAAAGGACACTCACTCGGGGCGCAAGTCTGTCCTGCGGGCTGCGCATCGATCCGGCGGCCACCATGCTCGACGCCCCACGGCTATCGGTCGTGCCGGTCACGGCAGGATCGTGGTCGGCCACGCGTGGCGGCTGCCCTGGGCACGTGTCGCTCTGCTGGGCGCCGGCACCTTGTCGATGGGCGTGGGCATCGCACTACTGGTCTCCAGCCGGCTGGGCATGGTGCCGATGGACTCCCTGCACCTGGCCGTCGCGCACACGCTCGGCTGGACACTCGGCAGCGGCATCCTCCTCTGCCAGACGATCCTGCTGGCCACGTTCGTTCCATTGCGGCTGCGACCGGGTCTGGGCACCGTCTTCGGTCTCGTGGTGCCTGCGGTCACTGCGGACGCGGTCTTGGCCGCACTGCCGCCCCTGACCAACATCATCGTTCGCCTCATCGTCTTCGCTGGAGGCGCCGGCTTGTTCTGCGCCGGTGTTGCGACGTACCTGGCCGCGGCCCTCGGCCCGCTGCCGCGCGACGGGCTCATGCTGGCGCTGGCGGGCGACCGGTCCGCGACTGGCCGCAACGGTCGCCGGCTCGCGTTGGCCCGCATCGGCATCGACGTCGTTTTCGTCGGGACCGCCACACTCATCCTCGGACCGGCCGACGCGGCGCGAACTGGCATCGCCTCCGCCGGCACAGCCGTGCTGGCCGTGGCCAGCGGCCCGCTGATCGCCCTGTCGTTGCGGTACGTCACCCGGATCCGCGGAGTTGGCGGCCCCGGTTCGCCGCGGCGGCACCGGCCGCCGATGACGCTCGCTCGCCACATGCAGCGGCTGGCCTACATAGGGTTTCAGCACGCGCAGGGATCGCAGGCTCTGCAGGTTCATTTCGTCCAGGCCTACATCCGCATCCTCGCCGAGAACAACGTTCCGCAAGTGCCGCAGACACGGGAGGAACTCGCGGCCCGTGCCGCGCGCCTGCGGCCGCCACCAGGCCACCTCGACGTCGGGGATGACCAACTGGTCCGGGCACAGTTCATGTTCTGGGCCCACAACACTTGGGACATCGCGGCCGCTGTCTACCACGCCAACCCGGGCCTGCTGCCCGACCGCGCGACCCTCGACGAGCGCGCGGCCAACCTCGGGGGGCACGCGGACATGACCAGCTTCTCCGATGGCGAAATGACGGCATTGGCCGAGGCCTTCGCGACCTACCGGAGCACGCCGGGATCGCAGCTGAGCGCCGCCCAGGTCATCGACCTGCACCTGGTACCGGTCCTCATCGAGGTCGAGCTTGCCTTCCAGGGCACGAGCGATCGCTTCCGGCAACGCCCCCGGACAGACGGCGGAGACGTCCACGAAAGCCGTCTTCTCACCCACTGCCACACCGCACTGCTGCGCCACCGTCAAGGCCGCGCGCGCGTGACCGACCAGATCTATCACCGCATCTGCCACCGCCTCGACTCCCTGGCCGCAGCCCAGCCGGGAACCGATCCCGTCGCGGCCCGCTACGCCGAGCTGATCGCGGCCTATAACCGCAACCACCCGGCTGTCCAGGCTGTCCGATTGCACGTTCCCCTCACCGAGTTCCCCGCCACCACGACGAGCGGTGAACAGCGATGACCGGCGCGCAGATTCTGCAGCTGGCCGGCTCGATCCTCTTACTGGTCGCGTTCCTGCTCGCCCAGAGCTCCTCGATCGCGACCGCGTCGCTCAGCTACCTGATCTTGAACTGGATCGGGTCTGGGCTCCTTGCGGGCGGGCTCGCCCTTGCCATGCAAATCGGGTTCGTTCTCGAGGTCATCTGGTCCGCCGCTTCGTTGATCGGCCTTGTGCGGGTTCTCGCGCCCCGCCGCCACTCCATGCGCGACCACCAATTTTCCCTGAAAGGCAACACAAACACCGAAAGGAAGCCATCATGTTGAACACCACGAAGGTCGCCGCCGGAACGCTGCTGCTGACCGCCGCGATCGCCGGCGGCTCGGCGCTGCTGACCACGGCCACGGCGGCGGCCGCGGAGCGTCCGGACAACCGCGAACTCACGGTGTCCCCCGCCGGCACTCGGATCGACTTCGGCGCGCCGGACAACCGCGAGCTCGGGGTCTCCGTGGACGGCGTACGCATCACCTTCACCACGCCGAGCACCCGGGAGGGCAGCGTCGGCCCGGACGGCACCCGGATCAACACCGTCTCGCCGGACACCCGGGAAGGCGTCGTGTCACCGAACGGCACGCGCATCTACGGCTCCACCGAGGCGCCGGGCAGCTACTCGCACGGGGTCAACCCGGCCGGCGTCCGCATCAACTTCTAGCTCCTCGGCTCCCGCCGCGCAGCGCTCATCCCCGGATATCAAACAGAAGGAGTTGTCCATGTCGGTCTCCCGCATCAGCACGACCGGGATTCTCGCGGCGGCAATCACCGGCGGCGTCTTGACCTTCGCCGGTGCGGCGGCCGCGGAGGTTCCCGGCCCTGTGCCGGCGTCGCCGGCGATCTCGGCTGCGGCGAACGTTGCCGTTCCGTCGCAGCCGATCCTCACCCGCGGTAGCCCCGCCCCGGCGGAAGCCCCGCCCGCCACGGTGCCGTCGCGGTCTGGCGCCGCACCGGCGCAGGCACTGCAGTGGATCGAGGCCCACTCGATCGTCGACGTCGCGCGTGTACGCAGCAGTCCGGTCAACGGGCGCATCATCGCCGGGATGCCGCGCGGCGCCGGACTGTGGACATCGTGCAGGCGCCTGGCATCCGACGGTTACTGGTGGGCCTGGGTCGCCTACAACGACCGAGGCGATCACTGGGTGTCCGGCTGGACCCGCGGTGACCTCGTCCGCATGGTCCGTCCCTACACCCTGCCGTCCTGTTAGGACGACGACTTCCCGCCTGACCGCACACGATCGCCGGCAGGTTGTTGACGGGCGGGCGCACGGTCCGCCCGTCAACAACTCGACGCCTACCGCGCGACCGACTCACCACCCAGCCCGCTGCCCGCGCGGACTCTCTCCCGGCCAACATCCGACTTCGGAGATCTCGATGTCCGTTTTGAACACCACTCCGCCCGTCACGACGCACTGGGCGCCGAAGCCGGTCCACGTTCACGCGGTCGGCACTGCACCGGCCGCCACCGGCGGCGACCCGCTCTCGACCATGCAATGGCACCTCGACCATCGCCACGGCGCGCGGATGACGGCCCTGCCCTTCGACACCGATCCCCACTGGATCATCGACTGGCTCAACGCGCGAGTGGAGGTTCCCGGCCTCGTGCAGGTGCGCGACGGCGAAAGCCGCGGCTACGACGACATGCCGTACTACAGCGTGGCCGAGGGGCATCGGCTGACCACGGCAGACCTGGCGCTGGGACGCCCGCAGCTGGCCGAGGAGGCGTTTCACGCGAAGGACCGCCTCGTCGGCGATGACATCCCATCGCGGCTTCAGGTGAGCATCCCGAACGCCCTTGATCTCGCGTACTTCGTGTCCGGCTCGGCGGAGGCGTCGGTGGAGTGGATGCCGGAGATGCAGACGATGGTCGCCGGCGAAGTCAGCGAAATCGCCGACCGCAGGGGCGATCGCGTCGTGTTCCAGCTCGAGTCTCCGACGATCCTGCTGGCATACGCCAGGACACCGTGGGAGGACTGGTCGCTGCTGACCCGGGAGCTGGCTACGCAAGTCGCCGGCATCCTGGCCGCCGCGCCGGACGCCGAGTGGTTGCTGCACTTGTGCTACGGCGACGTAGGGCACCAGCCCTTGATCGTGCCGACCGACTTCTCCGCGGCCGTGCAGTTCCTCAACGCGCTGGCCGAGCTGCTGGCCGACCTCGGCATCGCGATGCCGACGGTGCACCTTCCCGCTGCGCACGGCGATGCCGCGCCCTCTACGGACCCGGCGTTCTACGCGGCGCTCCGGCACCTGCGGCGGGGCATCGCCGTGATCGCGGGAGTGGTGGCCGAGTCGTATCCGGACCAGACCCGCACGGCGCTCGGCCTGGTCGTCGACGCACTCGCAGGCCCCGTCGACGGGGTCGGCGCCGGCTGCGGACACGGGCGCCGCACGAACGCCGCCGCCGCGGCGAACGCCGCGCTCGCGGCGAACCTCGCACACGCCTGGACCGCCTCGGCGAGCCGATAGGTCCGCTGACCACGAGCGGACGAACCGCTCATCCCGCACGGTCGCCGACCGCGACCTCAACGCCTGATCAGGGGGAAGAAATGAAAGGACGACACACTCGCCGGACCGGTCCGTCGGATCTGCGGCTGCGCGGTAGCCGCGCCTACCGAGGTCGGCACCGGGTGCGTGGTGGCAGTTGGGGGACGGTGTTGCCGACGTTGGTTCTGCTCGTCGCAACGATCGCCGCCGGGATGGCCCTGCCGGCGTCGGCCGCGAGCCAAACGACGTGCGCAGAACTGGATGAACCGGTCCACTCCGGACTGCTCGCCGCCACCATGCACGCGACGCTCTGCTCGACCGCCGCCGGGCAAGGCGACGCTCCTCTGCAGGTCCTCGTCTCGGGCGGCACCTACAACCGGACGTACTGGGCCGGGCTGGGTCTCGACGCCTACTCCTACACCCGCCGGGCGAATGCCGCCGGATTCGACACACTCGCGGTGGACCGGATCGGCACCGGTGACAGCAGTCATCCACTCAGCGCGCTGGTCACGGCCGGAGTTCAGGCCGACGCCGTGCACCAGCTGATCACGCGCGCCCGAACCGGCACCCTGGACGGGCACCGCCACAGCCTTGTGGCGCTGGTCGGCCACTCGCTGGGCAGCATGGCAGCCGTCATCGCAGCAGCGCGCTATCCCGGCGACCTCGGCGCCCTGATCCTCACCGGCTACAGCCACCTCATCTCCGGCGACCAGCTGCTCACCTCGCTGACGTCGATGTATCCGGCGGCCCTGGAAGGCCGGCCGCTGGATCCGGGCTACCTCACCACCCGTCCCGGCGTCCGGGCCGGACTCTTCCACGCCTCCGACGACGTTGACCCCGCCGTGGTCGCCGCCGACGAGGCGACCAAAGACGCCTCCAGCGCGACGGAGCTGCCCGACGCGGTCCTCGTCGGCATGGCCCGAGCCACGTCCCGCTCGATCACGGTCCCGGTGCTGTTAGCGAACGGCGGCCGGGACTCGTGGGCGTGCACCGCGGTCGACTGCACCAGTCCGCAGGCTCTGCGCGCGGCGGAGCAGCCGTACTTCTCGACGCCGCTGACGACCTACGTGCAGCCCCGATCGGGACATTGCCTCGCCCTGGCCGCGGACGGCGGCGAGTTCACCGACTTCGCCAGCCAGTGGCTCACCACTGTGCTGCGAGCCGGCGACACACGCGGTGCCTCATGAGCACCCGCACGCGGACCGCCGCCGCAGCATTCCTGGCCGCAGCCGCCGCTCTCGCCGCGGGATGCTCGACCAGCTCGCCTGCTCCGCCAGCGGATGCCACAGCCAGCGCACCGGCACCGGCGACCAGCCCGTCGGTCGCGTTGCCGCCCGTCACAGCAAGCCTCCCCGCGACGACCACGGCAAACCCTCCGACCGGAGTGCCGGCACCGGCACCGTCGCCGCCGTTCACCGCCGACGTCTACGCCTCCCCGGTCTCGGTGGCCACGGCCTGGATGACCCAGTGGTGCAGCACCGACTGGCAGCAGCCGCGCAACGCGAACGTTCAGCGGGCCGCCGCGCTGCAAACCTCGTTCGCTGCAGCCGCCGACCTCGCAGCCGGCGACTCCGAGGCGGCCTACCGGCAGATGCAGGACATGAAGGTCAGCAGCGCCTGCGACCACGTCGCCGCCGAGGTGGACCCGGAGGCGCCAGCGGGGCAGAACCGCGTCTTCGTGATCGTCACGGCGAACCGCACCCGGCTGGCCGACGGCCGCCCGTTCCAGACCGCGCCCGAATCCAGCACCCGGGCCGTGGTCCGGCAGAGCAACGGGCGCTGGCTGGTCGACGTCGCTGTGGACGCCGGCTGATGAAGGCTCTGCTCGCAGTCCCAGCGCTCGCGGTGGTCGCCGCCTTGGCGACGGTGCTCGTCCTCGGCAACGACGACCGCGCCGAAGCCGTCGGGCCACCCCCGACCTGCAGCGCGCCCGCACCGATCGCGGCACCGGGAGACCCGCCGCAGCCACCGACCGGCGGAAGCATCTTCGGCGGGATCACGCTGTCCCCGCCGCAGATCTCCGCAGCGCAGACGATCGTCAGCACGGCCAAGGGCCTGAACATCACCGCACGGGGCACCACGATCGCGCTCCAGGCGGCGATGCAGGAATCGACGCTGAACCCCGACGCCCAGAACGGCAACGCCCTCGGGCTGTTCCAGCAAATCCAGCCGGGACCGTACAACGCCTACGTCGGCTACAACCCGAAAGGCTCCCCCGGACCGGCGACTCGCGGGTTCTTCACGGTGCTCACAAAACGAGCCCCCGGCTACAACGCCGACCCCCGCACGAACGCCGAACTCGCCGAGCTGGTCGAGGCCAGCGGGCACGGCGAGCGGTACGCCAAGTGGGAACCGCTGGCCAAGGCGCTGGTCTCCGCGCTGTTCGACGGCGCCGCCGGCGGCCCGCTCAAGTGCGAAGACCAATCGCTGAAGGGAAAAATTCAGGTCCACATCCGAGGCGGGAACGTCGTGACGCTGCCGCCGGAGGCCGGCGTCGAAGGCGACGTCACCGCGGCGTCTCCGCAGATCGCGAAGGCGATCGCGGCCGGGCTGTCGTGGCTCGGAACCCCGTACGCCTGGGGCGGCGGCGACGCGAACGGGCCGACCCGCGGGATCCACGACGGCGGGGTCGCCGACGAGCACGGGGACTACAACAAGGTCGGTTTCGACTGCGCCGGGTTGACGTTCTACTCGTATGCGCAAGCCGGCGTGACGTTGACAAAACCGTCCCGGACACAGCTCACCAACGCGAAGGTCGTCGTCCCGTTTTCCCAAGCGCAGCCGGGCGACTTGCTGTTCTGGGGGCAGCACCACGTCGCCATGTACCTCGGCGTCGCCGCAGGCAGGCACGTGATGTTGGAGGCCCCGCAAAGTGGCGACGTGGTCAAGGTCTCGAACGTGCGACTCGGCGGAGATTTCCGCAACGTCGCCGCCCGCCCCATTCCAGGAGGTGAATAGAAATGCGCAGCGAAGACACTCGAGGATACGGCGCCGAACCGCCGGTGGACCTCAGCCGGTCGGCTGGCCCGGCCGCAGAGCGTGCGAACGACAGTCAGGGGGAGAAGCCGCCGGGCGCCGCTGAGCAGCCCCTGGAAGCGCCCTCACCGTCGGCGACCAGCGCACCCCCCCAGTGGGGATGGCGCGGTCGTCTCCGCCGATTCAGCGGAGGGCTGATCACACCGAAGCCCGGCAAGGCCGAAGAGCGGTACCGGCTCGCCGAAGCCGCTGCTCGCCAGCACCTCGGAGGGTCGCGGGTGCTGATGGTCGCCAGCCCGAAGGGCGGCGCAGGCACCACGACCGCGACGCTGCTGCTCGCCCACACACTGGCCGTCGTCCGCAGAGGCAGCGTCGTCGCGTGGGACAACACCGACGCCCGCGGCAACCTCGGCGACCGCGCCGAGGTGCGAACCCCGGCCACGTCGGTGTCACATCTGCTCGCCGCCGCCGAACATCTCGTGACCTCCGCGACCACCGCCGGGGACATGACCTACTACCTGCGCAGCCAGCCCTCCGGAGCCGAAGTCCTGGCCGCCGACACCGACCCGACGTCGCCGCATCCGGTCGGGCCCGCCGAGTGCGGACGGATCGCCGCACTGCTGGAACGACACGTCCGGCTGACCGTGATCGACAGTGGCAACGACGTCCACTCCGCCAGGTGGAGGTGGGCGGCGGCCGCGGCAGACTGCCTGGTCGTTCCCATCACGCTCGACATCGACGTCGCGCAGGCGGCCTCCTGGATGCTCGACACGCTGCTCGCCAGCGGACGATCAAGCCTGGTCGCGGGTGCAGTCGTGCTGGTGCGCCCGGGCATGACGACTCCCCCGGACGCCACCCGCCTGCGGATCCTTGAGCACTTCCACGCGCGCTGCGGGGTGGTCCTCGAGGTTCCGCACGATCCGCAGTTGGCGGCTGGCGTGCCGTTGGTGTTCACCCGGCTCGGGCCTGCGACGCGCCGCGCCTGGGTGATGGTCGCTGCCGCAGTCGCCGATCAGCTCGCCGCCGTCCGGCGCGAGCGTCCCGACCAGCGCGGCGACGTCACCCGCGCGCACCCGCCGGCGCGGGGCGCACCCCGGCCGGCGTCTCAGGACTCACACGGACTCGGCGCGTCGGTCACGGCGCTGCCGTTCAGAAGGGCGCAAGCATGATCCACCACTACCTGGACTTGGGTGTGCAGTTCCTCACCCAGGCACCGTCCGTACCCGCGGATCCGACCGGCGGCGGGCCGCCAAATCCGTTCAACGGTGTCACGCCGGACTTCTCGTTCTTCGGGATGAAGTTCAACTCTGCGTGGAAGAAACTGCTGGCCGGGGCCTGGGGCATCGGGTTCGTGATCATCGCCTTCGGCGCGATCCGTGCCGTCGTCGAACTGCAGTCGGCCCGCCGCGGTGGGCATCCCGGATCAGTGCTGGAACACAGCGAATCCGCGAAACGCTCCGGAATTGCGCTCGCTGCCCTGGCCGGAATCGGCATCATCTTCGGTGCAGTGATCGCCCTCTTCTGACCTTGGAGCACGCAGATGACGACGTACGCACCTCAGCCCGCCCGTCCCACGGGTGCCCGACCCCGCCGGCTTTGGCCGGTCATCACCGCCGCCATCGTCGTTGCCCTGTTGATCGGCGGCGTCGCCGGCTGGCTGATCAGCCCAGCGGGGAGCAACTCGGACAGCGGGCCTGGCGGGGGCGCGCCGACGTCGTCGGCCGGTGGCCTCGGGGCGCCGCACGGTCCGAAGGTGATCCGCAACGGGGTGCCGTCGGGCTACACCCAGGACCAGGCCGGCGCGGCGAACGCGGCGGTGAACGCCGTGCAGGTGCAGACGGCTGTCGCCCACGGCAACGCCGACGGTGCCGAGACCGCATCAACCTGGATCGCCGCGGCCGCCGACGCGCACGCCCGCGCCGCGTTGTCGGCCGCCACCGGCGCACCGGGCGACGACCAGACCTCCAAGACGCCCGTGACGACCCGGGTCACAAGCTTCACCGGCTCGGCCGCCACGGTCGAGGTGTGGATCGTCGCGGTCGGCTCGTCGGCAGGCATCGGCGGCGGCGTCACGACGTCGCAAGACTGGTCCACCCAGACCTACGCGCTGACCTGGGAGAAAGGCGACTGGAAGGTCGTCTCTTTCCGCACGAAGAACGGCCCGCAGCCGGGCGACGGGCAGTCCAGCACCGGCGCGTCGGTCCCGCCGCTGACCAACGGCCTCTACACCGTCTTCATCAACTGACATGAACGTTTGGGGGGAGCATGATCCAGCGCCTGACCGCGCTGCTGATCGCCGTGGCCGCGCTGCTGACGTTCAGCGCGCCCACTGCCCTCGCGCAGCCAGCGCAGCCAAGTCCGGCCGGTGAAGTCCCTCAGGGCTTCCCCGCTGACCTGAAGAAGTTCGTCGGCGGAACACCGGAGTTCAAGGACGGGCCCTGGTTTCACGACCCGGACTGCGTGAACAAAGGCGGCAACGTCGGCATGTACATCAACGCGGTGATGAAGGACGAGCCGCGTCTGCTGTACTGGTCCGCGCCACCTGAGGCCCGCCTGCTGATGGCGGCCGGTGATCCGAACAAGGAACCAGCCGACCTGCCCCGGACATTCCCCGCCAGCTCCGCGGACCGCGACGCCTACCACCTCAGCGAGAACTACTGCGCCGACGACCTGCGCAGCTGGACTACCCCAGCTGACAACGCATGGGGATTCATCTGGGCGCCCGGCCCGGACCCAGACTCGCTCGAGGCGATGAAGCCCTACGCCGCCAACGCCGACGACCCAGACGCCCTGATCCGTCGGATGGCGAAACCGTGCGAGAGCGCCGGATCACCGTTCTGCCAGAAAGCGTTCTTCGTCGACTGCGGCAAGACGTTGTCCAATCAGGACGTCCTGAAACGCTGCGTCGCCTGGAACACCGACGTGGCGAACCTCTTCGCCGGCATCGCCCACTACATCGACCAACACACCAGCTGGCTCGACAAGATCGGCCAATTCTTCGGAGCGGTGGGCACCGCAGAGATCATCGGCGGCAAGGTCCTCGTAGACGCCTTCATGGGCATCCTCAGCATCGCTGTGGAGATCGCGAAATTCGTGGTCAACCCCGCCGGCGCGGTCGACGACCTCGCCAACGCGCTGCACAACTCGGCGACCGACCTGACAGCGAAGGTGCTGCAGGGACTGGCCGCCTCGAGTAAGTTCGATCCCTCGGCCGCATGGTTCCTCCAGGCGTACGCAGCGTCGGCCGGGATCGGCATCGTCGTGATGGCGTTGTGCGCAGTTCTGATGATCATCCGCGCCGCCCGCGGCAGCGGCGGCCGCGAGGAACTGCAGGAATCGCTGTTCAAAAACTTGCCGCTGGGCCTGTTCCTCGCGGTGTTCGCGCCGGGCATCGCGACCTTGCTCGGGCAGTTCACCGACGCGTTGACCGACGGCATCGCCACCTGGCAAGCCGGGTCACTCAACTCCGCAGTCGCTAAGCTCGCGTTGATCGGCACGGTCACGGCCGCCGCTGTCCCCGGCGGCGTCATCATCGGAATCGTCATCTTCCTGCTGATGGTCATCGGATCGTTCAGCATGTTCGTCGGCCTGGCCATGCAGTCGGTGGCGCTCCCGTTCTCCGGTTTCGTCGCTGGCATCGCTTGGGGGATGTGGGTACACCCGAAACAGCGCAAGAAGGCGCTGCGGGTCCCCATGACCTACTGCGGGGTGTTGCTGGCGAAGCCCGCGACGTTCCTGCTGATCGGGTTCGGCTTCAAAGCGATCGACGGGAACGCCTCCATCCCGGCGTTGAAATCTGGCGGCATCCCGCTGCTGACGCAGCTGGTCTTCATCATCGTGATCTTGCTGATCATGGGACTTGCGCCGTTCTCGTTGCTGAAGTACTTCCCGCTGCTGCCGACAGCCGCCGACAGCATGGATTCGCAGCCGTCTTCCGGCTTCGGAACGGCCTCGACGGTGGGTGCCACAGTCGGCGCGCTCGCAGACCGGCACCGCACCAACAACGCCTCGTCGCCGGACAGTGGCCCCCGATCCATCGCCCAGACCTACGAGTCGGGGTCGAAGACCCCATCGAAGCCGTCCGCTCCTCAACCGCCGCCCGGAACTGCCGGAGCGCGGCTGAACGCACCGCGTCCCAAGGCGCCGACGTCCTCTCCGACCTCACGCGGCGCCGCGCAGGCCGCCTCGACCGCGACGGTGGGCAACGCCGCCAGCCGGCTGCTGGGCTTCGGCCGCGAGGCTGGCAAGACCGCCGGGATGGCTCGCGGCGGGGCCGAAGCCTCGCGGGTGTCCGCTGCGCCGGGCGCCCCCGCGGGATCGGCAGCTGCACGGCTACACGGCGCGGGACCGACACCGCGCGCTGCCGGCGCGCAGGTCATGCGCGGGGGTCCCGCGGCCGTTCAGGCGCTGTGGAACCGCACCGCCGCAGCTGCCACGTCGGCAGCGACGTCAACCGGCGACGGCCCGTTCAGCCAGAGCTCTGGCGGCGAGCAGCCCAGCGGCTTTCTCGCCGCCGCCGCGCGGTCCGCTTCCGGCCTCGCCCGCACGCCCGCGAACGCGGGCGCGCTCGGCGCACTCACGGGGATGGCCAGCGGCCCGTGGGGGGTCGCTGCGAACGCGGGCGTCGCGGCGTTCAACCGTCTGCGGACCGCGGCGCATAGCCGGCACGGCGCCGACCTCGACGTCGATCCCGCACAGAGGAGTTGATGAATGATGCGTATCGCGGTACTGGGCGGTGAGGTTCGCCGCCGTAGCTTCCTCGGTTCATTGAGCAAACCGGCCTACGTCGCGCTCGGTGTCGCTGCTGCGGGCGCGTTCGTGTTCTGGATCGGCGTACGCGGCGTCGGTGGCGGAGTCGCCGGGGTCGTGTTGTTCGGTGGCACCTGGGCTCTCGTGCATCCGTGGTCAGGCCGTCGATCCCTCGTCGAGAACTGGCTGTGGACGCTTCGGTGGACGCTTCGCCTTCGAGCGGGGCATACAACGTACGTCGCCACCGGCGCCCGCGCGATGCCCGACGGAGACGCGACGGGACCACTGTGGGAACTACCGGTCCCGCTCGGACGGGTGGAACCACTGCCGCTGAAGGACACCGGATACGACGACTTGTTCGTGCTGCACCACCACAACCCCGGTGAACGCCCGTACCTGTCGGTCGTTCTGGAGGTGCAGGGACAAGCCGCAGGTCTGCGATCGGAGCACTCCTACGACACGACGAGCATCCGCTATGGCGTGTTGCTGGCGCAGCTGGGGAAACAGGGGTCGTTCATCCGCGGGCTGCAGCAGATCAACCGGATCTTGCCGCATGACCCGGCCCTGCACCGTGCCTTCGTCGCGAGCCGGGTCTCGACCCGGCCGGGGCTGTCAGCGCTGGTCGAGTCCTACGAGGACCTTGTTGAAGGCACCGCGCTGGTCGCCGAGCAGCACCGCAACTACCTGGTCGCCCGGTTCCCGCTCACCCTCGAGTTCTTCGAGGAAGCACGGCCGTTCGGGACTGGTGTCGTCGGCTGGGCCGGGTTGGTGCGCGAAGAGCTCGCCCGGCTGGCGGACCTGGCGTCCCGCGCGGAGCTGAGCCGGCCGCTGGTGCTCGGCGAGCAGCGCACCTGCGCAGTGCTGCGGTCCCTGCAGGACCCGTCCTGGCCCATCGACCGGCATGAAGGCGCCCGGTGGGACAACTGCTGGCAGTCCTACGTCACCGAGGCCGAGCAGCTGTTGGTCAACGGCCGCTGGTACACCCGCACCGCGGTGTTGCCACGCGATGGCATCGCGCCGGCCCCGCTCGGTCCGCGATGGCTCGCACCGCTGCTGACCAGTGTCAGCCCGTCGGTGATCCGCACCTTGTCGGTACGGATGGAGTTCGTGCCCGACAAGACCGCGCGGGCTCGCGCGGTCAAGGACGTCACGCAGGACTCGGCGTCGATGTTGGGTGATGCGAAGTCCGGCAGCATCGACGACGGCACCGACTCGGTCCTGCTCTCCGCGTCGCAGCGACGCCTCCGCGATCTGGCGCCGGGTTCCGGGCACCAGGGGGTCGACTGGTCGATGGCGATCTCCGTGACCGCCGCCGACCCGGCCGAGCTGCGCCGCGCGTGCATGCGGGTCGCCAACGAGGCCGCAGGCTCCGCGATTACCGACCTGGTGTGGCAAGACGCGGCACACGACCTCGCAGTCCTGTCCACCTATCCGCTCGCACGGGGAATGGCGGTGGCGTGATGCGCGGCCCCACAGCGTTTCACCACCAGCGCCTGGCCTCGGTGGAGGATCTCCTCACCGCCGATCCTCGTGAGCTGCAACTCGGTGTGGAGAACGCCGACGGCCGCCGATGCCGCGGCGGTGATCCCGAGCAGTTCTTCCTGCCTGACGGCACCCGATTCCTGCGGCGCGAAGAGCTGGACGCCGAACGTGCTCGCGTCGACGGGCTCTGCCGCGGCTGCCCCGTGCGCCGCGAGTGCTTGGCCGCGGCTCTGATGCGCGACGAGGTCTACGGCTCCTGGGGCGGGATCGCCCAGCCGGACTATCAGATCATCCGGCGGCTTCGGCGCGAGCAGCTGGCAGCGGAACGGGATGCAGCGTGACGGCGCCTCGCGCTCAAGCTGCGCCAAAGGGAAAAACTGCGGCACCTGTCGGATGGCAACCGCCGCGGTCGGCGCCCGAACACCACGTTCCGCGTATCTTGCCGCCACCGCGTCGGCGGCGATGGCTGGATCGGTGGGGCTGGTACGAGCCGCGCGTCGAGCCGATGCACTCGACCACCCGCCAGGCCGAGGCACTCAATCTCGCGCTGAGCTCGCCGCCGACGTCGTATCGCGGGCTCATCGTCGGCACCGACCTGCTCACCGGACAGCTGGTCACGCACGATCTGTTCGTCGCCTACGAGGACAAGCGGATCTCCAGCGTGAACGCCGCCGTCATCGGCGACGTCGGCAAGGGCAAGTCGTCGCTGCTCAAGACCTGGGGCTGCATCCGGCAGCTGCTCCTCGACGATCGCCGCGTCGTCGTCGTGGACAAGAAGCTGCAATCCGGCGTTGGTGAGTACACCAGGCTCGCCCGGTTCCTCGGCGCGCCCTCCATCAGGTTCACCGTCGACGGTCGCGGGTCGCGGCTGAACCTGCTCGATCCGGTCATCGCGCTCGGCGACGACCAGCTTGATGACGCCGAGTCCGGGTCGGCGTTGTCCCGCCCGACCGGGCAGATGATGCTGCTGCGCGCGGTACTGGGCGAAGCGCTCGGCCGGCCTGTAGCCGAGCGGGAAGGCAAGGCTCTGCGGCAGGCGCTGGTCGCCGCGACGCGCGGCGCCCGCGAGCGCGCCCGCGTGCCGGTGATCGGCGACATCGTCCACCATCTGCTGCACCCCGCCGCCGGCGACGCCGAGGCGCTCAACCGCACCGTCGACGAGCTGCAGGACTGGGGTCTCGATCCGGCGTTCGCGCTCGAGCGCATGATCGAGGAAGACCTGGCCGGGCTGGTCGATGCCGAGACCAGCCCGGAGGTGCACCTCGATCACCCCAGCGGCTTCACCCACTTCGACATCTCCGGGCTCCCACTCGACGGCCCCGCGCTGCGCGTGGTGATGACCCTGATCAACACCTGGCAGACCAACATGCTGGCCCGTCGATCGGAACGGCAGCTGCAGACGGTGAACGTGATCGAAGAGGGCTGGCACGTCACCGAAGGCAACGTGGGCACGATCTACCGACGCAACACCAAGCTCAGCCGGGGTCTCGGCCTGGCCAACATCGGCGGCTTTCACCATCTCTCCGACATGCCTGTGGACTCCCCCGCCCGCAGTCTGCTGCAGGAGGCCGAGACGGTGTTCATCTACGGGCAGGGGTCACTCGACGACGCGGAAGCGTGCGTCGAGCTGTACAACCTTCCCGTAGGAACAGCCGAGACGATCATGTCGCTGGAGCAGGGCACATGCTTGATGAAAGTCGGCGTGTACGACCCGATCTTGCTGCGGCATGAGCGGTCCCCACGCGAGGTCGCGCTGACCGACACCGACGGGTCGCTGACCGGAGTCCTTCGCGATGCAGCCTGATCCCTACGAGCCGGGCGAGCTGCCCACTGCGCAACCGATGGTCGGGGTGTTCACCGGCAGTCTGCTGACCGGGCTGTTCCTGCTCGTCTGCGACGTCCTGTACAGCACGCTGCTCGCGCACGCGCTGTTCGGCGTGCCGGCGTGGCCGCCGTCGGTGCCGACCTACCTGCTGATGGCAGTCGCGCTCGGCGGAGAGGTCGTGGCGGTGGTTGCGGCGCTGCGGTGGTTACGTCGCCGCCGACAGCGACGTGAGCAGCGCCAGCCGTCCAAGGACGGCCTGGCAAAGCCTGATGTGCTGGACGAGCGGCTGGGCGCCGAGGCCGTGATCCGTTCCGCGCGACGGCTGCGGCCGTCGCTGGCAGCGCAGGAGCACCCGGACCCTGACCAGGCCGGAGCGCGGTTCGCGGTGCAACGCGAGACCGGGCACCCGCTGTTCGCCACCCACGAGGACAGCAAGCTCGTGGTCGCGCCGGTCCGGATGGGCAAGACCGGCCGCCAGGCGGTCCAGGACATCATGCTTGCGCCCGGCTCCATCGTGGCCACGAGCACACGCTTCGACTTGCTCGAGCTCACGATCATGGAACGCCAGCGGATGGGCGCCGTCATGGTGTTCGATCCGGAAAGCCGCACTCCGTGGCCGTCGAAACTTCGCTGGTCACCGATCGCCGGGTGCGAGGACTACGACACCGCGCTGCGGCGAGCAATCGCGATCTGCTCGGCTCGGCCGCTGGGCGACACCAAGGGCGGCGGCTACTTCGGCGGCAGCGCAGAAGGTGTCCTGGCCGCGCTGCTGCATGCGGCCGCGCTCTCGGGCGCCGGTGTCGACGAGCTGCGGCTGTGGACCACCACGAAGTCGCGGCGCCCGGAACAGATCCTCGACACCCACCCCGCCGCGGCGTTCGGCGTGGCCGCGGAGCTGCGCGGCATCCTCGACAGCGCCGCCAGCAACAACGACTCCAGCGGCGGTGGGGCGATCTACTCGACGCTCGCGCTGCTCCTGCGACCCCTGGCCTCGCCCAAAACCCGCGACGCCTGCACACCTCGCGCCGGCGAGCCGCAGCTGGACATCGATGCCCTCGTCCGGTCCGGCCGGGACACGCTGTACTTGGTCAGCCGGGGCCGCAAGAACAGCGCAGCACCAATCGTCAACGCCTTGATGTCGGAGGTACTGCACCGCGCGGAAATTCTGTCCCAGTTCCAGACCGACGAGCAGTTGACGTCTCCGGCCTTTGCCGAAGGGGATCTTCGACTCGACCCTCCACTGAGGGTTGTCATGGACGAGGCCGCGAACGTGAGCCCCCAGGAAGACTTGAGCATGCGGCTCGCCGACTCGGGAGGTCGCGGCATTGAGTTGTACGTCTTCGTGCAGAGTTTCAGCCAGCTGAGGCAGCGTTGGGGACCGGAACAGGCGATCGAAATCTGGGACAACGCGTCGGTGAAGCTGATCCTGGGTGGCTTGTCCAACTACCGTGACCTCGAGGCGATGTCGCGGCTGCTGCAGGAGCGGGCGATTGATCAGACCAGCGTGTCGACCGGTCCGGGACGGTCGCAGGTACAGGTCTCGCAGCGGTACCGCAGCGCACTGCCGATCAACCAGATCAGAGAACTGGTCGACGGCCAAGGCCTGCTGTTCTACCGCAATATGCCGGCAACCCTCGTCGACCTGCCCGGCTGGTGGCAAACCCCAGGCCTGGCCGATCGGGTCCAGCGTTCTCGCGCACAGACCCGACAGCTGGTCGCAGCGACCGGTGGGGTGATGCCGATCGAGCCGCCGGAGTCCGAACCCGACGATGGCGATAGCGGCTGGGCCGGATCGGGCGGTGTGCCCCGTGCCTAAGCAGCGGACGCCGGACGAGCACGGCGCAGTCGATGACGGCGCGATCGAGGAGGCGGCCGCCCAGGCCGTGGCCGAGGTTCTGGGAGGGCCGCTGGACGACCCGGAGGACGTCCCGCTGCTCGACGAGTCGATGTTGCCCGAGGTCGTCACCGACCTGGTCGCCACCAGCGACAAGCAGGGCGTCCAGCTGGGCGTCCTGGCCACCCGGGTCGAGTCATTGGACGAAGCGCTCCAGGCGCTCGAGGAAAGCCTGATCGAGCGTGTCAACCTGGCGCGGCCTTCCCGATGGGCGTGGGAGTTCCTCACTCAAGACGAGACTGCGCAGCTCTGGCGGGAGACCCGGTGGTTCGTCGACTACCTGACCCGCCGTTATCCGCTGGTCAGCGAGGTCAGCATTCCGCCCTGCTGGTACCGGCACACCGTCGCCGTCGATGAACTCTCTGACCTCTACGCGGCCTGGCGTGAGGCCTACTGCTCCAGCAGTCGGCCGTCCACGGCGATGACCGCGTGGCGCGACCGCTGGCTGTGGCCAGCGCTCAACCGGCTCGCGACGTACGCGAACTGGCGGGAGTGCAAGGAGACCCGAAGGCACGTCGAACCCAGTGCGCGGCAGGACCTGACCGACGACGAGTTCGACAGGTTCGTCCAGGCCGACATCGCGAACCGCCCCGGGGCACGCGCTCAGGTCATGCCGTGGCCGACGAGGAAGCCAGCAGGAAAGAAGGGATCGGCTAGGGGTGGCACCGCCTCGGCCAGGGCGGATGCACAACCAGCGGAGTGATCTTCCCGGCACGGAGCTCAATGTCGGTCCGGCCCACAGCTCGTGCGTACCCCAGCAGTTTCTGGTGCTCTTGGAGCGGGAGCCACCCGAGGTCACATCCGGTTTCGAGCAGCATCAGGTGACACAGCAGCTCCCGCGAACTCGGATCGAATCGGTGCATTCTGGCGGCAAAGAGGTCTGCTACATCCTCGTTGCCGCGGAACCATGCGCTGGTCGCCAAGAGCAGCTCACGCGCTGCCAGGATGTCGTGCCGTCGAACACCACCCTCAGCCGCCAAGTGTTCAGCCAAACGCAAACTCAGCCCGTTTTCATCAACGTGGCCGGCGTCTGCCGCGGCGACCTCGTCCTGAATTGCCCGCAGCAGAGCTCGCGACTGCGTGGTGAGGTAGTCCTCGTCTGGGCCGAACATGTGTCCCCCTTCGCCGACAGCTATTCCGCTCGGAGTTTCAGCGGAAGCGACGCTGCATCGCGTCCCATGTTTGTCGATCACCCCGGCGGTGAGCAACGGGGAGGTTCCATCTTTGGCCTACAAGCTGCAGGGACCGCTAGTCCCGCGGCGGCCAGGTCGTTGGTCCGATCGAGCGAATGAGCACTCCTGACCTTCGGAAACAGGATGTAGTAACGTTACATTGTAACCGTTACTGATCATCTCGTTGCACCGACGGACGGGGGCCAGGTCGTGGGAGAGTCCACTGCAGGCGCAGAACCCGATGGAACCGATGAGCGCGTGCGCGCGCTAGATGACGTCCGCACGGACGCTGAGCTGATCGAGGCAATCCGAAGCGGCAGGCAATCTGCGTTCGGCACGCTGTTCGCGCGACACCGGGCGGCCGCCGCGACCCTCGCTCGCCACCTGTCCCGCTGCCAGGCCGACGCCGACGACCTGATGTCCGATGCGTTTACGAAAGTGCTGTGGGCACTACTCGACGGCAAAGGACCGGCCACCGCGTTCCGCGCCTATCTGCTTACAACGCTGCGGCACGTCGCCTACAACCGCATCCGCCGGACCCGAAAGCTCGAGCTTGTCGAGAACTTCGCCGATCCGGCTGCCGTTCCTCCGGACCTGGTCTCGGCGCCAGCCATCGACACCGCGATCGCTGAACTCGAGCGATCGGCGGCGGCCAAGGCCATCGCACTGCTGCCCGCCCGATGGCAGGTCGTGCTGTGGATGACCGAAGTTGAAGAACTCCCCGTCTCTGAGGTCGCGCTGAGGATTGGGCTGTCGGCCAGCGCGACCTCCGCACTGGCCTACCGGGCGCGCGCTGGCTTGCGGACCGCCTACGTCCAGGCACAACTCAGCTCTTTCGTCAGCGATCGCTGCCGTTCGACCGCCCAGTCACTCGCTGCATTCCTCCGCGACGGTCTCGGTATGCGTGCGCGAGCAAAGATCGCCAAGCACCTCGACGATTGCGCACGTTGCCGGAAGCACCTCGTGCAGCTGGGCGACCTCAACGCCGGAATACCGGCGTAGCTCGATGAACCAGCCGCTGCCACGGCGACAACATGGGACGCACCTTCCTCGCCAAGCGTACCGGCCAGAACCCGGCGCCGCCGGGCGCGGCATCGAAACCCGTGGCAGCCAGCCTCCTCCAACGGCGGCACGTCCGCCTGAGCTGCCGCCAATGAGCTGGTTCGAACCCGTCACTCCGGTCGCGCCGACCGTCGCGACTCACCCGCTGAAGTCAGAGCGTGCCCGGCAATGGCCGACCGAAGGCGACCTGGCTTCGGCCGTCCGCGAATACGAACAGCAGAACGCGGCGACTCAGGTGTTCCCCCGCTCCGCTCCTCCGCTGACGTTCCCATCACCGGCGAGCTGGGATGAGCTGGCTGCGGTGACCGGGCAGGCTCTCCAGCTCCCGTACGGGGACGCGGTACGCCGGCTGGTGGACTGGGCCGAGAATGCCTGACCTGGCACACCTCCGGGCACGCAAGAGCCGGGTCACGTCGGATGGTTCATCCGACTCGGCAGGAACAGGCCCCAAACGCCGTATTGAACAAGTAAACGTTACTTAGTAACGTTTACTTGTTCTGCGTGGGAAGTTCGCCGGAACCCGAACCGTGGCGGACAACCCCCGCTCGTTCCGTCTCTGGTACGAGAAAGAGGTTTCCGTGACCGACCTCGGTATGCCCACCTTGCCCTCCGCTCGGACCCCGGCCACGTCGCAGTCCGGACCGGTCGTCTTCACCGAAGGACACCACTTCCGACTGAACGGCGAGACGTCCGTCGACGAGCTGGCCGGCCAGCTCACCGCCCCGCTCTCGACCATTCTCCAGGTCACCAAGCGCTGCGACTTCGACTGCGTCATGTGCTCAGAGACCTTGCAACTCCCCGATCCCACGCTCGACCAGCTCGACACCATGCGTACCAACCTGGCCGGGGTGAAGCGCGTGTTCCTCTCCGGCGGGGAACCGTTGATGCGCCGGGACTTCGGCGACATCGTCGACATGTACTCCGAGAACTTCATCCTCGGCATCCCGACGAACGCGACCAGGGCGCTGCAGCACGCTGAGCGACTGGTCGGCAAGGTCGCCTACGTCAACGTCGGCCTGGAAGGCCCACGGGCACTCACCCAACGACTCCGCGGCGACTACGACAAGGTCATGGCCGGTATCCGTGTTTTCCAGGAGCACGGCCTGCCGCTGTCGCTCTCGTGTGTGGTGCTGCGCTCGGATCTGCACGGCCTGCCCTTCACCTACCAGATCGCCGACACCCTCGACGCGGGCAAGCTCAAACTGATCATGCCGCTGCGCAAGGGCAACGCCCTCGACCTCGCTGAACACGAATTCATCAGCAACACCGAGGCCCAGGCGAAGTTCAACGAGCTGGTCAGCCTCGCTTCGACCTTCGCCTGGCGACCGGCGCTGCGTCTGACCGCGTGGACGCCGGAAACCGAAGGCCACATGATCTGCATCGAGCCGACCGGTAGGGCCAACGCCTGGCCGGTATACGACGCGCCCGACCTGTTCGAGCCCCTGGGCAACGTGCTGGAAGAGCCGGTCAGCGAGATCTGGAGCCGCTACCGGTTCAAGCGCAACCACGTCGCGAAATACCTCGGCGCCAGCATCCACACCACTCCGCGCGGTGGCGGCAGCCATGCGTAGTACCAGCAACCTGTTGTGGCCGACGACGCCGTTCGGTGCCGGGCAACGGCCGTTCGGCAAGGACCGGCCGATCCTCGCGACCGTCGCCGTGGGCTGGGCCGGCTACGTCCATCGGCCGACCTGGGCCTGCGCGGTCTACCTGACCACGGTCAGCACCCGCACTCTGGTCTTGGACGGCCTGCAGCTCAACTTCGGATTCGAGGTGCTGAGCGGGCTGGAACCGGAGTCACCGACCGTGATGGTGCAGCGGCTGGACAACATCCTGGTGGCCTGCCGGCGCCAGGCCAAGATCCTCGCCGGGCACAACCTGGACCCCGACCTGGCGAGGCTCGCCAGCTTCGCGACCGAAGGACGACGCCTTCCCGGCGTCAACACGGTTCGTCAGCAGTGGGTGGACCGGACGACCAAGGGCCGCGGCATGGCGCGCATGCTCGACACCGCTCATGACCTCGGCCAACCTCAGGAGACCGACCTGGCCGGCGTGTGCGAGCGCGTCGCGCTCAAGGCAGCCACGGTCGCCGACCCGGACGGCAGCGCCACCGCAGCCGCAACGGTCCGGCAAGCACTGACCCGGACCCTGGCGATCGCGCTGGTCGCCGCCCGTGCCTCCGGCAGGTACGACTGGACCGTTCCCGTGGACCTCGACGAGCTCGTCTCCAACGCGGCCTGGGACCGCCTTGAGCAGCTCGCCGGAGAACTTCCCGAGGTCACCGCCACCTGACCGCCCCTGACCGGCCACCGATGGTGGCCCGGCAGCAAGATGACCGGGCCACCATCCTGACCTTCCGAAGGAGCGGACATGATCGTCAGCACCAACATCTCCGGCAAGCGAGGCCGGGCCCCGCGCCGCCCCACCGGGACGACGTTGTGGGCGTCCATCGACGTCGAGTGGACGAAGAACTACCGGATCAAGAACGGAAATAAGCCGTTCTGCTACTCCGTGGTCTACACCGCAGTTCCCAGTTCGGGGGCGGCCACCGACCTGGCCGAGCTGCCCTTCACCTACACCAGCGTGTACATCGAAGACCCCGGCGAGACCACCGAGCTGCTGGCTTCGGCCAACGCCGCGGTGCGCACGGCGTTCGCCTCCGCCGACCGCGTCACTGGCCACCAGTTCACCAGCGACCTCAGCGTCCTCGCCAACGCCAGCGCCGAGCCGCTTCCCGCCGTCGCCGCGGCACGGGAAAGCTGGCGGGGCCGCCGCGCCGACGAACTGGCCGAACGCCGCGTCGTCGACACCCGCTACGACACCGACCACGTCCTGGCCTGCAAGTCCCGCCGCCTGGTCGACGTCTGTGCCGAACTGGACCTCGACGTCACCCAGCCCGAACTGCGCGGCACCTCGATGACCGCCCTGCACCGCGACTACCTCGGCAAGGGCTCCGACGAGGCGCGCGAGCGCGTCAGCGTGCTCAACCTCCGGCACAGCCTCTCCACCGCGCTCGTGGCGCTGCGTGCCACCGGCCAGGCTCAGTGGAGCGACACCCTCAACGTCAACCGGCTGCTCGCCGTCGGGCTCGACGGCGCCTTCTCCTGGCTCCGCCACCCCATCTTCACTGACCTGTTGTGAGAGGAACCATGCCGATTCGCGAGTGCCGGGTCGTCGCCATCGACGGCACGCACGCCTCGGGCAAGACAACCCTGCTCCACGCCCTGACCGCCCACTTCCGGCGCCAAGGCGTCAACGTCGCCGCGATGGGCGAGCCCGCCCGGTCCAGCCCGTTCATGGAGGAAATCGTCATCCACGGCCGGGGCACCTTCGATCTCGCCGCGGAAGTCGATGTGTTTGCCGCACACCTGCAGGACCAACTGCGGACCGCGCGCAACCACCAGCTCCTCATCGCCGACAAGACGATCGTCAACGTGCTCGCCTATGCCCGGATGCTGCTCGACGTCGTCCCCGGCAGCCTCGACGCCGCGGTGCTCGACGCGATGGAACACTTCTGCCGGTCCTGGGCGCCCACCTACGACGTCGTGTTCTTCACCCATGACCGCTACAGCCAGCCCAGTGACGGATTCCGCGCCAAGGTTGCCGACCTGCAGGACACTGCTGCCGCCACGCTGCGCGAACTCTACGACCGGCTCGGTGTCGCCGTGCTCGACGTCCCTGCGGGTCTCGAGACCGAGCAGCGAGTCGAGTGGATCGTCCAGCGCGTCGCCGAGGCCGATCTGGTTGTCGCCGGATAGCCTGTGGCCTTCCACGCCGCCGAACAGCCCAGGAAGATCCGACGTGCCCTACACCAGTTTCGTTGACGTCCTGATCATCCTGGAGCGTGGGGAGCAGGTCCTGCTCGCCCAGCGCGCAGGCACCGGCTACGCCGACGGCCAGTGGAACCTGCCCTCCGGCAAGCTCGAAGCCGGCGAGGACATGATCGCAGCCATCATCCGCGAAGCCCACGAGGAGCTCGGCGTCGTGGTTGAACGCGACGACCTGGAGATGGTCACCACCGTCCACTACCTCAACCCTGAAGGCCAGGCCCGCGTCGGCTTCTTCTTCCGAGCCCGTCGCTGGCGAGGAGAGCCGCGCAACGCCGAGCCGCACAAGTGCTCGCAGATCGCGTGGTTCCCGAAGGACCAGCTCCCGGCCGACACCGTGCCCTACACCCATGCCGGGGTGGAACTGTTCCGTCGTGGTGAGCCGTTCGGCCTGCAAGGCTGGCCGCACCCGGCGGTGCCGGCCCTCGCCGCGCGCTGAGGGCGCGGTCCGGCTGGTTGCTCGTCACCTCCGGCGGGGGGGGGGAACCGGGGGTGACGAACTGGGTTCCCTCGGGTGAGACCTGCGGCCTCCCCCGAACGTGGTTGTGTTGTCCTGCAATGCAGTCCGCCGCAGCGAAGATCGCGATCCCCACTAACGTGGGAAACGACCACGTGCCGATGAGGCTACCTGCCAGTTGGCGACGTTTGCACCACGTTGGCGCGACGCGGCCGCCGGCGAACGTGAACTGCCGTCATCCCCGCTGACCGGGGACGTCAGCGGGAATATCACCATCAACCGAGAGGACACCCCGGATGGCACTGCCCACCCTGACCGCCGAACAGCGCCAGGCCGCGCTGGCGAAGGCCGCGGAAGCCCGCAAATCCCGGTCCATGATGCTCGCGCAGCTCAAGAACGGCCGGATCACTCTCAGCGCCGTGCTGCAGCGAGTCGACGACGGCGAGGAGATCGTGCGCAAGACCAGGGTGCTCGCCACGGTGAAGGCGCTGCCCGGCATCGGCGAGGTGCGGGCGCGGCAGCTGCTCGAGCAGGCCGAGGTCGCCGAGAACCGACGTCTCGGTGGTCTCGGGCAGAAGCAGCGCGAGGCGCTGCTGGCCGCCATCAGCTGACCACGACGAGAATTGACCCGACTGCCCCCCGGGTGTCGCGCGAAGGCACCGGGGGCAGCCGCTGAGCACGAGACCGTCAGCCGGTCGTGGCGGCAGTGTCGTCGGCGAGGCGGATCTGCTCACGCAATGTCGTGCGGAGCCGGGTCTGGTCGACGAAGGTCCAGGACTCTTGCCAGGCGGCTATCGCCGCGACCTTGTGCAGCTCGGCGTCGATGAGGTCTGCGGCCGGCGACCAGGTGCACCGTCGGCGACGCGGACTTCGCTAGTGGGCGGCGGACAGCTGTGTCTCCAGCATCGCCATCGCGGCTTCGTGCACCGGCACTGCCCGCCCGAGCGTGAGTGCCTCGGCGGTCCCGCGGCGGGGCTCCTCGATGTCGCAGTCCCAGCTGCTTTGGTTGAGGGCGTTGCTGTGCCAGGCGTTCAGCAGGTCGGGGCAGAGTCAGTAGCCGGGGCGCGGCCCCTGACCGGGCCCGGGGCGGCGCGGATCGTGGTCGGGGCGGGGCTGCTGCTGTGCGCGGCGCTGCTGTTCGACGATCCGTTCAGCGCGCTGCCGGGCGTCGGTGGCTGCACTTGGCTTCCTGCTTGTGTCGGCCGGTGGTGTCGGGACGGCCTTCGATTGGCTGGGGTTCTGCTGGGCGTTCGGGGTGGACGCGGGCTGCGGGGCAATGTGAGCGGCCTCGCGTTCCAGGTGGGCGCGGGCCTGGGCTGCGGCCTGGTAGGCGTGCTGGAGCTGCCCGTCGGAGGGCGGCGGCCCGAGCGGGTCCGGTCCGGTGACGCCGTGTTGTTCCCGGTAGGCGGCGATCGTGGTCACCGCGGCGAGATAGCGGGCGCGCGGCGCGGCGCCGTCGGGGGCGGGACCGAGCTGTTCGACCCAGTCGGGTCGGTCGCGGGTGGCGTACCGGCCGAGCTCGACGACGCGGGCGCGGATTCGCCGCGCGTCGGCGGCGGTGGCGGCGGCCACCGCGCGGTCGCGTCCGGCCAGCGCTTCCGGTGCGGGCGGGGTCGGCAGCCAGCTGGGCCACATCGCGTCGCGGCGGCGCGCAGCGGCCGGTGCTGGCTGCGCGGGCGCGGGGGTGGCCGGGACGGTGGCGGGAGCCGGCGTCGGGCGGGTGGCCAGCTGGGCGAGGGAACGTTCGTAGGAGGGCACCAGGACGTCGAGCCGGGCGGGAGCCTCGGGCGGAGGCGGCTGCGACTCCTGCGTCTGTTGAGGCCCGCGGGCGGGCGAACCGACGGGCTCGGGCCGGGACGCGGCGGCGCGGATCCGGGCGGCGGCGAACGCGCTGGGGTTCTCTATCCGGGCCCGCACCAGCAGATCCGGGTCGATTGCGCGTAGGACGACGCGTGGGTCATGGCCGGCCGCCGCCGCGGCAGCAAGGTTCTGGCCGACAGCGCCGAACGCCGGTCCGGAGATGACGCGCTCGACTGCCGGGTGCTCGCCCCATTCCTCGCGCAACAGGCTGGCGGTCGCCGTGCGCTGGGCTTGCTCGGCGGCTTCGGCGCGGGCCTCGCGCTGGGCCTTGGTCAGCGGTCGGTGCCGCGGGCGGGCAGTCGCCGGGTCGGCGAGCGCGGCCTCCTTGACCAGTGCGGTGGTCAAGCGGCTGGCGTCGCGTACGTTCGGGGCGATCATGTCGTCCGGGTCGAGGGCGCGCAGCAGGTCGCGGGGGTCGCCGCCGGCCTTGTCGACGCGGTCGAGCACGGTGGCGAGGGACCGGAACGCGGCGCCGTGGGTGACGCGGTCGACGGCGGGGTGCTCGCCCCATTCCTCGCGCAGCATCGCTTCGGCCTTGGCTCGGCGCACCACGTCGGAAGCGTGCCGCTGGGCGCGGAACGCGCGGCGTTGCTCGATCTCCTCCGGGGACAGGCCCCGCCGCCCCGGTTGTTGTGGCGGAGCAGTGTTGCGGGCTGGCGCGTTGGGGTCCTCGAGGAGGCCGAGGTCGACCAGCACCGGGGTGTCGTTGCGGTTAATCTCGGTCGCTTTCGCGCGGTCGACCAGCTTGGTGATCACGCGTCGGGTGCGCTCTCCCGCGGTGCGCGGCAGGCCGAGCAGATATTCGTCCTGGGAGCCTTCGACGTCCTGGCGGGCGAGGAACATCCACATCGCCAGCTTGTGCCGGCTGGCGGCGACGAAGCTGCCGGGGTTGTCGGCTCCGGCAACGCTGAACAGCACGGCGCCGCCACGGCGTTGGCCGTCGTCCCCGGTCCAGGTGGCACCGTCAGCCCCGATGGTCAGGCCTTGGGACTTGTGGATGGTGAGGGCGTAGCCCTTGCTTAAGCCGCCCTTGGCGACGAACTCCGGGCCGAGCACCCGGGATTCGACGATGCGGCCTGCTCGGGTGGCGCGTTCCCACCGGACGGTGAGGCTGCCGTCGTCGTGGATGGCGTCGATGACGCCGCGGTAGCCGTTGAGGACGTCCGGCTCGCCTTTCTGCCGTTCGTTGACTCGGACCATGACGTAGTCGCCCTCGTAGAAGGTGACGGTCCGGCCGCCGGAAAGGTCGTAGGTGCGGTCCTGGCCGAGTTCCCCGGCGACGGCCCGCAGCGCCTGGGCGCCGTCGTTGAGCCGGTCGACCATCTCGTTGGTGGCCGCGACCATGAGCAGGCCGCGCTGCTCGGTGAACGCGTCCGGCGCGCCCTGGCGCTGGTCGATCCAGGAGGCGAGCATCGCGGCGGTGGCTTCCTGCCCGGTTTCGGTGACTACCAGCCGGTCGCGGTCGGCCCATGAGGTGAGCGCTTCGCTGTAGTTCCCGCGTCGCCATGCGGCGATGGCGGCGCGTTCGTCGGCTTCGGACTGCCGTCGGTTCTGTTCCAGTTCGCCGCCGTGCACGAGCGCGTGCACCACGCCGAAGGAGCTGCCGACGCCGACGCCGCGTAGCTGCTTGGGGTCACCGATCTCGAGGATCTTGACGCCGGCGGCGTCGGCGGCGGTGTAGAGGCGGGCGCGGGCGCGGTCGTCGATCATGCCCGCTTCGTCGAGCACGAGGACGTCGACGCCGCGCAGGCCCGGCCCGTTGTCGATGCGCCAGAGCCACTGCGCGATGGTGCGGCTGGGGATGCCGGATTCGGCCTGCAGGGTCTGCGCGGTCACGCCCTGGGTGGCCGTGCCGGCGATGACGAGTCCTTCGGCTTGATACGCCGCGCGCACGGCGTCCATCAGCGTGGTCTTGCCGCTGCCGGGCGGCCCGACGAGCGAGTCCAGTCCGGCGCCGGAGGTGGTGATCCGCAGCAGTTCGCGGCGCTGTTCGGCTGAGAGCTCGAAGCCGCCGGCGGCTTCGATGGCGCTGGCTGCCATCTCGGCGGTGGCGCGGCTGACGCAGATGCGGGTCTTGTCCGGGGTGCTGGCCTCGGCTTTGGCGACGATGACCTTTTCGGCGTCGACGACGTCGCGGGTGGTGTAGAGGGTGGCGTTGGCCATGTGCTCGGCGCCGAGCTGGCGGCGTTCGCCGTTGGTCGGCTCTGGCGCGTTGGCGGGCCCGGCGGTCTTGGCGAGTTTGACGAACCCGGCGTGCTCGAGGACCTGGTCGGTCAGCTGCTCGATCTCGGCGTGCTTGCCGCCGACCGGGAGCGCGTCGGCGACCGCGGCCATCGCGTCGATGCGGGAGAAGCGGCGGGTATGTGCGGTGAGCCCGGATTCGACGTCCTGGAGCAGGGTGGCGAGTTCGTCCAGGCTCGGCCGCGGTTGCGCGACGGCGCTGTGGGCGAGGTCGCGGCGGAAGGTGTCGTGGGTGATCTGGTCGGGGTCGAGCCCGGCGTCAATGGCTTCCTGCCGCCAATGGCCGGCCAGGGTTTCATCGGAGGCGGTGGTGTTTTCGCTCTTGCGTTCGCGGGTCATCGACGCGGCGACGCGGCGGACCGCGCTGGTGGCTTCCTCGGGGCTGAGACCCATCTCGACCAGCGCCGCTTCGATGCCCTGGCCTCGTTTGGAGAACAAGCGGATGGCCTCGTCGGGGATGGTGGCGATCTCCCACCGGCCGGTGCTGTCGTTGCGACGGTACTGCACGCCGTAGCGGCGGGTGAGCACGTCGCGGACGGCGGCCTGCAGCAGCCGGTCGACGACCGGGGCGTGGCGCATCAGGTCGCGACCGCCGGCGGCGATCGTGGACCACTTCCCGTCTTCGCCCTTGGTCATGTTGGCCAGCGTGTAGTGGACGTGCCAGTGCGGGTCGCCGATGGCTGCGCCGTCGACCGGGCGGGCGGTGCGGTGGAACATCGCCCAGCCGGCGAACCCGTTTCCGGCGGTGACCTCGGCTGTCTTGCCGTCGCCGTGGTGGCCGCGCATCCCGTACGCGGCGACATTCTCCAGCCAGTTGAACGTCTCCATCGCCTGGTCGGTGAAGATGCCATCGAGCTCGGCGCGGGTCTCGTCGTCGACGAGGCCGTAGGCGGCCCGGAAGTCGCCATCGAGGGTTAGGGTGACGTCGTAGGCGAGGTTGCCGACGGTGACGCGGTTGTCGACCTGTTCCTGGGTGCCGTCGGGATGGGTGATGGTCTTGGTAAGCCGGGAGACAGCGGCGGTGAAAACGTCCTCGCCCCACACCTCCTCGACCGTGAGGCCCGCGGCGTCGGCGAGCTGGCCGGCGTAGTCGGCACGCAGCACCGCGGCCTCGCCTTGGCGCTCGACGGCGCGCTGAGCGCGGCCGTACATCGCGCGCATCCGGTTGCTGGTGAGGACCTGCTCGACGGGGACGTCGGCTTCGCGGGCGATGCCCTCGATCTTGCGCACGAGCGGGGCGAGCGCGAGTTTCGCCTCGCGCGGGACGCCCTTCTTGTGCGCGACCAGCTGCTCACCGGTGGTCGGGTGGTAGCCGTTGACCAGGGCGCGGGCCTTGTCGAAATCCTCGGGTGTGAGCTCGGTTCCGGCCTCGATTCCGAGGTCGTCCAGCCCCTTGCCGGCCCACACGAGCGGGCGCTCGCGCATGTCGGTGTGGTAGTCCAGCTGCGCGTCGTTGATTCCCTCGGCTACGCAGCCGTGTCCGAGGCCGAGGCGGTAGTCGACCTGAGCCGGGTCGGACCCGATTGGCGTAACCCACGCCATCCAGTCACCTCCCCCAAGGTGAGCTGGGAAAACAATCCCCCTAAGATCATTTTCCCTCGTATCGCGTAGCGATACCTTAGCTCAAAGTTGTTGATCTTGTGGGCGGTTTCTCACGCCCACAAGGCCCGCGAAGCGGGCAGAACACGGTCGGCCGTCAGGCCGTCCGTTGTCTTTCACCTCGCCAACGGCGAGGTGCGGCCGCTCCGGCGGCCGTCCGCGCTCGCCCTGCGAGCGCGTCGTCGGCGCGTCGCGCCGACGAGGAATCAGCCGGCCGTCAGGCCGTCCGTTCAAGGCGGTAACCGTCAGGTGGTGTCTCGTCGACGAAGGTCGGCCGGGCTGCGGTCTTCGCCCGTCCAGATCGCGTCGAGCGTTCGTCACGACGTGGATGGTCGGTGATCAGCGGATCGGTGGAAACCGTCAGGGGCGGCCTCGCGGTGACTGCCCCGGGGTGGCGCGTCGCTCCTGCACCCGCCGTGTGCTGCGGCAATCGGATGCACGGCGGTATACCGGTGATCTAGCGTGAGGTTTGTCAGGGGAGAAACTCGACATCGGGGGACGTCACGGTGCCATCCGCACGCGAGATCCGAGCCAAGGTACGGAAGCAGGATGACGACAAGCGCAAGCGCCGTGAGGCCGCTGTGCTGGCGGTCGCAGACGCCGCCGGCGGTGCGGTCAAGGCGCGCGCTGAGCACGAGGCCGCGTTACGCGAGGCGTTCGAGGCCGCGTTGAAGACCCGCGACGGGGACGCGGAGCGGTCCCGCAAGCTGCGAGAGGCGTTCGAGGCGGCGCTGGGCGAGAGCGCGCAGGTGGCCGAGGCGGAAGCTGCGGCCGGGCGGGCGGTGAACGTTGCCATCGCGCTGAAGTGGACGCAGGCGGAGCTGGCCGAGTTCACCGAGCAGAAGGTGGAGGACCTGCGCCGTTGGGCGCAGGTGGCCAGGCAGTCCGGCGGCGAACCGGAAGTGGAGACACCGACTGCGGCTGGGAGGGCGGTCGAGCCCGAGCGGGCGCCGCGTCCGGCGTCGGGCTACGCGGTGGTCGCGCCGGAGCCTGCTGAGAGCCGCGGCGGTTCTGACGACGAGGTCGAGGCGACTGCCGGCTAGAACAGGACTGTCTGGGCGGGGTCGATGCGCATCAGGACGGCGCGTACCTGCGGTTCGTTCCAGCCGTCCTTGACTGCGTCGCGCAGCTGGCGGGAGCGTTCGGCGCGTTCGAGCCGGTTGAGGCCGGACCATTTGCGGCGCCACCAGCCGCTGCCTCCGCCGCGGCCCTTGTGGGCCATGCGGCGCAGGTTGTCGGCTTGGGTGCTGGGCCAGATGTGGCCGCGCGTTGGGTCGGGGTCGGCGTAGCAGCACAGCGGGTTGTCGCAGTCGACATGCTCGATGACTTGGCCGTAGGCGACGGCCAGGCCGAGTTTCCACGCGACCGCGTAGCGGTGTGGCTTGACCGTGTAGGGCACGCCGCCGCGGACGATGGCGAAGCGGCCGTAGCCGTCATCGGCGACGGCGCCGCGCCACAGGGAGCACATCGGGCTCGGGGTGTTGTTCGCGGCCGTGGGCGGGGTGACGACCTTGGCTTGGAACCGCGCGATTTCTTCGCCGTCCCGGTCGGGATCGACGACGAGTTCGAGCAGCGGCGGGCGGCGTTTGCGCCCGGCCGGCTGTGCGGGTGGCGCGGTCGTCACCTGATCGAGCGTAGGTCGCCGCACCGATATTTTCGCGACGTTCGCCCGCGCCGGGACGGGCGAACGCCGCGAGGTCCGGTGGTGTTACGCCCGCGGCACCTCTTCCCAGTCGTCCACGACGATGATGCGTCGCCAGTAGACCTTGCCGCCGAAGCGCTGGTGCGCGCGGATCCGCTTGTCCATCGGGTAGTCGGCTTCGGTTTCCGGGTCGTCGGGGAAGACGTTCATCGAGCCGCCGCTCATCAACTTGGCGTGCTCGGTGATGACGAGGCCGTGCGGTTCGGTCACGGCTTCTCCTGCATGTGGACGTCGACGCGGACGCCGGGCACATCGGTCATGTAGAAGGGCTCGCCGGGCGCGTGGGACCGCCAGCGGTAGCCGGACATCGTCCAGACCTCGCGCCGGTCGAACGTGAGCTCGAAGTGGCGGGCGTAGCGCAGGAGCGAGTCCCAGGCGGCGTCGCGGAGGTCGGTGCCGGGCGGGTACTGGTCTGGGTAGGCGTAGCGGACGACGTAGGTGCGGTTCACGAGTGTCTCCGGACTGGCTGCTGAAACTGGACGAGGAAAAGCGCCGGCACCGGGGTCCCGGTGCCGGCGCTGCGAGGGTCAGGCGGCGGTGGTCAGCTGCTGGCGGTTGTGCTCCCGGCCTTCCTCTTCGCGGGACTTGCCGGTCTTGGTGACGACGGCGGTCGCGCGGCGCAGGCTGATCGCGACGTCGGTGGCTTCCAGCTTGTCCCGGCGGACCGCGTACTGGGCGCCGTTCGGGGTGAAGGAGTCGTCGAGCAGCAGGCCGGTCACGGTGACCGCCATGCCGACCTTGAGGGTCTGCGCCACGTTGACGGCCAGCTCGCGGAAGGTCACGACGGGCTGGAAGCGGGTCCGCGAGATCCACTTTTCGCGGGTCTTGTCCCAGTAGCCGTTCTCGACGGCCAGGTCGAAGCTGAAGATCGTCTCACCGTTGCCCTTGTGGCGGGTCTCGTGGATCTTGCTGACGTTGCCGGTGAAGCTGATCTCGTTCATGGTCTGGCTCCCCTTGGTGCTCGGTGTCGGTGGAACGCGGCTTGCCTCAGCGGGCGGCGGAGGGGTCCGAGCGGTAGCGAGGAGCGGCGGGGGTTCGGCTCCGCCGAGCGGTGTGGGATCGCGCGTGCGCGACCCCGAAGGGGCTTGTCTCACCCGGTCGGTGCGGGCCGGTTCATCGGCGCCGTGCCCTTCCGCGGTCTGCTGACCTTCGGGCGTTTCACTGGCTCCGGGCGCGAGGGATCAGCCGTGATCGGGGGCGGTGCGCGGGTGGTCGGCGATCTCGACCCGGTTGCGACCGGGGGCGAGGCTTTTCCGCAAGCAGGCGCGTCAAGGGAGAAGTGCGGCATGACCAGCGCGGTGGTGTCGGACCGGAATTTGGTGAGCGGCTTGAAGCGTGCGGCGTCGAGGTGGCGGAACGGCGGTCGGTAGGGCTCGCAGGGATGGTGTGCTCGGCATCCGGCACCACTTCGGGCGCCCGGGCGCGGGTGCTCGGCGCACGGCCCGGCGACCGGACGGCGGGCCGCGCGGCGAGACCCGCTGCTGTAGTGCGGCCGCAGGTCGTGGTGACCGGGCGGGCGGCCGCGGCAGCGCGCTTGTCGGGCGACGGCGGTGCCGGGAATCGGGTCGTAACGGTGCCGGTGGAGACCGCGACTTGTCCGGTATCGAGCCCGTCGCCCCTCCCCCCAGGGTGGCGGGCTCGATCACGACACGGACTTTCCGCTGGTTACTCGGCGGCGGTCAGCAGCCACCTCGGCTGTGGTGCGTGCGGGGTGATGCCGAGGTGTCGCAGCGCGGCGGTGAGCCGTTCGTTCCAGCGTCCGGCCAGCCTCCTGCGTTCCAGGTCGAGCAGGTCGACTTTCTTCGGGCGAGTCGTAGTACGCGATCGTGCTGTTCGCCGCGAGCACGAACGCAGGCCAGGTCTCCCAGCTCGAAGCCGTAGAGCAGGGACCCGCTGACGCGGATCGTCAGGGTGCCTCCACGGTGTCGAGGGGCGTCCGGCGGCGCGGCCGTTGGTGGCCGCGCCGCCGGGTTCGGTCAGGTCGCGGGGACGGGTTCGGCGAGGCCGTGCTCGGACCAGTGGCTGACCGCGTTGACTTCCTGGATCGTCCGGAACGGGGCGCAGGCCCGGTCGTCGTCGAGCGCGTCGTAGAGGGCGTCCGGGGTGTGCGCGTACTCACTGACCAGGTCGATGATCGTGTGCGCGTACGGGTGCTCGCCGGTCTGGTATCCGGCGAGCAGCAGGAAGGTGGGCTCGGCGTCGTCGCGGTCCTTGTAGACCTGGGCGAAGAAGGTCCGCAGCGGCCGGTCGTAGCCGATCACGATGGTGTCGGCGGTCGCCGGGTTTTTCGGGGTGAGGTGGTGCCTGGTCATCGGTTGGTGCCTCCCGTGCTGCGGGTCGGTGAGCTGACGGGCCGTGGCTTCAGCGCGCCGGGCAGGGGTCCGCAGGACGGCAAGCGGGAAGCGCTCGTCCGGGCGGGTGGGATCGCGCAGCGACCGAGCGCAGCGAGGCTGGTCTCACCCGCCCGGACGGGCGTGGACGGCTTGCCGCGAAGCCCCTGCGTGGTGTGCTGACCTGTGGTGTCAGCTCGCGGTCCGCTGGCGCGAGGGGACGCCCGTGAGGCTCCGGGCCGCTCCCGGTCCGAGCGTGCGGGCTGCACCGGTGCCCGCGGCGGAGTGCGCGGGACGCGCGGCGAGGTGCACGGCGGCGGCCGGTGTCCTCCACCGGTTCGGCGCGTGGGCGGCGCGGTTCGCTGGGAGGAGTGGGCTGACAGCGCGACGACGTCGGCGTGAGCCGGAGGCGAACGCTGCAGGGGACAGGCCGCAGCGCGGCCTGCTGGCCGTGGTGGTCGGTGCATTCGGAGGAGAGCGCCGAGCGACCAGGGTGCCCGGGTGGTGCTTCGGCGGTGGCTTCGCCGCCACGGCCCCGGCCGTCTGGCCGGGGCCGGCTCCGCGGCTACCGGGCGAGGGCTTTGGCCAGCTTGTTGTGCCGGGCGAGCAGCACGCCGGCGGCGATGGTGGAGAACGCGAGCATCGCGGTCAGGATCGCGTCGGGCGCGTAGGTCTTGAAGTTGGCGAACTTCCCGCCGAACGCGACGTTGTCGACGACGGCCCATATCTGGACCTTGATGCCGTCGATCTCGCCTTCGTAGGTGATGGTCCCCGGGCTCGGTTTGCGGGCCTCGGTCAGGCCCAGCACGTTCGCCCATTGCCGCGCGGCTTGCCGGGCGGCAATGGGGCGGCCGTCGACGAGTCCGTTGAGGACCGGCAGCCGCGGCGCCGGGTTGCGGTAGTCGTAGTCGGCACTCCACGACCAGCTCACGCGCTTGCATCCGAGTTGCGCGCCGATGTGGTCGAGCTGGGCGAGCACCGCGGTGCCGGACTCGGCGAGCCGGGCGGTGTAGTCGCGCAGGTGCTTCGTCGTCGGCGTGGCGTTCAGGTCGGGGTACTCGGACACGGTTGCGCCTCCTGGGCTGGGTGCTGGTGGAACGCGGCGGTGCCCAGCGCGGCGCGGGAGGGGTCCGCAGGACGGCGGGGGTTCTGCTCGCCCGGGCGGGTGGCCCGCAGCGCAGCGAGGACCGTCGCCTGCCCGGGTGGGCAGGTTCATCGGCGCGTGCCCCTCCCGGGCGGTGCTGCCCTCGGGCGTTCCATGAGCGCCCCGGACCGCGGGGGCTGGTGTTGAGTACTGCGGGCGGCCGTCGGCGCGGTGGGCGCGGCGCTGCCGGTCCTCGCCGGTGACGGCGTGGCGTTCGGGACGGGAGCACGGTGAAGTTTGGAGTGGGCGGTCCGGGGCGTCGTTGCCGGGCATCGGGATAGCGTGTGGAGCGCCGCCAGGCGCGGAACGCCGTCGTGGTGCCCGGCGCCTGACGGCACCGGGCACCACGACAAAAAAGGCGGGGAATCCGGGCTCCGGCGCCAGGGCGCCTCCACCCGGATTCCGTGGCGGGTGGTGTTTGTGGAGCGCCGCCAGGCGCGGAGCACGCGGGGACGGTGCCGCCAGGCGCCGGCCCCGCCAGATGCGCAGCATCAGGGCGGAGGCGCCCTGGCGCCGGAGCCCGATTCAGTGCCCGCCGGCAGGCGGGCCGGGTGGGCGGGTGGGCGCTGGGGAGCACGAGGGGGCGCGAGCCCCCTCGTATCGGCGTGGCCGGCTCGATGCCGGTCAGGCCGATGCTTCGCGAACCGGCGGCCGGGCACGGTGTCGCACCCGGCGGCCTCGGGGTTCAGGGGCAGGAGTTGACCGACGCTGCCCACGGGTCGACATCACGTGAGGCGTTCAGGTCCACGGCGATGGCGAACCCCGCGCTGTGGGCGAGACACGCGGCGCAGCGGCAGTCTGCGAATTCGGCGGCACCGTCGGCGGCCCATATCGTGTGTGCGTGGGCGCGGCACGGCGCACACATGCCGTCGTGGCGCGCGGGGTCGTGGTCCTCGGGGGTGAGCGCCTCGCTGCACACGGCGCAGTCAGGGCGGGCGGGCTGGTGGGGTCGTCGGCTGATGCTTGGGCGGGCGCTCATCGCGGAACTCCTTCAGGCTGTGCGGTCGCATCGGTTGGCGGGACCGGCCGCCGGGCGCGCTGTCGCACCCGGCGGCCGGTGGCCGTTGCTTCTACATCACGTCGCGGACCGCGTTCAGGGCGCGAAGAACGTTGGTGTTGCGCGTGCCGCGCCTGTAGGTCTCGCGGTTGTAGTCCTCGAACCACACGCGGGCGGCGGCGGCGACGGCGGCCGGGGGGAAGCGGTGACCCTGGCGCAGCCTCCACGCGCTGTTGAGTCCGACGCGGATTTCGTGGTCGGTGAGCGTGTCGCTGATCAGGAAACGGACGGCCAGGCGGACGTCGCTGGGAAGCGGCTTCGGCTCGGCGGTCTTGGCAACCGGGGCGGCCTTCTTGGCCTGCTCCTCGGCGGCGGCGTCGGCCTGGCACGGGCGGGAGCAGTATTCCGCGCCCGGGACGTGGGACACGTTCGCGTCGCAGGTCCTGCACCGGCGGATGTCGCCGGTCTCGGGGTCCAGGCCGAGCGAAGTCAGCCGCGCGGCGGTCTCCTCGACGACTTCGGCGGCGGGCTTGTGGTAACCCATCTTGGTCAGCAGGTCAGTTCGCCGCGCGGCGTCCTGTTCGGGGGTGTCGTTGGCTGCGTCGGGGTCGCCGAGCGAGATCAGCTTTAGGCGCGGGTCCAGCGAGCGAAGCGCGGCGGCTTCGGCTTCGAAGACCGGGTCGGGGAATTCGATCAGCGGGGCGGCGTCGCTCTCGGCGTGGTCGGTGCACCGGCCTTTGAGGGCGGGGTTGTTCTGCTCCATCACGGAACGTTCGACGAGGCACACGTTGCAGAACCGGTTCGGGTTGGCGGCGAACGGGGTGCGGCGGGAACGGACCTTGTGGGTGATGGTGCTGGTGGTCATTTCGCTTCCTTCGGTTTTTGTGGTGACCGGAGTTTGGCGGCCCCGGCGGGGCTTTCCGTGTTCCCCTTGATAATGTCTACCTTACCAACCTTACTAACCTTACGGAAGAGTTTTCCGCAAATTCCGGGTCACTTTTTTATTTCGATGACCGTTAGGTCGTCGAAAATCTCACCCACAAAGTGGGGGGCCTTGGCGATTCATTCCGTCAACCTGGCTGAGCGGCCATCGCGGGGCGTCAAGGGGGTCAACACCAGGGCGCTTTTTCCTGGTGTTGACCCCCTTGACGGCCCGCGATAGCTCTTTGGCCTGGTTGACGGAATGAATCGCCTTGGTCCACCACGGAACCGCAGCTTCCTCCCTTCCCGATCCATTCCAGAGGCCTGCCGGGGGTCCGGGGGCGGCGAGCGCCCCGGTTGCCACCACCACAACAGAGACCGGACACAATACGCAATGGTATTACCAAGCCGTCCGATCAATAAGGAACAGCCTTCATTCCGTAGATAAACCGAAACTGACACCTATCAGAAATCGCGATCCTAAATTCCGCCTGGCGCTTGTTTTTGCACGGGTCACCGGGGTGCGGAGCCGGCGCGCGGTCCGGCTCCGCACCGCGCCGAGGTCAGGCGTTCAGGCGGCGCACGCAACGGCAGGTGTCTGTGTCACCGCCGTGAGGCAGCGTCGGGGTGATCTCGACCAGGCCGCCGCCTTCGCACGCTGGGCAGCGCGGCGGGCGAAGTGGCGCGCGCCGTCCTCGGCGCTGAAGAAGTCCAGGTAGATCCACTGGCTTTCGGTGCCGAGGTCGGCGAACAGCGACTGCTGGAACGTGTCCAGAGCGTTCACGGCGAGCGGGTCGAGCAGGTCCAACCGCCACTCGTCTTCCTCGTCGTCGTTGTCGAGGTGGTGCCAGCCGAGGTCATCCGGCTCACCGAGGCCCAGGGCGAGGGCAAGGGGCTGCTCGACCCTGGCGACCACCGACGTCCATTCGAGCCCTTGCGGACTGCGCCAGTCCCGCAGCCACTGCGGCGGGGACATCGCCGAGAACGTGGCGGTCGAGCGAATGGAGGTGAGCGTCGGGCCGAGCGGCCTCTCCCAGCGGGTGCTGAGGTCCAGCAGCAGTGCGTTCGCGTCAGGCACCGCGGCGCGCACCTGCCTGGTGATGTCCAGCAGCCGCACCGGGTACAGCTGGCGATCGACGCGACGGCGCCGGGTGTCGGCCTCGTTGAGGAAGTTGTCGAGCAGGTCGGGTGTCGTGCGGGACATCGCGGTCCTTCCATCGTGTGGGCGTGGTGACGGACCGGTCCGGCCGGGCTAGCAGGCCCGGCCGGACCGGTGAGGTTCAGCTGCCGCCGATCTCCTGGGAGGCGTCGGGGTTGTGCACGACGCAGGTGAGGTCCAAGTGGACGAACATCGCCGCGTCGAGCTGGCGGATGATGGTCCCGGCGTCACGGGAGAACCGGGTGGAGACCTTTTCGTGGCACTCGGGGCAGTTCACGGACAGGTCGGTGTCGCTGCGGGAGTAGCCGTATCGGCGGGCGCGGCGGGCGATTCGCTGCTTCTCGGTCTTGGTCATCAGTCCCCCGAGCCGTTGTCGCCGTCGAGTGCCAGCTCCCAGAGCAGGTCGCCGCCGAAAACGAGGACCAGGGAGATGACGGCGGCTAGCCACCAAGCGAGGGTTCGTTCGGCCAGGAAGGCGCCAAGCTTGAGCAGGAGGGTCAGCAGGCCGGAGAGCAGGAACTGGTAGCGCAGGGGCATTTCGGGCTCCTTCGGGCGCGAGGGCCGGAACGAAAACCGGGTCCGCCGATCGGCGGACCCGGAGAGTGGGTGTTTCGGTGTAGGCGGTTGGGCGGTCACTCCAGACCGGGCAGGACGCCGATCAGCGCGGAGACCCACACCGCGCCGACGAACGCGGTGGAGAGCAGCGCGGAGAGCCACCAGGAGCGGACCTCGACCAGTTCCTTCAGCACGACGGTGCCGACGACTGCCCAGATCACGAGGTCGATCAGGGTCACGGAAACCTCCGAGGTAGAAGAACGGCCCGGCGCGTTCGCGTCGGGCCGGGGAAGGGTGGGAACCGTCAGGCGTCGTCGTCGCCGTGTTCGTGTGCCGCGTCGCGGGCAAGCCAGAAGTCTTCGGTGATCAGCGCGATGGCTGCACCGACGACCAGGGCGATGATCGCGGCAAGCCACCACGGCATGGTGCCGCCGCACAGGAACGCGGTCAGCTTGATCAGGATGGTGAGGCCGGCGTAGACGAGGAATTGGTAGCGCAGTGGCATCGCAGGCTCCTCACCATTCGCCGTTGTCAGCGGCCAGGTCGGCGGCGATGCGGTCCTGGTGGGCGTCGCGGTCGGTGAACTCGCGCCAGTTGCCGGTGCCGGTGAGGGGCTGGGTGTCCATCGGTGCCTCCTGGGGCTGGGGTGTCTGTGGGGCGCGGCTCTGCCTCAGCGCGCCGGGTGGGGGTCCGCGCTCGCGCGGACGGCCAAGTCCGCAGGCTCGGCCGGTCGACGTGGACCGCGCTGCACCCGGCCGCCGGCGAACACCGCGACAGGACGGCGCGGTTCATCTCGACCGGCCGGGCCGGAGGACTTGGACGCTCGCCCCCGCCCGGTGTGCTGACCTCCGGGCGATCCACGGGCGCTCCGGCCTGGTGGTGCCGGTGGGCGCCCGGGCCCGGAGGTGACGAGCGGCTCGGCGGCGGCGACCGCGGCACCTGAGCGGGGCATCGGCGCGCGGCGACATCGCGGTGATGCCGGCGCGGAACAGGCCCCGGGAAACACGTCGCCGGGTGTGCCGCGCTCTGCGGCACACCCGGCGGTGGGGCGACAGCCGCCGCGAGGCTTGACGGGTGCCGCCCGGGAAGCCCGGGCCGTGAGGCCTGGGGCGGAGATCAGTCGGCCAGCTCGATCCTCCGAGGGTTCTGGCGGCCGCGGGCGATGCCGTTGCGGATGTGGTGCAGCGCCTCGGCTTCGTTCCAGCCGCCGACGCCGTTGTGCGCGCTGGCCGCGTCGAGCAGCACGTCCAGGGCGACAGCTTCGTCGAGGTAGCCGCCGCCGACCAGCTCGCCGAGCTTGGCGGCGGCCTTGAACGTGATGTCGGCGCGCTCGCCCTGCGGGGCGTGGCGGACACGGTCGGGCTCCGCGGTCAACGGCGTCTTGAGGTATGCGCCGTATCCGGCGCTGGTGGAGAGCTGGACGGGTACCCGCACCGGTGGCGGCGGCGGGGTCAGCGCGGTAACCAGGAAGGGCGGCAGCGGCGCGACCGGGACGTCACGGGTCACCCGGTAGAGGCGGTACTTACCGCTGACGCGGCGGACCGACCCGGCGACGATGATATTGCCGCCGTGGGCGCGAACGTCCAGGTAGGGGCCCAGGCCACGGCCGTTCGCGCCGATCGTGTTGCGCAGCTCGATGCCGGGCGGTGCTTGGAAGTACCGGTGCTCGCCGGCGTCGTCTTCGTCTCCGGGTGTGGCCACGGTGTAGGTGTCGATCGGGTCGGGTTCGCCGGCGCGCTCGGCGAGAATTCGCAGCACGTCCCGGCCGTGCCGCGGGGCCAGCGCCGCCCAGTCCTCGGGCGGGGCGTCGTGCGCGGTGTCCAGGTCGAGCACGACCAGCCCGGCGGGGCCGCAGGCGACGCCCGCGTTTTTCCTGGAGTAGCGGGGCCACCACTGGCGAATCTGGGTTTCGTCGGTGGTGGCGCGCTTTTGCCACTGTTTGATCGCTGGCATTTTTGAGTTGGGGTGGAGGGGGAAGACGGGCCATCCTCGGCGCGCGGCTGCCAGCGCCGCGTCCTGGAAGTGGGTAGGGTTCATCGTCAGCCTCCGTTCGGAGTTGCCGGTTCGATGGACTGTTGGCTTGCTGTGCGCAGCGTTGGCAGTCCAAGGTCGGTCAAGGTGCCAGCGGAGTTGCGTATGGTCTTGTCGAGATTGGCGAGCTTCTCTTTTCCTTTGGTGAGGCTGTATTCGAGTCCTTGGACTTCGCCGAGCCAGCCGTTCATCTTGGCTTCGGTGATGCGGTCGTGGAGGTTGCGGATGATCTCGACCAGGCGGGGTCGTTGGGTGGGCGAAACCCTCAACATGGGGCAACGTAGGCAACTGTGTTCGTGCTGGCAGGGTGTGCCGTAGGGGCGGCCGCAGTCGCCCAGTTCGAGTTTGCGTGTCTGGAAATGTTGTTGGAACTCCTGCCATTCCTGCTCGGTCGGCTCGCGGTACTCGACCTCTGGTCGGACCGCGCGCCGTCCGTCGAGGAAGGACCGGTAGGCGCGGACGAGGTCTTCTTGGAACACGGCCAGGTAGGACTGCGTGGTAGTCAGGGAGTGGTGTCCGAGTAATCGTGCTGCGATGTGGACCGGGAGGCCTCCGGTGACCGCATCGGTGGCGAAGATTCTCCGGAAGTCGTGGGCGGTATAGGTCAAGGTGTCGCCTGACGCGTCGCGCAGCCCGGTCCGGGCGACTGTGTCGTTGAGGAGTTTGCGGACGACCGTGTAGCTGATCACGTCCCAGCGGTGGGTGTTGCGGCGCTGGAACAGGTGCGGGAGGGGCGGGCCGGTGAGTTTCTCGTGCATGTCGTAGCGTTCGGCCAGAGGGACGGCGCCGGCGTTGGCGCGGCGAAGCCTGCTGATGATGGTGGCCAGGACGCTGGCGAGTTCCGGACTGATGAGCAGCAGCCGTTCCTCGTTGCTCTTGGACGGCACGATTTGCAGCAGCGGGACCAGTTCGCCTGTCTTGGGCAGTGTGTAGGAGGTCAGCGCGAGATGCGTGATCTCCAGCAGTTCCTCGATGCGGACACCGGTGTGCCGGAGGGTCTCGATCACCGCCCAAGCCCAGAACGCCTCGTCTTCGGCGCGGGTGAGGTCGATCCTGGTGCCGGTGTCGACGTTCTCGGCGACCACGGCGTCCGAGCCTCGGTATCGTTCGCCGCCGGGCTGGTCCTTGCCGTTGGCGACGATCCGGCGATAGCGCTGGCCGTCGTGGGCGAACAAGCCGTCGTCGGGAGTCGCGGTTGCCGCGTCCAGCAACGCGCGTTGGCGGTCGCGGTGCCGCTCGGCTGTGTCGACGAGGATTGCCAGCTGGGGCAGGCGTTCGCGGACGCGTTGGTGCATCCGGGCGGTGGCTTGCTGTCGGGCTTTGACGATCCCGTCAGTGTCGCCCCGGCGCACCGGGCTGGAGACCGCGAAGGCGACCCAAGACGGGTCGGTGTGCGCCCATTCCTGGATATCGAGGTAGAAGGCGCGGACTTTGGTCAGCGTGTCCAGCCATGTTGTGCGGGGTCGGGTTCGTCCATTCCCCATGTGCACCAAGCGAAGACGCTGCTTCCACGCGTGCGCGACGTCCTCGGGCACTTCGAGGCTGTCGATCCCTGGGTGATGGGCCTCGATGTCGGCCCAGAACCTGCCGGCGAGATGGCTGGCAAGCGACCGCAGTGAGTTGTAGTCCAGGCTGGGGCTGCGTTCCTCGAGGTAGCGGATCAGTGCCTGCCGGGCGGTCGAGCTCTGGATGCGATAGAAGTCGACGAGCTCGCTGGGCGACTGTTGTCCGCGCCGCATCGTGGTGGAGCGCAGGGACTCGCACACGGTCAGGATCCCGGCCCGGCGCAGCAGTTCCCAGGCGGTGCCCAGACCCTTATTGGCCTTGCGGCGTGGAGTCATCCAGTCCCGGAACTCGAAGAAATCAGCCGGGTCGAGGTCCTCGAGGCTCTTGCCGGTGTGCAGCGCGAGCTTGACCAGCGCCCGGCGGGCCTGAGTGTGCTCCCTGGCTGTGGTGGTCACCGACGCCGCGGCGTCCCGGCGGATGCGCTCGAACAGCTCAGGGCTGATGACGCCGGGGGCGTGCTCGAACAGGAAAGCCGCTTTGGTGTGGGCGAAATAGCCATAGCCCGGGCGCAGCACACGCGCCAGGAACAACCAGTTCAGCCCTGCCCGCAGCTCCACGAGGTTGATGTCACGGGTCCGTGAGTCCTCGGCGGCGAGCTGGTCGATCCAGCCCATTCCCTGGTCACCGCCCGCTGTGACCCATCGCTCCTGCCAGCCGGTGCCGGGCGAGGTCTGCAGCCAGGCCAGCACCCGCGCCGCGCCCCTGAGCCGCCGTCCGGGAGAGGTCCCCTCCCAGTCCGACCACGAGGGCAGGTCCTCAAGCAACCGGAGAACGTCATCGGCCGGGAGCCCGTCGGCCGTGCTGACGCCGTGCCCGGAGCACACCTGCCCCGGTCGGGCAGCGAGGAGAGCTGCTTGCTTGCGATCCGTTGCGGTGGTTGTCATCGCAGGCTCCCTCCGAACAAGACGGCGAGGTCCTGGTCGTCGTAGCCGACCGCGGCAGGAGCTGGGGCAGGCGGCTGGGACTCTCTGTCCGCAAGGTGCTGGTGGACCCGGCGGATGACTTCGGCGTCGTCCTCGACCAAGTAGACGTCGGCGGTGGTGGACAGGTGGGCGTGGCCGAGGATTGCCTGCACGTCGCGCATCGACAGTCGCTCGTCCCGGCTCATCCTGATCGCCGCGGTGTGGCGAAGGTCGTGCATCGACCAGTTGGTGCCCAGGAGCGCGTTGATCCGCCGGAACACCGCCCGCAACGCTTCATAGTTCATGGGCTGCCGCGCGAGGCCGTTCCCGCGATCACGGCGTCGCAGCGTCTGCCAGACGGACTCGCCCGGCTCCAAGGGACGGCCCAGGTCAGCCAAGTAGAGACGCAGCCAGACGAATGCCTCCGGGCTGGCCGGCAGCCACTGTTCAGCGTGGGTTCCCTTGCGGACGACCCGAATCAGCTGGTCACCCCAGCCCAGGTCTGCCGAACGGACACCCAGCAGCTCCGAGGCCCGCGCGCCACTGCTGACAGCAGCGGACAGGATGGCACGGTCGCGATTGGACCGCAGCGCCGCGAACAAGTCCCTCCACCGGTCCTCGGGCATCTCCCGGGGCCTGCGTTTGGGAACTTTCGGGTTGTAGCGGATACGTCCCTCGGACCGGAACGGCTCCAGCGGATTGTGGTGCTGGTTCGGACGGCGGTCTCTGCCGCGGCCTCGCGGCACCGGATTGACCAATGGTCCCTCACCGATGTCGATCCAGAATTCGTAGAAGGAACGCACGACCGCGTTGGAGTGCCGCACCGTCCGTGGCTTGTAGTGGTCGTCGAGGTACTGCTTGCGGGTGATCGGGTTGACCGTGCCCGCGGTCTCCGCCGACTTCGTCCGCACGGATCGGCGGATCTTGGAGGCCTGCCCCAACCACAACACCAAGTCTCGGGTCTCCGCCGACGTGGCCTGGTCCCACTCCACTTCCACCGCCTGCAGCCATCGCCACCATCGCAACAGGCCGTAGGCGTAGCTGCGCACTGATCCTGGGCTGTTGTCTCGGGCGAGGAAGTCAGAGAGGAATCTCCGAATCGGCTCGACCGGGACATCGGCCGGGTCGACCACCAGCCACGGCACCACGCCCTTCGCGGCTGTGACACGACCCCATCGGGGAATGATGATCGAGCTGATATCCCTGCTGTCAGCTCCGCTGAGGACTCCCACGCAACCTCCCAAACTGGACGTTGCCGAAGTCCTACATGTCGATGGCATCCAACTCAGCGTCCACTTCGGAGTGTCGCTCCTTAGTCCGGTCAACAGGTTGTGCCTCGGGTGGCGGCGCCACCAGCGGCGGATGCGGTCGGGATCGCAGGTGGCGCGCTGCTGCCAGTTGGGAATGGCGGGCCGCTTGCTGCCCGGGGCGAGCGGGAACACCGGCCACCCGCGCCCGGCGGCGCCCAACGCGGCTGCCAGCAGTCCGTTGGTGGCGGGGACGAGCGCCGACGCCGGCGCAGTCGTGGTGGTCATGGCACCAGCTCGGCCGCGATCGGGGCCGGAACGGGATGGATGACCATGGCTGCGGCGTTGTCGGTACCGCCGAAGTACCGCGCGGCGAGTGTCAGCCGGTTCGCGCACGCAGCTGGGTCGCTGAACGTCCGGACCGCGCGGGCGAGAGAGGCGTGGGGAACGTACTGGTGGACGCCGTCGCTGGTCAGCAGCAACCGGCGGCGCGGGCCGGTGGTGGTGACGTGGCCGATGTCGGCGAGGGTGGCGGTGGCGACGGAGCTGGTGACGACGTGGTCCTGCCCGGCGGCCAGGTCCTCGAGGACCTGTGGCCGGTCGCGGTAGCGCTCGGCGAGGGTGTCGCGCAGCTGCTGGCCGTAGGTGTGGTCGACCGTCAGCTGGGTGAGGATGTCGGTGTCGGGATCGTATTCGTAGGCGCGGCAGTCCCCGACCCACGCGATGTCCCAGCCATCGCCGTGCGCGGGCGGGAGTGGGGTGGCGACGACCATGACGGTGTCGCCGGTGAGGCCGCCGGCGAGGATGCCGGTAGCGGCGAGCAGACCTCCGACCGCGCCGCGGTCGGAGGCGACGCAGCTGGCGAGCGCCGCCGTGCTGCCGGCGGCGTAGGCGGCTGAGGTGGTGTCGCCGATGCCGTCGGCCAGGGCCCAGCCGTGGCGGGCGCCGGTGATGGACATGTGGGTGCCGGTGGCGTCGGCTTGGTGGCTGCGGCCACCGATGCGTAGAGCCGTGCCGGGCAGGTAGGTGGGATGCTCGGCGGCGTAGCGGCGGTGGTGGCGGGCCAGAGCGCGGGCGTCGCTGTGGGATTCGGCGATCTCCGTCCAGCCGCAGCGGCAGGTCGCGTGGGTCCAGCACGGGCCGGGCGGCAGCGGGGCGTAGGGCCAGACGGGGTGGTGCCCGGCGGCGTAGGTGCTGGTGCGGTGGACGTTGTCGAAGACCGGAGGAAGGTGCGGATGCATCGAAGGAACTCCGTTCACGCGCGGGGCTGGCGGCGAGCCCGGCGGGAGGCAAGGACGACGGGACGGGGCAGGAAGCCGGGGCGGGCCCGGCTGTAGTGCGCGGGCCCGCCCCTGGAGAGGAACCGGGTGCGGCGACGATCCGAGCGGCTAGCTCGCGGCGCCGATCAGCTCCGCCTCGGCCTCGGTGTTCTGCTCGACCGGCTCCTGATCGGTGCTGGCGTCGGTGTGGTCGGTCGCCGTGTCGCTGTGGTCGTCCGTGCCCGGGGCGTCGACGTCGTCGCCCCCGGCGGTGGAGTCGTGGACGGGGTCCTCGACCGCCGTGTGGTCGAAACCGTCGTCGCCCGTGGCCTCGGCACCGTCGGCCTCGTCACCCTCGGTGGTCGTGCCGCGGTCGCTGGTGGGGCCGGTCGTGAGGTCGCCGAGCTGCGCGGCGATGACCTCCTGCTCGGTTTCCGGGTCGATCACCTTCCGCTCGACGTCGGAGGCGGGGTAGCCCCAGCCGATGATCGCGGCCATGTACGCCTGGGCGGAGCTCCATGGGCTGCGCCAGGTGTTGCGGGAGAGGTCCGCCTCGATCGCGCAGAGGGTGAGGAACAGGTCGTAGAGGGTGGCTTTCCCCGCCGTGGGGGCCTTGGCGACCTTGGCGGTCAGGTCGGCGAGCGTGGCCCCGTCCCGCAGACCGAACAGCGTCATGGCCAGCGGGTGGTTGCGCTCGAACGCGCGCCGCAGCTCGTAGCCGCCGTGGGCCTTCTGCAGGGCGAGGAACAGCTGCGCGCCCTGCGGCGCGGTCTTGCGCTGCACCAGCCCGGCCAGCCATTCCCGGCGCGGTGCTGCGGAGGCGTCCCAGTCCTTGTTGTTCTGGATCACCCACTTGCGGATGATCGCCGCCTTCCGGCGCTCGAGTTCGGCGGCGGCCTGGGCGGCGCGCGCGGCATCGACCTCATCGGCCTGCTCGGCTGCGTCCTCGTCGTCGGAGGATTCGTGGTCGACGGATGTGCCGACGCTGGTGGGCACGGGGTTGAAGTCCGCGCGGCCGGCCGGGGCGTAGCTGAGGGCGTGACCGTGGGCGAGGAAGTCGGCGCAGCCGTAGACGGCCACCGGGATCTGGCTGCCCTGCTCGTCGTGGTGGTCGGTCTCGATCCAGGCGCCGTGTCCCGGGCAGGACGCGTGGTCCTCCGCGGTCAGCTCCGTGTGGGGCTCATCCTCGGGGGTGGGGCGCAGCCGGTCCAGCGAGCGCGCGTCCCCGTCGTGCCCGGGCAGGCTCTCGTCCCCGGGCAGGCTCTCGTCGAAGATCGTGACGCCGGCAGCCGTCAGTTCCTCGGTGAGGTCCTCGGTCAGGGCCGCGAGCCGCTGCTTGTCCGCGCGTTCGGCGCGCTTGCGCTCGGCGAGCTGGGCGAAGTTGTTCGGCGCCGTCCGCGCGGTGAGAATGAGTTCCTTGGCCGTGTCGGTGTCGCCGGCTTCGTCGAATTCGGCGATGACCGCGGCCTGCAGCAGATCCAGGTCGTAGCGTTCGCTGGCCTTGAGCGCCAGCTCGCTCTGCCCGGCCTGCAGGACGTTCTCGACGTAGGACTTGCCCTTCCTGCCCAGCGCCAGCTTGCGGGCGATCCCGGCGGGCTTGAGGTTGAACGCGGCGAGCTGCTCCAGAGCCCGTGCGGTGTCCGCCAGCGTCAGGGACCTGCGGAAGGCGGGGTCGTTCTCGATGAACTGGTTGACGATCCGCTCGATGGTGGCCTTGCGCTCGTCGGCCGGCGGCGGGGTCTTCATCCACACCGGCACCGTGCAGCCGGCTTCGCGGGCGTTGAGGACGCGGCGCTGCCCTTCGGTGACCACGATGGCGCCGGTGTCGTAGTCGCGGTAGCCGTTGACCGCGGTCTTGACGCCGTGGGTCTTGAAGTTCGCCGTGGTGTCCTCGTCAGCCTCGGCGTTGTCAGTGCGGACGTTCTCGGCGAGCAGCACCTTGTCCGGGTCGGCCCGGACGATGGTGTCGATCTCGGCGTCCCACTGCGCGTGCAGCGCAACGCGTTCCGTGTCGGACAGCTCGTCGAGCGGGGTCTCCTCGACGCCGGTCGAGGACGTGTCGCCGTCGGGGGCGGTGTCGACGGTGACGACACCGCCCAGGTCGTTGGTGGGGAGGTCGGTCGTGGGGAGGTCGGGGTCGCGCTGGGTCGGCAGATCCATCGTGCTGGTCACGAAGGCGCTCCTTCACACGGGCCGGCCGGTCACCGGAAATTAATCCGGTGACCGGCCACGAACCCCGCACCACCTCCTTCTCCATCACCGCGTCGCGGTGGAGAAGAAGGGGAGTGCGGGCGTCCCGGTCGGGACGCACTCGCCCAAGCGGGGCCGCCCGCGTCGGCGGCAAGCCCGCCCCGACCGCACGACCGAAAGCACAGATCGTGATCGGGCGGGCTTCCGCCGACGCCAGGCTCCGCTAGAGTGCGTCGGCCCGACCGGAACACCCGCACCCGCTTTCCACACCGCAGCAACACTTTCCTCATCTTCTGCCTAAACCATTGCACCGGCTTGCCGCCAACGGGCTCTTTCCCCACAACTCACCTCCCGTTGCAGCTCACCTCGGAGCCGGATTCCGCAGCAGGCCCAGCATCCCGCTGCGGTGCGAGAGCGTCAGCCAGATATCGGCGATGTCCGGGTGCGCCCGGCCGTCCAGATCGGCACGCGTCCAGGCCAGCCGCAGGCACCGCGCAGCGGTCCGGAAAGTAATCCGGCCCTGCCGGATTGTGTCGTCCAGCTCCCGTACCGCGTTGGCGGGAAGGCCGGCGACGGCTTTCGTGTAGTCGATCTCGGCGCCGGGTTCCGGCGCAGCACCCCACCGGTCGCATGCGCGTTCCCGCGCTCGGGCGACGCTATCCCGCAGCGACTCCAGTGACGGCAGCGACGGATCGGGCTCGGCGACGGTGACCTCCCGCAGGAACAGGTCGACGCGATCGAGCAACCACAGCGGGATCCGGGCGAGGTAGCGCGCACGCTGCGCCGGGGTGCAGCGGCACTCTTCGATCCGGACGCAGCCGGAGGCGCAGTCGCGGGCGGTGAACACCATGCGGGCCCCGGCCGGGTGCGTTTCGGCACCTGCCGCGGCGGTGATGCCGATCGTGCCGTTCTCCAGCGCCGGACGCAGCACCTCGACGATGCGGGCGGAGAACTCGGGCAGATCCTCGACGGTCAGGACACCGCGATGGGCCAGCGTCAGCAGTCCCGGCCGGCTCAGGGACCCGGCTACTGCGGCGATGGTGTCGTCTGGGCGCAGGGCAGCGGCAGGTGGCCGGGTGGGCGCTTCGTTGCCGGGCCAGGGGTGCTCGGCCAGGACGTGCCACATGCTGACCTCGAGTGCCTCGGTGTCGGTGAGGTCGGCCATCAGCGCCCGGATCAACCGTGGCAGCAGGAGGACCGGGGTGCTGGGGGCCGCGACGTGCAGGGTGTGGTGACCGCCGGCGGCGGCGACTGCGGCGGCCCGGACCGCCGTGGGCGACAGCCGGGCCCACGCTTCAGGCGTCCACGGTGCGGTAGGCGATGCTCCGTCGCGCGACTCGGGCCGCTGAGTCTGGTTGGGTTCGCCGCGCAGCCAGCTGACCAGGTCGTTCACACAGGCGAGGGGAACGATGGTGAGGCCGGGGACGTCGCGGGCTTCGGCAGCGTTGGCGGCGGGCACGACCAGGTGGGTGAACCCGGCCGCGGCGGCCGCGATAGCCCGCGTCCGCACGTCGGGGACCGGCCGGGCGGTGCCGTCGAGACCGAGTTCGCCGATCAGTGCCGTCGCGGTCAGCCGCCGGGCTGGCACGGCCTCGGTGACCACCAGCGCCGCGGCCGCGGCGGCGAGATCGACGTCGGAACGCGGGTGCGCGGCGGAGGCGGTCAGGTGCACGACACCGTCGGGCCACGTCAGGCCGCTGTTGCGGATGGCCGCGCGCACCCGGTCGCGGGTCTCGCGCGAGACCGCCGGGCAGAGGCCGTGCACGCACAGCGTGGCGTCACCGACGCTGACGTCGGCGCGGATGTCGACGATCCGGGCCTGGGAGTCGTCGAGGGTGACCACACGGGTAAGAGCGTCCATGGCATCGTCCTTCCAGAGAGAAGAAGAGGACTCCGGCGCCGGGTAGGGCGCCGGAGTCGGGGTGTGTGCGGCGGCTGCAGCGCCGAAGGTCAGCGGCAGCTGCCGGGCGCGGCGGGCGCGGTGTGGCCGGCGGCGGCGCGTTCACCGACGAGCGCGGCCAAGGCGAGCGCGTTCTCGACGGTGGCGTCGATGCTGAACCGCACCCGCCGCTGACGGTCACGCCAGAACGGCTGCAGCACCTGCGCCGTCGCGAACAACGGCTGACCGTAGGCACCGACCGACACGGTGTTCGCTCCGGCCGCCGGGGTGGTGCCGAATCCCGCCCCGACCGCGGCGAGAACGCTGGAGAGGTCGGCGGCGTCGCTCGCGCGCCGGTGCGCCAGGTCCCGGGCCGCCGCGATCAGCTCGACCACGTCCGGGATCAGCCGCCGGGCCAGGTCCTTGCCGACCGCGGCGGCGGGCCGGGCCCGCGCCACGGTCACCGACGGCCGGACCATTCCGGTGGGCTGATGGGGACTGAGCTCGGAGTCCAGCCATGCTTCCAGCACCAGGCGGGTCCGTTCCGCGCGGTAGGAGACGGTCACGCTGATCCACCCGCCGTCGGGGCCGATGAGCGCGGCGTCCTCACCGACACGGCGGGAGGTGACGGCGCGCCACGGCTCGCCGAGAACCTCCGCGACCGCACGCAGATACGACATCAAGTCGTCCGACATCTCCTGGGGTTCCTTCCGATCGCAGGGTGTGCCGATCCGGTTGCCGGTGCCGGTGCCGGTGCCGGTGCCGTGGTCGCGGCGGGCGGGCGTCCCGGATGGGCACGTCGTGGAGCCGGTGACAGCGCGGACCGGGGCCACGGCGGCGTTGCACCTGGGCCGCACTGCCGAGCAGCGAGCGGCCGCCGTGGCCCCGGTCGGCGCTACCGTGGGTCGCCGGACGCGCCCGACCGGTCGCCGGCTGCTGTGGTTGGCTGGGTGCCGGTGCGGCGAGCGGCGCGTGCGGCCTCGACACCGGCCTGCCAGCGGCTCCACCGGCGCCCGGCTTGGCGGGCCTTGAAGTGCGCGATGTTGTTTGCCGGGATCCCGACCGGCGTCGGCCCGAGCACGGCCAGCAGGTCGGACTCTTCTTGCGAGTACCAGCCGGCGGCGGTGATGGATTGTTCGTCGGGAAAGACGTCGGCGACTCGATCGACGGCCGGGTCCAGCGCGGAGTCTTGGGTTCCGCCGTAGGAGTAGACCCACCAGAAGTTCCGTGGCGGGTTCGGCTCGACCAGATCTCGGAACGCGGCGACTTCTTTGGTGTAGGCGTAGAAGCGGGTACGCTGGCGGGCGCGCACGATCTCGAGCCACGCCGTGAGGTAGGCGCGGGAGTTTCTCTGGGGCTCGCGATGCCTGAGGCCGACTCCAGATAGGAGTTTGTGCAGCTCAGTGGCTATCTTGATCCACCGTAGTGTGTGCGACAGTTGTCGTGCAAGGCACGCCGCAGCGATCACCGAATA
>NZ_JAEBEI010000008.1:0-386039 GCF_046548775.1 Amycolatopsis sp. cmx-4-61 | reverse complement strand
CCTTCGCCCCCGACACCGGCAGCAACGGCTCGATGACCTGCCACTGCTCGTCGGTCAGCTCATGCCTACGCACCACGACCGAAGATCAAAGCAGATCACCCGCACCAGCTTTGAGGACAGGCCCTAGCCGGGCTCCGCGGCCATCCCGTGCCAGAGCAGGTCGGCGAGTTCCGCCGCGTCGCGCTTCCAGTCGCCGTTCGGGTCGAGCCAGAGCAGGCCGCCCATGCCCCGCATGACCAGCACCGGTGTCAGGCCCGGCCGGACCGTGCCGGCCGCCCGGTTGGCTTCGAGCATCGCCGCCACCGCGCCGAGCATGTCCTCGAAGGCGTCACCCGGCAGCTCGCCCCGGGCCGCCGTCGCCGTGCGCAGCGCGTCGGCGAGTCCCTTCTTGGTCATCATGTAGTGGGCGACGTGGTCGGTCACCCACAGTCGCAGGGCCTCGTCCGGGGCGTGCTTCTCCAGCAGCACCGGCACGACCTCCACGATGTGCCGGACCTCCCGCCGGTAGACCGCCAGGATCAGCGCCTCCGGGGTCGGGAAGTGCCGGTAGACCGTGCCGACGCCGACGCCGGCCTGCTTGGCGATCGCGTTGAACGAGACCTCGCCCGTGTCGGCCAGCGAGGCCGCCGCCGCGGCCAGGATGCGTTCGTGGTTGCGCCGCGTGTCCGCGCGGCGCGGGCTGACCGAACCGGTCGTCATCGTTCCTCCCGGTGGTCGTGCCGTCCCGCTGAATCTAGCCGAGTACCGGAGCAACTCCAGCCTGTCCGCTTCGTTGCCAAGCGGATTGTAATCCGCTAGCCTCGCGGCGAGTGAAGCGGATGAGTATCCGCTCCCGCCTTTCACCGCCCCACCACACCGTCGGGCAACCACCCGGCTCCGCGGAAAGAGACCAGTGGACATCTCACTCGAAGTCAACGGCAGAACCGAACACCTGGACGTCGACCCCGGCGTCACGCTCCTGGACGCGCTGCGCGAGCGCCTCGCCGTCACCGGCCCGAAGAAGGGCTGCGACCGGGGGCAGTGCGGTGCCTGCACCGTGCACGTCGGCGGCCGGCCCGTGCTTTCGTGCCTCACCCTGGCCGCCACCGTCAAGCAGCCCGTGACGACCGTCGAAGGACTGTCCACTGAGGACCGTCTGCACCCGGTGCAGCAGGCGTTCGTCGACCAGGACGCCCTGCAGTGCGGGTTCTGCACCGCCGGGCAGATCATGTCGGCGGTCGCCGCCGTCGAGCAGGACGTCGAGGACGTGCGGGAGTTCATGTCCGGCAACCTCTGCCGGTGCGCGGCCTACCCGAACATCGTCAAGGCGGTCGAGCAGGCGAGGCGGGCCGATGCGTCCCTTTGAGCTGAGCGCACCGACCACCGTCGAAGCCGCCCTCGCGACGCCCGGCACGTTCCTGGCCGGCGGCACGACCCTCGTCGACCTCATGAAGCTCGACGTCCTCACGCCGGAACACGTCCTGGACATCAACCAGGTCCCGCTGCGCGGCATCGACACGAGCGACGGCCTGCGCTTCGGCGCGCTGGAGCGGATGAGCGCCATCGCCGCCCACCCGCAGGTCTACCCGGCGATCTCGCGGGCCCTGCTGCTGAGCGCGTCGCAGCAGCTGCGGAACATGGCGAGCATCGGGGGGAACCTGCTGCAGCGCACCCGCTGCTCGTACTTCCGCGACGTCGCGATGCCGTGCAACAAGCGCGAGCCCGGCAGCGGCTGCTCCGCGATCGAGGGCGCCAACCGCATGCACGCCATCCTCGGCACCAGTGACTCGTGCGTGGCGACGCACGCCAGTGACGTCGCCGTCGCCTTCGCCGCGTTCGACGCCCGCGTGAAGCTGGCCGGCGCCGAAGGCACCCGCGAAGTCGCGCTGCGCGATTTCTACCACCTGCCCGGCGACACCCCCGCGCTGGAGAACGACCTGCGCCCCGGCGAACTGATCACCGAGGTGATCGTGCCCCGGCTGGACTGGGCCGCGAACTCCACCTACGTCAAGGTGCGCAACCGGCAGTCCTACGAGTTCGCGCTGTGCTCCGCCGCCGTCGCGCTGGACGTGCGGGACGGGGTCGTCGCCGACGCCCGGATCGCGGCCGGCGGCGTCGGGACGGTGCCGTGGCGGCTGCCGGCCGTCGAAGAGGCGCTGCGGGGCGCGCCGGCGACCCAGGCCACCTTCGAGGCGGCCGCGGCCGCGGCCACCGACGGCGCGCGCCCGTTGTCCGCCAACGCGTTCAAAGTGCCGCTGCTGCAGCGGACCATCGTCCGGGCGCTGCTCGAACTGACCGAGGGGAGTTCCCGATGATCACCCGGCTCGACGCGCCGCTGAAGGTCACCGGCCAGGCCAAGTACGGCGCCGACCACACCTTCCCCGGTCTGGTCTACGGCTATGTCGTGCTCAGCACCATCGCCCACGGCGAAATCGAAGCGATGGACGTCTCCGCGGCGAAGGACGCGCCCGGCGTGCTCGGGGTGTACACGTCGTTCGACTCGCTGACGCTGCGCACCCCCAGCTTGCCGATCTTCGGCGACACCTGGGTGCCGCTGCAGGACAAGGAAGTCACCTACTACGGCCAGCCGATCGGCTTCGTGGTCGCGGAGACCTTCGAGCAGGCCCGCGACGCCGCGGGCCTGGTCGAAGTCGCCTACCGCACGCGGCCGGCCCGGACCTCGCTCGCCGAAGGCCTCGCCACGGCGGAACCCGCGTCACCGGGCTTCGACGGCGCTCCCCCGGAAATCGAGGTGCTCGAAGACGGCGTCGAATCGATCGAAGCCGCCCTCGCCGCGAGCCCGGTGGTCGTCGAGGCGACCTACACGACCGCGACGCAGAACCACGCCGCGATGGAACCGCACTCCGCGGTCGCGGTGTGGGACGAGGGCGAGCTGACCGTCTACAGCGGGAACCAGGCGTCCCACATGCAGGCGGCCGAACTGGCCATGGCGTTCGAGCTGGCGCCGGAAGCCGTCCACGCCGTCAACCCGTTCGTCGGCGGCGCGTTCGGCGGCAAGGGGCGGACGTCCACGCCGGCGTTCCTCGCCGCCGCGGCGGCCCGGGCGCTGAGCCGGCCGGTGAAGGCCGCGCTGACCCGCGAACAGGTCTTCACCGCCACCGCCGGCCGGGCCGCGACGGTCCAGAAGCTCGCGATCGGCGCCGAGCCGGACGGCACGCTGGTCGCCCTGCGGCACGACTCGTGGTGCCACACCGACACCGCCCGCTCGTTCGTCGAGCCGACGTCGCACGGCACCTCGCGCGAGTGGTACGCCACGAAGAACCTGTCCATCACGCAGAAGATCGTGCCGCTGAACGTCCCGCCGACGACGTTCATGCGCGCCCCCGGCGAGGCGCCGGGATCGTTCGCGCTGGAAAGCGCGATCGACGAGCTCGCCGTCAAGCTGGGCATGGACCCGATCGAGCTGCGCGCCCGCAACAACTCGACCGCCCCGCCCGGGCACGACCTGCAGTGGTCGAGCAAGCACCTCGACGAGTGCTTCCGGATCGGCGCGGACCGCTTCGGCTGGGCGCACCGCCCGGCGGGCAGCCGCACCGACGGCGACTGGCTCGTCGGCATGGGCGTGGCCACCGCGGTGTTCCCCGCCCTGCGCTTCCCGGCGACCGTCGGCGTCACGCTGCGGGCGGACGACACCGCCGTCGTCGCGACGAGCGGCGCGGACCCCGGCACCGGCCTGCTGACGGTGCTCTCCCTGGTGGGCGCCGAGTCGCTGGACATCCCGGCGGACCGGATCGTGCCGCGCCTCGGCGACTCGGCCCTCCCGCCGGGCGGCATGTCCGGCGGCTCGACCGCGACGGCGAGCGCGGGCACGGCGATCATGCTCGCCGCCACGAAGGCGATCGACGAACTGACCGCGCTCGCCGCCGATCCGGGCGCGCCGTTCGAAGGCCGCCAGGTCACCTACGCCGACGGCCGCGTCTTCGCCGACGGCCACTCGATGACCTTCGGCGAGCTGCTGCGGGCCGTGGGCCGCGAATCGCTCGAGGTGACCGGCACGTCGGCGCCCGGCGAGGAGATGACCAAGCACTCGTTCGCCTCGTGGGGTGCCCAGTTCTGCGAGGTCCGGGTGCACAAGTGGACCCGGGAGGCGCGGGTGTCCCGGCTGCTCGGGGTGTTCGACGCCGGCCGGATCATCAACGACAAGGCCGCCCGCAGCCAGCTCATGGGCGGCATGATCTGGGGTGTCTCCGCGGCACTGCACGAGGGTCTGGAGATCGAGGCCAACGGCCGGCTCGCCAACGGCGACTTCGCGAGCTACCTGCTGCCGGTCAACGCCGACATCCCGGAGGTCGACGTCCAGTTCGTCGAGTACCCCGACACCCTGCACAACGCGGTGGGCGCGCGGGGCCTCGGCGAGATCGGCACGGTCGGCATGGCGGCGGCGATCGCCAACGCCGTGTACAACGCCACCGGCATCCGGGTCCGGCACATCCCGATCACCATCGAGGACCTCCTCGAAGGCTGAGGGCGTGGGGAAGGGCGGCTCCGGGCGTCCTTCCCCACCCCGCACCGGAAATTCACGGCGTCTTCGTCCGCTTGGCGGATCCGGGCCGGACGCCGTTATCCATCCGCGACAACGCGGGAGACGGATCGCCCATGACGGCGGCCCGTCCGCGGTCCTAGGCTGACGGGCGCTTCCCCCGACAGTCCACGAAGGGACCCTCCGCATGACCGACCCCGTCGTCCCCACCACGTCCGGCGCGGTCCGCGGTCAGATCACCCCCGCCGGCGTGGCGCTCTTCCGCGGTATCCCCTACGCCGCCGCGCCCGACGGCGAACTCCGCTTCGCCGAGCCCGTCCCCGCGCCGCCGTGGGAGGGCGTCCGCGACACGCGGAGACCCGGGCCGACGGCGCCGCAACGCCGTCACGACGTGCCGGGCCTCGACCTCACCCCGTTCACCGGCACCGGCTGGCGACCCGGGCCGGAGTACCTGACGGTGGACGTCTGGACGCCGCAGCCGGGCGGCGCGGCGCTGCCGGTGCTGGTGTTCGTGCACGGCGGGGCGTTCCTCGGGGGTGCCGCCTCCGCCGCGGTCCACGACGGCACGGCGTTCGCCCGCGCCGGCGCGGTGCTGGTGACCGTGCAGTACCGGCTCGGCATCGACGGGTTCCTGCCGCTGGACGGCGGGGCGACCAACCTCGGCCTGCGCGACCAGCTCGCGGCCCTGCACTGGGTCCGGGAGAACATCGCCGCGTTCGGCGGCGACCCGGCCAACGTCACCCTCTTCGGCTCGGCTTCCGGCGCCGTCAGCGTCGCCTGCCTGCTGGGCTCGCCGCTCTCGGCCGGGCTGTTCCGCCGCGCGATCGTCCAAAGCGGACACCCGGACATGGTCCGCGACGGCGTCCAGGCCCGGCGGCTGGCCAAGGTGGTCGCCGACGAACTGAAGGCGGAACCGACCGCGGAGGCGTTCCGCAAGGTGTCGACCGAGCAGCTGCTCGACGCGCAGGACGCGGTCCTGCGCCCGGGCGGCGCGCCCGACCTGCGGGACGCACTGGGCTACGACCGCGGGTACGGGCTGAGCCCCTTCCTCCCGGTGGTGGGCGACGACGTCCTGCCGCACCACCCGGGCAAGGCGATCAAGGCGGGCGCGGGCCGCGACGTCGACCTGATCGCGGGCAGCTGCAGCGAAGAGATGCGGCTCTACCTGGTGCCGACGGGCGCGCTGGAAGCGGTCACCGACGACCAGGCGGTGGCGTCACTGGCGGTGTCGCACCCGGACCCGGCGGGCGTGCTGTACGCGTACGGTCTCGGATCCGGCCGGACGGCGGGCGAGGTCCTGGTCGAGGCCCTGACGGACCTGGTCTTCCGCGACGGCGTGCGCGACCTGGCCGAGAACCACAAGGGCCGGACGTTCCGGTACGAGTTCGAGTGGGGTTCGCCCCTGCTCGAGGGCCGGCTGGGCGCGTGCCACGGGCTGGAGCTGCCGTTCGTGTTCGGCGCGCCGGACGCGGTCTCGGGCCCGCGCGGCCTGCTCGGCGAGAACCCGCCGAAGGAGCTGGCCGCCGACCTGAACGGCGCCTGGCTCCGCTTCGCGACGACGGGTGCCCCGGGCTGGGCGGAGTACACGGGCGAGGACACGATGTTCCACGCGTACTGAACAGGGCGGCGCGGCCCGGTGAACCGAGCCCCGCGCGGCCGCGGCCCGAACCCGGCACCGGCGTGCCCGGGCGCAGATCACGAACTGGTCGAGGGCTTTGCTCCCGCGGGCTGGCTCCGGGCCCGGACAGTTGACGACCGGCCTGCCGCGCTGCCAGGCTCAGGCCGCCCGGACGGCCGGATGAATGGGGACCACCGATGCCCGAGGCGGGCTCTGCCGCACCGCCACGCGCCTTAGTCCGCACACTGCTGCGCAGCGGCACACCCGCGGAGCCCGCCGAGCCCGTTTCCGACAGCGGCGACCTCACCGCCGTCGGGGACGCGACGCTCGCCCGGGCCTCGCGCTACTGGGTGGTCGTTCCGCTGGCCTACCGGATCGCCGCGTTCGTCAAGGTGTTCATCGGCTTCACCGCGGCGAACGGCGTGCTCGGGCTCGGGCCGGTGCTGGGCGCCACCGTGTTCGCCGTCGTGGTCAACACCGTCGCGGTGCTCTGGGTGCTGCGTGCGGGCGGGTTACGGGCGCGGCTCACCGGGCGCGCCCTCGGTCTGGACCTTTCGCTCGGCGTGGCCCTCAACCTCGTGGTGGCGATGACCGCGCCCGCCCCGGTGCAGCCGTTCGCCGTCGACGTGTCCTGGACCTGGCTCGTCGGCTCGGTCGCGATGTGGGCGGGGACCTCCGGGCTGCCCGCGGCACTGTGGCTGTTCGCCGCGGCCGTCCCGCTCCGGGCCGCGCTGACGCTGGCCGGCGGCCTGCCGCTGGGCAACCAGCTCGCCCTGACGCGGTCGATCGGCTGCATGGTGGCGCTGGCCGTGGCGATCGTGCTCGCCGTGGCCATCCTGATCCTGCTCGGCGTCGGCACGCGGTTCGCGGTCGACATCGGGCTGCGGCGCGGGCGCGAAGCCGAACGCCACCGGACCCGGCGCATCATGCACGACAGCGTGCTGCAGACCCTCGAGGCGCTGGCCATCTCGGCGCCCGGCGACGACGCCCAGGCCGCCGCGCGGCTGTCGGAGCTGCGCTCGGTCGCCAAGGCGGAAGCGGCCGAGCTGCGCCGCCGGATCACCGAGCCGGTGCCGAGCGGGACGACGCGGAGCTTCGCGGTCGAACTCGCCGACGTCGCCACCGACCTGGCGCGCGACGGCCTGCGCACCCAGCTCGTCGCCGCGGACTTCGCCGACGACCACAAGGTTTCCCAGGACCGGCGCACCGCGTTGTGCGAAGCGGTCCGGGAAGCGCTGCGCAACACGGTCAAGCACTCGGGGACGAAGCAGGTCGTGCTCCGCGTGGAGGAGCGCGACGGCGGCATCGCGGTGGTGGCCCGCGACCAGGGCCAGGGCTTCGACGTGGGCGCCCGGCCGCCGGGCTTCGGCATCAGCCAGTCCATCATGGCCCGCTTGGCCGAGGTCGGCGGACACGGCACAGTGGATTCGCAGCCGGGCCGCGGCACCCGCGTCACCATGTGGGTGCCGGGCTGAGCCACGCGACGGCGGCTCCCGGCCCTGGTTGGCCGGATCCCGGCGGTTCGTGGCAATCCAGCCACTCCCCCACGCCCGCGAAGATCGCTAACTTCGGCGCGTGTCGAAAATCCTGCTCTCGATCCACGTCCTGGCGGCGATCCTCGCCGTGGGCCCGGTCGCCGTCGCGGCCAGCATGTTCCCCGCCGCGGTCCGGCGGGACGACGTCAAGGCGGCGACCCTGCTGCACCGCATCTGCCGCGTCTACGCCTACGCCGCCATCGCGGTTCCGGTGTTCGGCTTCGGCGTCGCCGGCACGATGCACGTCATGGGCGACCCGTGGCTGCTCACGTCGATCGGCCTGACGGCGGTCGCGGCCGCCGTGCTCGCCCTGCTGATCCTGCCGCGCCAGCGGCGGGCGCTGGCCGAGGAGTCCACTTCGGACACCCTCGGCCGGCTGGCCATGCTGACCGGCGTGTTCAACCTGCTGTGGGCGGCGGTGACGGTGCTGATGATCGTCCGGCCCGGGTCGTCGACCGGTGTCTAGACCCCGACCGCCAGCGGGACGCGGACCGCCACGAAGTCCGGCCGGTGCCGCAGGGCGAAGCCCAGGGAGAGGTAGAGGCGGATCGCGGAGGTGTTGCCCGCCGCCGCGTGCATCATCGGGATTTCGCCGCGCTCGCGGATGCCCGCGGCCACCGCGAGCACCAGCCGGGTCGCCAGCCCCTGGCCGCGGTACGCCGGGTCCGTGCAGACCGCGCTGATTTCCGTGTGGCCTGGAGGGTGCAGCCGCTCGCCGGCCATCGCGACCAGTGCGCCGCCGCGCCGGATGCCCAGGTACGTGCCGAGCTCGACGGTCCGCTTCCGGAACGGTCCCGGCCGCGTCCGCTCGACGAGGTCGAGCATCTCGGGCACGTCCGCGGGCCCGAGCCGGACGGCCTCCGGGTCGGGCGCGGCCGCGACCCCCTCGTCGACCAGCTGCACGCCGGGGATCTCGTCGAGCACCTCCCAGCCGGACGGCGGCCGCGCGGTGGCCGCGGCGATCACGACGGTCGCCCCCGGCCCGGCGAGCTCGGCGACGTCCAGCCAGTCCTGCTCGCGGGGGCCGTCGGGCAGGGCCAGGAACGGCGCGACGTCCTCCGGGTAGCGCAGCACGCGCCCCTGCCGTTCCGCGAAGTGCGCGTGCGGGCCGGTCAGCGATGCCCAGGTCGGGTTGTCCAGCGGAGAAGCCATGGCTCCAGCATGCGGACACCCGGCCGGTGGCCGCGGTCACTCCCACATCCTGGGTCGGGGGCCGCCCTCGGGCTCGGCGGGCAGCCGGTGGACGGGCTGTCCTGCGCTCAGCCGACCGTGGTCAGCTCCTCGTTCGAGAGCACTTCCGAGCCGGCCGACACGACCAGCCTGCCGCCGCCGACCTGGTAGCGGTAGTCCCCGTTCACCGCGACGAAGCCGTCCCCGGACGCCTCGGCCGGCAGCGTGATGTGGGTGTCGCCGGAGGCCGCCTGCCCGCGGGCCTGGCCGTCGTAGAAGAGCCGGCCGTCGGGGGTCCGGCAGATCGTGACGACGGACTTCCCGGTCTGCCCGACGAGCAGGGCCGTTCCGGTGCCGCCCGGCAGGTAGCGCGCCGCGTCCGGCGGGCACGGCTTGTCCTTCGCCGTCGTCGTCGTCGACGACGGCGTGACTGACGGCGTGACCGGCGGGGTGACGCCGTTCGCGGTCGTGACCACGGTTCTGGTCGTCGGCAGCACGGGTGTCGTGTACTGCGGGAACGGCCCCGACGCGGCCGGCGCGGGCCGCGGGCGCCCGGTGAACAGCAGGACCCCGCCCACCGCGAGGCCGGCGACCAGCATCAGAGTCAGCAGGACCCACAACGCCCGCGCGCGGGCCCGGCCCGGCGCCAAGCCGCCGCAGGTGCCGCAGCGGCCGGCGGCGGGGTCGTTGACCGCGCCGCACTGTGCACACGTCCAGGGAAAACCCGCCATCGGGCCTCCTTCGGCCCGGCGCCACGCCACGCCGGTGCCCCCATCGTCACCGACGGGGGCACCGGGTGCAACGGCTCGCGGTCAGCCCTGCACGACGTTGACCATCCAGGGGATGCCGAACTTGTCGATGCAGGCTCCGAATTCGTCGCCCCACATCTGCTTTTCGAACGGAACCGTCACCGTGCCGCCGTCACTCAGCTTGTCCCAGTAGCCGCGCAGGTCGTCGGCGTCGTCCCCGCTGAGGCTGACCGAGATGTTCGTGCCCGGGTTGTGCTCCATCCCGGTCGGGGTGTCCGACGCCATCAGCGTGAAGCCGTTTTCGGCCTCCAGCTGGGCGTGCATGACCTTGTCCGTGTCCGCGCCTTCGGGTGCCCCGAATTCCCCGAACGTGTTCAGGGTGAGCGTGCCGCCGAAGACACCCTTGTAGAACTCCATGGCCTGCCGCGCGTCGTCGCGGAAGCTCAGGTACGGGTTGAGGCGAGAAGCCACGGCCATCTCCTTCGATCGGACGAGACCAGCATCCTCGCAGAGCGCCGGGCCTGCGCCAATCGGCGGATTTTCACAGGCCGCGGCCGGTCCGGCGGCACGGTTCAGAGCACGAACCGCCGCTGCGCGACGGGTTCCATCGGCAGCGAGCCGTGCAGCGCGGCGCGGGCCCGCAGCTCGAGGGCCCGGTCCAGCGGCCGGGCCCCCGGCGCCGCGGTGTGGAAGGTGCCGCGGTCGAACAGGTAGACCAGCGCCAGCTTCCCCTCCCGGCGCCCGGCCGGCTCGGCGAACTCGACGGTCGCGAACCGCAGGCAGCCGCCGTAGCCCGCCCTGGCCAGCCGGTCGGCGACGTCGACCAGGTCGCCGGTCAGCACGCGCAGGTCGCGGTTGCGGCGCCAGCACCGGACCGTCGAACGGCCGTGGAGGTCCTGCGTCACCAGCGGGTGCACCGGCAGCCGCGCCGACGTCGCGGCGATCAGCTCCGCCCGGGTGCGCGCCAGCGCGTCCCCGTCGACCTTGAAGTCGACCGTGCCGCCGCCGGTGGGCGCGAGGCCGAGCGCGGCGCGCACCCGCGGGGCGGCCGCGGCGAGGCTGTAGAGGGACTGCAGGTGCGGGCGGGAGGTCCAGCACCGGACGAGCTTGCTGTCCAGCAGGGTCACGACGAACGTTCCTATCCTCATTGCGGAGGCCGCCGGACCGGGCGCACTGGCAGTGTCCACTGTGGACGTCAGGCGCGGGGACGCGGGACCGGAGAGGACATCATGCGCCCGAGGCACGCGTTCCGGACCGCAACAGCCACCGCGGCGCGGCGAACGGCACCGGCCGGCCGCCGAACGGTCACTCCGGGTAGGTTCCGCCGATCAGCGGTATCCCTCTCGCCTCACGCGGTGGCGATCACCACCTTGCCGAAGTTCTCCAGGTCCGTGAGATCGAGTGCGGGGCCGCTGCGGCCGACGAGCGCGATTTCGGCGTGGCACGTCCCGGCGGCCGCCAGGGACTGCGCGAACGTGCCGGGGCCGCGGACCTCGACAATGCGGTCGAGTTCGACCAGCGCTTCCCGGGTCTGCTCGACCTGGCCCTCGCCGAAGCCACGCGCGACTGATCCGCCCTTTCCTCGCCAACCAGACATTTAGCGTTGCTAACAGATCTGGGTCAGAGCTACCTTCGAGAGCATGACCGAACTCGCCGAGCGGCTGCTGGGCGCCGTCCAGGGGATCCGCCGGGTGGTGCGCCGCCGGGTCCGCGCCGGCTCGCCCGGACCGCCCCTGCCCGGTGCCCAGGTCGAGCTGCTGCGTGTCGTGGCCGACCACCCCGGCATCGGCGTCGCCGCGGCCGCACGCGAACTGCACCTGGCCAACAACTCCGTCAGCACGCTGGTGAACCAGCTCGTCGACGCGGGCCTGCTGCACCGCGAGGCCGACCCCGCCGACCGGCGCGCGGCCCGGCTGGTGGCGACCGCCGCGGCCGCCGACCGGATGGCGGCCTGGCGCCGGGCCCGCACCGGGCTGGTCGCCGACGCTCTCGCCGAACTGTCCGAACAGGACACCGCGGCCATCGAACAGGCGTTGCCCGCGCTCGAAAAACTCACGGCTCTCCTGAAGGAGCAGGCATGACCGAACCCGCGGCGGTGCGCTGCACCGGCCTGAGCCACTCGTTCGGCGCGACCCGCGCGGTGGACGGCGTGGACCTCGAGATCCACCCCGGCGAGGTGTTCGGCCTGCTCGGCCCGAACGGAGCCGGCAAGACGACCACCCTCCGGATGATCACCACCCTGCTGCCGACCACGCCGGATCGCATCACCGTCTTCGGCGTCGACGTCGCCCGCCGCCGGATGGCCGTGCGACGGCTGATCGGGTACGTCCCGCAGCAGCTGTCCGCCGACGGCGCACTGACCGGCCGCGAGAACGTCGCGCTCTTCGCGCGGCTCTTCGACGTGCCTCGCCGCGGACGGGCCGACCAGGTGCGGCTGGCCCTGGACCTGGTCGGGCTGGCCGACGACGCCGACCGCACGGCCAAGACCTACTCCGGGGGCATGATCCGCCGGCTCGAACTCGCCCAGGCCCTGGTCAGCTCGCCGCGGCTGCTGATCCTCGACGAGCCGACGATCGGCCTCGACCCCGTCGCGCGGTCGTCGGTGTGGGACCGCATCGGCTCGATCCGCGAAGCCACCGGCATGACCGTGCTCGTCACGACCCACTACATGGACGAAGCCGAGCAGTACTGCGACCGCGTCGCGCTGATGCACGCCGGCCGGATCCGCGCGCTGGGCACTCCGGCCGAGCTGGAGAGCGACCTCGGCCCGGAGTCCACTTTGGATGACGTGTTCCGGGCCGTGACCGGGAACGGCCTCACGAGCGAAGAAGGAGGGATCCGCGGTGTCCGTGCCACTCGCCGTACCGCCCGCCGCCTCGGCTGACCCGGGCCCGCTGGGCCGGCTGCGCGTGCTCGGGTCGCGCGTCGGCGCGATGTGCCTGGTCGAGCTGCAGAAACTGCGCCGCGACCAGACCGAGCTGCTCACCAGGGCGATCCAGCCCGCGCTGTGGCTGCTGATCTTCGGCGAGACGTTCACCCGGCTGCGCGCGATCCCGACCGGCTCGACGCCGTACCTCGATTTCCTCGCGCCGGGCATCCTGGCCCAGTCGGCGTTGTTCATCGCCATCTTCTACGGCATCCAGATCATCTGGGAGCGCGACGCCGGGGTGCTCGCCAAGCTGCTGGTGACCCCGACCCCGCGCGCGGCCCTCGTCGCGGGCAAGGCGTTCGCGGCCGGGGTGCGCGCGCTCGTCCAGGCGCTGATGGTGCTGATCCTGGCCGCGGTCCTCGGCGTCGGGCTGACCGCCAACCCGGTGAAGCTGCTCGCGATGGCCGTCGTGCTCGTGCTCGGGTCGGCGTTCTTCTGCTGCCTGTCCATCGTGATCGCCGGGATCGTGCTGTCGCGGGAACGGCTGATGGGCATCGGGCAGGCCATCACCATGCCGCTGTTCTTCGGCTCCAACGCGCTGTACCCGGTGGACCTGATGCCGTCGTGGCTGAAGGTGCTCAGCCACGTCAACCCGCTGAGCTACCAGGTCGATGCCCTGCGCGGCCTGCTGATCGGGACGCCGGCCCACCTCGGGACCGACTTCGCGGTGCTGGCCGCGGCGACCGCGGTGGCCGTTTCGGTCGCATCGGCCCTTCTCGGCAGGTTGGCCCGGTGAGGCACATGTCTCACCGAACGGAAGCTTTATCGCCGGCTGCCTAATCTCGGAATCGTGAAACGTCGCCGGGGTGTGCTCCCTTTTGCCGGGTTGTGCCTGCTCGCCGGAATTCTGGTGGCCGGGACGATGGCGCCCGCCGCCATCGGCGCGGGCCTGCTTTCGAATCAGGTCAGCGATTCGGTGGACGCCATTTCCGCCCAGCTCGCCGCCGCCGATCCGCCGCTGGTGACCACGGTGACCGACCGCGACGGCACCCCGATCGCGACGCTGTACGCGCAGTACCGCCTGCCGGTCACCGCCGCCGGGATCGCGACCACGATGAAGGCCGCGATCATCGCGGTCGAGGACCGCCGGTTCTACACCGAAGGCGGCGTCGACGTGCAGGGAATGCTGCGCGCGGCGGTCAACGACAGCGCCGGCGGCGCACTGCAGGGCGCGTCGACGATCACCCAGCAAGAGGTCAAGAACTACCTGATCAACGTCGTGGACCGGACCGACCCCGCGGCCCAGCAGGCCGACCGCGAGGATTCTCTCGCCCGCAAGCTGCGCGAAGCGAAAATGGCCGTCCAGCTCAACGCCACCATGCGCAAGGACGACATCCTGGCCGACTACCTCAACGTGGTCGAATTCAGCGGAACCGTGTACGGGGTCGGTGCGGCGGCGAAAGCGTATTTCGGCACGACACCGGACAAACTGACGGTGCCGCAGGCCGCGCTGCTCGCCGGAATGGTGAACAACCCCAGCGTCTACAACCCGTACACCCATCCGGACAAAGCGCTGCAGCGCCGCAACCTCGTCATCGACGACATGGTGAGCAACGGCTCCCTCCCGGCCTCCTACGCGGCGACGGCGAAGGCGGCTCCGCTCGGCCTGCTGCCGAACGGCCCGGTCACGCCGTCGGGTACGTGCCTCGGCGCGGCGCCGGACGCCGGGTTCTTCTGCGCCTACGCCGAAACCTACCTGGTGCACGCGGGGTTCACCGCCGACCGGCTGGCCACCGGCGGGTACACGATCAAGACCACGCTGGACCCCCGCGTCTCGCAGGTGACCAAGGACGCCGTCGACGCGAACGTGCCGACCACCCAGGACGGCGTGGCCAACACCTTCGCCGTCGTCCAGCCGGGCCAGGACGGGCACCAGGTGCTCGCCATGGTCGCCAACCGCGACTACGGCACCGACCCGGCCCGGGGTGAGACGTCGACCGACATCGTCGCGGACGCGAGCAACGAGTTCGGCGCGGGCTCCTCGTTCAAGATCTTCACCTCGGCCGCGGCGCTCGTCACCGGCAAGGCGGGCCTCGACACCCCGCTGCCCAACCCGGACAGCCAGTGCTTCCCGGCGCCGGACGCGCACGCACCCTGCTACACCGTGCACAACGACGGTCACTACGCGGACCCGATCACGCTCGCCGACGGGCTGGCGACGTCGCCGAACGTCGCGTTCGTCGGGCTGGAGAGCCAGGTCGGGATGCCCGCCGTGCTCGACATGGCATACAAGCTGGGCCTGCGGAACACCCTGGCGACCAACGACGCCGGCCGCACGCCGGATCCGAAGTCGGGCAACCCGCAGTACAGCGAGCCGCAGTCGCAGTACTTCGGGAACCTGCTGTCGTTCACCCTGGGCAACAGCCCGGTCAGCCCGCTGGAGATGGCCAACGTCTCGGCAACGCTGATGAGCGGCGGCGTGTGGTGCCCGCCGAACCCGATCCTGTCGGTGACCGACCGGAACGGCAACGCCGTACCCGTCCCGCAGCAGGCGTGCGAACGGGTCATCCCCCAGGGCGTGGCCGACACCCTGGAAGCGGGGCTGAGCAAGGACACCACGAGCGGCACGTCCGCCGAAGCGGCCCGCGCGGCCGGCTGGACCCGGCCGGACATCGGCAAGACGGGCACGACGCAGCTGAGCGAATCGGTCGCCTTCGTCGGGGGCGTCGACGGCTACGCGGTGTCGTCCATGGTGTTCGCCGACGGGCCGCACCCGCGGGAAATCTGCCCGGGAACGCCGGTGCACCTCGGCGACTGCGGCCACGGCGCGTTCGGCGGCACGGTCGCCGCGCCGCCGTACTTCCACGCTATGAGCCGGCTGTTGGCCGGGGTGCCCGACCAGCCGATCCCCGCCGCCGACCCGGCCTACCTGCAGGCGCGGTCGTGACCTACCGCGGTTCGAGGAAGACGAGCGGGATCTCGCGCTCGGTCTTCGTCTGGTACTGCGCGTAGTTCTTGAAGTCGGCGGTGATCTTCGGCCACAGCCGCGCGCGCTCTTCGGCGTCGGCGACCCGGGCGCGCATCGGCCGCTTCGGGCCGCCCTTGAGCGACACCTCGACCTCGGGCCGGTCGCGCAGGTTGAGGAACCACGCGGGGTGCGTGTCGTCGCCACCGCGCGAAGCGACGACCACGAGCGTCTCGCCCTCCTGGTAGGGCGAAGTCAGCAGCACCGACCGGGGCTGCCCGCTCTTGCGGCCGATGGTGGTGAGCTCCAGGACGGGCATGGCGACCTGCCAGCCCACCCGCCCACCCGTGAGCTTGATCAGGCCGCGGTGCACGGCATTCATCGTCTTCAGGGCGAAGTCGCTCGGCATGATCCCAATCTAGTCCGCCCGCGCCGGCCGCCGCGGAACGGACCGAATGTCCGGTTCGCCGGATCCCGGTCGGGACGGGATCGCCGAAACCGCCCCGGCCGCAGGCCACGGTGTGCGAGGCTGCCGGGCGAAGGAAGAACCGAAAGAGAGAAGACCGATGCTGATTTGGGGCTGGCGTACACGGATCTACGTGCTGGCGATGACGACGTTCTTGTGCGGCCGGTGCGGCAACCCTGCTTCGCACGCGGTGCGCAAGGCGGTCACGAAGTTCACGCTGTTCTTCATCCCGCTGTTCCCGATCAGCGTCAAGTACACGGCGCAGTGCACGTTCTGCGGGATCGAGAACCGCATCCCGAAGGAGGACGCGCTCCGGCTGCAGGCCCAGGAGGAGCAGGGCCAGGGCACGCAGCAGGCCGCGCCGGGGTACCCGCCGCACCCTTCGCAGGGTGGTGCGCCGCAGGCGGGGTCCGCGCCGCAGGGATATCCGCAGCACCCTTCGCAGCCGCAGGGCTTCCCGCAGCCGGGGCAGCTGCCGCAGCAGGGTCAGCAGCAGGGGCAGTTCCCGCAGCAGGGTCACTAGGCACCGGTTGTGGCGGGCGGCCCGGTGCGACCCGGGCCGCCCGCCGTTTTCTCACCGCTGCAGGGATTCGAAGCCCGCACCCCGGCCCGCCGCGGGCGCCGTCTCCGGCTCCCGGTTCCGCCGTGGCCATGCTTCACTGTCGAGTTGTCAAACAACGCCGGTCGCCGGGTCAGGCGGCCGATCTCTCGTCGGGGGCGATGAGGGCGCGGCCCGCGGGGGTCAGGACCGCCGGGACCAGCTCGCCGGGGCGGCCCGGGCGGGCCGCGCGGACCAGGCCCTGGTGGGCCAGCGTGTGGGCCGCGAACTGGTCACCGCACGACAGGCCGTCGATGAACAGGTCCGGTTCGCTGCTGCAGGACACCCGGGCGCGGCCGGCACCGACGGCTCGCAGCATGGCCCGCACCCGGTGGTTGACCGCCGGTGAACCGGTGTTCTCGTTCCCGATCATGTCGGTTCCTCCCGCTCGAGGTTCGGCCGCTACCTCTGCGTCGATTCGGTGGACGGGAGTTCGACAGCGAGGCCGGCTGGAGCGTCCCCTCATCGTCACCTCGGGCGATCCAGCGCGGGTCGAAAGCCCGTCGACTGTGTTCGGAGGCGAACCGCGAGCGGACGGGCTCAGAACGGCGGGTCGCCCGCCGCCACCGGTTCCGGTGTCCAGGAGCTGCTGCCCTCACCCCCCGCCGCGCGGCTGAGCTTGGTCACCTTGGCCGTCGCGTACCGCAGGCACGGGCCGATCTCCTCGACGTCCAGCTCCGTCACCGTGCGCTTCTCGCCCTCCTTCGTGTCGTACGACCGCTGTCTCAGCCGGCCGTGGACGACCACGCGGGTGCCGCGCACGAGCGACTCCGCGACGTTTTCCGCGTACTGGCGCCACAAACTGCAGCGCAGGAACATCGCGTCGCCGTCGCGCCAGGCGCCGGATTCGCGGTCGAACACCCGTGGGGTGCTCGCGACCGTGAAGTTCGCGACCGCCGAACCGCCCGGGGTGAAGCGCAGTTCCGGGTCGGTCGTGAGGTTGCCGACCACCGTGAGCGTGGTTTCGCCTGCCATCGGACTCTCCTTTTTCCGCCGGGTGCGGGGTGCACCGCCGTCGCCGATGAGGAGAGCACGGGGGTCCGACAGTTCCGGGCCGGGCGACCGGATGCCGACACCCGAACGGGGTGGTTTCCTCCCGCCGTGCCGACCACGTTCGAGAGGGAACCGGGCACGCGCGCCCGCCTGCTGGCGGACTTGGGCGACCTCGTCGCGGGCGCGGTCGAAGAGGCCACGCGTTCGGTGCCGGAAAGTGACCACACGCTGGGTGGACGTGCGCAGGAGCAGGCCGCCGCGGTGGTCGTGCCCGGGGCCGCGTGCGAAGACCAGGCGTGCGCGCTGCCGGCCTTGCACACCCCTCGGAAGGCGGGAGTGAAGGCGGTTGACACCGCCGCGGATCTCACTCGGATGGGTGGACTTGCGCGGGAGGTGGTGGATCACCGCGAGGGCCGGGCGGCGGCGAGCTGTCCGAGCCCGCAGTCTCCGCCGTGACCCCGCCCACCCACCTCCCTCACCGATCGCGACTACCGTGGCGGGCATGAGCAACACCGAGGCCTCCCCCGCCGAACTCGCCTGTGGTGATCGGCCCGCCGCCGTCGATCCGGAACGGCCGGGTGTCGAGGTCCTCGCTCCTCGGGAGGTTCCGCTCGGCGGTCCGCGGGCCATGCGGGTGCGGCGTACCCTTCCGCAGCGGTCGCGGTCGCTGATCGGGGCCTGGTGCTTCGCCGACCACTACGGTCCCGACGAGGTCGCCGGCGCCGGGGCGATGGACGTCGCCCCGCACCCGCACACCGGGCTGCAGACCGTCAGCTGGCTCTTCTCCGGCGAAATCGAGCACCGGGACAGCCTCGGCACGCACGCCATGGTGCGGCCCGGCGAACTGAACCTCATGACCGGCGGGCACGGCATCTGCCACTCCGAGGTCTCGACCGCCGCCACGAAGACGCTGCACGGCGTCCAGCTCTGGGTCGCCCTGCCCGAACGGCACCGGCACACCGCGCGGGCCTTCGACCACTACGTCCCTTCGGTGAACCGCATCGAGGGCGCGGAAATCCGCGTGTTCCTCGGCTCGCTGGCCGGGCGGACCTCCCCGATCCCGACGTTCACCCCGTTGCTGGGCGCGGAAGTCGTGCTGGGCCCGGACGCGCACATGTCCCTCGGCGTGGACCCCGGCTTCGAGCACGGCGTCCTCGTCGACACCGGGGACGTCTTCGTGGCCGGGACGCACGTCCGGGCTGCGGAGCTGGGCTACGTCGGCACCGGGGTGCGCTCCCTGACCCTCAGCAACCGCGGCGCCGACCCGGCCCGGTTCCTGCTGCTGGGCGGCACCCCGTTCGAGGAGGAAATCCTCATGTGGTGGAACTTCGTCGGCCGCACCCACGAAGAAATCGCCGAGTTCCGGGCGGCTTGGGAAGCCGGGTCGGAGCAGTTCGGCGAAGTCACCGGGTATCCGGGCGAGCGCCTGTCGGCTCCCGCGCTGCCCGCCGTGCGCATCAAGCCGCGCCGCAACCCCGCCTCAAGCCAGGAAGCCGCCCACGGCTGAGGCGAACGCGGGCGCGTCGTCCAGCCAGGGGTAGTGCCCGGCACCGGGCAGCACAACGACGTGGGCGTCGGTGAACAGCGCGGCGAAGCGGCCGGCGACGGCCGGGCTCGCGATCCAGTCCAGGTCACCGGTCAGCACCAGCACCGGCGCGGTGACGGCGCCGAGCGCGGCACGCGTCGCCTCGGGCTCGAACGCGCCGGCGGAGTTGTAGATCCGGGCGGCCGCGGCGTTGCGCTGGCCGGGTTCGCCGGCCTGGTGCCGGCGGGCCGCCGCGTCCCAGCGGCCGTAGTAGAGCGGCGCGAAGGCGGTCCAGTCGGCTCGGGTCGCCTTCTTCGCGGCGATCGATTCGTAGGCGGCGGCCGCGGCGGCGAACCAGGGCTCGCCGGCCCGCCGGGCCATGATCCGCCGTCGCTCGCCGGGCGGTACGTCGAAGCCGACGGCCCGCGGACTCGGCGCGATCAGCGCCAGCCGGCTCAGGCGCTGCGGGTACCGGGCCGCGTACCGGACGGCCAGGCTCGCCCCGGCCGAGTGCCCGAGCAGGGCGAACCGTTCGAGGCCGAGGTGCTTGCGCAGGGCCTCGACGTCCTCGACCTGGCGGTCGCAGCGGTAGGTGGCGGGGTCGGCGGGCGGCTCGGAGTCCCCGGTGCCCCGCAGGTCCAGCACGGCGAGGCGGCGCCGGGCGCGCACCCCGCCGAGGTCGCCGAGGTAGGCGCCGGCGCGCATCGGGCCGCCGGGCAGGCACACCACGGGTGGTTCGGCGCCGGAACCCGAGAGGTGGCAAGCGAGCGCGGTTCCGTCCGGCGCGGAGAAGATCGGCACGCGCCGACCCTGGCACCCGCCGGGCGGCGGGACAAGACGGCGATTCCGGTTACTGCTCCCACGCCGGACAAGCCCACGACATCGCCAACCCCGACGCCTCCCGTCTCCCGCACGAGATCGACCTCCCGCAACGCCAACCCGAGGCGCTCCTGCTCCCGCGTGAGATAAGCCTCCAACGGCCCGACCCGACAACCCCACCTCACCGCTCCCGCGCCGGACAAGCCTCCAACAGGCACCACCCGGCGCCCCAGCTCACCGCTGCCCGGCGAGGTAAGCCTCCAACGCACCCGCCCGACCTCCCGAGGGCGCACTTTCACGTGAAAGTGCCGCCTCCCAGTTCACCGCTCCCGCGCCAGATAGGCATCCAACGTCGCCAGCCGATGTCCTCGCGCGAACCGCTCGACCTCGTCCGGCTCGGCGCCGCCTTCGATCAGAGCCAACAGGCGGTCGTGCTCCTCGACCGACTGCGGGGCGCGGCCCGGGACCGAGGTGAACGTGCTGTCGCGGACCGCGGCCAGGCGGGTCCAGCAGCGGTGGACCAGGTCGACCAGGTTCGGGTTGGGGCACGCGCCGAACAGCACCTCGTGGAACTCGGCGTTCAGCGCCGTGAACGCCACCGGGTCGAACTCGGCGAGGCTGCGGCGCATGCGGTCGTTGAGCTCGCGGGCGTGGCCCAGCGCTTCCGCCGTCAGCAGCGGCGCGGCGAGACCGGTGGCCGCGCCCTCGACGATCGCCACCGTCTGCATCGCGTGCCGGTACGCCACCGGGTCGACGGCCACCACCCGGGCGCCGACGTTGCGCTCGAACTCGATCAGCTCCTCGGCCTCCAGCCGGCGCAGGGCCTCGCGCACGGGCACCGCGCTGACGTCGAGCTCGCGGCCGATCTGGTCGAGCACCAGCCGGTAGCCGGGCCCGTACCGGCCGTCGAGGATCCGGGCTTTGATCGTCTCGTAAGCCAGCTGCGACTTGGCGGCCGGTTTTCCCGCGGAGATCATGTAGGAAACCATATATGCCCAGCTGTCAGCCCAGGCGCTCCAGCACGGCGAAGATGCGGTCGACGTCGGCTTCGGTGGTCCGCCAGTTGCTGAACGCGGCGCGCAACGCCGGGCGGCCGTCGTACACCGTCGGCGTGAGGAACGTGGTCCCCTCCTCGGCGATGGCGCGGACGAGCGAGTCGATGTCGGCCTCCCCCGCCGGGGCGAAGCAGACGACGTTGAGCCGCACCGGCGCCAGGAGGTGCCAGCGGGGCGAAGCGTCGATCCGCGCGCCCAGGTCCCGGGCCAGTGCGACGCAGCGCTCGACGATCTCGCGGTGCCCGGCGCGGCCGTACGCCACGAGCGAGAACCACGCCGGGAGCGCGCGCAGCCGCCGGGAATTCTCCGGCGTGAGGTGCAGGAAGTCCGGTGTCTCGCCGATTTCGCCGAGGTAGGCGGCGTTGTTGCTGAACACGCGCAGCTGCAGGTCGCGGCGGCGGGTGAACTGGACGGCCGAGTCGTAGGGCACGTTGAGCCACTTGTGCAGGTCGACGACCACCGAGTCGGCCTGGTCGAGGCCCGCGGTGAGTTCCGCGTGCTCCGGCGCCAGCGCGGCGAACCCGCCGAACGCGGCGTCGACGTGCAGCCAGAACCCGTACCGCTGCTTGAGCGCGGCGATCGCCCGCAGGTCGTCGAAGTCGACGGTGTTGACCGTCCCCGCGTTCGCGACGACGACGGCCGGGCCGTCGAGCGTTTCGAGCGCCTCGGCGAGTTCTGCGACGTCGACCGCTTCGCGGCCCGGCAGCACCGGCACCTTCCGCAGTGCCGAACGGCCCATTCCCAGCAGCGACAACGCTTTCAGGACGCTCGAGTGCGGCGAACCGGAGAGCACGGTGACGGGCCCGAGCGCGGCGGCACCTTCGGCCGAGACCGTCACGCCGGTCCGTTCGCCGAGCCACTCGCGGGCGATGGCCAGCCCGGTCACCGTGGACATCGTGGCGCCGGTGACGAACGCGCCGGAGAACTCCGGGCCCAGCCCGAACAGCGTGGCCAGCCAGCCGACGGTCTCGCGTTCCAGGTCCTGCGCGGAGGAATCCAGGCCGCTGGCGGGGTTCTGGTCGTGGGCGGCGGTGAGCCAGTCCCCGGCCAGCGCGGCCGGGGTGGCGCCCCCGGTGACGAACCCGAGATACCGCGGACCGGCGCTCGCGGCGAAGCCGGGTTCCCAGCGCCGCGCGAACTCCTCCAGCGCGCCCCGCGCCCCCGCACCTTCGGCCGGCAGGGGCGCCGGTGCCACGGCCACGGGCGGGACGGCGGCCGCCCGGTCGGCCAGCCCGGCGAGTGCTTCCGCCGCGGCTTTGCTTGCGGCGGCGAGGAGATCGGGCAGGGCGTGCAGGTCATCGGCGAGCGTCGGGTCCATCTTCCCGACGCTAGGCGCGGGCGGCGTCCGCTGTCGCGGGCCAATCGCCCGAAACTGGCCCGGTCACCGCTGCCGGAGGCGGCGCACGCGCGTCTGCTGCCGGAGGCGGCGCACGCGCGTCTACCGCCGGAGGCGGCGCACGCGCGTCTACCGCCGGAGGCGGCGCACGCGGGTCTACCGCCGGAGGCGGCGCACGCGCATCTGCCGCCGCAGGCGGCGCACGCGGGTCTCGGCCGGGTCGAACGCCACCCTTTGCAGTGGTCCCGCCAGCAGCAGCACCACCGCCATCGCCGAAAGGGCCGCGAGCACCAGCGCCGCCACGAACTGGGCCGCGCCCGACGTCGCCGTCGCCAGGACCGCGTAGCCGGCCAGTACGACGGCCGACGGGGCCAGCAAGCCGGTCAGCACCGGGATCGGCGGCACCCGGTCACCGTCGGGGCGGCGGGCGGACACCACCGCCGCCCCGGCGCAGGTGACCGCGGCGACCAGCAAGCAGCCGCCGACGGTGTCGCTCAACCGGTGCCAGCCCAGTGCCACCGCCGCCGCCGAGACCCACGCGACGCCGGCGCCGCCGGTCACCAGGACCATCGGCCGGAACCGGCGGGGCAGGACGATCGCGAGCGCCACGAGCACGGCCATCGCCGCGCTGACGTGCCCGCTCGGGAAGCTGTTGTGGCTCGCCACGCCGAGGCGGTCGCCGGTGCTCGGGCGCTCCAGGACGTACAGCTTGAGCAGCTGCGCCACCACCAGCGGCGCGGCCAGCAGCACCAGCGCCATGACGCCGAGGGCCGGCCGCCGCCGCGCGAGGGAGATCGCCACGATCAGCACCGCGACCCCGCCGAGCAGCACCACCAGGTCGGTGTCCCGCAGCGGGGCCGCCCAGTCCACGGTGGTCCCCGCGGACTGGGCGCTGCGGACGACGCCGTTCTCGACGCCGCGGCCGGCTTCGGTGCGCACGAAGAGCAGGTAGGCCGCGACGAACGCGAGCACGAACCCGGCCGCGCCCGCCGCCAGCACCGCCGTGCGGGACGCCGTCCGGGTCACGGGTGCGGGGCCGTCCGGGCGGGCCGCGGAGGGTGCGTCGGAAAGGATCACTGCCATGTCCCCGAGTCTGGAGCGCGCGTTTCGGGATTCCGTCAGTGCCATGTCATGGTTTTGCTACAAGATCGGCCCGGGTCGCCATGACGTGCGCTTTTCCGAATAATGGCGCCGTGGCCGAGGTATTGGTGGTAGAGGACGACGCGGCGGTGCGGGAGGGGCTGCAGCTGGCCCTGCGCAGGCAGGGACACGTGGTGCACACCGCGGAATCCGGCGAGCGCGGCATCGAGGTGCTCGTGCACCACCGGCCCGACCTCGTGGTGCTCGACCTGATGCTGCCCGGCATGGACGGCTTCGAGACCTGCCGCCGGATGCGCGCGGCGGGCCCGGTCCCGATCATCATGCTCACCGCGCGCAGCGACGACTTCGACGTCGTGGCCGGGCTCGAAGCGGGTGCCGACGACTACGTCGCCAAGCCGGTCGAACCGCGGGTGCTCGACGCGCGGATCCGGGCGGTGCTGCGCCGGGCGGCCGCCGACCGGCCGGGCGAGCCGGCGGCGGCCGAGGAGCGGCACGGCGACCTCGTCATCGACCGGGCCGGCCTCGAGGTGACCAAGCACGGCACCCCGGTGTCGCTCACCCCGACCGAGCTCAAGCTGCTGTTGGAGCTCTCGCGCACGCCCGGGCAGGTCTACAGCCGCCAGCAGATCCTCTCCGCCGTGTGGGACCACGACTACCTCGGGGATTCCCGGCTCGTCGACGCCTGCGTGCAGCGGCTGCGCGCGAAGATCGAGGACGTGCCGGCCAAACCCGAGTACGTGCAGACCGTCCGGGGGTTCGGCTACCGGTTCGGCCGCTCGTGACGGCACCGCGGATCCGCTCGTGGCTCGCCGGGCTGCGGCCCCGGCTGGTCGCCGCGTTCGCGGTCATCATGATCCTCGGCGCCACCGCCGCGGCGGGCACGAGCTACGTCTTCGCGCGGCGAGCCATCCTGGAAGGCATCCAGGACCAGACGATGCTGAAGCTGCGCGACCAGATCAGCGCGTACCTGCCGACCGTGTCGCTGCCGGCGTCCCAGGCCACGCTCGAGTCCTTCGCGACGGCGCTCAAGTCCAGCAACGCGCTCGTGGTCTACCGGCAGCTGCACGCGACGTCGGGCCTGTCGATCGACGAGGTGCCCGCCGACCTGCGCCACGCCGTGGCGACCAGCACCAACATCCAGTTCCAGCGCGTCGACGTCCAGGGCTTCCCGTTGTTCTTCGTCGGCGTGCCCGTGCAGACCAGCGCGGGAAAGCCGAGCGGGCTCGAGGTCTACGCGATGGCGCGGCTGACCGATCAGCAGCAGGCGATCGACGACCTGGCCCGCCACGCCTGGTTGTTCTCCGCGCTCGTGCTGCCGTTCGCGGTCGGCGTCGCGCTGCTCGCGGCGCGGCAGGTGCTGCGGCCGGTGCGCGCGCTGAACACCGCGGCGAGCCAGCTCGGCCGCGGACGGCTCGACGTGCGGCTGCGGGCCAAGGGCTCCGACGAACTCGCGCAGCTGGTCACCACGTTCAACCACACCGCCGCGGAGCTGGAGCGCACGGTCGGCACGCTGCGCGCGATGGAGGCCGACGCGCGGCGGTTCGTCGCCGACGTCTCGCACGAGCTGCGGACGCCGCTGGCGGCGATGAACGCGGTCACCGACGTCCTCGACGAGGACGCCGAACAGCTGCCGCCGGACACCGCCGTCGCGGCCCGGCTGGTGTCGGCCGAGACGCGCCGGCTGACCCGGCTGGTGCAGGACCTGATCGAGATCTCGCGGTTCGACGCCGGGCGGGCGGAGCTGCGCCGGGAGGAGCTGGACGTCGCGGCGGCGGTCACCGACAGCCTCGCCGCCCGCGGCTGGGCCCCCGGGGACGGCCTGGTCGCGGACCTGCCGCCGGGCATCACCGCCCGGCTCGACCGGCGGCGGCTCGACATCGTCGTGGCGAACCTGGTCGGCAACGCGCTGCGGCACGGCGCACCGCCGGTCGAGGTGGTGCTGCGGCAGGAGCACGGTGACGTCGTGCTGACCGTCACCGACCACGGACCGGGCATCCCCGCCGACGTGCTGCCGCGCGTGTTCGACCGCTTCACCAAGGCCGACACCGCCCGCGCCCGGTCCGAAGGCAGCGGCCTCGGGCTGTCCATCGCCCGGGAGAACGCGCGGCTGCACGGCGGTGACATCGTCGCGGCCGACACCGGCACCGGCGCCCGGTTCGAGCTGCGCCTGCCCCGGGAGGTGGCGTGAAGAAACTCTTCGTCCTCGCCGTGCTGCTGCTGACGAGCGCGTGCGGCATCAAGCCGACGCCGGTGCTCGCGGCGGGTCCCGCCCCCACGCTGCGGAACCCGGTGAACGACGGGACCGCCACCGACTTGATCCTCTACTTCCTCCAGGACGACCGGGCGGTGCCGGTCGCGCGGCCCGCCGTCTTCCCGACGCGGTTCGAAGCCACGCTGACGATGCTGCTGGACGGGCCGACCGCCGCGGAGACGTCCGACGGGTACACGACGGCGCTGCCCCGCTCCGGCGCGATCACCCTGACACCCGGCCCGCCGACGACGGTCAACGTCTCGTTCCCGCTCCGGACGATCAGCGCCGCCGGCATCAACCAGCTGGTCTGCACCGCGTTCGCCGCACTGGCGGCGCAGAGCCCGTCCTCCGTCGAGGGCACCATCGCCCTCGCCGGGCCGGACGTCCAGCTGCCGTACCAGACCTGCCAGGCGTGAGCGCCGATGTCGACTTGACGGCAAGCCGCCTCAGCCGGGGTAGGGCCGGGCCGCCCGCGCCTCCGCCAGCGACCGCGCCCACCAGCCGAGCTGGTCGAGCATCGCCTTGGCCGCGACGCCCGCCGCGTCGTCGTTCGGCACGCCGTCTTCGCCGAAGCACGCCTGGGCGCCGTGGAAGCTGACCGTTTCGCGGATGGTCACCGCGTGCAGCTCCGCGAAGACCGGGCGCAGGTGCTCGACCGCGCGCAGGCCGCCGGAAATCCCGCCGTAGGAAACGAAAGCGACCGGTTTGGCCCGCCATTCGGGCCGGTGCCAGTCGATGGCGTTCTTGAGCGAAGCCGGGTAGCTGTGGTTGTACTCGGGGGTGACGACGACGAACGCGTCGGCGGCTTCGAGCCGCGGGGTCACCTTCGCGGCCTCGGCCGCGACGGCCGCGGGTGGCTCGGCCCCGAACGCCGGCATGGCCAGCGGGAGGTCCGCCTCGGCGAGGTCGACGACGTCGGCGACGAAGTCACCGTGCGCGTCCGCGGCGGCCGCCACCCAGTTCGCGACCACCGGCCCGAACCGTCCTCCCCGGACACTGCCCACGATCACCGCGACCCGCAGGGGTGCTTCCGACACACTTCCTCCTCGCCTGCAACGGAAACTCTGCCGGTGTCGAGGATGGGACTTCAAGCTCACTTGAAGTCAAGCGTGCCGCTGTGGTTGGGTGTCGGCCATGGTGAACGCCCCCGCCCGCGCGCTGCCCGACCTGACGGTCGGCGAACTTTCCCGGCGCAGCGGAGTACCCGCGTCGGCTCTGCGCTTCTACGAGGACGAAGGCCTGATCCACAGCCGCCGCACCGCGGGCAACCAGCGGCGCTACCGCCGGGACACCCTGCGGCGGGTGACGTTCATCCGGATGTCGCAGCGGGTGGGCATGCCGCTGGCGAAGATCCGGGAAGTGCTCGGGCTGCTGTCGGACGACCGCACGCCCACCCGCACCGACTGGGCGCGGATCTCCCGCTGCTGGCAGGACGACCTGAACGCGCGGATCCGTCAGCTGGAGCAGCTGCGCGACCAGCTGGCCGACTGTATCGGCTGCGGCTGCATGTCGCTGGCCAAGTGCCGGCTGGCCAACCCCGGCGACCGGCTCGGCGCCGAAGGCCCGGGGCCCCGGCGCCTCGCCGACCACCGCGGGGAGGGCTGCGAAGAGTGTTGAACTAGAGCAGGCCGCGGACGTACATCGCCTGCCCGGCGTGCTGGATGTCGTCGTCCAGGACGCTGATCAGCCGCACGCCCAGCGACACCGGTGGGTCCCAGGCCTCGTCGACGATCCGGTCGAGGGCCCGCGCGTCGAGACCGGTGACGAACCGGACCGTCTGCTCGTGCACGGCGTCGTAGTAGCCGGTGAGCAGGTCCGGCCCGTCGACGCGGACCGCTTCGACGTCGGCCGGGCGGTGGCCGTAGCCGGTGTCGCCGGCCGGGAACGGCAGACCGAACCGGGACAGCCAGTCCTGGCCCGTCCACACCTGCTCCGTCCCGGCCACGTCGGCGACGTGGTCGTCCTGGACCCTGGTCAGGTGCCACACCAGCCAGGCGATCGAATTGGCCTCGTCGTCCGGCCGGGTCCCGAGCTGCTTCGCGGTCAGTCCCGCCACCGCCGCGTGCACCGTGCCCTGGACCCGGCTGAACCCCTCGACGAGCAGTTCGGCCACGTTCATCCGGCTGCCTCCCGTTTGCCGACGTTTTCCCGGCAGTGCTTACCCGATCACGGCTTACCCGATCATGGCTTACCCGATCATGCCCGCCGGCAAACGGCGGCTACCGCGGCAGCAGCTGGTCGAAGAACGAGCGGTAGCGGCGCAGCGCGATCCGCAGTTCCTCGGTGGCCGGTTCGCCCTGCTGCCACTGAGACTCCAGCTCGCTCTTGTGCTCGGCGAACGTGGTGGCCAGTGCGCTGATCACGCCGGCGACGAGCTCGTCGGCCTGCTGGACGGCCTGCTTCGGGTCGTCGACGAAACCGGCCTGGACGTTCTGCCAGCGGTCGCGGAACCCGGTGACCTTCTCCTCGTCGATCAGCGGCGGCGCCTCGACGTCTCCACCGGAAGCGGGCGTCTGGACGTTCCCGCCGGAAGCGGCGGGCGTTTCCACGTCACCACCGGAGGCGGGCGTCTCGACGTCCCCGCCGGATCGTGCTTCCACGTCGCCGCCGGATTCCTGCGCAGCAGCCGTGTCACCGGTGTCGTGGTGGCCGGCGGAGGCGAGGTCGGCGGTGCTCAGGCTCTGGTCGTCGGCCGTGGCGGACTCGTGGAAGCCGTCCCGGTGCTGGCCGGGGACGTCCGTGGTGGTGTCGTCCCGGTAGCCCTCGTGGACCCCTTCACGCCCGGTCAGGTCCCGGTCGTCCTCGGCGTCGTGCCGCGTCAGGTGCTCGGTCATGGTCAGCGTCCTCCATTCGACTCGGTCCGCGGGCTCGCGGACGCCTGGCGCTCGGTCACGTGACGGTCGGTCTCGTGCCGGTCGGTCTCGTGCCGGTCGGTGTCCCGCCGCTCGGGGTCACGGTCGTGGTCGCGACCGCTGTGGTCGTGGCCGTTGCGGCGGTCGTGGTGCTGCTCGTCGTCGGCGCCGTCGGTCAGCAGGTCCTCGAACACGGTGCGGTAGCGGACCATCGCGTCGCGCAGGTCCTCAGTGGACGCTCCGTCCCGCTTCTGCTGCGTGGTGTGGGCGGCCCGGTAGTGCTCCAGGGTCTTGGCGTGCCGCACGGACAGGTCGGCCAGCTGCTGCTCGTAGCCCTCGGTCGGGTACCCGCGCTCGGCCATCAGCGCGTTCAGCAGCTGCTCGGCTTCGGCGACCGCACCGGACGGCTGGTCGACGAAGTTTTCCTGCACCTGCGTCCATTCCCGGGCGTAGCGCTCGCGCGCCGACGCCGAAAGCGGCCGGATGTCGAGCTCCTTGTGCCGGCGTTCCCGCTCGGCCAGTTCGCGCTGCGCGGCCCGGGGGCTGTCCTTCTCCGCGACCGTGCGGTCGTACTCGGGACCGAACCGCTGCTGCAGCCGTTTCCGTTGCATCTCCTGCGTCACCAGCCAGATCACGGCGCCGAGCACCGCGACGGCCACGACGACGATCAACACGATCAGCCATGTGGGCATCGCTCAAACTCCTTCAAGGATGTCAAGCCCCCGATGCGACCGGTGTTCCCTGATTAGCCGCGCCGAAAACGGGCACCGGCCGCCCGACGCCGGGATTCGGCCGTCCGGCGGCGGGGATACGGCCGGATGTCCCCGCCCCGCGGCGGGGATGCCGACCACGTCGAACCATCGTTACCAATTTTGTGGTATCATCGATAACAGAAGCGACGGACCGGCCGCCGCCCGGAGAGGAAAGAAGAACCCGATGAGCACCCCCGAAACCCGCGTCGCGATCGTCACCGGCGGCTCCCGCGGCATCGGCCGCCAGGTCGCCGAGCGCCTGGCCGCCGACGGCATGGCGGTCGTCGTCAACTACGCGGGCAACGAAAAGGAGGCCGCGGCCGCCGTCGAGGCCATCACCGCGCGCGGTGGCCGGGCGATCGCGGTCCGGGCCGACGTGGCCGACCCGGCCGCGGTCTCGGAGCTGTTCGACACCGCTGAACGCACCTACGGCGGCGTCGACGTCGTCGCCCACCTGGCCGGGGTGATGAACCCGCCCACCCCGATCGCCGACACGGACTTCGACGTCCTCGACCGCGTGCACCGCACCAACATCCGCGGCACGTTCGCCGTGGCCCAGCAGGCCGCGCGGCGGGTCCGCGACGGCGGCGCGGTGATCACCACCTCGACGTCGGTGCTCGGGCTGAACCTGCCCGGCTACGGCATCTACAACGCGACGAAGGGCGCGGTCGAGGCGATCACCATGATCCTGGCGCGCGAGCTGCGCGGCCGCGACATCACCGTGAACACCGTCGCGCCCGGCCCCACCGCGACCGCGCTGTTCCTCGACGGCAAGGACAAGGAGACGATCGCCCGGATGGCCAAGCAGCCGCCGCTCGAGCGGCTCGGGCAGCCGGAGGACATCGCGGAGGTCGTCGCGTTCCTCGCCGGCCCGGCGCGCTGGGTGAACGGCCAGGTGCTGCGCGCCAACGGCGGCATCGTCTAACGGGTGAACCGGCTGACGATGACGTGGTCCTTGGCCGGCCCGCGCACCGCCCACTCCTGCCGCCACCGGTCGGCGCCGGTCACCCGGTACTCGCCGCGGTAGTGGTCGGCGCGGCAGGGGTGGTCCGCCGTCCAGTGGCCCGCGCGCAGGTCGAGGTCGTGGAAGAACCCGCCGTGGTCGAAGTGGACCGCCGCGCGGCCGGGGCCCGCCGGCCGGTAGTGCAGGGTCCGCGTGACCGGCCCGGTGTGGCCACCGAGCCGCAGGTGCCCCTCCTCGTGGTAGACGAGGACGGCCCCGGTCTCGGTGAAGGTGGCCGTCCCGGTCACCTCACCCGCCGGGTCGCCGTCCGCGGTGCGGATTTCCCGCTCCAGGCGCCAGGCACCGCCGAAATACGCGGCGAGGTCGGGGACGGGCCAGTAGTGCACGCCCTCAGTCTGCCATCCGCCCGGCTGCGGAGCGGCGGGCCGGACCGGAACTGTCGGACCCCCGCTCTATAGTCGGGCGGGTGGCAGAGACCGACCTCGCACCCGCGTCCGACGCGCTGGAGACCCTCCGGCGCGTGTTCGGCTACGACAGCTTCCGCGGCGACCAGGCGGCGATCGTCGAGCACGTGATCGCCGGCGGCGACGCGCTCGTGCTGATGCCCACCGGCGGCGGGAAGTCGTTGTGCTACCAGATCCCCGCGCTCGTGCGGCCCGGCGTCGGCGTGGTCGTCTCCCCGCTGATCGCGCTGATGCAGGACCAGGTCGACGCGCTGCGCAACGCCGGTGTCCGCGCCGGCTTCCTCAACTCCACCCAGGACTACGCGGCGCGGCAGGAGGTCGAGTCGGCGTTCCTCAACGGCGAGCTCGACCTGCTCTACCTGGCGCCGGAACGGCTTTCGGTCGAATCCACCGTGCGGCTGCTCGACCGCGGCAAGATTTCGCTGTTCGCGATCGACGAAGCGCACTGCGTCGCCCAGTGGGGCCACGACTTCCGGCCCGACTACCTCCAGCTCTCGGCGTTGCACGAGCGCTGGCCGGAGGTGCCGCGGATCGCGCTGACCGCCACCGCGACCGAGGCCACGCACAAGGAGATCTCCGCGCGGCTGCAGCTGGACGAGGCCCGGCACTTCGTCGCCAGCTTCGACCGGCCGAACATCCAGTACCGGATCGTCGGCAAGAACTCGCCCCAGCGGCAGCTGCTGGAGCTGCTGCAGACCGAGCACAAGGGCGACGCGGGGATCGTCTACTGCCTGTCCCGCAACTCGGTCGAGAAGACCGCGGAGTTCCTCGTGCAGAACGGGATTCCGGCGGTCCCGTACCACGCGGGGCTCGACGCGCGCACCCGCGCGAGGCACCAGTCGCGGTTCCTGCGGGAGGACGGGCTGATCGTCGTCGCGACGATCGCGTTCGGGATGGGCATCGACAAACCGGACGTCCGGTTCGTCGCGCACCTCGACCTGCCGAAGTCGGTCGAGGGCTACTACCAGGAAACCGGCCGCGCCGGGCGTGACGGCCTGCCGTCGACCGCTTGGCTCGCGTACGGGCTGCAGGACGTCGTCCAGCAGCGCAAGATGATCGACACGTCCGAAGGGGACGAAGCCCACCGGCGCCGGTTGGGCGCGCACCTGAACGCGATGCTCGCGCTGTGCGAAACGGTCGAGTGCCGCCGCGTGCAGATCCTCAACTACTTCGGGCAGCAGGCCGGTCCGTGCGGCAACTGCGACACGTGCCTGAACCCGCCGGAGACGTGGGACGGCACGATCCCGGCGCAGAAGCTGCTCTCGACCGTCGTGCGGCTGCGCAACGAACGGCGCCAGAAGTTCGGCGCCGGCCAGATCATCGACATCCTGCTCGGCAAGTCGACGCCCAAGGTCACGCAGTTCCAGCACGACACGCTGAAGACGTTCGGCATCGGCACCGAGCTGCGCGAGCCGGAGTGGCGGGCCGTGGTGCGGCAGCTGCTCGCCCAGGGCCTGCTCGCCGTCGAGGGCGACTACGGCTCGCTCGTGCTCACCGAAACCAGCGCGGAGGTGCTGGGCGGCGACCGCCAGGTCCTGCTGCGCCGGGAACCCGAGCGGGCCGCCGCCGCCAAGGTCCGCAGCACGCGGAAGTCGTCCGCGGCCGCGGTGGACATGCCCGCGGAGGCGGCGCCGCTGTTCGAACGCCTGCGGGCCTGGCGGGCCGGCGTCGCGAAGGAACAGGGCGTGCCCGCCTACGTCGTCTTCCACGACGCGACCCTGCGCCAGATCGCCACGCAACGGCCGTCGTCGCTGGCGGATCTGGGCACGGTCAGCGGCGTCGGGGAGAACAAGCTCGCCAAGTACGGCGAGGGGCTCCTGGCGGTCCTGACGGCCGAGTGAGCTACCGGCCGGTGGCCGGCCCGGGGTGGCCCGGCTGCCCGGTCACCGAGTTGACCTTGCGGACCGCGCCGGTGATCTGCTGGTGGTACTTGCCCTTGGTCCGGTCGTCGACGAACTTCGCGGCCTTCCCGACGACCTGGTTCACCTTTTCGGGGTTCTTCTTGGCGTAGGCACGAGCCGCACCGGCGGCGCCGGCCAGCATGGTCAGCTTCTTCATCAGAGGCACGGTGGCCCTCCCTCGTCGGTTCCGGTCATCCTGACAACGCGGACGAACCACCCGGAGGTTCCCCGTGTGACGCGGCCCAAAACCTGGAGCCACCGCGGCGGGCCCCGGAAATTGCCGCGCGAACCACCGCCGGGCCGCCTTACGCTCGCGATCATGCGCGACCTGACCGCTCTGCCGAAGGCCCACCTGCACGTCCACCTGGAGAGCACGATCCGGCCGGCGACGCTCCGGGAACTCGGCGAAGCCAACGGCGTCGACGTCCCGGGCGAACCGCCGGTGTTCGACGGCTTCCGGGCCTTCGCCGACTACAACGCGCTCGTCCGGTCCTGCCTCCGGCGTCCCGAAGACTTCGAACGCATCGCCCGCGAGTACGTCGAGGACGAAACCGCACAGGGCACGCGGTACGCCGAACTCACCTTCACCGCGGCCTCGCACGGGGAACGGCTGGGCGACCTCGAAATGCCACTGGCGTCCGTCCTCAGCGGACTGTCGCAAGGCGACGGACTCGAGTGGCGGCTGCTGCTCGACCACTCCCGGCGCCGGTCGGTCGAACGGGCCGAGCGCACCCTCGACCTCGCGCTGAAGTACGACGAAGTCTTCGCGATCGGCATGGCGGGCGAGGAAAACCACTCGCTGCGGCCGTTCGCGACGGTCTTCGAGCAGGCCCGCGCGGCCGGGATCCACCTGCTGCACCACACCGGCGAGGACGCCGGCCCGGACAGCATCCGCGAGGCCGTCGAAGTCGGGCGGACCGAGCGGCTCGGCCACGGCATCCGCGTGCTCGACGACCCCGCCCTGGTCGCCGAAGTGCGGGATCGCGGGCTGGCTTTGGAGGTGTGTCCGTCGTCGAACGTGACGCTGGGGCTGGTGCCTTCCCTGGCCGAGCACCCGCTCCCCCGGCTGCGGGACGCGGGGCTGACGGTCACGCTCAACACCGACGTCCCGTCGGTCACCGGCGCCGCCCTCGCGGAGGAGTACGCCCGCGTGCAGCGCGCGTTCGGCTACGAGGACACGACGATGGCGGACTTCGCCCGCGCGAGCGTCACGGCGTCTTTCGCACCCGAAGCGACCAAAAAGGCCATGCTGCGCGACATCGATGCGTGGCTCACACCGGCAGCAGGCGGGTGACCAGCGTGCCGAGCTGCTGCACGGTGCGGCACTCGTGCATCTCCACGACCTCGGCGTACTCCAGCGCCGCCGAGTCCCCCGTGGACCACAGCGACCGCCGTTCCGGGTTGAGCCAGTGGACGTGCCGGGCGCGGGCCTTGATCGCGCGGACCGCGTCGAGGTTGGGGTCGCCGCCGTTGGTGCGGGCGTCGCCGAGGATCAGCACCGACGTCCGCGGGCCGATCGCGTCCGGCCAGTTCTGGGTGAACTGACGCAGCGAGCCGCCGTAGTCGCTGTGGCCGTCCCAGCGCACCAGCGCCGCTTCGGACAGCATGCGCGCGCCCAGGTGCTCGGGGTCGGCCGCACCGGTGGTGACCAGGTGGGTGACCTCGTCGGTGCTGTCGACGAAGGCGAACACGCGGATCTTGCTGAACTGGTCGCGCAGCGCCTGCACCAGCAGCATGGTGAAGTTCGCGAACCCCGCCACCGAACCGGAAAGGTCGCACAGCAGCACGATTTCCGGCCGTCCGGGCCGCCGGTGGCGGTAGGCCGGGCGCAGCGGCACGCCGCCGGTCGAGAGCGAGCGGCGCAGCGTGCGCCGCAGATCGATCTGCCCGCGCGTCATCCGGCGGCGGCGCGCGGCCAGGCGCGTCGCGAGCTTGCGGGACAACGGCTGGATGGTGCGCCGCAGCTCCGCGAGCTGGGTGCGGCTGGCGATGAGGAAGTCCACCCGGTCCGGCGAGGGCGCGATGGCGTGCTTCGCGACGCGTTCGCGACCGCGGACCTCGGCGGCGCGGCGGCGCGCCTCGGTGCGGACCTGACCGCGGAAGCCCTCGACGCGGCGGCGGATCTCGTCGCGGTCCAGCCGGTCGGTGAACTCGCCGCGCGCGCCGCCGCCGCGGACGGCGGCCAGCACCCGCGCGATGAGCGTCTGCGGCTGGAGCCGCTCCAGCGTCTGGTGGGCGGAGAAGCCGCCGCCCGGGCCGGACGCCGAGCCGTACTGGCCGAGCAGGTCGACGGCGAGCCCGGCCAGCTGGGACAGGGCCTGCCGGTCGCCGTCGGCGAGCGCGGCGGCCAGCTCTTCGCGCAGCTCCTCCAGCGTCGACGGCTCTTCGCGGGCACGTTCCGGCGCACCGACCCCGGCCGGGAAATACAGGTCGAACGCGGCGTCGAAGACCGCGCGCTGCCCGCCGCGGCGGACCAGGGCCGCGGCCAGGCCCTCGCGGACGAGCGCCCGGTCGTCGAGGCCGAGCACCTCCAGCGCGGCCGCGGCGTCGACCGTTTCGCTCGGGCCCGCCGGGATGCCCTGGGCCCGCAGCGCCTTGACGAACTCCGCCAGCCGCTCCGGCAGGCCGCCGGTCACGACGCGTCCAGGACCTGTTCGAGCTTCAGGCCCGCGCCCGCCTTGGCGATGTCGTCCTGGTGCTTGAGCACGACGCCGAGGCTCTCCCGCACGACCCGTTCGTCCAGCGTCGACGCCCCGAGTGCGAGCAGCGTGCGTGCCCAGTCGATGGTTTCCGCGACCGACGGGAGCTTGCGCAGGTCCATCGCGCGCAGCGCGGCGACCACGCGGACCACGGAGTCGGCGAGGGCGGCGTCGATCCCGGGCACCTTGAGCCGGACGATGTCGCGTTCGAGGTCGGAGTCCGGGAAGTCGATGTGCAGGAACAGGCACCGGCGGCGCAGCGCCTCGGACAGCTCGCGCGTGGCGTTGGACGTCAGCACGGCGAACGGCGCGCGGGTGGCGGTGATCGTGCCGAGCTCGGGAACGGTGACCTGGAAGTCGCCGAGCACCTCCAGCAGCAGGCCCTCGACCTCCATGTCGGCCTTGTCGGTCTCGTCGATCAGCAGCACGGTCGGCTCGTCGGAGGAGATCGCGGTGAGCAGCGGGCGGCGCAGCAGGAACTCCTCGCCGAAGATGTCGGTGCGCGCCGCCTCCCACGTCTCGTCGCGGCCGGCGGTGATCCGCAGCAGCTGCTTCGCGTGGTTCCACTCGTACAGCGCGCGGGCCTCGTCGATGCCTTCGTAGCACTGCAGGCGCACCAGCCGCGAACCGCTGACCTGGGCGACGGCCTTGGCGAGCTCGGTCTTGCCGACCCCGGCGGGGCCCTCGACCAGCAGCGGCTTGCCGAGCCGGTCGGCGAGGAACACGGTGGTCGCCACGGCCGTGGAGGCCAGGTAGCCCGCCTCGGCCAGCCGGGCCGACACGTCGTCGACGGAGATGAAGAATCCGGTGCCCACCACGTGCCTCCTAAGCGGTCGCTCACCCGGAGCGTACCCGACCCGCCGCGGAGCCCGCCCCGGTTTCGCGCCGCGCGCGGGTCCGTTCCGCCGCGGCTAGCATCGGCCGCGTGACCTACGTTGCCGCTTCCGGCCGATACGACTCGATCCCCTACCGGCGCTGCGGGCGCTCCGGGCTCAAGCTGCCTGCCATCTCCCTCGGGCTGTGGCACAACTTCGGCCACGACCGGCCGCTGGAGACCCAGCGCGCGATCCTCCGCCGCGCCTTCGACCTGGGCATCACCCACTTCGACCTGGCCAACAACTACGGCCCGCCCTACGGCTCGGCGGAGGAGAACTTCGGGCGGCTGCTGGCCGCCGACTTCAAGCCGTACCGCGACGAGCTGGTGATCTCCACCAAGGCGGGCTACGACATGTGGCCCGGGCCGTACGGCGAGTGGGGTTCGCGCAAGTACCTGCTGTCCTCCTTGGACCAGTCGCTCGGCCGGCTGGGCCTGGACTACGTCGACATCTTCTATTCGCACCGCTTCGACCCCGAGACGCCGCTGGAGGAGACGGTCGGGGCGCTCGACGCCGCCGTCCGCGCCGGGAAGGCGCTGTACGTCGGGATCTCGTCGTACAACTCGGAGCGCACGGCCGAGGCCGCCCGGCTGCTGCGGGAACTCGGCACGCCGCTGCTGATCCACCAGCCGTCGTATTCGATGCTCAACCGCTGGATCGAGGAGGACGCCCTCCTCGACACGCTGGAGCAGGCCGGCGCGGGCTGCATCGCGTTCTCCCCGCTGGCGCAGGGGCTCCTGACCGACCGGTACCTGACGGGCGTCCCCGGCGATTCGCGCGCGGCGCAGGGCAAGTCCCTCGACCCGGACACCCTCGACGACAACCGGCTGGGCCGGGTGCGGGCCCTGAACGACATCGCGGGCCGCCGCGGGCAGTCGCTGGCCCAACTGGCCCTGGCGTGGGCGCTGCGCGACCACCGCATGACATCGGTCCTGATCGGCGCGAGCAGCGTCCGCCAGCTGGAGGACAACGTCGGCGCGCTGCGCAACCTCGAGTTCTCGTCGGAGGAGCTGACCGAGATCGACGGGCACGCGACGGACGCGGACATCAACCTGTGGAAGCGTTCGTCGGACGCTTGAGCCTCGCCGGGGCCCTGGGTTTGCCTTGGGCGCACAGGAGGTGCCGGCCGGATCCGACGACGGACCGGCCGGCATCACCCGGGCCTGGCGTTGCCGACCGGGCGTGCTGTCACCGTTGCGCGCCCGGCCGCGTAGCTCGGCCAACCCGGCACCGGCGCGCGGGGGCGCCCCCCGTTTTCCACGCTACCGGGCGGCACCGACAGTTTCGGCGTCCTCGCCCTGCGCCTGCGCCGACAGGTCCTGCCACTCCGCCCAGGTCGCGAGCCGGTCCGCGTACGCCTGCTGGATCATCGGGTAGAACCCGCGGCCGAAGAGCACCCGCAAGGGTGGGTTCGGTGCGTCGACGACCTTGAGGAGGGCGCGGGCGGCCGCCTTCGGGTCGCCGGCGGGTTGCTTGCCCGCGATCTCGGCGATCCGGCGGCGAAGCCCGTCGTACACCGGGTCGGCCTCGGCGACGTGGCCGTTGGCGAGGGGGTCCGGGTTCTTGCCGTCGCGGGTGGCGTAGCCGCCCGGCTCGACGATCGTCACCTTGATCCCGAACTCGGCGACCTCCTTGGCCAGGGTTTCGGTCAGCGCCTCGATCGCCCACCGGGACGCCTGGTACGCCCCGCCCAGCGGCATCGCGACGATCCCCGCGGCCGACGACAGCTGGACGAAGTGCCCGGAGCCCTGGCCCCGCAGGTGGGGCAAGGCCGCCTGGACCACCCACACCGGGCCGAACACGTTGGTCTCGAGCTGGTCGCGCAGCTCCGCCTCGGTCAGCTCCTCGATCGCGCCGATCTGCGCGTAGCCGGCGTTGTTGACGACGACGTCCAGCCGCCCGAAGTGCTCGGCGGCCCGCTTCACGTTCTCGAAGACGGCGGCCTTGTCGGTCACGTCCATCTCCAGCGGGAGCACCGCGTCGCCGTAGGTCGCGACGAGCTCGTCGAGGCTCGCCGTGGACCGCGCGGTCGCCGCCACCCGGTCGCCGCGGCCGAGGGCGGCCTCGACGAAGCAGCGGCCCAACCCGCGCGACGAACCCGTGACGAACCAGACCTTGCTCATGTGCCTTCCCTTCTCCGGTGGCATTCGATCGCCCTCAAGACAACGCAGGCCCGCTATCCGTGACACCACGGCACGTGACGTCGATCACCCCTTGAAATACGTTTGACCAGATTTCGAATTTAGTCATACGATGTCCAGATGCCTCCCGCCGAAGACCGGGCCGAACGGGCCGAGCGCATCCTCGACGCCGCCGCCGAGCTGCTGCTGCGGGCCGGGTACCGGCGGACCACCGTCGAGGACGTCGCCGAGCGGGCCGGTGTCGGCAAGGGGACCGTCTACCTGCACTGGAAGAACCGCGAGGAGCTGTTCCTCGCCGTCCTGCTCCGCGAGTCCGTCAGGGCGCTCGAAGACCTCGTGGCCGCGCTCGCCGCCGACCCGCTCGCCGTACGGCTTTCGCGGCTGACCGAGCTCCAGTACGCCAACGTCCTGCGGCGCCCGCTGCTGCGCGCGGGGTACGCCGACGACACCGAGACGCTCGGCAAGCTGCTGCCGAAGCTGCACGGCAAGCTCGACCCGCGGCACGCGGAAGCCTTCGCCGAGTACCTGGAGCTGCTGGCGGCGAACGACCTGCTGCGCACCGACCGGCCGGTCCGCGACCTCGTCGTCGCCTTCCAGGCCGTGCTGCACGGCTTCCTCGGCCGCACGCCCCCGCCCGAGCCGGCCCTGATCGCCGACACCGTCGCGCACGCCTTCGAGCCGCTCGCCGTGTCGACCCGGCAGCTGCGCGCCGTGGCCCCGCGGGCGCTCGAGCTGTTCACCGAAGCCGTCGCGCTCGACCGCAAGCAGCTCGAACGCGCGTACTGACCACGGGAGGGACCATGCGCACCGGAATCCTGATCGACGAACTCGGCGTCGGCTTCGACGCCATGACCGCGCAAGCGCGCGAAGCGGCGAAGCTCGGCTACGGCACGCTCTGGGTGGCGCAGCGAGGCGGCTGGGACGCGCTGACGGCGCTGCCGGCCCTCGCCGCGGCCGCACCCGGCGTCGAGCTGGGCACGTGTGTCGTGCCGACGTACCCGCGGCACCCGATCACCATGGCGGCGCAGGCGCTGACCGCCCAGGCGGCGGCCGGCACGCGCGTCCACCTGGGTATCGGGCTGAGCCACAACCCATCATCGAGGGCGAATTCGGATACTCCTACGACCGCCCGATCCGCCACCTGCGCGAGTACCTCGAGGCGCTGACCCCCTTGCTGCGCGGGGAAAAGGCCGACGTCCACGGCGAAACGCTGACGGCGGCGGGCGGGCTGAACACCCCCGGCGCCGGACGGCCCGCGGTGCTGATCGGCTCGGTCAGCCCGCGGTCGACGCGCCTGGCCGGCGAGCTGGCCGACGGCGTGATCACCACCTTCGCCGGGCCCCGGGCGACGGCCGGGTTCGTGGTGCCGGCGCTGGGCCGCGCGTCGCGGGTGGTGTCCGGCCAGCTGATCTGCGTGACGTCCGAAGTGGACGAACGCCGGAGCTGGGTCGAGGAGACGTACGGCGGGGCGGCGAACGTCCCCGCCTACCGCGCGGTCCTCGACCGCGAAGGCCACCGGCGGATCTCGGACACCGCGATCATCGGCGACGAGGAAACCGTTCTCCGCCAAGTGAAATCGCTCGAGGACGCGGGCGCGACGGAACTGCTGGTGATGCCGTTCGGCCCGGCGGAGGAGCAGGCCCGGACCCGCGCCCTGCTGGCCGCGTGAACCGCCTCTGGGTCGACGACCTGCGGCCGGCCCCGCCGGGCTGGACGTGGGCGAAGTCGAGCGCGGAAGCGATCGAGCTGCTGGGCGTGCACCGGTTCGCGGCGATCTCCCTGGACCACGACCTCGGCGGCGACGACACGACCCGCCCGGTCGTGCTGTGGCTGTGCGAACACGACTGCTGGCCGCCCGAAGTCCGCGTCCACACCGCCAACCCGGTCGGGCGCGAGTGGCTGACCGGGATGGCGCGGCGGTACGGGCCGGGCATCCGCTAGCGCGGGGCCGGGAGGTGGGCCGTCTCCGGGAACAGGTTCAACGCCCGCAGGGCCGCGCCCAGCTCGGCGATGTCCGCCGGGTTCGTCAGCGAGCGGCCCAGTTCCTCCGTGATGCGCTTCAGCCGGTGGCGGATCGTGTTGGGGTGGCAGAACATGCGCTCCGACGTCAGCTTCGTCGAACCCTGGCAGTCGAACCACGCGCGCAGTGTCAGCAGCAGCACGTTGCGGTCGTCGCCCGGGAGGTCGAGCACCGGCTGGAGCACGTGGTGGGCCAGCTGCACCGACGCCTCCGGTGCGCTGGCCACCAGGCCGGCCAACGGCGATTCGGTGAACTGGACCAGTCCCGGCGTGCCCGGCGTCATGCTCGACAACGCCACCCGCGCGAGGTGGAGCGCGCGGGCCGTGTTGCCCAGACCGGTGAACACCGGGCTCATCCCGACCCGGCCCACCGGGTGCTCGCGCACCAGCGCCACGATCGCCGAAGCGGCGTCCGGGTCGCGCAGGGACACCACCCCGGCCTGCAGGTCCGGGGTGAGCCGCCACGCCGACGCGTGCTGCAGCGCGCGCAGCCGGGCCTCGACCTGCGGCAGCGGTTCCTGGCCCAGCCGCGGGGTTTCCGCGGCGACGACGACGAACGTGCCGTCCAGGGACAGGTCGAGCACGCGGGCGATGTCCCACAGCGTGCCCTCGGTCGCGGCCCCGCCCGCGAACAGCGCCTCCACCAGCGCCGAACGCCGGTTCTGGTGCGCCACCATGACTTCCGCCGTCGTGTCGCGGTAGGCCGTCGTGAGCGCTTCGGCGAGGTCGTCGATCAGCGCCCAGATCGCCGTCGTCGCCGCGACCAGCGCGGCGAGGTCGTCCCGCTGCGCGGTCAGCTCGACGAACCGGTGCCACACCTCGGTCAGCCCGATCCGGTAGGCGCGCAGCAGCTCCGGCAGCGGCGCGCCCCGCAGGGCCCGCGCCCGGCCCGTTGCGCGGGCCTGCGACAGGTCCGGGACGTCCGAACCGTGCAGCGTCCGCAGCACGTGCTCGAGGTTGGCGCGCACCGAATTCCGGAGTTCGGCGTGCGAGACGAACCGGGCGTCGGCGTAGACGGGCATTTCGGCGAGGATCTGCCGCACGGTGCTCTCGATCAGCCCGGGCAGCTTCCGCTCGACCTCGGCGGCCAGCGACGCGACCTGGGGCGCGCGCCCGTCGGCGAGGAGCGCCTCGTAGTGCATGGTGCCCTCCGGTCCCCGGCCTCCTCGTCGAGGTCCGAGACCGACATCTAACCCGAACGGGGCCGCCACGTTCGGGTGAACTTGCTACAAGAACCGCGGATGCGGAGGTCCTTTTGTCGAACCTCCGCATCCGCGTCAGGCCATCTTGGCGGCCGCGCTCTTGATCGCCTCCCGGATCCGGAAGTAGGTGCCGCAGCGGCACACGTTCTGGATCGCGTCGATGTCGGCGTCCGTCGGGTTCTTCGTCTTCTTCAGCAGCGCCACCGCCGCCATGATCTGCCCCGGCTGGCAGTAGCCGCACTGGGCCACGTCCTGCTCCAGCCAGGCTTCCTGGACCGGGTGCAGCTCGTCGCCGTCGGCCAGCCCTTCGATCGTGGTGACCTCGCGCCCGGCGCACTCCGACACCGGTGTGACGCACGGGTTGAACGCCTCGCCGTCGAGGTGGCTGGTGCAGGCCTTGCAGACGTTGATGCCGCAGCCGTACTTCGGCCCGCGGACCTTGAGCTTGTCGCGCAGCGCCCACAGCATCGGCAGGTCGGCGGGCGCGTCGACGGTGACGGTCTTCCCGTTCACCACGAAGGTGTAGTTGGGCACGGAAACTCTCCTCAGCGCGGGAACGGGTCGAAGTCGACCGGGAAGGTGATCGGGAAGCTGCGGGGCTTGGTCCCGGTCGCCCGGGCGTAGGCGTTGGCGATCGCGCCGACCGGCGCCGGCAGGCCGAGCTCGCCGGCTCCGCCGATGTCGTCGCCGGTCGCGGGCATGACATGCACGGTGACGTCCGTCGGCGAGTTCTTCTGCCGCGCGTAGTGGAACTGCGAGTAGCTGCCCTCCAGCGGCAGGCCCCTGTCGATGTGCAGGCCCGCGGTGAGCGTCGTCGAAATCGCGTCGGTCAGGCCGCCGAGCATCTGCGCCTGGATGCCGCGCGGGTTCACCGGCTTGCCGACGTCGACCGCGATGGTCGCCTTCGTGACGCGCGGGTGCTTCGGGTCGCGCGCGTCCAGCTCGACCAGGCAGGCGGTGTAGGACTTGTACTCGCCGTGCACCGCGATGCCCTGCGCGCACCCGGCGGGCAGCTTCTTGCCCCACTCCCCCAGCTCGGCGACCTTGTCGAGCACCGCGCGCTGGCGCTGCTCCTTGATGAACTCGCGCCGGAAGGCCACCGGGTCCTTGCCGAGCTTCGCCGCGATCTCGTCGACCATGATTTCTTCGGCGCCGCGGGTGTTCGCCGAGTACACCGACCGCCACGCCGAGGTGTGGAACTTCAGCGGGACCTCGTTGAGCAGCTGGGTGGTGACGCCGAAGTTGTACGGCGACTTGACGGTCAGCAGGAAGACCGTCTGCGCGAAGCTGAGGTTGCCCCCGACGGGCAGCTTCGCCGCGAACGCCGTGAGGATTTCGCCGAGCCCGTGGCTCCAGTCGGTTTCGACACTGGCGACGCGGTGTTCGAACGTCAGCACCTGCCCGAGCGCGAAGGTCGCCCGGATCCGGTGGTAGCTCGCCGCGCGCCCGCGTCCGTGGCGCATGTCGTCGATCCGGCTCCACATCAGCCGGACGGGCTTCTTCATCGCCTTCGAGATGTGCGCGGCTTCGAGGGCCGCGTCGAAGAACAGCCGCCGCCCGAAGGACCCGCCGCCCTGCTGGACGTGCACCGTGACCTTGTTCTCCGGCAGGCCCAGCTCCTGGGCGATGGTCTGCTTCGCGACGATCGGCGACTTCAGCCCGGCCCAGATGGTCGCGCTGTCCTCGCGGACGTCGGCGACGGCGGAGTTCGACTCCATCGGCGCGTGACTGGCGAAGGCGAAGTCGAACTCGCCGTCGACGTACTGCGTCAGCAGCGGCGGCACCACTAACGGCAGCGCGGCGGCCCGCAGCTTGTTCTTGATCGTCTCGTTGTTCTCGCCGTCGACCGTGCCCGGGCCCCACGTGACGTCGAGGGCGTTCTTGCCGTCGAGGGCCTGACCGAAGGTCTCCGCCATCACCGCCACCCCGGTCGGCACGACGGCGATGTCGATGATTCCCGGCATGGCCCGCACGGCGGCTTCGTTGTTGACCTTCTGCACCGTCCCGTTGATCGTCGGCGGGCGCCGCACCATCACCGGGTTGGCGCCGGGGACGTCGAGGTCGAGCGTGTAGACCTGCCGGCCGGTGACCATCGCGCGGGCGTCCTGGCGCGAGGTCGGCGTCCCGACGAGCGTGTGCGCCGACTCGGCCTTCGGCTGGATCACGCCGACGCTCAGGCCCGAGCGCGACGCGGGGCCGGCGAGGACGCCGTAGGAGGCGCTGCGCCCGTCCGGCGCCCACACCGCACCGTCGCGTGTGGACAGTCGCGAAGCGTCGGTCCCCCACTGCGCGGCGGCCGCGGCGACCATCCGGGCGCGGGCGGTCGCCGCGGTGCCGCGGACCGGGTCGTAGAGCGAGCGCATCGTGTTGGACCCGCCGGTGAGCTGGTTGAACAGCAGCTCGGTGCGGGCGTCGGACAGCACGACGTCGACGCGGTCCAGCGGCAGGTCCAGCTCTTCGGCGACGAGCATGGCGGTCGCCGTCGTGATGCCCTGGCCGACCTCCGCGCGCGGCAGCTGCAGCCGGGCCCGGCCGGCGGACGTCATTTCGAGCACGAGCATTCCGGCGGTCGGCGCGCACGACAGCGTCAGCACGTCCCCGAGGTCGAGGATCTCCGCCGGCTGCGGCAGGGTCGGGACGACGGCCTCGGCGCGGGCCGGGGCCACGGCGTCGGCGGTGAGTTTCGTGGCGACGGTGAGCGTGGGCGCGGCGACGAGGTAGGTCAGGAAACGGCGGCGGCCGACCCGCCCGGGCTCGGTGGATTCGGCGGGTTCGGCGGGGTCGGCGGGGTCGGCGGGTTCGGTGGTGGGACGGGCCATCGGGAATCCCTTGCTGGGTGGTGGCGGGGTGCGCGCCACGCTATGGACCCCGTTGACCGGCCGTCAACGCCGCGTAGTCGAGTTCGCCCATCTCTGTGACGAAATGACAGCCGAAGCCGCCGAATGTGTGCCCCGCCACAGTGCCGGACGGCGCAACGGACTGGATCAGCCGGCCCCGCGGGCACGCCGGGCCTGGATCAGGTCCTCGCGCGCACGGGCGACGCGGGAGCGGACCGTGCCGACCGGGCAGCCGCAGACGTCGGCCGCCTCGGCGTAGGACAGCCCGAGCACCTGGGTCAGGACGAGCACCTCGCGCCGGTCCGGCGCCAGCCCGTCGAGCAGCAGGCGCAGTGCGACGAGGTCCTCGAAACCGGCCGCGGGATCGCCGGTGCGCTCGGCGGCGGCCTCCCAGTCGGTGTCGGCGATCTTCGGCCGCGCGCCGGCCGCGCGGAGCTGGTCGACGACCACCCGGCGCGCGATGGCCAGCAGCCACGTCCTCGAGGAGGAACGTCCCGCGAAGCGGCGAAGGCTGCCGAAGGCGCGAAGGTAGGTTTCCTGCGTCAAGTCGTCGGCCGCGGCGGTGTCGGTGAGGTGCGCGAGGAAGCGCCAGACGTCGGCCTGGGTGGCGCGGACCCACTCCTCGAGCGCGCGCCGATCGCCGCGGCCGGCGGACAGGGCCAGGGCCGTGACGCGGTCGTCGTCCTCACGGTGAGTCATGAGCCGGAAACATACAGCGGCGCGAAGCGCCCCGGTCGAGGGCGGTGGTGGGGAGGAAGGCGGAGGCGGTGACGGGGAACTCCGCGGATCCGCCGTCCGACTAGTGGACCATGAGGTGCGAGGACTGCCGTGAAGCGCTGTCGGCCCGGTTGGACGGCGAGACCGAGCCGGCGTCGCCCGACGAGCACCTGGCGTCCTGCGCGGAGTGCCGGGAGTGGCTCGCGGGCGCGGAACGGCTGCGGCGCACGATGCTGCTGCGCCCCGCGCCGCCGGTGCCGGACCTGACCGCCGCGATCCTCGACCGCACACCGGCGCCGTCCGGCGAGGGCTGGGGACTGCGGATCGCGTTGACCGTGGTGGCGATCGCCCAGCTGGGCTTGGCTTTCGCGGAGTTGCTCGGGACGGCCCACGGCGGCGTCCACCTCGGCCACGAGAGCGGCGCGTGGAACCTCGCGGTGGGGATCGGCCTGCTGGCGGCGGCCCTGCGGCCGGGCACGGCGGGCGGTCAGCTGCCGTTGCTGACCGGGTTCGTCGGCGTGCTGCTGGCCCTTTCGGCGGGCGATCTGGCGGCGGGCCAGGTGACGCTGTCCCGGCTGGCGACCCACGTGCTCGTGGTGCTCGGGCTGGCGTTGCTGTACGCGGTACACCGGGCGCAACGCGATCGGGGCGCCCCGCTCCCCGCGGCGACGGCCGACGACGGCACGGTGACACGAGGGTCCACTGTGGACCGACCGGCGGCGGGGCACCGGCGGGCGCGCGGTTTCCGGCGCCAGGCCCACGGCCGCCACGCGGCCTGAGCAGCGCCGGGTAGGCCGTTAGCCGCCGCTCACCGGACCTGCTCGACCGCCCACTCCGCCCACTCGCGCTGCATCGCCGAAAACCTCTTCCCCCACTCCAGCACCAACCGGCCGTACAGGGACTGGTTGTCCTCGCCCCAGTCGATCGTCGATTCCAGCTCCGCGAGCCGCTTTTCGCGCTCCCGGCCCGCCTCCCCCAGCGTCGCGAGATAACCGCGCGCCCGCTCCGGGGCGACCGACCCGAGGAAGTACACCCGCAGCAGGGCGGCGCTGCGCGGCGGACCACCCGGCCCGACGTCGACGAGCCAGTGCCGCAGCTCCGCGAGCCCGGCGTCGGTGATCTCGTACTCCTTGCGCCCGCGCGGGCCCTCGGCGAGGACGCGGATCATGCCCGCGGCCTCCAGTTTGCCGAGCTCGCCGTAGAGCTGGCTCTGCGTGGCCGGCCAGACGTTGGCCATCGCCCGCTCGAACCGTTTCAGCAGGTCGTAGCCGCTTCCGGGCTCGTCGGCCAGCATCCCCAGCACCGCGTGTCGAAGGCTCATGACCCCATGATGACATTCCACTATTGACATGTCCACCGCAGACGTTCTAACTTCGACCTGTCAAAGTTGGAACGTCGGGGAGGACCGTCGTGAACTACCTGAAGAGCCTGCTCCCGTGGATCGCGTTCGCCGTGGTCGCGACGCAGTTCGACTGGCGCTGGTCGGCCCTGACCGGCCTGGTCATCTCCGCCGCGCTGCTGCTGCTCGCCCGCCGCGCGGGCCGCAGTGCGGACACGCTGATCATCGAGTGGAGCGGGTTCGCGTTCTTCACCCTGCTCACCGCCGTCGCGTTCAGTTTTCCCGCGTCGCCGCTGAAGACCTACACCGGCGCCCTCACCGACGCCTGGCTGGCGCTCACCGCCTGGGGATCGCTGGCCATCGGCAAGCCGTTCACCCTCGGCATCGCCCGCCAGTCGACGCCGGAGCAGTTCTGGGACAACCCGGTGTTCAAACGGGTCAACGTGCTCATCACGCTGGTCTGGGCGGCGAGCTTCACCGTCGGCGGGGTCGCGGGCATCGCCCTGCTGAACTTCGCGCCGCACGCCACCTTCGCGCTGATCGCGCTCAAGGTCCTCTGCTTCGCCGTCCCCGTCGCCTTCACCATCCGCTACCCGCGCATCGTCCGCGCCCGGGCCCGGGAAGCCGCATGACCACCACCGATTTCCACCTCGCCGGTCCCTACGCACCCGTCCACGACGAGCTGACCGCGTTCGACCTCCCGGTGACCGGCGCCCTGCCGCCCGAGCTGACCGGCTGGTACCTGCGCAACGGCCCGAACCCGCGCGACGACAACCAGCACTGGTTCACCGGCGACGGCATGGTCCACGGCGTGCGCCTCGAGCGCGGCCGCGCCGCCTGGTACCGCAACCGCTGGGTGCGGACCGAGAGCTTCGCGAACCCGGATCTGAAGCTCTACAACGAAGACGGCACGCGGAACCTGCACAGCAGCGTCGCGAACACGCACGTGGTGAACCACGCCGGCCGCACGCTCGCGCTCGTCGAATCGTCGCTGCCGTACGAGATCACGACGGAGCTGGAAACCGTGGGCGTGTACGACTTCGGCGGCGAACTGGCCGACGCGATGACCGCGCACCCGAAGATCTGCCCGGCGACCGGAGAGCTGCACTTCTTCGGCTACGGCAGCATCACCGCGCCGCACGTGGGCTACTACCGCGCCGACGCGGCCGGGAAGCTCGTCGTCAAGCAGCCGATCGACGTGCCCGGGCTGACGATGATGCACGACTTCGCCCTCACCGGGGAGCACGTCGTCTTCTACGACCTGCCCGTCGTGTTCGACCGGGCGTCGGTCGGCCGCGGCATGCCCTACCGCTGGGACACCGGCTACGGCGCCCGGCTCGGCGTGCTCCGCCGCGACCGGCCGGAGGCGGGCGTGCGGTGGCTGGACATCGAGCCCTGCTACGTCTTCCACACGCTCAACGCCTTCGACACGGCCGACGGCCGGATCGTCGTGCACGTCCTGCGCTACGACCACCAGTGGTGGGCGGGGCACGAGGACCCGCCGGCGTCGCTGTGGCGCTGGACGATCGACCTCGCGGCCGGCACGGTCACCGAGGACCGGCTGGACGACCGCCCCGGCGAGTTCCCCCGCATCGACGACCGGCTCGCCACCTCCGACACGCGCTTCGGGCACGTGACCGGCCACGGCGTCCTGCGACGGCACGACCTCCACACCGGGACGGCCACCGAGCACGTCTTCGCGCCCGGCCGCACGCCCGGTGAAGCCGTGTTCGTCCCGGCCGAGGACGGCGAAGGCTGGCTGCTCACCTACGTCCACGACGCGGCGGAGGGGCGCAGCGACCTCGTCGTGCTCGACGCCGGGAACCTCGCCGCGGCGCCGGTGGCGGCCGTCCACCTCCCGCAGCGGGTGCCCGCGGGCTTCCACGGGAACTGGCTGCCGGACGCGTGAGGGCTCAGGCGAACTTCGTCTTCGGGCGGTCCTGGCGGACACCGTCGACGTAGACGTCGACCTTCTCGTCGAGGAACGCGATCAGCCCGGCGACGCGGGTGCTTTCGGGCAGCGGCGTCGGGTAGCTCCAGGCCAGGTCTTCCCGCCCGGCCACGTCGAAGTGCTCGGCGGCGCCCTTGTACGGGCAGTGCGTCACGACGTCGATCTTCGTCAGCAAGTCCATCCGCACGTCGACGCGCGGCAGGTAGTAGCGGGTCGGCAGGCCGGTTTCGAACAGCAGGTGCGGCCGCACCGAGTCGGCGACCGTGACGCCGCCGACCTCGATCCGCACGTGGCGCGAACTCGGCAGGATGTCGACGCGGACGCCGGGGTCGCGCGGGTGCGTGAAGATCTGTTCGTCCTCTTCGAACCAGTCGAACGCGCCGAACTCGAAGCGGACGTGGCCGCGGAGCTCTTCGATCGGCGAATCCGGGTACTCCAGCGCGCCGTCCACCGCCTCGGCTGCGGCACCCTTTATCGTCGACAGAACAGCTTCTCCGCGGCTCGGCGAGTGCGCCGTCCGGCCGGAGGGGGTGAGAACACCGCTCACGACGTCCGCGCGCGGGAGGTAGTACGTGGGGTAGTACGGGACTTCCCACACCAGGAGGGGGTGCACGGTGTCCGCGACGAGCTGCCCGCCGAGGAACACCCGTACCCGCTTCGCGCCCTGTGCCACGCGGACCCGGCCGCGTCCCGGAGTGCTCATGCTCCGCTCAACGGGCCGCGAAGTGCGGGTATTCCGGCGGGCTCGGGGGCGGGACGGCTAGCGTGGCAGGCAGCACGAGGACGACAGGAGGCGGGCACGGGTGGCCGGCGTAGAAATCCCCACGGTCGGTACCCCCGCCGGGATGCGCAAGATCAACCAGCGGGCGGTGCTGGACCTGCTGCGCCGCGGCGGGCCGGCGACCCGGCCACAGGTCGCGAAGGACACCGGGCTGTCGAAGCCGACGGTCAGCCAGGCGCTGCTGGCGCTGGAGGCGGCCGGGCTGGCCCGCCCGACCGGGCAGACGTCCACCGGCACCGGACGCTCGGCCGTGCTGTACGAGGCCGACCCGACCGCGGGGTACGTGCTCGGGGTCGACATCGGCCGCGAGCACCTGCGGGTCGCGGTGTCGGACCTGGGCCGCACGCTGGTGGCCCGGCGCGACGAGCGGAACACGGCACGGTCCGGTGCGGCGCTGGTGGCCGCGGTGGGGAAGATCGCGGCTTCGGCGGTCGCGGAGGCCGGTCTTTCGGCGGGCGACATCGTTGTCCGCGTGGTCGGCTCCCCCGGTGTCGCCGATCCGGAGAAGCGCTGCTTCCGGCACGCGCCGAACCTGCCGGGCTGGGGGCGCGCGGGGCTCATCGACGACCTCGAAGCGGCCCTGGGCCCGGACCTGATGGTGGAGAACGACGCCAACCTCACCGCCGTCGGCGAGTGGGAAAGCGGGGCGGCGCGCGGCGCGTCGGTGTTCGGCTGCATCACGATCGGCACCGGCGTCGGCATGGGCCTGATGGTCGACGGCCGCGTGTTCCGCGGCGCGACCGGCGCGGCGGGCGAGATCGGCTACCTCCCGTACGGCCGCACGCGCGCGGCCGACGAGCCCACCACCCCGCCGGCCCGCGGCCACCTCGAAGAGGCGACGGCGGCCCAGTCGGTGGTCCAGGGGGCCCGCGACCTCGGCCTGGGCACGGCGAAATCGGCCCGCGAGGTGTTCCGGCTGGCTCGCGAAGGCGACGAACTGGCGCGGCGCGCGGTGGAGACGGAAGCGGACCGCCTGGCGTACACGGTGGCCTCGGTGGCGGCGGTGATCGACCCGGAGCTGATCGTCCTGGGCGGCGGCATGGGCACGGCCGCGGACCTGCTGCTGGAGCCCATCGACCGGGCGTTGCGCGCGTTCACGCCGCTGGTGCCGAAGGTCGTCCAGGGCGAACTCGGCGAGGATGCGGTCCTGACCGGGGCGATCAGCGTGGGCCTGCAGGCGGCGGAGGGCCTGGTGTTCGACCGCCGGGTCGGTGCCGCCTGAAGCACCGGCCCTGGTGATCGGGACGCGGCCATTGAAGGCCACCCTGGCCGAAACTAATGACTAGTGAACTAGATACACTCCCCTGCTGCCTTGCGCTCGAGAATTGGTACTGAATATAGTACTAACTCGTGGACGACGAGACAGTGAAGGCGGTGCGCCGGAGCGTGCTCCGGCTGGCGCGGCGGTTGCGCGGCAGCCGCTCCGCGGGGGCCTTGAGCCCCGCCAAGGTCGGCGTGCTCGGGTACCTCTCCCGGCACGGCGCGAGCAGCCCGCGCGAGATCGCCGCCGCCGACGCGCAGCGGCCGCAGGCGCTGACGAAGGTGTTCACCGAACTCGAGGCCGACGGGCTGATCAGCCGGTCGCCCAACGAAGAGGACGGGCGCAGCGTCGTCCTCGGCCTCACCGCGTCGGGGGCGGCCGCGCTCGACGCCGACATGCGCGAACGCGACGAGTGGCTGGCCGCCGCGTTCGGCGCGCTCGGCGAAACCGAGCGCGGGGTCCTCCGGCTGGCCGCTCCCCTGCTCGAGCGCCTCTCCGACCATCCGGCCGCCGCCGCCGCCGCCAAGGAGGAAGCATGACCTTCCCGCTGCCCCGGGCATGCCCGTACACGCCGCCGCCCGGGCTGGCCGACCTGCAGCGCGAGGCCCCGATCACCCGCGTCCGGATCTGGGACGGGAGCACGCCGTGGCTGCTCACCCGGTACGCCGACGTCCGCGCGGTGCTCGCCGACCGCCGGTTCAGCGTCGATCCGGCCCGGCCCGGCTACCCCGCCCGCGGCCCGGCCGGCCGGGGCCGGCGGACGGGCCGCGGCTCGTTCATCTCCATGGACGGCCCCGAGCACCTCCGCCTGCGCCGGATGCTCATCGGCGAGTTCACCGTGCGGCGGGTCGAAGCCCTGCGGCCGTCGATCGAGCGCACCGCCGCCGAGCTGCTGGACGAGCTGACCGCCGGCCCCCAGCCCGCCGATCTGGTGGAGCGGTACGCGCTGCCGCTGCCGTCCATCGTCATCAGCGACCTGCTCGGCGTGCCCTACGAAGACCACGCCTTCTTCGAAGACCGCGCCCGCGCGATGCTGGACGACTCCGCCGGCGACGAGGCCAACCGGGCCGCCACCGCGGAACTCGCCCGCTACCTGGGCACCCTGCTGCACCGGCGAAGCACCCGCCCCACCGACGACCTGCTCGGCCGGCTGAGCGCGGAACAGGTCGCCACGGGCGCGCTGTCCCGCTCCGACGCGGTGGCCACCGCCATCCTGCTGCTGGTCGCCGGCCACGAAACCACCGCCAACCAGATCGCCCTCTCCACGGCGTTCCTGCTGGACAACCCGCAGCACGCCGAGGCGTTCCGGAGCGCGGACGGTCCCCCGGCGGCCGCGGTCGACGAACTGCTGCGGCTGCTGACGATCACCCACCTCGGCCGCCGCCGCGTCGCGACCGCCGACGTCCGGCTCGGCGACGTGACCATCCGCGCCGGGGAGGGGGTCATCGCCGCGGCCGACATCGCCAACCGGGATCGGCGCGAGTTCCCCGATCCCGACGAGGTGGACCTCCGCCGCAGCCCCAACCACCACCTCGCCTTCGGGCACGGCGAGCACCTCTGCCTCGGCCACCACCTGGCCCGCCTCGAACTCCGGGTCGCGCTGACCGCACTGCTGCGGCGGCTGCCCCGGCTCCGGCTCGCCGTCCCGGCGGGCGAGCTGCCGTTCCGGCACGCCCACCCGATCTACGGCATCGACCGGCTCCCGGTGGCCTGGGACTGACGGAACGCGGCAGCTCGGGACGGCACCGACACCGAGCGTCGGAAAAGCGCAGGTGCCCGACCACCTCCCGCGTCACCGGGGACTACGGCACCTCGCCGAACCGGGCCAGCTCGGCGCGGGAAGTGACGCCCAGCTTGGGAAACGCGTTGTACAGGTGGTACCCCACCGTCCGCGGGCTGAGGAACAGCTGCGCCGCGATCGCGCGGTTGGTCGCGCCCGTGGCCGCCAGCCGGACCACCTGGGCCTCCTGCGCCGTCAGCGCGTCCAGGGCCGCGGCCTGCCGGGCCGTCGTGCGGGGGCGGGCGCCGATGGCCGCCAGCTCGTGCTCGGCCCGCGCGAGCCACGGGGCCGCGCCGAGGCCGTCGAACAGGTCCGCCGCGGCGCGGAGCCGGGAGGCCGCGTCCGCGCGGCGGCGGGCACGGCGCAGCCATTCGCCGTAACCCAGGAGCGTGCGCGCCTGCTCGAACGGGCGGGTGCCGCCCTCGTGGTGCGCCAAGGCCCGCAGGTAGTACGGTTCCGCCTCGGCCGCCGGGGCCAGCAGAGCGTGGCAGCGGTGCGTCAGCTCCAGCGCCCACTCCTGTTCGCCCGCCTCCGCCCAGTCGCGGAACCGCGCGGCGTACCCGGCCGCCGCCTCCTGCTCGCCCACCCGGACCAGCGCCTCGACCAGGCTCGGCGTCGCGGACCGGCCGACGGCGGTGTGCCCGCCCGGCCCGGTCAGCAGGCCGGTCAGGTGCCGCACCGCGGCGGGGTGGTCGCCGCGGCCCAGCGCCAGGACGCCTCGGGCGTGCTCGCCCCACCACTCCCCCGCGGCCACCCCGCTCGCCTGCCCGGCGCACGCCTCGCACCGCGCCTCGTCGCCCTCGATCGCCGCCACGAGCGCCAGGATCCCGCGCAGGTGGCCGGCCCGGCGGGTGTGCCCGGTCGCTTCGGCGATGTGCAGCGCCTCCGCGCCGTCGGCCTCGGCTTCGGCGTGCCGGCCGTGCAGGATCCGCAGCTGGGCCCGGATCTGCAGCGCGTGGGTCAGCTCGCCGATCCGGCCGTGGTCCCGGCAGTACCGGACGAACTCGTCGGCGAGCGCGGCTCCCTCCCGGTCCGCGCCGGCGATGATCGTGGTGAACAACCGGTAGAGGAGATCGGCGTCCGGGGCCGTCCACGTCGCACGCAGGAGCCGGAACGCGCCGCGGTGGTCGCCGGACAGCAGCAGCGCACAGCCCCGGACGCCGGCGAAGACGTTCCCGGCGAGCTCCGGGTGCCGCCCGGTCACGGCGGTCATCAGCCGCTGGGCCTGCTGCACGGTCTCGACGTCGCCCGCGAGGTAGGCGTACGTGGCCGCGTCGCCGAGCATGGCCGTGGCCTTTTCCGGTGCCGGGGCGGCGATGGCGCCGACGGCGTCGACCGCGATGCGCCCCGCGGCCGCGGCGTTGCCGAGTTCGAACTCCCACGCCGCGCGCACGCCGGCCAGTTCCGCCAGGAGGCCGGGGTCGGTGGCGAGCCGGGCGCCGCGTTCGGCCAGCGCGCCCGCCCGGGCCAGCTCCCCGGCCTCGGCCGCCGTGACCGCGGCCCGGACCAGGAGCCGCGCCCGGGTTTCGTGGTCTTCGGTCAGCTGCGCGGCCCGCTCGTAGGCGGTCGCGGCCACGGCAGGAGCACCGCGGCGGGCGGCCCGGTCCGCGGCCTGCTCGACCAGGCGCCCGAGCGGCTCGTCGGTCCCGGTGGTCGCGGCCGCGAGGTGCTGGGCGCGCCGGTCCGCCGCCTCGTCGTCCCCGCCGGGCGCGAGCGCGGCGGCGAGCGCCCGGTGCGCGTTCTGCCGTCGCGCCAGTGCCGCGCCCCGGTAGGCGGCGGCCTTGACCAGCGGATGGCGGAAGACGAGCAGCTCGCCGTCGATCCGGACGAGCCCGGCGTGCTCGGCCGGTTCCAGGTCGGCGACGCCGGCACCCAGGGTGGCCGCGGCCCGCACGACCAGCGCGAGGTCCCCGGTGCCGTCGGCGGCGGCCACGGTCAGCAGGGTGCGGCTGCCGTCCGGCAGGGCGCCGATCCGCGCGCGGAAGGCGTTCTCCACCCGCCCGAGCGGTGACGACGCTTCGGTGTGCCACCCCAGCGGCGGCAGTTTCCCCGCCCGCTGCTCCGGCCCGAGCGAGCGCGCCAGCTCGATCAGGGTCAGCGGGTTGCCCGCGGACTCGGCGACGAGGCGATCCCGCACCGCCGGGGCGAGCTCGCCGCCGTGCTCGCCCAGCACGGCGGCCGACTGCGGCTCGTCGAGGCCCGGCAACGCCAGTTCGGGCAGCCCCGCGGCGGGGAACGGCCGGTCGCCGTCGCGTACCCCGAACACCACCGCCACCCCTTCCGCCTGCAGCCGCCGCGCGGCGAACAGCAACGCCTCGGCCGAAGCCTGGTCCAGCCACTGGGCGTCGTCGGCCAGGCAGACGACGGGCCGTTCCTCGGCGGCCTCGGCGAGCAGGGTCAGCACGGCGAGCCCGGTCAGGAACCGGTCGTGGCCCTCGGGCGCGGCGGCCAGGCCGAACGCCGCGCGCAGGGCGCCCGCCTGGGGACCGGGCAGCGTGTCCACGCGGTCCCGGAGCGGGCGGAGCAGGGCGTGCAGCGCGGCGAACGGGAGGTCCACCTCGGCTTCGGTACCCGTCACCCGCAGCACGCGCGCGGCACCCGCGGCCAGTCCCGCCAGGTGCGCCAGCAGCGCGGACTTCCCGATCCCGGCTTCGCCGTGGACGACCAGCGCCGCGCCGCGCCCCCGGGTCACGGCGCCGAGTACCTCCGCCAGGCGCGCCTTTTCCCGGTCACGACCGTAGATCACGTCCCGAACCTACCGGTCGATCCAGGTATGGATGACTGATTCGGTCAACCGTCCGGCCGCCTACCGTCGCTGCGGTAACCACTACCGAAGGGGATCGTGATGCCGGACGTGATCGTGGTGGGCGCCGGACCCACCGGGCTGCTGCTCGCCGGGGACCTCGCGGAGGCCGGGGCCGAGGTCACGCTGCTGGAAAAGCGTGACGGCACGGTGTCGAACCTGTCGCGGGCGTTCGCCGTGCACGCGCGCACCCTCGAGGTGCTCGACGCGCGCGGGCTCGCCGAGAAGCTCGAGGAGACGGGCGTGAACCGGCTGTCCGAGGCCCGGCTGTTCGGCCGGGTGACGGTGAACCTCGGCCGCCTGCCGAGCCGCTTCCCGTACCTATTGGTCACGGCCCAGTACAACGTCGAACGGGTGCTGCGGGAGCGCGCGGTCGCCGCAGGGGTGGAAATCGTGCCCGGCACGCAGGTCACCGCGGTCCGGCAGGACGACGACGGGGTGACGGCCGAAACGCCCGGCAGCGTCTACCGCGCGGCGTTCCTGGTGGGCACGGACGGGTTCCACAGCACCGTCCGGACCGCTCTCGGGCTGCCGTTCCCCGGCAAGTCGGTCCTGCGCTCGATCATGCTGGCCGACGTGCGCCTGCGGGAGGCACCGCCGGAAACCCTGACGGTCAACGGGTTCGGCAACGAGTTCGCGTTCATCGCGCCGTTCGGCGACGGCTGGTGGCGCGTGCTGGCCTGGGACCGGCTCCGCAGCGTGCCGGACGACGCGCCGCTGGACCTCGAGGAGATCCGCGCGATCACCCGGCGCGCGCTGGGCACGGACTTCGGCATGCACGACGCCCGCTGGATGTCGCGCTTCCACAGCGACGAGCGGCAGGCCCCGCAGTACCGCGTCGGGCGCGTGTTCCTCGCCGGCGACGCCGCGCACGTCCACTCCCCGGCGGGCGGGATGGGCATGAACACCGGCCTCCAGGACGCGGCGAACCTCGGCTGGAAGCTCACCGCCGTCCGCCACGGCGCGTCCCCCGCGCTGCTGGACACCTACCAGGCCGAGCGGCACGCGGTGGGCGAGGAGGTGCTGCGGATCAGCGGCACGATCATCCGCATGGCGATGCTGCGGTCCCCGGTCCTGCGCGCGCTGCGCGGGCTCGTCGGCGGGGCGGTGGTGCGGGTGCCCCCGGTCCACCGCACGCTGATCGGGCGGCTGAGTGCGGTCGGGTTCCGCTACCCGGCGCCGGGCGGGGAGCACAAGCTGGTCGGCACCCGGATGCCGGACATCCCGCTGGCCGACGGCACCCGCCTGTACGAGGCCCTCCGCGGCGGCCGGTTCGTCCTGCTCGGCGACACGAAACCGGACGGCTGGACCGGCCGCGTGCACGTGGCGGCGCCGGCCGAACCGGCGGGCACCACGGTCCTGGTCCGCCCCGACGGTTACGTCGGCAAGGTCTTCCCCGGCGCGCCCGGCCCCGCCGAACTGCACCGGACGCTCACCGCACTCGCGGGCCGCCCCTGAGCCCCGCCCGGCGGTCACGGTGCCGCGCCCTACGCCGCTCGCCAGGCCTCGCCGCCGGCCGAGAGCCGCCAAGGTGTCAGGCGCAGCACCGTGATCTTCGGGTCGCGGTGGTCCTCGCCGCCCAGGATCTTCGGGTCGAAACCCAACGGCTCCGGGGTCGAAGCGAACAGGTTCCACAGGTCTTCGCGCGTCCGCTCGTCGTTCTCGAACTCCGCGCGGCACTCGGCCACCGCCACTTCGTGCTGCGGGTCCCAGTACGAGCACGACACGTACGGCGACGCCGCCAAGTGGGCGAGCTTCAGCGGCGTCGGCCGGGTGAACAGGCGGCCGACCAGGCCGTCCGGCGTGTGCTGCCAGATCGGGTGGACGACGCGGGAGCGCGGCCGGCCCCGCCGGTCGACCGTCACCAGCGTGCACCAGACGATCCGGTGCGCCACGCGCACGAACGCTTCCGCCAGCTCCGCCGGCACTCTGCTAGATTCCACAACCATGGTTGTGCATCCTAGCAGCCTCGACCTGTCTCTCACGGCGCTCTTCGCGGGCTGGGCGATGACGGACGAGGTCCAGCGGCGGCTGGCCGGGCGCGGCTTCGGCGGCTTGCGCTTCAACGACGGCGTCGTGCTCCAGCACGTCCTGGCCGCCCCGTTGTCCGTCACCGCGCTGGCCGAGCGGATGGGCGTCACCCAGCAGGCCGCGTCGAAGGCGGTCGCGGACCTCGAACACCGGGGTCTGCTGCGCCGCGAACCCGACCCGGCGGACGGGCGCACGAAACTGCTGCACCTGACCGAGCACGCGCTGGCCGCCGTCGAAGCGACGCGCGTGCTGCGGCAGGAACTCCAGGAGGAACTGGTCGCCGAATACGGCACCGAGCGGGTTTCGGATGCGCGCGCCCTGCTGGCGTCGGTCATCGGCCGCTACGGCGGCGACGACGCGATCCGCGCGCGGCGGGTCCGGCCGCCGCGGTGAGCACCTCGCGCGTCATCCACACCCGTGCCGCGGGGGAACCCGGCCCGCTCGTCGAGCGCCGGAACGTGCAGCAGCCCCTCAGCGCGTGATGACGCAGGTCCCCGACGCCGTGGCCAGCAGTTTGCCTTCGGCGTCGCGGATTTCCCCCTCCGCGAAGGCGATCTGCGAGCCTTCCTTCACCACCCGGCCCGTCGCGCGGATCTCCCCGCGCCCGGCGTGGATCGCGCGCAGGTAGCTCACCTTCAGCTCCACCGACGCGTAGCCCACTCCCGCCGGCAGCGTCGTGTGCACCGCGCAGCCGATCACCGAGTCCAGCATCGTGGCCGCCACACCGCCGTGGACCATGCCGATCGGGTTGTACAGCGACTCGTCCGGCTCGGCGACCGCCACCACCTCGCCGGCTTCGACGCGCTCCCAGCGCAGGCCGAAGTGCGCGGCGATCGGCGCCGGCGGAACGCGGCCCCCGGCAATGGCCTGCATGTACGCCAGGCCGGACATCGTGGCGCCGAGCCGCGCGGACTCCAGGGGGTCCTGCCACGTGATGGTCTTCGAACGGACCTGCGCTTCGACGTCGGTCATCCCGGCTCCTCGATTATGACAACTGTCTTAAGGGTCGCCCGCGGGACGGCGAGCGTCAAGCACGCCGTGACCCAGACCACCGGTGGTCGCCCCGCGCCCCGGGTGGAATCATCCGGGGGTGAGCACCGACCGCAAGCCGATCGACCCGGGACGCGTCGCGGCCGCGGTCGACGGGCTCGGCGACCGCGCCGGCATCGACGAGTGGGCCCGGCGCTTCTCCGTGGTCGCCGACCCGTCCCGGCTGGCGCTGCTGGTGTCCATCCACTACGCCCGCGAGATCAGCGTCACCGACCTCGCCGCGGCCACGGGCATGACGGACACCGCCGTGTCACAGGCCCTGCGGCTGCTGCGCGCACACGGACTGGTCACGCCACAACGCGACGGCCGGGTGGTGCGCTACCGGCTGGCGGACGCCACGGTGCACGAACTCATCCACCACGTCCGCCCCCACGCCAAGCCCCCCGGACAGCACACTGAGACAACCGGGGCTCCGCCCCGAGCCGGGGGCTTCGCCACCCGGACCCCCGAACAACACACAGAGACAACCGGGGCTCCGCCCCGAGCCGGGGGCTTCGCCACCCGGACCCCCGAACAACACACTGAGACAACCGGGGCTCCGCCCCGAGCCGGGGGCTTCGCCACCCGGACCCCCGAACAACACGCGGGAGCCGCCGACGACCGGTAGCGTGCGGGCATGACGGGATTGCCCGAGACCATCACCGCCTGCCTGTTCGACCTCGACGGAGTATTGACCGGCACGGCCGTCCTCCACCGCGAAGCCTGGAAACGGACATTCGACGAATTCCTCCGCGCCCGCGACGGCGCCGGGTTCGCCGAGTTCACCGACCGCGACTACGCGGCCTATGTGGACGGCCGCCCGCGCGCCGACGGCGTGCGGGAGTTCCTGCGGTCACGGGGGATCACGCTGCCCGAAGGCGAGCCCGACGACCCGGTGGACGCCCCGACCGTGAACGGCGTGGGCAACCGCAAGAACGAGCTGGTCCTCAAGATCATCGACGAACGCGGGGTGAACCCGTACCCGGGTTCGGTGCGCTACCTCGAAGCGGTCAAGGCCGCCGGGCTCCGGGTCGCCGTCGTGACGTCGTCGGCCAACGGCGCCAAGGTCCTCGACGGCGCCGACCTGAGCAAGTACGTCGAGGCCCGCATCGACGGCATCGTCATCCGCGAACAGCACCTGAAGGGCAAGCCCGCGCCGGACTCGTTCCTGGCCGGCGCCGCGGCGCTCGGCGTCGAACCCGCGCACGCGGCCGTCTTCGAGGACGCCCAGTCCGGCGTCCAGGCCGGCAAGGCCGGCGGCTTCGGGTACGTCGTGGGCGTCAACCGGGCCGACCAGGCCGCCGAACTGCGCGCCCACGGCGCCGACATCGTCGTCGACGACCTCGCCGACCTCCTGGAGAACCGATGACCGAACCGCACGGCTACGAATGCTCGCCGTGGGAACTGCGGTGGCGCGGCATGGACGTCGACGCCCTGCAGCGCACCGAATCGGCGTTCGCGGTGTCCAACGGCCACATCGGCCTGCGCGGCACCCTCGAGGAGGCCGAGCCGCGCGGGCTGCCCGGCACCTACCTCAACGGCTTCTACGAACAGCACGAACTCCCCTACGCCGAGGCCGGCTACGGCTACCCGGAAGAGGGCCAGACCGTCGTCAACGTGACCGACGGCAAGATCATCCGCCTGCTCGTCGAGGACGAACCGCTCGACATGCGCTACGGCGCGGCCACCGCGCACGACCGCGTCCTGGACTTCCGCACGGGCACGCTGTGCCGGACCACCGAGTGGTCCTCGCCGACCGGACGGCGGGTCCGCGTCCGCACCGAACGGCTCGTGTCGTTCACCCAGCGCGCGATCGCCGCCATCCGGTACGAGGTCGAGCCGCTCGACGAGGACCTGCAGCTGGTCGTCCAGTCCGACCTGCTGGCCAACGAACCGATCGAGTCCGACACGAGCGACCCGCGGGTGGCCGCCGCCCTGAACTCGCCGCTGGTCGGCGAGTTCCACCGCGCGTCGGACTACAACGCCGTGCTGGTGCACCGGACCCGCCGCTCCGGGCTGCGGATGGCCGCGGCGATGGACCACAAGATCGAGGTGGACGACGGGATCCGCGCCCGCATCCACTCCGAGGACGACCTCGCGCGGCTGACCGTCGCGGTCGACGTCCCGAAGGGCGGCCGGCTGCGGATCACCAAGTTCCTCGCCTACGGCTGGTCGGCGCAGCGATCGGTGCCCGCGCTGCGGTCGCAGGTCGAGGCGGCGCTGGCCGGCGCCCGCCAGACCGGCTGGAAGGGCCTGCTCACCGAGCAGCGCGAATTCCTCGACGACTACTGGCGGACGTCGGACATCGAGATCGAGGGCGATCCCGAACTGCAGCAGGCGGTCCGCTTCGCGCTGTTCCACATCCTGCAGGCCGGGGCCCGCGGCGAGAGCCGCGCGATCGCCGGCAAGGGGCTGACCGGGCCCGGCTACGACGGACACGCCTTCTGGGACACCGAGTCCTTCGTGCTGCCGGTGCTCACCTACACCATCCCGGACGCCGCGCGTGACGCGCTGCGCTGGCGTCACTCCACAATGGACAAGGCGCGGGAACGCGCGCACCAGCTCGGGTTGCGCGGCGCGGCGTTCCCGTGGCGGTCGATCAACGGCGCCGAGTGCTCGGCGTACTGGCCGGCGGGCACGGCGGCGTTCCACGTCAGCGCCGACATCGCCGACGCCGTCGTGCGCTACCTCAACGCGACCGGCGACGAGGAGTTCGAGCGCGACTACGGCACCGAGCTGCTGCTGGAAACCGCGCGGCTGTGGGCGTCGCTGGGTCACCACGACCGCCACGGCGCCTTCCGCATCGACGGCGTCACCGGGCCTGACGAGTACTCGGCGGTGGCGGACAACAACGTCTACACGAACCTGATGGCGCGGCGGAACCTGCAGGCGGCGGCAGCGTCGTGCGAGCGGCACCCGGACGTGGCGGCGCGGTTCGGCGTCGACACCGTCGAGCTGGACTCCTGGCGCGCGGCCGCGGCGGCGATGTACCTGCCCTACGACGAAGAACTCGGCGTGCACCCCCAGTCGGAGGGGTTCCTGGACCACGACGAGTGGGACTACGAGGACACGGACCCGTCGGACTACCCGCTGCTGCTGCACTACCCGTACTTCGACCTGTACCGCAAGCAGGTCGTCAAGCAGGCGGACCTGGTACTGGCGCTGCACCTGTGCGGCGATTCGTTCAGCGCGGAGGAGAAAGCGCGCGACTTCGCCTACTACGAAGCGAGGACCGTGCGCGACTCCTCGCTGTCGGCGGCGACGCAGGCGGTGGTGGCGGCCGAGGTGGGGCACCTGGAGCTGGCCTACGACTACCTCGCCGAAGCCGCGCTGACCGACCTGCACGACGTGCACAACAACGTGCGCAACGGCCTGCACATGGCGTCGCTGGCCGGGGCCTGGCAGGGCGCCGTGGCCGGGTTCGGCGGTCTGCGCGACCACGGCGGAACACTGGCCTTCGCCCCGCGGCTGCCGCCGCAGCTGGGGCGGATCACCTTCCGCCTGATGTTCCGCGGCACCCGGTTCCAGGTCGAGATCGATCCCGACCAGGCCACCTACCACGTGGTGGCGGGCGAGCCCCTCGAGGTGCTGCACCACGGCGAGCGCTTCACCATCACGGCGGAGCCGCAGCGGTTCGCGATCCCGAAGATCGACGCGGGCCCGACGCCGAAGCAGCCGCCCGGGCGGGCACCGATGCGGCGGGACTCGGAAGCGGTGCGTCAGTACGCCGAGCCCGCCAATCCCATCACCGAGGAAGGTCGCTAGCGGCCTCGCGTCCGGGTGGGGCCGGGATTTCCTCGGTCCCGCCCGGGCTCACGTCCGGGTCCGGGGCCGTCGGCACGTCGTGCGTCAGCTTGCCGGGAGTGGGGAGCTTCGGGAGCTCTTCGTCTTCGTCGTCACGGCCGTGGAGGCGCTGCTGCTCGCTCATGCTTTCCGGAATACCCGGTTTCCCCGGGAACGGCCAGGGGTTCAGGCCGCGCGCTCGCCCGCTGCCGCGCGCGCCTTGTCCTGCAGGGTGAGCAGCAGGCCGTCGCGGGTCGACCACGGGCAGATCGTCACCTGGCCGCCGGCCACGGTCAGCAGGGCTTCCGCGACGATCGCGCCCGCCAGCGCCTGGTGGGCGCGGCTGCGGGAGATGCCCGGCAGCTCCGCCCGCTTCGACGGCGGCAGCGCGGCGAGCCGCGGGATCCAGGCGCGCAGGTCGTCGAGCCGCAGTTCCTTGCACTTGCCCGGCCGCGCGCCGGCCAGCCGCGCGAGCTGCTGCAGCACCTTCGAACAGCCGACGACCCGCGGGTCGTCGACGCCGGCGGCGCCCAGCGTGGTGGTCACGACGTCGAGCGCGTGCGCGCGCAGAGCCTTGACCTGCTTGTGCGACACGCGCTCGGACGGCAGCCAGTCCCGCGTCATCGAGCGGGCGCCCAGCGGCAGCGATCGCGCGAACGTGGCCTTTTCGCCGGAGCCCGCGGCCAGCTCGACCGTTCCGCCGCCGATGTCGAGCACGAGCATCGGCCCGGGTTCGGCGGCGTACCAGCGGCGGGCCGCGAGATAGGTCAGCTCGGCTTCGCAGCGGCCGGAGAGGAACCGCAGTTCGACACCGGTTTCGCCGGCGACGTGCCGGACGACGTCGGCCGCGTTGGCCGCGTCGCGGATCGAAGATGTGGCGAGCGGGTAGACGTCGCTGACGCCGTGGCGGTACGCCGTGGTCATGCCCGCCGCGACGGCGGCGGTCACGGCTTCGATGCCGCGGTCGGAGAGGCGGCCGTGGACGTCGAGCTCGCGGTCCAGGCGCAGCCGCGTCTGGTGGTTGACCAGTGGTTCGCGAGGTGAGCCGTTCACCGGCACCACCACGAGCCGAGCGCTGAACGAACCGACGTCCAGCACGCCCACCACGGGCTCTTTTCCTTCTCGCACGGCTCGGCCTACCTCCACTCCCGCCCGTGAATATCCCCAGTTCGACGGTTTCAAACCAGCAATGATGTCCGATCTCACGCCGGAATGCCGGGCATTTACGGGAATGCGGCCCTCCGGGCGCGCGTTCCTGATGCGAAGGTCACAGTGAGATAACCCGATCGAGTGAACCCCGAGGCGACCGGACACGATTCGGTAACGCCCGCGCTCGCTCGGCGATTAATCGGATATCGGAACCCACGTGGAGCAGGGGAAAGAGATGCAACGGCCCGAGCGGCGAGCCGAGCTCGTGCGGCCGGCCGCCGTCGTGCTCGCGGTCGTGGCCGGGCTCGGCTGCGTCCTGCTCGGCGTGACGTCGGTGCTCGCCCCGGCGCCCGCGATCGCCCCGGCCGCGGACCGGCCCACCACGGCGGGCTCCCCGCCCGCGGCACTGCTGATCCCCGGACTCGGCCTGACCCTCGACCACGTGGTCGCCCTCGGTCACCTCGGCGGCCGCCGCGAGCAGCCCGGCACGGCCCGGGGCGTCGGCTGGTTCGCCGACGGGCCGGCCCCGGGCGCGCCCGGGGTGGCGGTGTTGTCCGGGCACGAGAGCTTCGGCTACTCCCCCGGCGCGTTCGCCCGCCTGGCCAAGCTCGAGCCGGGCGCGGCGATCACCGTTCGCGACGCGGCGGGCCGGGAGTCCCGCTTCACGGTCCGCAGGACGGTGGTGTTCCCGGCGAGCGAGCCGGACAGCACGCTGGTGGCCCCGGAAGGCCCGGGCCCGCAGCTGAGGCTGATCACCAGCGACGGGACGTACGACGGCGACGGTCTCGGCGCCACGCGGGTCGTGGTCTACGCGACACCGGCTTAGCGGTCGCGACCCGCGGTTCAGCCTGTTGCGACCTGCTCGACCGGGCTCAACGCGTCGCGATCTACGCGACACCGGCTCAGCTCATCCCGGCTTACGCGATCCCGGCTCAACGGGTCGCGGCCTGCCTCACACCGGGCCAGCGCGGGTGCCGCCCTACGCGACCCGGCTCAGCGGGTGGCCACCTCGAGTACTTTGTGTTCCCCGAGGTGGCCGCCCGGGGCTCAGTCGATGAGCTCGCGCAGCTGCGAGACCGCCGCCACGCGGGCTTCGCGGCCCGGCTGCAGGGGGTTCACCACCAGCGTCGTCGCGCCCGCCTCGGCGAAGGCCGCCACGCGCTCCTTCACGTGGCTCGCCGGGCCGACCAGGGAGATCGCGCGCAGCAGCTCGAGCGGGACCGCGGCCGCCGCCTCCTCCTTCTTGCCGTCCAGGTACAGGTCCTGGATCAGCTTCGCCTCGGCTTCGTAGCCGTAGCGGCGGGCGAGGTCGTTGTAGAAGTTCTTGCCCCGCGCGCCCATCCCGCCGATGTACAGGGCCAGGACCGGGCGCACGTAGTCGAGCAGCGGCTCGACGTCGTCGCCGATGGCCAGGGGCACCGTGACGAACGTGTCCAGCTCGCCCAGGGCCGCGTCGCGCTTGGCCTTGCCTTCGGCCAGGGACGCGCCCCAGACGTCGGCGGCCTTCTCCGGGTGGAAGAAGATCGGCTGCCAGCCCTCGGCGATTTCGGCCGTCAGCGCGACGTTCTTCGGGCCGATCGAGGCCAGCAGCACCGGGATCCGCTCCCGCACCGGGTGGTTGATCAGCTTGAGCGGCTTGCCGAGCCCGGTGCCCTGCTCGGGCGGCAGCGGGATCGTGTAGTGCTTGCCCTCGTGCACCACGCGCTCACGGCACCACACCTGGCGGCACACCTCGACGATCTCGCGGGTGCGGCCCAGCGGCGCGTCGTACTTCACGCCGTGGAAGCCCTCGATGACCTGCGGGCCGGACGCGCCGAGCCCGAGGACGAACCGCCCGTCGGAGACGAAGTCGAGCCCGGCCGCGGTCATCGCGGTCAGGGTCGGCGTGCGGGTGTAGATCTGGAAGATCCCGGACGCCAGTTGGACGCGCTCGGTCTTCGCGGCCAGGTAGCCGAGCTGGCTGACGGCGTCGAAGGAGTACGCCTCCGGCACGAAGACGACGTCGAGGCCGGCCTTCTCCAGTTCGACGACATCGGCGACGCTTTCGGCGAAGCCTCCGGAGTAGCTGATCCCGGTCCCGATCTTCATGGGCGTCCTCCCGTGGTGAGCAAGCGCTTAGTCGCAGGTCATTATGCGCGCTGCCCGGCGCCGTGCGGTGTGCGCACCGCCACTTCCGCCCCGGTTCAGCCCGCGACCACCGTCCCCCGCACCTCGCCGAAGCCGATCCGCGTGCCGCCCGGGCCGGGCGCGGTCGCGCCGATCACCACCTCGTCGCCGTCCTCGAGGAAGGTCCGCGTGGTGCCGTCCGGCAGGGTCACCGGTTCCCGGCCGCCCCAGGACAGTTCCAGGAACGAGCCCCGCTGGTCGCGCTCGGGGCCGGTCACCGTGCCGGAGGCGAACAGGTCGCCCGTGCGCAGGGTCGCGCCGTTGACCGTCAGGTGCGCGAGCTGCTGCGGGGCCGTCCAGTACTGCGTAGCGAACGGCGGGCTCGACACGAGGTGGCCGTTGAGACGGACCTCCATGGCCAGGTCCAGGCCCCATTTTTCGGAGGTCCGGAGGTACTCGAACGGTTCCGGGTCCTGCGGCGGGCCGTCGACGCGCGCGTGCTCCAGCGCGGCCAGCGGGACGATCCACGGCGAGACCGAAGTGGCGAACGACTTGCCGAGGAACGGGCCCAGCGGCTGGTACTCCCAGGCCTGGATGTCGCGCGCCGACCAGTCGTTGACCAGGCAGACGCCGAAGACGTGGTCCGCGAAGTCCGCTGTGGACACCCGGGTGCCGGGAGCGGACGGGGTGCCGACGACGAACCCGACCTCCGCCTCGATGTCCAGCCGCTGCGACGGCCCGAAGGCGGGCGCGTCGGCGGCGCGGGGCTTGCGCTGCCCGTGCGGCCGGACGACTGGCGTGCCGGACACGACGACGGTGCCGGCCCGGCCGTGGTAGCCGATCGGCAGGTGCTTCCAGTTCGGCGGGAGCTCGGTCGCGTCCGGGCGGAAGATCTTGCCGGCGTTGAGGGCGTGGTGCTCGCTGGAGTAGAAGTCGACGTAGTCGGCGACCTCGAAGGCGAGGTGGGTGGTGACCTCGGCCAGCGGCACGAGGTGCGGCCGCAGCGGGTCGGCGTAGCGGGCTTCGGTCAGCCATCCGGTGACGCTCTCCCGGACTTCCCGCCAGGTGCCGGCCCCCGCGGCGAGCAGCGGGTTGAGCACGCCCCCGGTGAGCAGGGGCGCGAAGGAGGCGGCGGTCTCGGCGGCCGCGGCGGTCAGGTCGAGCACCTGATCCCCGACGAGCACGCCGACCCGCCGTTCGGGCGCCCCGCCGACGGAGAAGACACCGTAGGGCAGGTTGTCCAGGCCGAAGGGGGTGTCTTCGGCCAGCTCGAGCCAGGTCACGTTCACTCCTAGGTCCGGGCGGCTCGCGCCGCCGAGTAGTCGGCCACAGCGGTCAGGTGGGTCGCCGCGCGGGCGGGGCCGGATCGGGCGTCGGGGCATTCGCCTCGCGCCGCCGGTCGGGTCGGCCACCGCCATCAGCCGCCCAACCGGGGCCGCCCGCCGGCCCGCGCACACTCGGCGCCTCCGCGGCCCGCCCGCCGCCGCGATCGCTCCGGCCCCTCCGCGGCGCGTTGGCCGCCCGCCGCCGCGATCGTTGCGCCCCCCTCCGCGGCGTGCTTGGCCGCCCGCCGCCGCGATCGTTGCGAGCCGTCCGCGACCTGCCCGCCGGCCCACCGCCATCACGGGCCGACCGGCCGGCGGTGTCACTCGACCGCACGTGCTGCCACCCAATCCGCCACCACGTCCGCCAGGACCGGCAGTGGCAGGGTTCCGCTGCCCAGCACCGTGTCGTGGAACTCGCGGATGTCGAACCGCTCGCCCAGTTCGCGCTCGGCCTCCGCGCGCAGGCGCTCGATCTCCAGGCGGCCCACCATGTAACTGAGCGCCTGGCCCGGGTGGCCCGCGTAGCGGTCGATCTCCGCCTCGATCTCGATCTGCGCCATCGGGGTGTTCTCGACCAGGTAGTCCACCGCCTGCTGCCGGCTCCAGCCCAGCGCGTGCAGGCCCGTGTCCACCACCAGCCGGGCCGCGCGCATCGAATCCTGGGTCAGCAGGCCGAGGCGGGCCGCGCCGTCCGAGTACAGGCCCATTTCGTCCGCCAGGCGCTCGGCGTACAGGCCCCAGCCTTCGCAGAAGGCGTTGAAGAGGGCGACCCGGCGCAGCAACGGCACGCCGGTCAGCTGCTGGGCGAGCGTCAGCTGGAAGTGGTGGCCCGGCACCGCTTCGTGGAACGCCACCGACTCGCTCAGCGTCCGCTGCCGCTGGTCCGCGTCGCGCGTGTTGGCGTAGTACGTGCCCGGCCGCGAACCGTCCAGCGACGGCTCGATGTAGTAGGCGATCGAGCCGCTTTCGGCCTCCGCGTCCGGGACCGGGGCCACCTGGCACTGCTGCTCCGGCACGCGCGAGAACCACTGCGGGGCCACGGCTTCCGCCCGCCGGATCGCCGCACGGGCGGAGTCCAGCAGCTCGTCGCCGTCCCGCCAGCGCAGGGCCGGGTCCGTGCGGATCCGCTCGAAGATCTGCGCGAGTTCGGTCGTGCCGAACAGCTCGGCGCCCAGCTCGCGGTACTCCTCCGCCAGCTGCTCGATGATCGCCAGGCCCGTGTCGTGCAAGTCCTGCGGGGTGCGCTCGGTCGTCGTCTCGGCCCGGATCAGCGCCGCGTAGCGCTCCGCGCCGCCCGGCAGGTCGCCGATGCCCGGCGACGTCTCCGGCCGCGCCACCGGGATCACCTCGTCGGCCAGGAAGTCCCGGTACCGCCGGTACGCCGGGCGCACCACCTCGGCCAGCAGCCGATCGCGCTCGGCTTCGAGGCCGCGGACCGGCACCTTCAGCGGGTCGTTCTCCGGCGCGGCGAGGTACCGCTCGACGTAGCCGACGCCGATGCGCGCGAGGAACTCCGGCGGGGTCAGGCCCGCGGCGAGCGCGGCCCGCTGCCGCTCGACCAGCTGGTCCAGGTACGTGCCGATCGCGCCGAGCCTGCTCAGGTAGCCACGCGCCTTGACGTCGTCGTCGAGGATCGTCTGCGGCAGCGTCATCAACAGCTCGAGGGCCGGTGCGGCCAGCCCGTCGCTCACCGCGATGTCGGCCCGGCCGGAATCGAGGACGTCGATCTGGGTGCGGGCCTGCCAGATCACGACGTCCCGCGTGACGCGGTCGGCCGGTTCGAGCCCGGCCGCGTCGATCGCCTCCGCCCGCACGATCAGGGCGGCGAGCCCGGCGCGGAACCGGGCGGCGGCTTCGGCGGTCTGGTCGGCGAGCTTGTCGTGCGTGCCCGGCAGGCCGTACAGCGACGGGAACAGCGGCTGCGCCTCGAACATCAGCTCCAGGCACTCGTCCGCGAGCTTGCCCGGCGTGTCCCGGCGCTGCGCCACCCAGTCGGCGACGACGCCGGAGAGCACCGGCAGCGGCAGGGTTCCGCTGCCCAGCACCGTGTCGTGGAACTCGCGGATGTCGAACGCCTCGCCCAGCTCGCGCTCGGCCTCCGCGCGCAGCCGCTCGATCTCCAGCCGCCCCACCATGTAGCCGAGCGCCTGCCCGGGATTGGCCGCGTACCGGTCGATTTCCGCCTCGATCTCCAGACTCGCCATCGGCGTGTGCTCGGCGAGGTAGTCGACCGCCTGCTGCCGGCTCCACCCGAGCGCGTGCAGGCCCGTGTCGACCACCAGCCGCCCGGCCCGCATCGAGTCCTGCGTCAACATGCCCAGCCGCGAAACGTCGTCGGAATACAACCCCATCTCGTCGGCCAGCCGCTCGGCGTACAGCCCCCAGCCCTCGCCGTACGCGTTCACGTGCGCGATCCGGCGCAGCAGCGGCAGCCCGGTGAGGTCTTGGGCCAGGCACAGCTGGAAGTGGTGCCCCGGCACGGCTTCGTGGAACGCGACGGCCTCGCTGGTGAACCGCGGCCGCTTCTCCGCCTCGTGCGTGTTCGCGTAGTACGTGCCCGGCCGGGTGCGATCCAGCGACGGCGGCAAGTAGTACGCGATCGTGCCGCTGGTGGCCTCGGCCGCCGGCACCGGCTTGACCTCGCACTGCTGCTCCGGCACGCGCGAGAACCACTGCCCGGCCACGGCTTCCGCCCGGGTGATGGCGGCCCGGGCGCCGGCCAGCAGCTCCTCGCCGTCCCGCCAGCGCAGCGCCGGGTCGGTCCGGATGCGGTCGAAGATCTCCGCCAGATCCGTGGTGCCGAACAGCTTTCCGCCCAGCTCGCGGTACTCCCCCGCGAGCTTCTCGATCAGCGCCAGCCCGGTCTCGTGCAGCTCCTGCGCGGTGCGCTCGGTCGTCGTCTCGGCGCGGATCAGCGCGGCGTACCGCTCGGCCCCGCCCGGCAGCGCACCGATGCCCGGCGACGTCTCCGGCCGGGCCACCGGCGCGACCTCGTCGGCCAGGAACGCGCGATACCGCGCGTATGCGGGCCGGACGACCTCGTCGAGCAGGCGGTCGCGTTCGGCCTCGAAGCCGTCGAGCGCATACGCCGGTGTCACACGCAGCGGGTCGCTTTCCGGCGCGGCGAGGTAGCGGTCGACGTAACCGACACCGATGCGCACCAGGAAGTCCGGCGGCACCAGCCCTTCGGCCAGCGCCGCCCGCTGGCGGCCGATCAACCTGTCGAGGTAGTCGCCGACCCCGGCCAGCCGGGTGAGGTAGCCGCGCACCTTCGGCTCGTCGTCCAGCACCGTCTGCGGCAGGTAGAGCAGCAGCTGCAGCGCCGGGGCGCCGAGCCCGTCGCTGACCGCGATGTCGGCGCGGCGGGAGTCGATCTCGTCGATCGTCGTCTTCGCCTGGAAAATCACGACATCGCGGGTGACGCGCCCGGCCGGGGGCAGCCCGGCCGGATCGAGCGCCTCGGCGCGCGCGGCGAGCGCCGCGTAGGCCGCGCGGAACCGGGCTTCGGCCTCCGCGCTCGGATCGGGCAGGCGGTCGTGCTCACCGGGCAGGCCGAACACCGACGGGTACAGCGGCTGCCGTTCGAAGTTCACCGCGAGCAGCTCGTCGGCGAGCCCGTCGGGCGTGTCGAGCTGACCGGCCACCCAGTCGGTGACCACCTTCGCCAGTGCGGACAGCGGCAGCATGCCGTGGCCCAGCACGACTTCGTGGAACCCGCGGATGTCGAACCGCTCACCCAGCGCCTGCTCGGCCTCGGCGCGCAGCCGCTGGATTTCCAGCCGCCCCACCATGTACCCGAGCGCCTGCCCCGGCCAGGCGATGTACCGGTCGATCTCCGCTTCGATCTCCAGCCGCGCCATCGGCGTGTTTTCGACCAGGAAGTCGATCGCCTGCTGCCGGCTCCACCCGAGCGCGTGCAGGCCCGTGTCGACCACCAGCCGCCCGGCCCGCATCGAGTCCTGCGTCAGCATGCCCAGCCGCGAAACGTCGTCGGAGTACAGGCCCATCTCGTCCGCGAGCCGCTCGGCGTAGAGGCCCCAGCCTTCGGCGTAGGCGTTGAACATGCCGATCCGCCGCAGCAGCGGCAGGTCCCGCAGTTCCTGGGCCAGGCTGAGCTGGAAGTGGTGCCCCGGCACGGCTTCGTGGAACGCGATCGCCTCGCTGGTGAACCGCGGCCGCTTCTCCGCCTCGTGGGTGTTCGCGTAGTACGTGCCCGGGCGCGTGCCGTCGAGCGACGGCTGGAGGTAGTACGCGATCGTGCCGCTCGCCGCGTCGGCCTCCGGCACCGGCGCGACCTCGCACTTCTCGGCCGGGATCCGCGAGAACCACCGCGGCGCGACGGCTTCCGCGCGGGCGATGGCGTCCCGGGCCGCGGACAGCAGCTCGTCGCCGTCCCGCCAGCGCAACGCCGGATCGGTGCGCAGGCGCTCGAAGATCTCGGGGAGTTCCGTGGTGCCGAACACCTTCGCGCCCAGCTCGCGGTACTCCCCCGCGAGCTTCTCGATCAGGACCAGCCCGGTCTCGTGCAGGTCCTGCGCCGTGCGCTCGGTGGTCGTCTCCGCGCGGATCAGCGCGGCGTACCGCTCGGCCCCGCCCGGCACGTGGGAGATGCCCGGCGCGGTGTCGGGCCGCCCGGCCGGCTCGACCTCGGCCCGCAGGAAGTCGCGGTACCGCGCGTACGCCGGGTGGACCACCTCGGCGAGCAGCCGGTCGCGCTCGGCCTCGAACCCCTCGACGGCCGCGGTCGTGCCCACCTTCAGCGGGTCGGTGTCCGGCGCGGCCAGGTAGCGCTCGATGTACTCGATGCCGACGCGGGCCAGGTACGCCGGCGGCACGAGCCCCTCGGCCAGGCTCTCGCGCTGCCGCTCGGTCAGGTCGGCGAGGAACGGCTCGATCGCGGCGAGCCGCGTCAGGTAGCCGCGTGCCTTCTTTTCGTCGTCCAGCTTGTAGTACGGCAGGTACATCAGCAGCCCGAGTGCGGGCGCGGTCAGCCCGTCGCTGACCGCCAGATCGGCGCTCCGGGCGCCCAGCCTGTCGGCCTCGACCTCGGCCGAGGCGATGACGACCTCGCGCGTGACCGCTTCCTCCGGCGTCAGGCCGTCGGTGGCCAGTGCCCGCGCCCGGGCCGCGAGGGCGCGGTAGGTGGCCCGGAAACGCTCCTGCGCCGCCCGGCTCTGGTCGGCCAGCCGGTCGTGGTCGCCCGGCAGCCCGAACACCGACGGGTTCAGCGGCTCCTGCTCGAACGACAGCTCGACGAGCTCGCTCGCCAGGCCGTCGACGGTGTCGCCGTGCCCGGCCACCCACTCGTCGACGACCGTGGCGAGCACCGACAGCGGCAGCGGGCCGCCGGCCAGCACCAGGTCGTGGAACGCGCGGACGTCGAACCGCGAACCGAGCCGCCGCGCGGCCCGGGTGCGGGCCTGCTGGATCTCCCGCCGCCCCACCAGGTACCCGAGGGCCTGGCCGGGCCACGCGATGTAGCGGTCGACCTCGGTCTCGGCCTCGGCGCGCGCCTCGGGCGTGTGCTCCAGCAGGTAGTCGATCGCCTGCTGACGGCTCCACCCGAGCGCGTGCAGGCCGGTGTCGACCACCAGCCGGCCCGCCCGCAGCGAGTCGCCGGCCAGCATGCCGAGCCGCGCGACGTCGTCGGAGTAGAGCCCCATCTCGTCGGCGAGGCGCTCGCTGTAGAGCCCCCAGCCTTCGATGTACGCGTTGAACATGCCGATCCGCCGCAGCAGCGGCAGCTCGGTGCGCCCCTGCGCGATGCTGAGCTGGAAGTGGTGCCCCGGCACGGCTTCGTGGAACGCGGTCGTTTCGGCCATGTGCCGCAACCGCTCGGTGGCTTCGTGGGTGTTCGCGAAGTAGATCCCCGGCCGCGAGCCGTCGGCGGCCGGGCGCAGGTAGTACGCCGGAGGCGCGCCGGGCGCGGCCTCCGCCGGCACGGCTTCGACGGTGCACTCCTGCTCCGGGATCCGGCCGAACCACTTCGGCGCCTCGGCGGCCGCCCGGGCGACCGCCGTGCGGGCGGTCTCCAGCAGTTCCTCGGCACTGCGCCAGCGCAGCGCCGGGTCGGTGCGCAGGCGGGCGAAGATCTCCGCGAGGTCGTCGGTGCCGTACACCCTGCGCCCCAGCTCGCGGTACTCGACGGCGAGCGCCTCGATCGTCTCGAGGCCGATCCGGTGCAGTTCCTCCGGGGTGAGCTCGGTGGTCGTGTGCATCCGCGCCAGGCTCGCGTACGTTTCGGCGCCGTCCGGCAGCCACGACAGGCCGGGCCGGTCCGCCGGCCGCGCGTGCGGCTTGACCTCGGTGACGAGGAACTCGCGGTACTCGGCGAAGGCCGGCCGGACGACGTCGGCGAGCAGTTCTTCGCGCCGCCGCTCGAACTCCTCGTCCGGGGCCGGCTGGCGGCGCAGCGGGTCGGCATCGGAGTCGGAGTCGGAGTCGGCGAGGTAGCGGTCGAGGTGCGCGACCGCGGCGTCCACCAGGTGGGCGACCGGGAGCAGGCCGTCGGCGATGCCCTCGGCGTGCCGCCGCGCGGCCTGGCGCAGGTGCTCCGGGATCGCGGCCAGCCGGCCGAGCTGGGCTTCCGCGGTCTCGCCCGCCGTCACCGTCGTCATCGGCAGCGCCATGAGCAGGCCGGCCGCGACCCCGACGGAGAGGTCGGTGACGGTGAACTCGGCCATCCGGCTGTCGATCGCCGCGATGCGGTTCTCGGCCGTGGTGATCAGGACTTCGCGCGTGACGCGGTCCTCGGCGGACAGATCGTCGATCGCCAGTGCGCGGGCCCGCTCGAGGAACTGCGACAACCGCGCCCGGAACGCGCGCTCGGCCTCGGCGGACAGGTCCGCCAGGCCGGGCTCCGCCGGCCGGATGCCCAGCAGCGCCGGCATCAGCGGATCGGCGGCGAACAGCGCTTCGACGAACTCGTCGGCGAGTTCGGTGACCGCGGTCATGGCAGGACCCCCCAGCTTCGGCTGATGTGCTCACGGCCGACCCTAACGGAGATCACCGACAGAAACGCCGAGCCGTTCGCCGGGGGGCGGACGGCGTGCGGCAGCGCGGATCGGCGAAGCGGTAGCGTTCGAGGGGTGGCCGTGACCGATCCCGTCGACATCCGCCTGCTCGCCGCGCTCGCCGAACTCGGCAAGGTGGCGGTGCACGAGCTGGCGGCCAAGGTCGGCATGGATCCCCGCGAGGTCGCCTACCGGCTGGTCGCCCTCTCCGGCAGCGGGCTCCCGCTGCTCGTCGGCGTCGAAAGCGACCCGAACGGCCTGCGCGCGGCCATCGCCGGCGCCCCGCCGTCGTGGGCGAACCGGCCGCCGCAGCAGTTCCCGCCGCCGTCGCAGCCGGTGCCGCAGCAACCCGCCCCGCCGATGCCCCCGCCGGTGCAGGGCACGCCTTCGGGGCCGTACACCGTCCAGGGCGCCCCTTCCGGGCCCTACAGCGTCCAGGGCGCACCCTCGGGGCCCTACAGCGTCCAGGGCACCCCGTCCGGGCCGCACCACGTCCAAGGAGCACCGTCCGGGCCGCACCACGTCCAAGGAGCACCGTCCGGGCCGCACCACGTCCAGGGGACGCCGTCCGGCCGCTACCCCGGCCCGCCGCCGCAGCCGCCGTTCCCGCCCCGGCCCGGCACGCCGCCGCCGGTGCCGCTCGACCCGGCCGTGAGCACGTGGGGCGTCCCCCAGACGGCGTCGTGGGCCCGCGGCGACGAACCCGCCCGGCCGAGCGGGCCCGTGGGTGGCAAACAGGGCAGGCTCGGAGAAGCCATGGAAACCCAGGGCCTGGAGGGCGAGCAGCTGTCGGTGCAGCTGCTGGAGGTCCAGGACCCGGCCGACTACCTGTTCAGCGCGGCCGGGTACCGCCTGGAGGACGGCGAACGCGCGGTGGTGGTGCACACCGAGATCACCAACCGCGGGCCGATCCCGTTCGCGTCACTGCCGGACAACTACCTCGAGCTGCTCGCCGCCGACGGCCGCGCGATCGGCAAGGCGCCGGTGTCGCTGACGTCGCGGCCGCCGCACCGGATCGGCGTCGCGCCGGGCGAGACGCTGGGCGGCCACACGGTCTACGTCCTGCCGGACGCCACGCGCGTGGTCTCGGTGCGCTGGAGCCCGCGGCCGGAACCCGACGAGCGCACGCTGATCTGGTCGATCGACGACTAGTAGCTTTCCTCGCGCAGGATTTCCAGGGCCTTCGCCAGGTCGTCCGGGTACTCCGACTCGAACTCGACCCAGCGGCCGTCCGCCGGGTGGGCGAACGCGAGGGTCTTCGCGTGCAGCCACTGGCGGCTGAGCCCGAGGTGGCGGGCCAGCACCGGGTCGGCGCCGTAGGTCAGGTCGCCCACGCAGGGGTGCCGCAGTGCCGAGAAGTGGACGCGGATCTGGTGCGTCCGCCCGGTTTCGAGCTTGATGTGCGCGAGCGACGCCGCCCGGAACGCCTCGACGACCTCGTAGTGCGTCACGCTCGGACGGCCGCCCTGGACCACCGCGAACTTGTAGTCGTGGCGCGGGTGGCGGTCGATCGGGGCGTCGATCGTGCCGCGCATCGGGTCCGGGTGGCCCTGGACGATCGCGTGGTAGCCCTTGTCGACCGTGCGTTCCTTGAACGCGCGCTTCAGCACGGTGTAGGCGTGTTCGCTCTTGGCCACCACCATCACGCCGGTGGTGCCCGCGTCGAGCCGGTGGACCACGCCCTGGCGCTCGGCCGCACCCGAAGTCGCGATGCGCAGGCCCGCGGCGGCGAGGCCGCCGACGACCGTCGGGCCGGTCCAGCCCGGGCTCGGGTGCACCGCGACGCCGACCGGCTTCGAGATCACGACGATGTCGTCGTCGTCGTGCAGGACCTGCATGCCCTCGACCGGCTGCGCGACGACCTCGACCGGGTTCGCCGGCTCGGGCAGGGTGATCTCCAGCAGGCCGCCGCCGGAGAGGCGGTCGGACTTGCCCGCGGGACGGCCGTCGAGCAGCACGTCGCCGGCTTCGGCGAGCTCGGCGACGACCGTGCGCGACAGCCCGAGCAGCTTGGCGAGGCCGGCGTCGACCCGCATCCCGTCGAGCCCGTCGGGCACCGGGAGCATCCGCGAGCTCACGCCTGCTCCTCCGGGGTCGGCGCGGCCTTCTTCTTGTCCTTGGTCGACGTGCCGTCGTAGTCCTTGCCCAGCAGGGACAGCAGCACGATCAGGGCGCCGCCGACGCAGATGGCGGAGTCGGCGATGTTGAAGATCGCGAAGCCCCTGCCGTTGGGCGCGAAGGCCGAGATGAAGTCGACGACGTGGCCCTGCAGGCCGCCCGGCGGCCGGAAGATGCGGTCGGTCAGGTTGCCGGTGGCGCCGGCGAGCACCAGGCCGAGGCCGATCGCCCAGCCGATCGACCGCAGCCGCCGCGACAGCCAGATGATCGCGATGACCACGGCGAGCGCGACCAGGGCGAGCACCCACGTCATGCCGGTGGCCATCGAGAACGCGGCGCCGGGGTTGCGGATCACCTGCAGGTAGATCAGGCCGCCGAGGACCTTGACCGGCTCCTTGCCCTCCAGGTTGGCGACGACCAGGTTCTTCGTCACCAGGTCGATCGCCCAGAACACGACGGCGACCGCGAACACCCAGCCGACCCGCCGCTTCGGCAGCAGCGGCTTCGCCGGGACCTCCGGGTTCTCGGGCGCGTCGGCGGCCGGATCGGGCACCGCCTCGGCGGGGGCGGCGGTGTCGGGTTCGGAGTGGCTGGGCTCGGTGCTCACCGGTCCATTGTCCACGGTGCTGGTCAGGCTGCGGCGGGCCCGTCCGGCCGCGGGCGCAGGAGCACGGCGAAGGCGGCCGCGAACAGCAGGCCCGCCGCCGCGAGCGCACCGGGCACCGGCGGCAGGAACACCGTCGTGACCAGCGCGAACACGCCGGCGACGGCCGCCAGGAGCCAGCTGCGCTCGTACGCGGCCAGCACCAGCAGGCCGAGGGCGGCCACCAGTGCGCCGCGCACGTCACCGGGCAGCCGCAGTTCCAGCGCGCCGACCAGGTCGAGCAGCGGGACGGCGGCCAGCGCACCCAGGGTGCCGAGCAGGAACCGGCCGGGGCGCGGCGGCCGCAGCTGCCGCCAGTACCAGGCGGCCACGGCGAGGACCACGCAGGCGAGACCGGCGAGCCAGCCCAGCGTCGCCGGCGGGACCACGTCGACCCCGATGGCCACGCCGGAGAGCTCGTTGTCGGCGCGGCCGGTGCCGCCGACGCCGCCGGTCCCGAGGCCGTGCGGTCCTGGGGACAGCTGATACCCCTGCTGATACCCCTGCGCCACGCGGACGTCGGCCGGGACCAGTTGGACGGCCACCATCACGATCAACGCGAACCCCAGCGCCGCCAACGGGAACCAGGACCGCCGCGAACTCCCCATCACCGCAGGGTATCGGGCGGCCGGCGGAGGACGGCCGCGAAGGCGGCAGCCAGCACGAGGACCGCCGAGACCAGCACGCCCGCCGTGTCCGCCGAGAGCACCACGGCGACCAGGGCGAACGCGGCCGCCGCCAGCAACACGAACCGGCTGCGCTCGTACGCGGCGAGCAGCAGCAGGCCCAGCGTGGCCAGGAGCGGACCGCGCAGGCCGTCGCCGAGCCGGAACTGCCACGAGCCGACCAGGTCGAGCAGCGGGAGCGCGAGCAGCGCGGCGACCGTGCCGAGGGCGAACCGCCCGGTGCGGACGGGCCGCAGCGCGACCGCGTACCAGACGGCCGTGCCGAGGACGACCAGGCCGAGCGCGACCAGCCACGCCGGTCCGGTGGGCAGGTCGCCGCCCAAGGCGTGGAAGTCGTCCTGGGACATCCACTGCAGGCGGCCGTAGGTCGGCCCGGCCGGGACCGGGCGGAGGAGGAGGTTCGCCGCCTCGGCCTCGGCCCGGCTGCGGCGGGCCAGCAGCTGCGCCGCGGCCAGGCCGATCTCGGCGAAGCCCAGCAGCGCCAGCGGAAACCAGAAACGCGGCCCTCTCCCCATCGGCCCAGGCTAGCGCTCAGCAGAAGGGCGGCAGCTCCCGCGGGTCGCCGACCGGCGTCCAGCGCCCGTCCACCTTCGCGTACTCCCAGCGGGCTCCGCGGGCGACGATCTGCCGCAGCGCGAGGAGCACGCGGTCGACGTGTTCCTCGGTGCTGCCGAGGCCGAGGCTCACGCGGAGGGCCTGCTGCCCGGTGCCGCCGGTGACGCCGATCAGCCGCTTCGCCGCGATGTGGGCGCAGAAGGCGCCGTCGCGGACGCCGATGCCGTACTCGGCCGACAGCACCGCCGCGAGCCAGCCGGGGTCGAAGCCGTCGACGACGAAGCTGACCGTGCCCACGCGGTCGACCGGGGCGTCGAACAGCCGCAGTTCGGCGCCGCCCGGGATGCTCTCCAGGCCCTTGCGCAGCCGGGTGAGCAGGGCCTGCTCGTGCGCCACGACCGCGTCCCAGCTGCGGCTCAGGGTTTCGCACGCCACGCCGAGCGCGTACACGCCGACGGTGTTGGGCGAGCCGGCTTCGTGGCGCTCGGGCCCGGTGTTCCAGACGACGGCGTCTTCGGTGACGAGCTTGGTCGCGCCGCCGCCGGCGAGGTACGGGCGGGCCGCGCGCAGCCAGTCGGCGCGGCCGATCAGCGCGCCCGCGCCGAAAGGCGCGTACAGCTTGTGGCCGGAGAGGGCGACGTAGTCGACGTCGAGGTCCTTGATCGAGATCCGGCGGTGCGGGGCCAGCTGGGCGGCGTCGAGGGCGATGCGGGCGCCGTGTTTCCGGGCCACGGCGGCGATTTCGGCCACCGGCAGCAGCTCACCGGTCACATTGGACGCTCCGGTGACGACGACCAGCCGCGGTCCCTGCGGCGCGTCCGCGAGTGCTTCGTCCACAGCGGACACCGCGGCGAGGCGGGTGCGCGGGGTCGGGATCCGCCGCACGTTCGGGCCCGGCCACGGCAGCAGGGCGGCGTGGTGCTCGGTGTCGAACACGATCACGGTCGTGTGCCGCGGCAGGCTGCGGGCCAGGAGGTTGAAGGAGTCGGTGGTGTTGCGGGTGAAGACGACCGTGTCGGTCCGCCGCGCGCCGACGAACCGGCGCAGCACGTCGCGGGTGCGCTCGTAGAGATTGGTCGAGACCTGGGACGCGAAGCCGGCACCGCGGTGGACGCTGGCATACCAGGGCAGGAACTCGTCGACCTTCGCGCGGACGGCGTCGAGGCAGGGCGCGCTCGCGGCGTGGTCGAGGTTGGCGTAGCCGATGTCCCCGCCGGTCACCAGCGGCACCCGCAGCGACGCGCCCGCCACGGTGGGAATGCCTTGCGGGGTCACGGTTTCGAGCTGGGTGCGGTCGATGGCGAGAGTCATCGGGTGCCTCCTCGGCGATCCGGGGGACCCCGGCGAGGGGCCCGCGCTTGCCCGTCGCACGGCGCGACCGGCCCGGTCTTCACCCGGGGCACCCCACCGCGGTAGGAGGGTTGCCGGCCAGCAAGCCGGGGCTTCGCGCTGGCACTCATGACCTGGTTCGAAAGGTAACCGAACGCGCGCCCGGCCGCCAACCCCCGTCGCACATTCTGAGACGCCGGTCACAGAGGGCGCTCAGAGGCCGGCCTCACCCCGCCAGCGGGCCAGGCGCCCGGCCCGGTCGACGGCACGCAACCGGCGTTCGACGGCGTCGCGGACCGCGCTCGTCGTCACGACCAGCAGCTGGTCGTTCTCCTGCAGCCGGCTGGTCTTCTGCGGGGTGAAGCCCGCGCCGGCGCGGACCACCAGGCTGATCGTCGCCCCGACCGGCAGCCGCAGCTCGGACAGGTACACGCCGTGCATCTTCGACCCGGGCTGGATCCGGACCTGCAGCAGTTCGGCGCCCAGTTCGTCCAGCGGCGCGGAGTCGACCTCGATCTCGTGCGCCTCGGACTTCTTGGCCAGGCCGAGCCGGCGCGCCAGCGGCCCGAGCGTCGCCCCCTGGACCAGCGTCAGCACGATGACCAGCACGAACACCGCGTCGACCAGCCGCTGCGCCCCCGGCAGGCCGTGCGACAGCGGGATCATCGCGAGCACGATCGGCACGGCCCCGCGCAGCCCGGCCCACGACAGGAACGCCTGTTCCCGCCACGGCAGCCGGAACGGGAGCATGGACACCACGACGGAGATCGGCCGCGCCAGCAGCAGCACGACGGCGCCCGCGACCAGGCCCGGCACGATCGCGTCGAGCAGGCGCCCCGGCGAGGCGAACAGGCCGAGCAGCACGAACAGCCCGATCTGCGCCAGCCAGCCCAGGCCCTCGGCGAACGAGAGCGTGTCCGACCGGTGCGGCAGCCGCGAATTGCCGAGCACTAGCGCGGCGACGTAGGTGGCGAGCAGCCCGGACGCGTGCAGCAGCTGCCCGGACGAATACGCCACGACGCACACCGCGACCGTGGCGAGCGGGTAGAGACCGGTCGCCGGCAGCGCGGCCCGGCGCAGCGCCAGGCCGCCGAGCCAGCCGAAGGCCAGGCCGATGCCCAGGCCCGCGGCCAGCTCGTAGACCACCAGCAGCGGCAGCGTCCAGTCCACAGTGGCGCCTTCGGCCAGCACCACGACGGCGATGTAGGCCGGTGCGTCGTTGATGCCCGACTCGAGTTCGAGCGCGCCGGTGAGCCGGTTGCCGATCCCGGCGGTGCGCAGGACGGAAAACACCGCGGCCGCGTCGGTGGAGGCGAGCACCGCGCCCCACAGCAGCGCCAGCCGCCAGTCGAGGCCCAGCAACCAGTGCAGGCCCGCGCCGGTGACCGCCACACTCACCACAACGGCCACAGTGGACAGTGCGATTCCGGTTCCCAGTGCGGGTTTCACCGCCGACCACCGGGTGGTCAGCCCGCCTTCGGCGAGGATCATGACGAGCGCGGCGAGCCCCAGCGACTGGGTGAGTTCGGGGTTGTCGAATCGGATGCCGAAGCCGGCTTCGCCGAGCAGCACGCCCATCGCGAGGTAGAGCAGCAGCGAGGGGAGGCCGAGGCGGATGGACACACGCACGGCCAGCACGGAGGCGAGGAGCACGATGCCGCCGACGCCGAGCAGCACGGGGAGCTGGTCCATGCCGCCTCCCTCCCGAGTGCCGTGGGGCACTCAGAATAGTGAAGCGACGGGCCTAACTCGTTCGTGTACCGCTGCTCGGCTCGGGAGACCCGGTGTGTTAAGACCTGGTCGCAAAACTCTGCGTGTCGCTAGGTGAACCAACCGCCCGCCCCTGGCTCCGCACCGCCCGCCGGTGGGCCCGGCCGACGGACCGCGAGGTCTGTCAGAGAGACTGGAGGCCAGTGCCCGCCCTCTCGACCTGGAGCCGTTGATGCCGCAAGGGACCGTCCGTTGGTTCGACGTCGAACGGGGTTTCGGCTTCCTCGCGCCCGAAGACGGCTCGCCGGACGTGTTCGTGCACGCCTCCGAGATCGTCGGGGACGGCGGCGCGAAAGTGCTCCGCGAGGGTCAGGCCGTCGTGTTCGAGGTCGGCGAGAACGACCGCGGGCCCCAGGCGCTGCGCGTTCGCGTCACCGCCGATGCGGCCACCGGCAGCGCCGTGGGCCTGCTCGGCACCATCAACTGGTACGAGCCGGGCAAGGGGTACGGCTTCGCGTCGCCGGACGGCGGCGGCGCCGACGTCTTCGTGCACAGCTCCGCCATCGTGACCGGCGGCGTGGTCACCGAGGGGCAGCGGGTGGCCTTCCTGATCGTCGAAGGCGAGCGCGGCCCGCAGGCCGGGCACGTGATCCCGCTGGGAGAAGGGGCCGGCTCACCCGCTGCGGCTGGTGTCGCGGACGGTGCCGACGGCACGGTGGCCTGGTACGACGAGGACAAGGGCTTCGGCTTCATCAACCCCGACTCCGGCGCCGGGGACGTCTTCGTTCACGCCCGGGCCCTGGCCGAGGGGCTGACGTGGCTCGCGGAGGGCGACCGCGTCGCCTACGAGGTGGCCAGTGGAGACAAGGGCCCGCAGGCCCGCGACGTGCACCTGGTCCGGGGCGCCGAGCCCCAGACGGCGCCGCAGCGGTCGGCACCTGCCGCGGCCGCAGGGCCGGCGGCGCGGGACGTGCCCGTACGAGGCGGCGAGGGCGTCGTCGCGCGCTACGACGCCGACCGCGGCTTCGGCTTCATCACCCCGGACGCAGGCGGCGACGATCTCTTCGCCCACGCGTCCGTGATCATGGGGTCGGAGCCGCTGCAGAAGGGTGACCGGGTCCGGTACGCGGTGCGTCAGAGCGACCGGGGCCCGCAGGCCGACCGCGTCGAACGCCTCTGAAGAGGCGGCCCCACCGACGGCTGACCACTTCCCGGCGGGAGTGCTCGTCCATCCCCGTCGATGGTGCCGTCAGCAACGCGGCTGCAGCGGCCGCCCACCCGGGCCGCGCGGCGCTGGTCGGGACGGGATCAGGGCTTCGATCAGCTCCCAGAGCCGGTCTTCGACCCTCCGCTGCTGCGTCGTCTTCGCCACGACTGCCCACGATCGACGCCCAGGACCGGCGGGTTACGCAGTGACACTCCCTTGAGTTTCGAGACCAGGTCTACGGCGCGGTGGCACCACCGAGCGCGTCGAGATCGACACCGAGCGCCGCGAACGGCTCGCCCGCCGCGGGAAGCACCTTGACCGCGCGGTGCCGGTCCGTGGCCACCCAGCCGGCGTCGACGGCCCGGTCGAGCAGGGCCGCGGGCAGCGCCCCGGCGAGGTGCTCGCGTCGCTCCGTCCAATCCAGACAGTCGCGCAGCAGCGGCCGCCGCCCGGCGGGGACCGGCACGCCGAGCTCCCCCAGCACCTCGCGGCCGCGCCGGGTCAGTGCCAGCCCGTCGGCGGTGCCGACCAGGCCGGTGGCGAGCATGCCGTCGCGGAGGGCGACGCCGAGTTCGCCGGCGAGGTGGTCGTAGCAGGTCCGCGCGAACCCGAGCCGCCGCGCGCGCACCGACGACTTCAGGCCGGTCACCGGCCGGTGACCGGCCGTTTTCCGGGGGCTCCGGGCGGCGGAGCCCCCGGCTCGGGGCGAAGCCCCGGATGTCACTGCGTGCTGGGCCAGGTGCTCGATCAGTTCGGCCACGCGCGGGTCGGCGATCCGGACGTAACTGGCCCGCCCCTGCTTGACGCGGGCGACGAAACCGGCGCCGGCCAGCCGGGTGACGTGCTCACTGGCTGTCGAGAGGGCGATCCCGGCGGCCTTCGCGAGCTCGCCGACGGTCCAGGCCCGCCCGTCCAGCAGCACGAGGCACATGGTGGCCCGGCTCGGATCGGCGAGCACCGCGGCCACCTCGGCCAGCGCGATGGTCTCCATGCCCCCACGCTACGGCGGCCGGGCTTCGGCCACGGCCGAACCGACGGGCCACTTCCGCGTGGAAGTGCCCCCGGGGGACGGGCGCTAGAGGGACTTGAGGAACTTGGCGGCGACCTGGACCGCCGGGCCCGAGTCGTTCGACTCCTCCAGGACCACCGCGAAGGCCACGCTCCCGCGGTAGCCGACGAACCAGCCCGTGGCCTGCTTGCCGTCGCCGAACTGGGCCGTGCCCGTCTTGCCGAAGACCTCGCCCGCCGACGCCGCGGCGTGGCCGGTTCCGCTGGTCACCACCGCGCGCATCAGCTTCCGCACCTGGCCGAGGACCGGCGCCGGCGGCGGGGAGTAGCCCTTGACCACCGTGGTCTCGACGTCGTGCCACAGCCTCGGCGTGATCGCCTTGCCGGCCGCGACCGTGGCGGCCATCAGCGTGCCGCCGAGGGCGCTGGCCTGGATCCGGCCCTGGCCGAACCCGTCCTCGACCTGCTCGTCCTTGCTCGCCGCGGGCTCGACCTTGCCCAGTTCGGTGTTGAGCCCCGGGATCTCGAAGTCGGCGTTGAGGCCCAGTTCGTCGGCCGCCTTCTTCAGCCCGTCCGCGGGCAGGTCGAGCGCGAGCTTGCCGAACGTCGTGTTGCAGGAGCGCGCGAACGCCGTCTCCAGGTTCGTCGCGCCCAGTTCGAAGCCCTCGTTCCGGACCGTCCGGGTGCCGATCGTCGCGACGCCGGGGCAGTCGACCGGCGAAGCCGCGTTGAGGCCGCTCTGCTGGATCGCCGCCACCGACGTGGCGATCTTGAACGACGACCCCGGCTCGTACAGGCCGCTGAGCGCCTTCGGCGAAGCCCCGGCGGCGGTGTTCTGCGCGACGGCCAGGATGTCGCCCGACCCCGTGTCGAGGGCGACGAGCATCGCCGACCCCTTGTAGCCGTCCACCGCGGCCTGGGCCGAGCTCTGGGCCGTCAGGCTCAGGCTCGTCACCAGCGGCTTGGCCCCTCCGCCCGGCGCCTTCCCGAACATCCGCTCGACGCTCTTGCCGCCGGCGTCCAGCCGCTCGACGGCGAGGCCGCCACCGGTCGTGGCGGTGACCTGCCCCAGCAACGCCGTACGCAGCAGCGGCGCCGGGTTGCCGTCCACCAGCCGCGGGCCGCCGGTACCGCTGAAGACCACCGGCTTGCCGTCGCGGTCGGCGACCGCGACGGTGTCCGGTGCGGCCGTGCTGACCACCAGCCGCTGGCCCGCCTCCAGCTTCGGGTGCAGCAGCGACGGCGCCCAGTGGACCAGCCACTTGCCGTCGCTCAGCGCCAGCTGGAACGGCACGTCGTAGGTCCAGACCTGCCCCGGTTTCAGGGTCCACGACAGGCTGAACGTGCCGCCCGTCTGCTTCGCCCCGGCCGGCGCCGGCTGCAGGACGCTCAGCTTGGCGGTCACCGACGACGGGTTCAGCGCGTTCCGCGTGCTCCGCAGGGCCACCGCCGCCGCCGCGTTGTCGTCGGTCAGCCGGGCCGCCGCGTCGGGGTTGTTCTCGGAGACGTCCTGCAGGTACTCGGTGATCGCCGAGTTCGGGTCGTGCGCGCCGGGGCTTTCCACGGCGGTCGCTTCGGTCCCGGTGGCGGCCTCCGGTGCCGGCCCCCCGCTGTTCAGCAGGAAGAACGCGGCGGCCACGACCACCACGACCAGCAGCGCGCCACCGATCAGGATGCCGCGTCTCGTGCCAGGACTCATTCCGGTTCCCCTCCCCCAAGGAAACCACCCGAAGGTGGCCGGTCGAGTCTGCACCCTACCGGCCACCCCCGGCAATCAGGCCTTCGCCACCGCCACCGTGACCTTGGTGCCGTCGCCGACCGTGCCGGCGAAGCCCTCGCCGACCGGCTCGTGGGTCACCGACGTCGCCAGGGTCTCCGACGCGAGGAACTCCTCGTGCGTCCGAGCCGCCTCGACGACCTCGGCCGGGGCGTCGACGGTGAGCGCGATCCGGTCGGCGACGTCGAGCCCGGCGTCGCGGCGGGCCTGCTGCACGACCCGGACCAGGTCGCGGACCAGGCCCTCGGCCGCCAGCTCCGGCGTCACCTCGGTGTCGACGAGGACCAGCCCGGAGCCGCCGGGCAGTTCCGCCGCCGCGCCGCCGCCCTTGGCGACCAGCCGCCGCTCGAACTCGCCTTCGTGCAGGGCGATCCCGGCCGCGACCACGGTGCCGCCCTGGAACGACCAGTCCCCGGCCTTGACCGCCTTGATCACCGTCTGGACGTCCTTGCCCAAGCGAGGCCCGGCGGCGCGGGCGTTGACCGCGACCTCGAACCCGCCGTGCGCGGCGACGTCGGTGGTCAGCTCGACCGCCTTGACGTTCACCTCGTCGCGCAGGATGTCGGCGAAGGCGCCCATCGTCTCGGCGTCGTCGGCCGCCACCACCAGCGACGACAGCGGCAGCCGCACGCGCAGCTTGTTCGCCTTCCGCAGCGACAGCGCCGACGACGCCACCTGTCGCACCCGGTCCATCGCCGTCACCAGCGCCGCGTCCGCAGGCAGGTCGTTGGCGTTCGGCCAGTCGGTCAGGTGCACCGAACGGCCGCCGGTGAGCCCGCGCCAGACGACCTCGGTGGTCAGCGGCAGCAGCGGCGCCGCGACCCGCGACGTCACCTCGAGCACGGTGTGCAGCGTGTCGATCGCGTCCTTGTCCCCGGCCCAGAAGCGGTCGCGCGAGCGGCGCACGTACCAGTTCGTGAGGACCTCGAGGAAGTCCCGGACGGTCTGGCACGCGCCCGCGACGTCGTAGTTGTCCATCGCGTACTCGACGTCGGTGACCAGCTCGTGCGTCTTCGCCAGGACGTACCGGTCGAGCACGTTCGGCGAGTCCGTGCGCCACGTGCCTTCCACGCCTTCGGCGTTCGCGTACAGCGCGAGGAAGTAGTACGAGTTCCACAGCGGCAGCACGGCCTGGCGGACGGCGTCGCGGATGCCCTTGTCGGTGACGACGAGGTTGCCGCCGCGCAGGATGGGGCTCGCCATCAGGTACCAGCGCATGGCGTCGGAGCCGTCGCGCTCGAAGACCTCGTTGACGTCCGGGTAGTTGCGCAGCGACTTGGACATCTTCGCGCCGTCGGAGCCCAGCACGATGCCGTGCGAGACGCAGGTGCGGAACGCCGGCCGGTCGAACAGCGCCGTGGCCAGGACGTGCAGCAGGTAGAACCAGCCGCGGGTCTGGCCGATGTATTCGACGATGAAGTCGCTCGGGTAGTGGTGCTCGAACCACTCGGCGTTTTCGAACGGGTAGTGCACCTGGGCGTAGGGCATCGAGCCCGAGTCGAACCAGACGTCGAGGACGTCCGGGACGCGGCGCATGGTCGACTCGCCCGTGGGGTCGTCGGGGTTCGGCCGGGTCAGCTCGTCGATGTAGGGCCGGTGCAGGTTGTCCAGCCGCACGCCGAAGTCGGCCTCCAGCTCGTCGAGCGAGCCGTAGACGTCGGTGCGCGGGTACTCGGGGTTGTCGGACTGCCAGACCGGGATCGGCGTGCCGAAGTACCGGTTGCGGGAGATCGACCAGTCGATGGCGTTCTCCAGCCACTTCCCGAACTGGCCGTCCTTGACGTTCTCCGGGTACCAGGTGATCTGCTGGTTGAGCTCGACCATCCGGTCCTTGAACTGCGTCACGGCGACGAACCACGACGAAACCGCGCGGTAGATCAGCGGGTTCCGGCAGCGCCAGCAGTGCGGGTAGGAGTGGTCGTAGGTCTCGTGCCGCAGCAGGACGGCACCCTGCTGCGCCGCGGATCCCGTGCCGTTCTTGAGGTCCCGCACGATGTTCGGGTTGGCGTCGAAGACCTGCTGGCCTTCGTAGTCCGGCACGGTGGCGTCGAACTTGCCGTGCGCGTCGACCGGCGTGACCGGCGGGATGCCGGCCGCGTCGGTGACGAGCTTGTCGTCGGCGCCGTAGGCGGGCGCGATGTGGACGACCCCGGTGCCGTCGTCGGTGGTGACGTAGTCGGCGGCCAGCACCTGGTGGGCGTTCTCGGTGCCGACGAAGTACGGGAACGGTGGCACGTAACGGGTTCCGAGCAGCTGCGTGCCGGTGTAGTGCGCGACGACCGTCGGCTCCTCGCCGAGTTCACGCGCATACGCGGCAACCCGCGCTTCGGCGAGCAGGAACCGCTTGCCGTCGCTCTCCACGACGACGTACTGCACATCCGGGTGCACGGCCGTGGCGAGGTTCGACGGCAGCGTCCACGGCGTCGTCGTCCAGATCAGCAGGTGGGTGCCGTCGAGCTCGTTCCCGTTGCCCGCCATGCGGAAGCCGACCGTGACGGCCGGGTCCTGGCGGTTGCGGTAGACGTCGGAGTCCATGCCCAGCTCGTGGTTGGACAGCGGTGTCGCATCGCGCCAGCAGTACGGCAGGACGCGATAGCCCTCGTACACGAGTCCCTTGTCCCACAGGCGTTTGAACGCCCACAGCACCGACTCCATGTAGGTGACGTCGAGGGTCTTGTAGTCGTTGTCGAAGTCGACCCAGCGCGCCTGGCGCGTGACGTATTCGCGCCACTCGTCGGTGTAGCGGAGGACGGACTCCTGCGAAGCGGCGTTGAACTTCGCGATGCCCATCTCTTCGATCTCGGACGTCTCGGTGATGCCGAGCTGGCGCATGGCCTCGAGTTCGGCGGGCAGGCCGTGGGTGTCCCAGCCGAACCGGCGCTCGACCTTGCGGCCCTTCATCGTCTGGTAGCGCGGCACCAGGTCCTTGACGTACCCGGTGAGCAGGTGGCCGTAGTGCGGCAGGCCGTTGGCGAAGGGCGGGCCGTCGTAGAAGACGTACTCGTTTTCGCCGCTTTCGCCCGCGGGACGCGCGTCGATCGTCGCCTGGAACGTCCGGTCGCTCTCCCAGTAGGCGAGGACCTGCTTCTCCAGTGCGGGGAACGACGGCTGCGACGGCACTCCTGCGCCGTCGCCAAGCTGGGCCTGGGGGTACATCCGGGTGCTCCTCGGTTCGTCGCTCGCGTACGGACGACCGGCTCCCGCACCGGTCACCCACACGGGGACGAGACACCTTCCGGCGTTCCGCGGTACCACCCCGCTTGCCCGTTCGCACGGGCCACTTCGTTCGACGGCTGTCACGGGCCGCACCCGTCCGGTTCTACTGAGAGCGGAAAGCTCGGTTCTTCCGGAGGCTCCCCGGTGATGGCCGGATCGACGCCTGTTGCCTACCAGGTTAACGGGCCCGCGCAACCGGGTTGTCACGAGGGGCGCGTACCCCGGCGAGCGTGACGCCGATGGCCACCAGCCACAACGCCGCCGCGATGACGCCCACCGCGGGCAGCCCCGAGCCCGACACCGCGCCCAGCACCGCCACCCCGAGCGCGCCGCCGGCCTGGCGGGCCGTGTTGTTGATGCCGCCGGCGACGCCCGCGCGCCCGGCCGGGATGTCACTGACCGCGGCCGTCACCACCGCCGTGGTCAGCAAGCCCATGCCGACGCCGAGCCCGAGCAACGTGGGCAAGAGCGCCGGATAGCCACTGTTTCCGTCGAGCAGCACCAGGTTCAGCATGCCGAGGGCACCGAGGGCGAGCCCGGCCACCATCAGGGGCCGCGGCCCGAACCGGGCGACCAGCCGGCCCGCGACCGGCGCCAGCACCGACAGCGGGCCGAACAGCGGGAGCACCTCCAGCCCGGCTTCGAACGCCGACGCGTGCCGGACGCCCTGCAGGTAGAGCGTCAGCACGAGGATCGTCCCGATGCCGACGAAGTTCATCGCCGCCGAGACGAAGGTGGCGGGCAGGGTCCGCCGGGCGATGTCGAGCGGGAGCATGGGCTCCGGTGACCGGCGTTCGAGCACGAGGAACGCGGCCAGCGCGACGACCGCCACGACCGCGGCCGGAACGCTCCGGGCGATGACCGCGTAGACGCCGGCGCCCAGCGCGGGGGCCGCGGTGGCGACACCGGCGACGTCGATCCGCCGTCCGGGCACGCGCTCGCCACGCGGCACGACCCGCCGGGTCGCGAAGGCCGCCGCCAGCACGACGGGGACGTTGAGCCAGAACACCGGCCGCCAGCCCACCGTCGAGACGACCGCGCCGCCCAGCACCGGGCCCGCGGCCAGGGCCAGCGCCGAGATCCCGGCCCAGATCCCGAGGGCGCGGGCCCGCTGCGCGCGTTCCGGATGGGCGTTCGTGATCACGGCGAGCGTGCCGGGCAGCAGCAACGCCGCGCCCAGGCCCTGGACGGCCCGGGCGACGACGAGCAGGGGTGCGGTGGCGGCGAGCCCGCACACGGCCGACGCCGTGCCGAAGAGCGCGAAGCCCGTCAGGACGACCCTGCGGTGGCCTTGGACGTCGCCGAGGGCACCGCCGGTGAGCAGGAACGCGGCCAGGGTGACGGAGTAGCCGTCCACCACCCACTGCTGTGCGGCGAGGCCGCCGTGCAGGTCTGCGCCGATGGCGGGCAGGGCGACGTTGACGACCGTGACGTCCAGCTGGACGAGGAACATCCCGGCGCACATGGTCAGCAGGAGCATGGCCCCAGTGGACCGCGCGGACGCTTCCGCCGGGGTGGAAGTGTCGCGGGGGCATGCTGGAGGCATGGAAGGGGATGCCGACATCGCGCGCACGGCCGCGCTGTTCGCCGACCCGGCGCGGGTCCGGGTGCTGCTGGCGCTGGCCGACGGCCGGGCGCTGGCGGCGTCCGTGCTGGCCGCCGAAGCGCGGCTGTCCGCGCCGGGCGTCAGCGCGCACCTGGCGAAGCTGCGGTCGGCGGGGCTGGTCGTCGCCGAGAAGTCGGGGCGGCACCGGTTCTACCGGCTGGCCGGCCCGGACACCGCGGAGCTGCTGGAGGCGCTGGCGCGGTGGTCGCCGTCCCAACCGGTGACGTCCTTGCGCGAAGGGACGCGGGCGGAGGCGCTGCGGACGGCCCGGACGTGCTACGACCACCTGGCCGGGCGGCTCGGGGTGGCGGTCACGTCGGCGTTGCTGGCGCGCGGTGCGCTGACCGGGGCGTCCGACACGCGACGACGTCCCGGCGACCGGATTTCGGCTCCGCTGCGCGAGCACCCGTACACGCTGGGCCCGGCGGCGGCTTCGGTGTTCGGCTCGCTGGGGGTCGATCCGAAGTCCGTGGCGGCCGGACGGCGTCCGCTCCTGAAGTTCTGCCTCGACTGGAGCGAGCAACGCCACCACCTGGCCGGCGCACTGGGCGCCGCGGTGGCAACGCGGTTCCTCGACGCGGGCTGGGTCACCCGCCGCGCGCAGGCCCACCGCGCCCTGCGGCTGACCCCGTCAGGCGTCCAGGCCCTGCGAACCCACCTCGGCCTCGCCGACCTGGCCGCCTGACACCGTGTCGTCCCGCCAATCACGCGTGTCGACCCTCAGATCACGCGTGTCGACCCTCCAGACACGCGTGTCGACCCTCCGATCACGCGTGTCGACCCTCCAGACACGCGTGTCGTCCGTTTCGGCACGTGCCCGAACCCGGATCTCGCGTGATCGAGCCCGGAACTCGCGTGATCGGGGACGTAACTTGCGAGGTCCGGCTCCAATCACGCGAGTCCCGGCGGGCATCACGTGTGATTGGGAGGTCATCACTCGTGATTGGAGGGTCGACACGGGTGATTGGAGGGTCGACACGGGTCAGCGGTGGGGGGCGACCAGGGTGGCGTCGGGGGTACAGGTGGCGCAGGGGGTGAAGCCGAGCTGGCGGGCCTCGCCCACGCCGATCGGGATCGTGTCGCGGGTGCCGAGCCAGGGGCACGTGCGGAGGTGGTAGCGGGGGCGCTCGTCGACCACCACGACCTCGTCCTCGAGGTCGGTCAGGACGGCGACGTCCGCGTCCGGGGTTTCTTCCACGCCCGGCTCGGCATCGGGGTTCGTTTCGGCCTCGGCTGAAGCGTCCGGCTCGGGTTCCGGCTCGGGCTCGGGTACCGGCTCGGGTTGGGGCTCGGGCGTGTCGGCCGGGTCACCCAGCTCGCCGGCGGCCGGGATCAGGGTGGTTTGTTCTTCTTCGGCGGGTTCCGGCGCCGGGTCGGCCGGGGCCTCGGCCGGGGCCTCGACCGCCGCCTCGGCAGGCGAGGTGGCCGGCGGAGTGGCCGGGGACGCGGACCGGCGCCGGCGGCGCAGCCAGTCGGCGACCAGGATCAGCCCGGCCAGCACGGAAAGCCCGATGGAGACCCACGCCCACAGCGAAGACGCGGTGATGAGCGCGGTGACGAGCAACCCCAGCGCCGCCAGTACCAGGACCAGCACGATGTAAAGCACGCTGAATTACAACACGAACCACCCGGGAGCGGACCACGACCCGCCCACGGGCGGTACCGGATCGACTCCGAGCCGTGGTCCACCCCGCCGACGGGGCCGGCGGGGTGGACCAGGAGCGGAAATCAGCCGGCTTCGGCCCGCGGGCCGAAGGAGTAGCCCTGCCCGCCGCTCGTCGAGCCGGACGACTGCCCGGAGTTCGACGAGGCCGACGCGGGGGCCGCGGAACCGCGGTCGTCGAGCTCGCGCAGCTGGGACTCGAGGAACCCGCGCAGCCGGGTGCGGTACTCCCGCTCGATCGTGCGCAGCTCTTCGATCTTCTTGCCCAGCCCGCTCTTCTCGGAGTTCAGGCTGTTCATCGTCTCGGTGTACTTCCGCTGCGACTCGCGCTCCAGCGTCGTCGCCTTGTCGCGCGCCTGGCGCTCCAGGGTCTCGGCACGGGTCCGCGCGTCGTTCAGCATCGTGTCGACGCGGGTGCGCGCCTCGTTCACCATCGAGTCGGACTTCGCCCGGGCGTCCGAGAGCAGCTGCTCGGACTTGGTGCGGGCCTCGGCCAGCATCCCGTCGGACTCGGTCTTCGCCTCGGCGGTGAGCCGGTCGGCCATCTCCTGGGCCAGGCCCAGGACCTTGGCGGCCTGCACGTTCGGCTCGGTGCTGTCCGCGACCATCGAGTGCGCCTGCGTCTGCTCCATGGCCGACTGCGGCGGCGGCACCGGCGCCAGGCGCCGCGACGGCTCTTCACGCATCGGGGGCGCACCGACGTTCGCCTTGGCGCTCTCCAGCTCGCTGCGGGTCGATTCGAGCTCCGCGTCCAGCTGTTCCATCTGCTGGCGCAGCTCGTTGTTGTCTTCGATCAAGCGGGCCAGCTCGGTCTCCACCAGGTCGAGGAACGCGTCCACCTCGTCCTCGTTGTAGCCCCTCTTGCCGATGGGCGGCTTGCTGAACGCAACGTTATGCACGTCAGCGGGGGTCAACGACATCAGATCACCTCACGCACTCCATGGCCTGCAGGGTCCATCCAAGTTCTTCCCCGATCAACTTGGAGTCGCCAGTTGCATCGCGAAGAACACAACCAGCAGCAGCACCATAATCGACAAGTCCAGTCCGACGCCGCCGATTCGAACCATCGGAATGATTCGTCTGAACAGACGAACCGGCGGGTCCGTCACTGTGTAGATGGTCTCGAGCGTGACCGCAACCCCTCCGGCCGGGTGCCACTCACGCGCGAAGGTCCGGACGAGTTCGACCACGATCCGCGCCGTCAGCAGCAGCCAGAAGGCGAACAGCACGTACCAGACGACCAGCCACACAGCTTCCACGTACCTACTCTAACCGGGCGTCCTCTCCGAAGACGCAGTTGAGGCGGCCGACCCCGGATCGGGTCGGCAAAGTCACGTCTGCTTGCGCTCAGCGGTCCCCGTGACTTCAGCCCCGCAAAAACAATCCGCCCTCGGCAATCCGCCGGCGGTCTTCCGCCGTGACGTCCACATCGGGCGGTGAGAGAAGGAACACCTTGTTGGTGACCTTGTCCATCGACCCTCTGAGCGCGAACGCCAGCCCGGCGGCGAAGTCGACAAGCCGCTTCGCGTCCGCGTTCTCCATCTCGGTGAGGTTCATGATCACCGGGATGCCCTCGCGGTAGTGCTCCCCGATCGCCCGCGCCTCCGCGTAGCTGGTCGGGTGCAGCGTGGTGATGCGGCTCAACGGGTCACGCACCGGCTGACGGACGACCGGTTCGGTGACCGGTCGCAGGCGCGCCACCGGCTCCGGCTGACGGTCCATGGCGAGCGCGCCGTGGACAGCCGGCTCGGAGCTGGCCACGGAGCGTGACCGGCTGCGGCTGATGGGCTCGTCATACGTGTCGTCGACCTCGCGGTACCGTGAACGCGACGACCGCGGGGCCGGCTCCTCGTAGGAGTCGTAGTCGTCGTCGTAACCGCGCCGGTAGTCGTCCCCGTCGTCGTAGCCGTCGTCGTCAGCGGGCACCATCCCGAAGTAGGCCTTCAGCTTCTGCAGCGCGCTCATGCCTCTCCCTAGCCCTAGCCGCTCCCGCACTGACTGTTCTCCACGCCGTCAGTGCCCCGCGCGGGCGGCCACGAAACGTGACAACCGGGCGGGCTCCCTACGGCGAGGCTAAACCGCGCTCGCCGAGCAGCGCGGTTCCGACACGCACACACGTGGAGCCGTGCGTGATCGCCTGCTCGAGATCATGGCTCATCCCGGCGGAGACTTCTGCGGCATTCGGGTGATCTTTGCGCAACGCTTCACTCGCGCGAGCGAGCCGTTCGAAGGCGGCCGCCGGATCCGCATCCAGCGGTGCGACGGCCATCAGGCCACGAAGCCGCAGGTCATCGGACTGCGCGAGGTGATCGGCCAACGCGTTGAGCTCGCTGAGCGGGCAGCCGCCGCGTTCGGGATCGTCGTCGAGGCTGGCCTGGATGAGCACGTCGAGGGGTTGATCACGTTTACCGCCGTAACGCAGGGTGTGCACCGCCTTGGCGAGCGCGTCGGCGAGCCGCGCGGAGTCGACGGACTGCACCTCGTCGGCCCACCCGGCCACGGACTTCGCCTTGTTTCGCTGCAACCGGCCGACCATGTGCCACCGCAGCCCCGGGACTTCGGCCGCTTTCGGGCCGGCCTCCTGGTCGCGGTTCTCCCCCACGTCCGTGACGCCGAGCTCGGCCAGCAGCGCGACGTCGGAGGCGGGGAACGTCTTCGTGACGGCGATCAGCTTGACCTCGTCGCGGGCGCGCCCGGCGGCGCGGCACGCCGCGGCGATCCGCGCCTCGACCTCGCGCAGGTTTTCGGCCAGCTCGGCCTTCCGGGAGGTCACGCCTCGATCCAGGTGATGCCGGCGATGCGCCCGGTGGTGCCGTCGCGGCGGTAGCTGAACAGCGTCTTGTCCTCGTTCGTGCACCGCGGGTCGACGCCGATCTTGCCGACCCCGAGGTCGGCGAGCTGCCGCCAGAGCCCCGCGCGCAGGTCGAGGCCGGGCGTGCCCCGGCGGGTCCTGCACGCGCTGCCGGGGACGTGTTTCTCGACGTCGGCGGCCATTTCGGCGGGAACCTCGTAGCAGTCGCCGCAGATGGCCGGGCCGAGCAGGGCTTCGATCCGGCCGACCTGCGCGCCCGCCTCCTGCATGGCTCGCACCGCGGCCGGGACCACGCCGACCCGGGTGCCGACCCGGCCGGCGTGCACCGCCGAGACCACCCCCGCCTCGGCGTCGGCCAGCAGGATCGGGACGCAGTCGGCGACCAGGACCACGAGCGCGACGCCCGAGGTCGCCGTGACCAGGGCGTCGGTCGCTTCCGCCGCGGCGGTCTCCGTGCCGTCGACGATGGTCGCCGTGCGGCCGTGGACCTGTTCCATCCAGGCCAGCTTGTCCTCGGCGAGGCCCAGCTCGGCGGCCAGGCGCTTGCGGTTGGCGTAGACGTTCCCCTCGTCGTCGCCGACGTGGTCACCCAGGTTGAAGGTGTCGTAGGGCGGCTTGGACGCACCGCCCGCCCTGGTCGTCACCACTCGCCGAACCCGCACGAATCCTCCTGAAAGTCGCCGGCCGCCGGTTCCGAGCCGGCTGCCGGCACGTCCGGCCGGAATTGCCGGAGGCCACCACCCACGACTCTAGTTCGCGGGTGGTGGCCTCCGGAGCTGGTGGCTAGCGCCGCATGAACGGCGGGACGTCGACCTCGTCGTCCGACGGGTCGTCGTGCACCGGCATCGCGCGCCCGGGCAGGCTGCCCTGGGTCGCGTTGGAGCCGAGCGGGGAGTAGCCGCGCGAACCGCCGCCGGGCTGCGGGAGCCCGCCGGACGGCTGGTTGCCGCCCGCCGACGGGAGCGGCGAGTGCGTCCGCGGCGGCGCCACCGGGTAGCCGGAGCTGCCCGCGGACGGCACCGGGGTGGCCCCCGACGGCGGCGACTGCGGGTTCGAAACCTGGCCGGCCGAGGCCGACGCGGTGGTCCCCGACGGCCGCGAGCCGGAGCCGAACGTCGACGGGTCCAGCTTCTTGTGCGTCGGCGCGCCGGCGTCGAACCCGGCGGCGATCACCGTGACGCGGACCTCGTCGCCGAGGGAGTCGTCGATGATCGTGCCGAAGATGATGTTCGCGTCCGGGTGCGCGGACTCCTGGACCAGCGACGCCGCCTCGTTGATCTCGAACAGACCCAGGTCGGAGCCGCCCGCGATGGACAGCAGCGCGCCGTGGGCACCGTCCATCGACGCCTCCAGCAGCGGCGAATTGATCGCCTTCTCCGCGGCCTGGATGGCCCGGCCCTCGCCGCGCGCCGAGCCGATGCCCATCAGCGCGGAGCCCGCGCCGGACATGACGCTCTTGACGTCGGCGAAGTCGAGGTTGATCAGACCCGGGGTGGTGATCAGGTCGGTGATGCCCTGGACACCGGAGAGCAGCACCTCGTCCGCGGAGCGGAACGCGTCCATCAGCGAGACGCCGATGTCGCCGAGCTGCAGCAGCCGGTCGTTCGGGATGACGATGAGCGTGTCGCACTCGTTGCGCAGCGCCTGGATGCCGTCTTCGGCCTGCTTGCCGCGCCGCTTGCCTTCGAAGGTGAAGGGGCGGGTCACGACGCCGATGGTCAGCGCGCCGAGCTTGCGGGCGATCTGCGCGACGACCGGCGCGCCACCGGTGCCGGTGCCGCCGCCCTCGCCCGCGGTCACGAACACCATGTCGGCGCCCTTGATGACCTCTTCGATCTCTTCGCGGTGGTCTTCGGCGGCCTTCTGGCCGACCTCGGGGGCGGCGCCCGCGCCGAGGCCACGGGTCAGCTCGCGGCCGATGTCCAGCTTGACGTCGGCGTCGGACATGAGCAGTGCTTGTGCGTCGGTGTTCACCGCGATGAACTCGACACCCTTGAGGCCGACCTCGATCATGCGGTTCACGGCGTTCACGCCGCCACCGCCGATGCCGACCACCTTGATCACCGCAAGGTAGTTGTGCGGGGGCGTCATCGAAGTCCGCCTTCCTGATCGTTGTGCCCGTACAGCCCGTCGCCGGTGATCAACCCTCAACCCCAGATCGAGAGTTATGTCAACCGCCGACGTTAGGCAGGACGGTAGGCACCAGGCAGGCTCTAATCCAGTAGGCACGCCGTGTGTCGCAAAGGTGTTTTGCCACAACACGTTCGAGCGCGCAAGAGCGACGGGCCGCGAGCACCCCCGCCACCCGATCTGGTATGGCGGCGGATCAGGCGGGCGCGGGCATGCTCATCAGGACGTCGGAGGGTGCTCCGGTGGCCGACCCGCCGGCCGGTTCGACGCTCACCGCGACCTTGTCGGCGTTCCCGACGCCGTCCGCCACGACCAGGCCGCCCTGGTCCGCCGCCGCGATCACCCCGGCCGAACGCGGCGCGGCGCCGCCGCTGATCAGCCACGCTTCGTAGACCTTCCCGCCCGGCTGCGACGGCAGGCCCGCGTCCATCACCATCACCCGGTTCAGCGACCGCGACACCACGACCGTGACGCCGCCGCCGATCGGCGCCTCGCCGTGCGCGGTCTTGGCGTCCGGGGCCGCGAGCAGCGCCGCCACCGGCGCGAACTGCTGTTTCGCCTGCTCGAGACGGCTCTGCGCGGCCTGCAGCTCCTGCTGCTGGGTCAGCGCGATGCCGCCGAACACCCCGCCCGCGGCGAGCCCGACGACAGCGGCCGCGGCCGCCACGAGCACCGCCCAGCGCGGGGCCCGGGCCGGGCGGCGGTGCCGGTCCGGCGAGCCGGGCCGGGTCTGCGGCGGCAGCTGGCGGGTGGCGTGCACGGCGGTCATCACGCGGTCCTTGAAGCCCGGCGGCGGCTCTTCGGCCATCGCCGCGCCCAGCCGGGCCGCCGTCGCGCGCAGCTCGGCGACCTCCTGCGTGCACGACTCGCACTGTTCGAGGTGGCGGGCGAACTCCGCGCGCTCGACGTCGTTTACGGCGTCGAGCGCGTACGCGCCGGCCAGGGTGTGCATCTCTGGCGTGCTCACGCGGTCACCCCCAGGCAGTCCCGCAGGCGGATCAGCCCGTCCCGCAGCCGTGTCTTGACGGTCCCTTGCGGCGTCGACAGCACTTCGGCCACCTCGCGATACGTATAGCCCTGGTAATAGGCGAGCAGCACGGACTCGCGCTGCAGATCGGTCAGGAAGGACAGGCACCGGCGCACCTGGGAGCGTTCGAGCCGTGCGGTGACGGACTCGGAGACCTCGTCGAACGGGCGCCCGCGGGCGGCCTCGAAGGTCGCCTTCTGTTCGCGCTCGGTGCTGGCGCGCGCCGAGCGGACGCGGTCGACGGCCCGGCGGTGGGCCAGTGTCATCGCCCAGTTCAGCGCCGAGCCCTTGGCCGGCGCGTACCGCGTCGCGGTGCGCCAGAGCTCGACGAGCACCTCCTGGGCGACCTCTTCGGACTGGGCCGCGTCGCGCACGATCCGCCGGACCAGGCCGTGGATCGGGCCCGCGAGCCGGTCGTAGAGCAGCTCGAAGGCGCGCTCGTCGCCCTTGGCGACGCGCACCATGAGTTCTTCGGCCGTCGGACCCGCGGGCACTTCGGCGGGCACCGGCGCCAGGGGGCGCGGGCGGGCCTGCTCATCCATGCAGCTGACCTCCGGCGGTCTGCGGGGTGCGCGGGGCGACCGCGGCCTTGCGCAGCCACAGTGTGACGCCGTGGCGGCGGATCAGCGCGGACACCCGCTGCGGCAGCAGCGGCCGGGCCAGCACGAGCCGGGCCAGCCACCGCGGGTTCACCGGGCGGCGAACTCCCCGCAGCGTAGCGACCAGCGGCGTGGAGTTCCCGCGGCGGAGCGCCACGGTCAGGTCGAGCAGCGCGTCCGGGTGCGGCAGCCGCATCCGGTATTCGCCGTCCGGCTCCTGGAACGGCGAGACGTAGAACTCCTTCGCCGCGCGGGCCCGGCCGTCCTCGTCGGGGTGCAGCAGGTAGGCGTGGCGGCCGCCGTAGGTGTTGTGGACTTCGGCGACGACGCACGCCGGCCGGCCCCCGGCGTCGTGGCACCAGTAGACGCTGATCGGGTTGAACACGTACCCGAGCACGCGCGCGGCGGCCAGCATCACGACCTTCCCGCCGCCCAGGTCGACCCCGCGCTCGGCGAGCCACGCGTCCAGCTTTTCGCGGATGCCGCGCGGATCCGCGGCCCCGAAGTGGTCGCGGGCGTCGAACCGGGCGAGGGGCCGCAGCCACCACGGCAGCCGCGGCAGGTCGTCCAGGTCGACCTGCCAGAGGTACACGCGGTGGGCGAACGCGTGCGGCGGATCGATGCGCCGCACGTGCGCGACCGTGGCGTCGTAGAGCGCGTTCGTCACCACGTCACGCCCAGGCTTTCCGCGGCGCGGGCGCCCGAGGCGCAACCGTCCTCGTGGAATCCCCAGCCGTGGTAGGCGCCCGCGTAGGCGACCACGCCGTCGTTCAGTTCGGGCAGCCGGCGTTGCGCGGCAACGGATTCCGGGGTGTAGACGGGGTGCTCGTAGCGCATCCGCGCGACGACGTGCTCCGGGGCCGGGCCGTCGCCGGGGTTGAGCGTGACGACGTACCCGGTCGGTTCGTCGAGCCGCATCAGGCGGTTCATGTCGTAGCTGACCCGGACCGCGCCGGTCGGCGCGCCGCAGGCGGGGGCGCGGTAGTTCCAGCCGGCCCTGGCCCCGGCGAGCGAGGGCAGCACGCTCGTGTCGGTGTGCAGCCAGGCTTCGTTCCCGGAGTACCGGAACGCGCCCAGCACCTCGCGCTCGGCGGCGGTCGGGTTGGCCAGCAGCGACAGCGCCTGGTCGGCGTGCGTGGCGACGACGACCTTGTCGACGCGGTGCGGCGTGTCGGCGTCGTCGCGGATCTCGACCCCGTCCGCGGTCCGCAGGATCGACCGGACCGGCGTCGACAGGTGGACGGCCGTCAGCTGCTTCGCCGCCAGCTCGACGTACTCGCGGGAACCGCCCACGACGGTCCGCCAGGCCGGCGAATCCCGCACCGAGAGCATGCCGTGGTTGCGGAGGAACTCGAACAGGTACCGCGCCGGGTACCGCAGCGTGTCGGCGCGGTCGGCCGACCACACCGTGGACACCAGCGGCAGCATGAAGTGGTCGACGAAGTAGCGGCTGTAGCCGCCGATGGCGAGGAACGCGCCGAGGGTGACGTCCCCGGCGTCCTTCGCCGCCAGCAGCCGCTTCGCGTGCCGGTGGAACCGCTTCACCTCGGCCAGCATCCGCAGGTACCGGCCGCGGACGGCGTTGCCGCGCTGGGCGAACAGCCCGCCCACGCCCTTCGCGCCGGCGTACTGCAGGCCGCAGCCGTCGCAGCGGATGCTCATCGACATCTCGGTGTCGCGCGTGGTCACCCCGAGCTCGCCGAACAGCTTCAGCAGGGTCGGGTAGGTGCGTTCGTTGTGGACGATGAAGCCGGAGTCCACACCGATCGTGCCGCCGTGGTCGCTCGGCACGTCGTGCGTGTGCGCGTGCCCGCCCAGGCGGTCGTCGGCTTCGAACAGCAGCACTTCGTACCCGCGCTGCAGCAGGTAAGCCGCGGTCAGCCCGGCCACCCCGCCGCCGATGACGCCGATGCGTTCTCCCGTGATCTCCACACCGGTGCTTCGGGACCGCGGCCCGGCCGGATTGCCGGGCCGGCCGACCAATCCACGCGAGCGGGCGGAGCGAATCCCGGGCATGCCGCACACGACCGCGCACCGCCTCGCTTCGTTCGCCGAAAAGCTCCTCGGCGGGCCACTGCCCGTCGGCCTCCGCACCTGGGACGGCACCCGCGCCGGCCCGGAAGACGCGCCCACCGTCGTGCTCCGCAACCGCCGCGCCCTGCGCCGCCTGCTCTACGCGCCCGGCGAGCTGGGGCTCGCCCGCGCCTACGTGACCGGCGACCTCGACGTCGAAGGCGACCTCGCGGACGGCTTCCGCCGGATCTGGGCCCTCACCCGCGCGGGCGAGCTCAACCGGGTGGACCTGAAGCCGCGTGACTGGGCCGAGGCCGTCCGGCTGGCCGCCCGGCTCGGCGTCGCCGGGCTCCCGCCGAAGCCGCCCGCCGAAGAGGCCCGGCTGTCCGGGAAGCTGCACAGCCTGCTGCGCGACCGGTCCGCCATCGCGCACCACTACGACCTCGGCAACGCCTTCTACCAGCTGCTGCTCGACGAGTCGATGGCCTACTCCAGCGCGTACTTCACCGCCGAGTCGCAGAGCCTGGCCCAGGCGCAGCACGACAAGCTGGACCTGATCTGCCGCAAGCTGGGGCTGCGGCCGGGCATGCGGCTGCTGGACGTCGGCTGCGGCTGGGGCTCGCTGCTCGTGCACGCGGCCAAGCACCACGGCGTCGAGGCCGTCGGCATCACGCTGTCGGCCGAGCAGCTGCAGCACGTCCGCGGCCGGCTCGCCCAGCACGACCTCGAAGACCGCGTCGAGGTCCGCCGCCAGGACTACCGGGAGCTGCCGGACGCGCCGTTCGACGCGGTCGCCTCGATCGAGATGGGCGAGCACGTCGGCGAGGTGAACTACCCGGCGTACGCGGCGACGCTGCACCGCATGGTCAAGCCGGGCGGGCGCGTCCTGCTCCAGCAGATGTCCCGCGGGAACGTCGCGCCCGGCGGCGGGGCGTTCATCGAGCGCTACATCGCCCCGGACATGACCATGCGGCCGGTCGGCCGGACGATCGGCCACCTCGAAACCGCGGGCCTGGAAGTGCGGGACGTGCACGCGCTGCGCGAGCACTACGTGTGGACGGTCCGGGCCTGGGCCGACACCCTGGAGGAGAACTGGGCCGACGTCGTCGCGCTCATCGGCGAGCCGGGCGCGCGGGTCTGGCGGCTGTACCTGGTGGGCGGGGCGCTGGCGTTCGAGGAGAACCGGATGGGCGTGGACCAGATCCTGGCGGTGCGGCCGTTCGCGGACGGTACCAGCGGTATGCCCGCGACGCGGGAGTGGTGACGGTGCCGCAGCTGCTCGTCACGGCCGTCGTCACGCTCGTGGCGGTGACGGTGACCTTCGGGATCGCGCGGGCGCGCAAGCGGTACGACACGATCGACACGTTCTGGGGGCTCGGCTTCACGCTCGTCGCCCTGGTGGCGTTCGCGCTCGGGGACGGCCCGCTGCCGCTGCGGCTCGTGGTGACGCTCCTGACCGTCGTCTGGGGCGTGCGGCTCTCGGTGCACCTGCACCTGCGCAACCACCGATTGCCGGAGGACCCGCGGTACGCGCGGATGGGCCACCGGCCGTCCAAGATGTTCCTCCGCGTGTACCTGGTCCAGGCCGTGGTGCTGTACTTCGTTTCGCTGCCGGTGCAGTTCGCCGTGGACGGCACCGGCATCGGCGTGCTCGGCGGGCTCGGGATCGCGGTGTGGCTGCTCGGGTTCCTGTTCGAGACGGTCGGCGACGACCAGCTGCGCCGGTTCAAGGCCGACCCGGCGTCGCAGGGGAAGGTGCTCGACACCGGGCTGTGGCGCTACACGCGGCACCCGAACTACTTCGGCGACGCGTGCGTGTGGTGGGGCCTCTACCTGCTGGCCTGTTCGACGTGGCCGGGCGCGGCGACCGTCCTCTCCCCCGTGGCGATGACGTTCACCCTGGCCCGCGGGACGGGAAAACCCATGCTGGAGAAGGGAATGGCCCGCACGCGCCCGGCGTACGCCGACTACGTCGAGCGCACCAGCGGCTTCTTCCCCTTGCCGCCCAGGAAGGTCACTCCCCGGTGAGACCGTCGGTGAGTTCGCGCAACACGTCCAGGTGGCCGACGTGCCGCGCGGTCTCCTCGATCATGTGCGTGAGGACCCAGCGGACGTTGAAGGTCTCGCCCTTGTGGGTCACTTCGTCGGCGAGGTCGCGCTTCCCGAGGATCTCCCGGCTGCGGGCGCACTGCTTTTCGTAGGCCGCGAGGAGCTCTGCGACGGTGGTCCCGGGCGGGACCCGGAACTCCGCGTCCGGGTCCTGTTCGAGCTTCTCCTCCCAGGTGTCCGCTTCGCCGTTGACGACCACGCCGAACCAGAACCACTCGTCGAGGGTGAGGTGGGCGACGAGCCCCGCGACGGTCGTCAGCTCGCTCGGCAGGTGCACCCGGCGGGCCTGGTCTTCGGTGAGGCCGCCGGCCTTCCACGCGACGGTGGCGCGGTGGTAGTCGAGCAGGCCGGTGAGGATTTCGCGCTCGCCGCCGGTGAGCGGCACCCGCGGGCGCTCGGGTCGTTCGGTCATGGCCGGCACTTTGCCAGACGGGTCCGACAGTTCCGGATACCGCTGACCCGCCCCGCCGCCGCTGCTCGCCCGCATGGTCGACGCCGGCCTGCTCGGGCGCGAGACCGGGCGCGGGTTCCACACCTACGACCGGCCGTGATCCGGCACTGACCGGTCAGCCGAACGCGGCCAGGGCGAGGGGTTCCCACTTGCGCCAGCCGTCCAGCCGCGCGCGGTACTCGGCTTCGACCGCCGCGAATGACTTGCCGAAGAACATCCGGTGCGGCGGGTCGTCGGTGTCGGCGAGTTCCAGCATCGGCGCCCGCGTCGCCCGCGGATCGCCGAGGTCCCACTCGATGCGCGTGGCCTCGCGGACCGTGTCGTACGCCGGGTCCGGCGCGCTCTGCCGGACGCTGCCACCGCCGAAGTCCGTGCGGTACGGGCCGGGCTCCAGGCAGATGACGTCGATCCCGAACGCCGCGACCTCCTGCCGCAAGGACTCCGAAAGCCCTTCCACCGCCCACTTCGACGCGTGGTAGGCGCCGATGCCGGGGAACGCGCGGACTCCGCCCTCGCTCGTGACCTGGATGATCCGGCCGCGCCCCTGCCGCCGCATCACGGGCAGGGCGGCCTGGGTCAGCCAGAGCGTGCCGAAGAAGTTCGTCTCGAGCTCCGCCCGGACCTCCTCCTCGGTCAGTTCCTCGACCATCCCGAAGTGCCCGTAGCCGGCGTTGTTGACCAGCACGTCCAGCGTGCCGAACGCGGCCGCCGCCCGCTCCACCGCGGCGGCCCGGTCGGTGACGTCCAGCCGCAGCGGCAGCACGGCGTCGCCGTACCGGTCGACCAGCGGACGCAGGCTTTCGACGTCCCGTGCGGTGGCCGCGACCCGATCGCCGCGCGCGAGCGCCGCTTCGGCCCACTCGCGGCCGAAACCCTTGGAAGTTCCGGTGATGAACCAGCTCTTCGTCATGACGTGTCTTCCTGTTCGATTTCTACCTGACAAGCTAACAGTAGCACGGACTGTATTTTTGCCTCCGATGGTAAGCTCGCCCCGTGATCGCGAGTGACGGCCGCCGTGAGCGGAAGAAGGCCCAGACCCGGACCCGCATCCGGGAGGCGGCCCTGGACCTGTTCGCGAGCCAGGGCTACCGCGAAACGACGATCGCGCAGATCGCGGCGGCGGCCGACGTCGCGACCCGCACGGTCACGCTGCACTTCCCGGCCAAGGAAGATCTGCTGTTCGCCGACGACCCGTTCACCCCGGAGTCCCTGGCGCACCGGCTGCGCGGCCGGACCTCGGAGAGCACCCTCGACGCGATCCGCGACTGGATGCACGCGACCATGCGCGACCTCGACACGCGCGACCGCGAGTCCGGCGGAGACCCGGCGCACATCTGGCAGCGCCGGGCGCTGCGCGCGGAACTGCTGATGGCCGACGACGACCTGCGCGGCCACGCCCGCGCCGGCTACCGCGACCTCGAACTCCTGATCGCCGCGGGCATCGGCGAGGACATCGGCCTCCCGGGCGACGCCCTGCTCCCCCGCCTCGCGGCCACCACCGTGGTCACCGGCCTGCGGGAGATCTACGTGACCCGCGAGGGGCAGGCCCAGGCCGGGGCGGCGACGAGCGAACTGTCCGGCTTGGTCGACCAGGTCCTCGCGTTCGCCGCCGCCGGGCTCCGCGACGCCACGCGGCCCGACCGGTCAATCCCTCCGCGGGACTAACTTGCGTGTCGACACGCAAGTAAGTACCTCGGGCCATGAGCGGCCCGGCCCTTCTCGTCTTCGCCCACGGGAACCCCGAAACCGCCGCCGTCCGGAACCCGCTTATCGACGCACTCGGCGTCGGACGCCATGGGCGTCCTCGCGCCCGGGTTCATCTGGCACTCGATGGCCCGGGTCTGGCAGACCCCCGCAACCGGGGAAGCGTCCGCGCGCGAGCTCTCGGCGGCGACATCGACCACCGCCGCCGGGTGGTGGCGCGGCTGGGCATCACCGGTGACGCCGGCGAGGCCGTCGCCGCCGGGCTGAACCCCGGCATGGGCCAGGCCGTCCTGTCCCTGCTGCGGTCGGCCGCCCAGCCGGCCATGACCCGGCTGGGCGAAGACCTCGGCCGGGCCCGCGCGACCCCGGGCCTGGCGCTGCTCGCGGCCGAAGACACCGCCAACGGCAACGGCACGCCCGCGCAGCACCGCTGGGCCGCCGACCGCGCGGGCGCACAGGTGGCCGTCCTCGACGGCGCCCCGCACCGGTGGCCGTCGGAACACCCGAAGCCGGCCGCCGAGGCGCTGACCGCGTTCTGGCGCACCCGGTGAATCCGCTGCCGCATGATCGAAGCGGTTCGATCTTCACCTTGCCCGGTGAATGCGTTCCCAACAGCGGCTATCTGCTTGCACAACCCCGGACAGTGCTCTACTTTCGATGGTCGTCGATGCGGTTCGACGAACAGTGACGGGGTCGCCGTCTTCTGGGGGGCAGTCGAAAACGCCATGCGCAAGCACGGTCGCCACCGGCACGCCGGGGCCGGGGTCGCCACCGGCCACCGGACCAACGTCCTGGCCTTGGTCGTCCCGCTGCGCGCCGGCCCCCACGACGTCGTCGTGCGGGAGTTCGTGGCCGCCGCCATCACCGCGGCCGGCGCCCGCGACCACGCCCTGCTGCTGCTCACCGCCGAAGACGGCGCCGCCGCGCTGCGCCGCGCGGTGTCCTCGTCCGTCGCCGACGGTGTCGTGGTGATGGACGTCGAAGCGGCCGATCCGCGCGTGCCCGTGCTGCTCGGCCTGGGCAAGCCCGCCGTGCTGATCGGCGTGCCGGACCGGCCGCGCGGGCTCGGCTGCCTCGATCTCGACTTCGCCGCGGCGGGCGCCCTGTGCTTCGGCCACCTCGCCGGCCTCGGGCACGAGCACGTCGCCCTGATCGGCTCGCCGGCCGCGGCCTACCGGCGCGGCAGCAGTTCCGCGACCCGGCTCGCGCGGGGCTTCGCGGCGGAAGCGAACCGGCGCGGCCTCCGCGCGACCACACTGGCCTGGGGCAACACCCACTGGCGGACGCTGCGCGGCCTGGACGAGCTGTTCGCCCGGCACCCCGACGTCACCGGATTGGTGGTGCACAACGAATCGGCGCTGCCCGCGGTGCTGGCCGGCCTGCACCGCCGGGGCCTGCGGGTGCCCGAAGACATCTCCCTCGTCGCGGTCTGCCCGGACAGCCTGACCGCGCCCGGCCTCCTCGACCTGACCTGCGTGGCGATCCCGGCGCGGGAGATCGGCGCGCTGGCCGTCGAAACGCTCATCGGGCAGCTCGACGGCACCGGCGCGCCCGGCACCCGGCTCCTCGCCCCAGCGCTGACCGCCCGCGCCAGCACGGCGCCGCCACGCCTGCCGGTGCCGCCCCCGGCATCCGGGTGAATTGAAATTCGCCCCATTTCGGGCGTGGCAGCATTCCGGTGATCAATTGTCGGCTGTTGGTTCACGGAATCGACGTATTGCCTGATCCGCCCCGGCCGGTGTTAACGTGTCCGCGGCCATTCCGCAGCATTGTGGACGGTGCCGACGTAAATCCGGGGGAAACGAGCTCGGCCGGAGGGTCCTGACATGCATCGAAGACAGCTGGCGGTGGCGACCGTGGTGGTGGCGGGTTTTTCCCTGCCCGTTCCGGCGGTCGCACAACCGGTCGCATTGCCCGCCGACCACGGCGATCCCGGGCAGTCGGTCACGCTGATCACCGGCGACCGGGTGCGGGTGCTGCCGAATCCACGCGGGAAAAGCACGGTCGTGGTCGAACCGGGCCCTGGCCGCGACCGGATCGGCTTCTTCCGCGAAACGACCACCGGCACGAAGCCCGGTGATATCACCGTGGTGCCGTCGGACGCGCTCGCGCTGGTGACCTCCGGCAGGCTCGATTCCCGGCTGTTCGACATTTCCGAACTGCTGCGCCAGCACCTGGCCGACCCGGCCGGCACCCTCCCCCTGATCCTCACCTATTCCGCCGGCGCCCCCGCCACGCCACCGGCCACCACGGCCGTCCGCGACCTGCCGAGCGTGCGCGGTTCGGCGCTGCGCCAGGACCGGCGCCGCGGGACGGAGTTCTGGCGCTGGCTCACCGCCGGGTCCGCGCTGCGGGGCGGCGTCGACCGGGTCTGGCTGGACGGCCTGGCCACCCCGGCCCTCGACGTCAGCGTGCCGCAGATCGGCGGCCCGGCCGCCTGGCAGGCGGGGTACACCGGCCTCGGTGTCACGGTCGGCGTGCTCGACACCGGGGTGAAGGCCGACCACCCGGACCTGGCCGGCAAGGTCGTGGCCGCCCGGGACTTCACCGGGACCCCGCCGGACGCGAGCGACGACCTCGGCCACGGCACGCACGTCGCCGGCATCATCGCCGGCACCGGCGCCGCCTCCGGCGGCCGCTACCGCGGGGTCGCCCCGGACGCCCGGCTGATCAGCGGCAAGGTCTGCGTCGCCTACGGCTGCCCGGAATCCGCGGTCATCGCCGGCATGGAGTGGCTCGCGCCGCAGGTCCGCGTGGTCAACATGAGCCTGGGCGGCGACGCGACCGACGGCACGGATCCGGTGTCGCAGGCGGTGAACACGCTGTCCGCCCGCTACGGCACCCTGTTCGTCGCCGCGGCGGGCAACGACCGCTCGCTCGACCTGCCCGAACCGATGCCGGTCGTCGCGCCCGCCGCGGCCGATGCGGCGCTGGCCGTCGGCAGCGTGTCGGCCCAGGACACCACCAGCGCGTTCTCCAACCGGGGCCTGCGGCTGGGCGACCACGCGGTCAAGCCCGACCTCGCCGCCCCGGGCGAGGGCATCGTCTCGGCCAGGGCGGCGGGCACGCGGGACGGCGACCTCGCGCCGGTGGACGCCGACTACGCCCGGCTGTCCGGGACGTCGATGGCGGCGCCGCACGTCGCCGGCACGGCGGCGCTGCTGCTCCAGCGGCACCCGGACTGGCTCGCCGGCCGGCTCAAGTCGACGTTGACGAGCACCGCGAAGCCCACCGCCGACGTCGTCGAGCAGGGCGCCGGCCGGGTGGACGCCGGGCGGGCGGTCACCCAGCAGGTCACCGCCACCACCGGCAGCCTCGGCTGGGGCTTCGTCGCCTGGCCGCGGGCGACACCCGTCACGAAGACCGTGACCTATCACAACGACGGCGATGCGGCCGTCACGCTGGCGCTGGCCGCGACCTCGCCGCTGTTCACGCCGTCGGCCGCGTCGGTCGTGGTGCCCGCGCACGGTGACGCCGACGTCGGCGTCACCCTCCGGGCGGGCGGGGACGCGGCCGGGCAGTACGGCGGCAGGCTGACCGCCACGGCGCCCGGGGTCACCGTGCAGACCGCGCTGGGTGCCTTCCTGGAAACCGAGAGCTACGACGTGTCCGTGCGGCTGATCGGCCGGGACGGGCGGTTCACCGCGGGCGTCGCCACGCTGGTCGACACCACGACGGGGGCCGCGTTCGGCGTCCGGCCGTTCCGCGCCGACGGCACGGCCGTGGTCCGGGTGCCCAAGGGGCGCTACGACCTCAACGCCTTCGACGTGTCCGGTGATCCCAGCGGGCAGACGCAGCCGGCGGCCGTCACCCTGCTGTCGCGGCCCGGGCAGGCGGTCACCGGCGACGTGGCGATCACGCTCGACGCCCGCACGGCCAAACCGCTGCGAGCGGTGGTCGACCGCCCGGACGCGCGGCTGCAGGGCGGCGAACTCGGCCTGGTTTCCGGAAATCCGGCCGGGACGCGCACGAACACGCTCGCGTGGATCATCCAGCCCGGCACCGAGCTGTACGCGGCCGGCTCGGACCGCGAGGTCACCGACCACACCTACGGGCTGTACTTCCGGGCGACGCTGGGCCCGCAGCCACCCGGCGGGTACGTCTACCAGCTGGCGCTGCTCGAACGCGGCCGCGTGCCGGCCGACCCCGTGTTCCGGGTGCGCGACCGCGATCTCGTGGTGGTCGACGCCCGGTACCACACCCAGGGCAAGCCGGCCGACAGCCTGCGCCTCGACGACGTCACCTTCGGCTTCCCGGGCGCCGACAGCGGGACCTACCAGGTCGCGGCGCAGGCGCTGCCGAGCCGGCGCACCGAGTACTACACGACCGGGGTGAGCTGGCAGCACCTCCTGGCGGTGTACCCGGATCCCTTGACCGACGCGGAAAGCAACTATTCGTACCGCACCTACCGGCCGGGGTTCCAGCGTTCGGGGTGGAACCGGGCGCCGCTCGGGCCCGCGTTCGGCGCGCCGCAGGACGGCTGGGGCGTGCTCCGCGCCGGGAACCAGCTGGTGTACGCGATCCCGCTGGTGTCGGGCAGCGACCCGGAGCAGTACACCACACCCCCGGCGGGCCTGACGGGCACGGCGACGCTCTCACGCGACGGCGTCACGCTGGCGACGGCCGCCAACCCGGCCATCGGGGCACTGGCCATCCCGGACGGCCCGGGCACGTACACCCTGCGGTCGGTCGCCACGCGCAGCGTGCCGTGGTCGGTGGTCGGCACCGGGGCGGACGTGGCCTGGACGTTCCACGAGCCGGGCCTGACGGCCCCGGCGAAACCGTTGCCATTGCTGGTGGTCCGGGCCGAAGGCGCGGTCGACGACCAGAGCCGCGCCCCGGCGGGCAAGCCGTTCGTGCTCGCGTTGACCGCGCAGCGGCAGCCGGGCGCGGGCGAGTTCCGGCTGGCGGACCTGCGCGTCGAAGCGTCCACGGACGACGGTGCACGGTGGACGGTGGTACCGGCGGCGCGCATCGGCAACGGCGGCCTCGCGGTGGTGCACAACCCGCCGGGCGAGGGATTCGTGTCGCTGCGGATCACGGCCCGGGACACGGAAGGCAACTCGGTTGTCCAGACGGTGATCAGGGCGTACCAGACGGCACCGTAACGGCGAGCGGGACGACAAAGGCGGCCCCGGTCAGGAGATTCAACTCCCGACCGGGGCCGCCGTTCGCCGTCCCGGCCACTCCCCATCCGCGACACCGAAGGCAACGCCGACAACCAGACCGCGATCAGGCCGTACCGGACAACACCGCGATCGCAGTCAGTGGCACGACGAAGGCAGCCACGGTCAGGAACTTCAGCTCCCGGCCGTGGGCCCGCCACTCACCATCCCAGCCGCTCTCCCCGTCGTACCGCAGGTTCGCCGTCGTCATCAGCGCCCGCCCCAGCCCGAATCCCACGCCCGCGCACAGGGCCGCGGGGATCGAAGCCGTCAGGGCCACCGCGATCGCCGCCACGTACGGCAGGCCGCTCGGGAGGTAGGTGCGCGCGCCCGTGCCCATTTCGAAGCCGAACTGGAGCGGGCCGAGGTGGCGGCCGAGGCGGAACACCGTGTCCGGGACCAGCCTGCGGTTCTCCGGCAGCCGGAACGACCACACGCCGGTTTCCCGCAGCAGCACCGCACCCAGCGCCGCGGCCACCACGGCCCAGCGCGCGAACCCCGGGAGCGGTTCGCGCAGCAGGGCACCGGCCACGATCAGGACCAGGGCGCTCAGCGCGCCACCGGAAACCAGGCCGGCGCAGAACGCCAGTGTCGGAGTGCCCCGCCAGACCGGCGAGCTCAGCACGAAGGCCGAGTTCCGGCTTCAACTGGAGCCGCTCGTGGCGAAGCCGGCCGACGCGCACAGGACCAGCCACGCGGCCGGCAGCAGCCGGCCCGGCGCGACCACCAGCGCGATCGTCACCGCGGCCGCCGCCAGCACGAGGCCGGCGGCGATCGTCAGCGGGTGCCACCGGCGCCGGGGTTCCCCGGCCGTCACAGGGCGGCGCGGCAGATCGTCAGGTAGGTCTGGCCGGTGTACCCGCCGCCCCAGAACGTCGAGAAGCCGTCGGAGCAGCGGTAGACCTTCTGATCCGGCGTGGTCCACCGCCACGCGTTCTTGCCGACGAACTGGCCGCACGTGTTGGCCACCGGCTGGTGGTCGACCTGGATGCCGCCCTCGTTCCACGTGCCGTACTTGTGCCAGCCCGCTTCGCAGTAGGTGCTGCCCCGCCAGAACCCGCCGAAGCAGGCGGCGTAGCTGCCGACGTACGCGCCGCTGGTGTCGGTCAGTTCCGCGTAGCCGGTCGGGTAGGCGTCCCGGCAGTCGTTGCGGTCGAAGCCCGGCATGCCGTACGGGCTGAACTCCGCGTTCGCCTGCCGCACGCGGGACAGGCCCGACCAGTCGAGCGCGGTCGCGCCGATCGTCAGCGCGCCCAGCGCCACCGCGCGCAGGAACGTCCGGCGCGTGCCGCGGGTCTTCAGCTTCCGCCCCGCGCGCGTCTCGCCGGCCACCGGCCCGGGCCGGTCAAGCTCCGGGATGTGCGACAACTCCAGCGTCACCGGCTCCACCTCCTGACTGCGGGCCGGCCCATTCGGCCAGCGTCGTGTCCACTTCGGCCGCCCGGACCGGCAGCAGCACCCGGCGAACGCGACCGGTTTCGCCGAGCAGCATCAGCACCGGCGGCGAAAGGTGGGAGACCGATCGCCACGCTTCGCCGTCGCTGACCACCGGCAGGCCGCGAGCCAGGTCCGCCCACCTCGCCGGGGACTCGTGGGTCAGCAGGGTCGCGTCCGCGCCGAGCCCGGCCAGCCGCTCGACCACCGTCAGGCACAGCGGGCAGCCCGAATCGACCGCCGCCACGATCCGGCCGCTCTCGCCGGCGAACCGCGGGCCGAGGTCGAGATCGGGGGGTGCGGCCGTGAACCCGTCGGCGTTCCGGGCGACCACGCCGCGCAGCAACCGGACTTCGCGCAGGACGGCCGCCAGCCCGAAGAACAGCAGGAGGATCGCCGCCCAGGTGAGCAGGGTGACCGCGAGGGACGGGGTCATCGGCGGTCCCAGGCGATGTCGATGCCGTCGAGCCAGTCGAGCCGTTCCCGCTCGGTCCTGGCCGGCGTGTCAGCGAGGTGGACCTCGGCCACGCCGGCCGGGCAGCCCAGCACGAACGAGCGCGCGGCATCCCCGCCGTACCCGGCCTTCCAGACCTCGCCGTGCCGCGTGCGCGCGCCCGCGTGCCGCGGCAGCAGGGCCGCGGCCTGGCGCGGCGCGGGGATGGACAGCGAACCGTGGTCCTGCACCACGACCACGAAGTGCTCGTTCATCGCGTCCAGCAGCGTCTCCGCGCGCGGGACGACGGTCATGCCGTCGACGTGGTCTTCGATCCGCAGCGCCCCGAACAGGTCGAGCACGCGGCCGCGGCGGGGCGCCGGCCCGGCGAACACCGTCATCAGCTCGTGGTGTTCGCCGATCAGGGTGGCCACGGACGACTGCCCGTCGCGCGCCTCGGCGACGACCACCTCCCGGCCGTGCACGACCAGCCGTTCGCGCGGGTCGGCCGGCGCGACGTACGTGCACGCGAAGTCGTGGTAGCCGCGCGCGCCGATCTGGAACCCGGTGCCGTACGAGCCGCCGACGAACCGGACGCCGGCCACCACGTGGGAAACCGGGGCGGCCGAGGGCAGGCCCACGGTCACCCGGTCACCGCCCGGTGCCACCAACCGCAGCCGTCGAGTCGCCATGTGCCCTCCGATTTCCGGAATCCGCCCGGTGAGACTAACCGACGGATTCGGCGGTGGCCACGATCGTTTTCCGATAACGGAAAGATTGCTCCGATCGGGGACGGCATTTTTGTCAGGGAATACACTGGGTCTCATGCACACGGCGTTCACGCCCACGTTCTGGTCCGCGGGAACGACGGCACTGACGGCGTTCGGGGCGATTCTCCTGACCGCCGCCGGCGCGGTCCACGCGGTACGGCCCCGGGAGCACCGGGCGGTGCTGCGGGTGCACCGCCTGCTGCCGCCGGCCGTGGCTGCGGCGAGCACGGCCGCGGAACTGCTCGTGGGCGCGGCCGTGCTCGCCGTCCTGCTCACCGCCCCGGCGGCCGCGGGCGTGCCCGTCACCGCGCAGGCCGTCCTGTACTGCGCTTTCGCCGGTTACACGGCAGTGTTGCGCACCCGCCGGGCGGGGGTGCCGTGCGGGTGTTTCGGCGCGGGGACGGTGTCGTGGGCGGTGGTGGTCCGGGCGGTCGCGCTCGCCGCGGGCAGTGCCGGGTGCGCGGTGCTGGGCGCGCCCCAGCCGGTCCCGGACCGGTGGTCGTGCGCGGCGGCCGGCGTGGTCCTCGCGATGGCGCACCACCTGCTTCCCGCGTGGCGCGGTTCCGGCGCTCGAAAATCCCCCCGCGCTTTTCGATGATTCTTTTACGAACGCCCGGTCGGTGAATCTCCGGGTGTTCGCCGGAAAATCACCGCCGTCAGGGCCCGCGTTCTCAATTCCCGGAAAATCGGCTGCGTGGCGCCCTCGGCATGGGTCGCGTGCCTGAAGATCGGCTTTTGCCCCGGGCTCGCGAACCAAGTCGTCGCCCGCGGAACTACGACGGTTTGAGGATCTCCGTGGGCAGCCCCAGTGTCTCGACGATCCGCGCGACGGCGTCGCCGATGCGCACGAAGTCCGCGCCCAGCGGATCCACGACCAGACGGCGGACCGTCGCGACGTGCTCGGGCGCGGCCGCCGCCAGGTGCGCGCGGCCGGCGTCGGTCAGCGTCGCGGTCGTGAACCGGCGGCCCTGCCCCGTGCAGACCTCCCGCGTGACCCACCCGCGGTCCTCCAGGCGCGCCACCGCGTGGGAGATCCGGGGCAGTGACCCGTTCGCCATCTCCGCGATCTCGCTCATCCGCAGGCTTTCGCCCGGCACCGCCGAAAGCCGGGCCAAGATCATGTAGCCCAGCAGCGTCAGGTCGGCGTCCCGCAGCAGCTGGCTCTCCAGCGCACCCGGCAGCGTGAGCAGGACCTTCGCCAGGTTGATCCAGGCCCGCCGCTCGTCTTCGCCGAGCCAGCGGGCCGGCTGTTCGTCGCTCACGGCCTTGACTTTAACACGCAACCCAACCTACCTTCTGGTTGAACACGCAACCCAAGGAGAACCGATGTCCCCCAAGCTCACCGCGCTCCGCCTCGGCTTGGCCCTGCTGGCCGCGGCCGCGGCGAACACCGTCATCGCGCTCGGCGCCTCGGCCCTCGACGACGGCGGGATCGGCATGGGCCTGTCCCCCGCGGCCTACCTGCCCGCCACCGTGCTCGGCCTGCTGCTGGGCACCGTCGGGTGGTCGGTCATCGCCCGCCGGGCGCCGCACGCGCTGCGCGTGGTCGTCCCCGCGGTCCTGGTTCTGACCTGGATCCCGGACCTGATGCTGCTCACCGCGGGCGCCACGGCGGCCAACGTCGTCGGCCTGATGCTGATGCACCTGGTCGTCACCACGGCGTTGGTCACCGCACTCCGCCCGACGCTGACGCCGGCCGCCCACCCGCAGCCGGTCGCCGCCGCCGACTAGGGTGCTCTGCCGGACCAGGTGTGGGCGGTGCTCGAGCCGACCTGCGCCGGTGCCGGGATGGTGGGGAGCACCGCCCAGTCGGCTCCGCGATTCCGGGAAGCACCGGCGCGTGGCGTGCCTTGCGTGAACGTCGAAGTCCCGGTGCCGCTGCCGGACGGCATCAGCGTCGCACTCCTCGTGGGCCGGGCGTCACCGGCCGGCCGACAGGACCGTGCGTGGGCTCAGGCGGCCCTTCTCCGGTTGCCGCGTGATCTGGCCGGCCGCCACGGCGGCGGTCAGCGCGCCGACCGCGTCTTCGGGCCGGTAGATCGTCTCGAGCAGCGTGAAGCGCTGGAGCTCGGCGACGGTGCCGGTGCCGCGCCGGGCCAGTTCCGCCAGCAGCGCCCGCCGCAACGGCAGGAGCGGCGGGGTGAGCGAGATGTCGACCAGCGTGCCCTCTGCGTCACCCGGGTCGCGGTAGCGGATGCCGGCGAACTCGTCCACCGCCCACAGTTCGTTCTTGAACGTCGCGAGGGTGCCGGCTGTCCGCCGTCGCGAAGACCAGCGTGCGGGCTGTCCCGTCCTCGGCGACGAGGTCCACGGCCACCGCGCACCCGAGCCCGGCGGCCCGCAGCCGCTCGCGGTGGCCCGTTCCCGGTGGCGCCGTGAGCAGGACCTCGTGCGCCTTCCCCCGCACCAGGGACGGCGGCCAGGCCCCGGCCAGGTGCGCCAGCATCGGCCCGGGCACCCGGACGTCCCCGAGGTCGCCGGCCGTCCGGACCGGCAGACCCGCCGGCACCCCGTCCGGCACGCCCGCCCCGACGAGCACCACCTCGAGGTGGTGGCCGTCCAGCCGGTCGGCGAATTCGCCGAAGACCCGGACGGCGTCGGCCGCGAAGGCGCCGCACTCGACGTAGGTGCCGCCGCGCGGCGACCGCAGCACGGTCGCGGTCCACGCGTCGAGGTACCGCACCAGCACGTCACGCTCGACGGAACCGTGCGGGTCGGGACGCCGGACGCGCTCGGCCACCTTCCGGTTGTACCGCACCGCCCCGCGCGTCACCAGGGTGAACACCCGGGCCGCAACCTCCCAGGACCTCGACACCGAGCCGGCGGCCATCGCCGCGACCCTCGTCCGGAACGACCCCCGTGCCCGCCCCGGCCGGAGAGGGAGTGACGCCCAGCGGGTTTCCGGTTGGCCGGAGCCGCCCCGGGTAGCGGCCCGGATGACCGACAACGGGAATCCCGCACCGGGCGTGTCCGTCCGGCAGTTCACCGACGAGCTGCTCGGCGCCGCGACGGCGGGCGACTACGACGACGTGACCGAGGCGGTGGCCGTCCTGGCCCGCTCGGGTTCGACCCGGGTGGCGGCCGCGGTCGCCGGCGAGCTCGTCGACCGGTGCCGCACGGCGATCGGCGCGCGCCGGGGCGCGGACGCCGGGGCGTTCTTCACCGTCGTCGTCGAAGACGCCCACGGTGAGTCCGCCGAAGTGGAGCGGCTGCCCCCGGGGCCGCGCTCGGCGTTGCGCGCGCTGCTCGCGGCCCTCAACGACGACGGGCCGAGCCGCGACATCCACGTCGAGCTGGCGGCGCGCGGCCGTCCGCCGGACCTGGTCGCGGTGCTCACCCACCTGGTGGTCTGGTACCTGGAACTGTCCGGTCCGGCGGCGGCGGTGTTCCCGCTGCTGAGCTGCTTCTCCGACTGACCCTCACCCCGCGGCCGCCCGCGACCGCGCCGGATCCACCGCCGCCAGCAGGTCACGCGCGCACGCCCGCGCCGCAAACACCGCCGGGCCGCGGTACCCCGGCCCCGCGTGCCGCGCCGGATCGAGCAGGCGCTCCGCCCGCTCGGCCGCCGCCACCGCCCGGTCCACGCTTCCGGCGTCGGCCAGCACACCGCACGCTTCCGCCAGCTCCGCCACCGCCTCGTCCCACGCCCGCGGCAGCTCTTCGCCGGCGTCGACGGCGGCGCGGGCGACGCGCACCAGCCCGAGCACCGCGTTGGCCTGCAGGGTCAGGTGCCTGCTGCGGGCGATGGCCTGGAGCACGTCGCGCCGCGACCGCCACCGGAGCGGGGCGATCAGCACCACCTGGCGCGCCGTTCCGCGGGCCTGGGACAGGGCCGCCAGCCGGGTGTGGATGCGCTGGCCCGTCGCCAGTTCGCGATCGGGGTCGGCCCCGCCGGCGGGGACGTCCGAGAGCCCGGCCAGCGCGTCGCGCAGTTCCGCGAACAGGCCGCGCTCGGCTTCGGCGAGCAGGCGGTGCGGGTCCGCCGGCACCAGCAGGACCCCGATCACCACCACCACACCCCCGCCGACGAGCGCGTCGACCAGCCGTTCGGTCCCCGATCCCGGGCGGTGCAGCGCCAGGATGAGGATCGCCGACGCCGCGGTCTGGTTGACGAACATCAGCCCCTGGCCGAACGGGCCGCCGCCGAAGGCCAAGGCGCCGTACACCGCCAGGAGCGCCGCCGCCGCGAACGCGACCGGCCCGGTGCCCGCCACCGCCTCGACGACCGTGCCGAGCACGATCCCCAGTGCGACCCCGCACATCAGCTGCAGCGCCCGCTGGCCGCGCAGCACGTCGCTGGCCGACAGCGAAACCGCCGCCGCGATCGGCGCGAAGAACGGCTGCGGGTGCCCGAGCAGGTCGTGGGCGACGAACCAGGACACGCTCACCGCGACGGCGGTCTGGACCACCGCCCACCGCGGCCGCCGGAACCGCGCGGCGGCCGCCCGCGCCGCCTCGCGCAGGCGTTGCCGCGCCCGGACTTCCATCACCGGCGGGTACCCGCCGGGGCGACGGTCAAGCCGGAAGTCCACTGTGGACTTTCCGGCGCGGCGGAACGCCGGCGGGCCGTGGTGGGGCAACCGCCGACGCTCCTGGTGACCACGCCGTGCGTGGTGGTCAGCCCAGTCCCGGCCCCCGCGCCGCCTGCGGGCCCGCCGTGCTCCGGCCCGCGCGGGACGTCAGCAGGCCCAACGCGATCATGCCGACACCCAGCACCAGGTGCAGCCAGTTGTCGGCGTTGTTCACCGGCACGAAGTTCGCGTCGCTGCCGCGGTCGATCAGCAGCCCGTACAGCCACAGCACCAGGTACACGACCCCACCGGCGATCAGGAACAACCGCGCGCCCCGCGCGGTCCGGGCCGAGGCCAGCCCGACCACCCCGAAGAGCAGGTGCACGATGTTGTGCAACACGGACACCATGAACAACCCCAGCAACATCGCCATCGAATCGTGCCCGGCGAAACTCAGCTGGTCGTAATGAGTGGTGACACCCGGGATGAACCCGAGCACGCCGACCAGCAGGAAAACGACCGAAACGACCGCGGCCGCGACCTGCACCGGCGTCCGGGAGCCCGTGTGAGTGGCAGTGGACATGGCATTTCCTTTCCGCACGCGCCACGGGAGCGGCGCCACGACCTGCGCATACCCGCGCTCACCTCCGTTAAGCGGACGTTCGCCGCCGGCTTCGGGGCGCGATCGGCAGGCATATCCGGCGTCGCAGCGGTTAATCTGAGCCGGACCAGACGAACAAGTGCCACTCCCCTGGCGTAACGCTGCGGTCCCGTGCGCGGCCGCGGAAAGGCGAGGGTCATGGCGGAAGTCCGCATGGAGCTCACCCACCGGCCGCGCTCGGCCGTGCTCACCCTGAGCGGAACCCTCGACCTGCGGTCCCACGCCACCGTGCGCGACGGCCTGCTGAAGGCCGGCACCGAAGCGCCGGACGGCCTGATCGCCGACGTCTCCGGCCTGGACTTCGCGAGCGACGCCCGGCTGAGCGTCTTCGCGCTCGTGGCGATGCGCCTGGGCAACTGGCCGGGGATCCCGTTCGCGCTGGTCGCCCGGTCACCGGAGAAGGCGGCGCTGCTCCGGCGTCTGCCCATGGCGCGCTACGCGCCGGTGTACGGCGACGCGGGCGAAGCCGAGCGCGAGTTCGGCGGTCCGGTGCGCCGTCGTGCCGTCCGCGAGTTCGCGCGCACCGGCACGACCGCGCTCGCCGCGCGGGAGTTCGTCGCCGAGGTGTGCCGCGCGTGGGGCGTCCCGGACCTCGTCGAGGACGCCCTCGTGATCGTGACCGAGCTGGTGGAGAACACGCTTCAGCACACCGGCTCCTGCCCGGAAGTCCGCGTCGAGCTCCGCCACGGCCTCTGCACGATCGCCGTCGCCGACGACGACCCGCACCCGGCCGAGCTCCGCGAGCGGCAGTCGACGACGGAACCCGGCCTCGGCCTGAAGCTCGTGGCGCAGTTCGCCCGCGTGTGGGGCTGCAGCGGATCCTGGCGCGGCGGCAAGGTCGTCTGGGCCACGTTGAGCGTGGCCACGGACCTCCTGGGCGCCGACGCGGCCCGGACCGGCCGGCGACTCCGCTGACGGGTCCCGCCTCGGTCAGGCAAGGCAGGGGCGGCCGCGAGCGGAAGCGGAGACGGCGCCGGGCTCGGCCGGAGAGGGACGCGGCCGGTGGTCGGGCCCGCACACCCACGATCCGGTGAGCGGCGCCCCACGCGTGCGGGGCGCCGCTCACCGGCGTCAGCGCTGCAGGGTCAGGACACCCGGGCGCCAGGGCAGGTGGTTGTAGTCCGTGCCGTCGGAGCTCGGGTTCCGGCCCTGGTACAGCAGCTGCAGGTGGCAGGGATCGATGGTCTTCGTCTGGTCCGGGTTGGCGCGGACCAGGTCACCGTGGCTGATGTCGTTCGTCCAGGTCGTTCCGCTGTTGGCCTTGCCCGCGAAGGGGTTGCTCTCCGTCGCCGCCTGCGGGGTCCACGAGCCGCCCAGGCTGGTGGCCGTGAAGGAACGGAAGAACCGCCCGTTCGCGCCCATCGCCTCGACCAGCATCAGGTACTGGCTGCGGCCCTGGACCTTGTAGACCTCGACCGCTTCGAACAGGTTGGCCGTCGTGTCGCTCATGATCGTCGTGTACGACGAGCCGAAGCTGCCCGGGAAGCTGCCGATCGGCATCGTCGCCCGGTAGATCCGGCCGTTGTCACCGGCGAAGAACAGGTACATGTTCGTGCCGTCGCCGATGAGGGTCTGGTCCAGGGGCGCCGAGCCGGGGATGCTGCCGGAGAACAGTTCCTGCGGCGCCGACCAGCCGTTCGCGTTGGCGGGGTCGCTCGACGTCCGGTAGCTGAACGCGGTCGGGCCCCACTGGTAGGCCAGCACCCAGACGTTCTTGGGCGCGAAGTAGAACAGCGTGGGCGCCACGGTGCCGGAGTTCATCCCGTTCTGGCCCGCCGAAGCCATGTCGGACCAGTTGGTGAACGGGCTGAAGGCCATCGAGCCGTACGACCCCGCCGAATTGACCGTCGACCCGTAGACCAGGTGCTTGCCGTTGTAGACGACGCTGCTGAAGTCCTTGAGCGCGATCCAGTCCCCCTTCGGGGTGGCCAGCGGACCGGTCGAGGACCAGCGGTACGTCGACGGCAAGGCGCACGAGGAGGTGTCGCCGACCCGGACGAGCTGCCACTGCTGGTTGGCGCCGTTCCAGTCGCCGTACTGGACGACGGCCGCGCCGTCCGCGGTCGATGCGCCCGTCACCTCCACGGCCTTGCCGCTGTTGCGGTTGATCAGCCGGACGTAACCGCCGTCGGAGTCGGCGAGGGCGAACTGCTGGTTCGTGCCGTTCAGGTCCGTCCACTGCTGGACTTTCGCGCCGTCGGCGGTGGACCGGTTGCCGATGTCGAGGACCTTGCCGGAGTTCTTCGACTTCAGCCGGTAGTACCCGGCGCCGGAGTCGGCGAACTGCCACTGCTGGTTGGTGCCGTCGTGGCGGGACCACTGGTTGATCGCCGCGCCGTCGGCGGTGGACGCCCCCGAGACGTCCATCGCCTTGCCGCTGTTCCGGTTGATCAGCACGTACCAGGCATTCGGGTCGACGGTGGCCGCCGACGCCGCAGCCGCGCCGGCCACGACCACCCCGGTGGCCCCGAGGACTGTGGCGAGCAGAGCGCTCAGCGCGCGCCCCCACCGGCTGCGGCGCCGTGGCACCGGACCCGTCGAATTCATGGGGTTTCTCCTTCGTCGAGACCAAGTCGAGTTAGCGCTAACACAATTGGCCGGGCAAATCACCGGCCCGCTTCCGCGCCGGTAAGCGGAAACTGCGATTGCGGGTTGCCACACCTGGGGTTCGAGCCAATGTAACCAGCCGACGTGACCCCGTCAACGGCCGATCTTCAGTCCCAGAGCCGGAAATTGGCCACCTCTGCACCGATCGACCACCGCCCACCTTGTCGAATGCCATTCGACAAGCCGCTCCGGGAAAATATCTCCGGACCGCCGCGACAAACGAATTCTTCGAACGGCGGCCCGCCCGGTTGGCCGAAGCCGATTACCCCTTCGGCCGCGTTGCTTTCGCCCCGCGTCGGGTAACGTCGACCGGTCGTTGCCCGCCACCGGACGTCCGGTACCGCACCGAGCGGAGGCCACCGGGCGCGCCTTCCTCACCGGACGCCGCACCGGCGGAGTCGCGGCGGCCGGCCGCACAAAGCGGGCGCTTACAATGAGCACGACCGGGCCGGCCGTCGTGGCCGCCGGGGCGGCGGTACCAGCTGGGAGGATCACCGGATGACGATGTCGCTGTCGGCCGAGCTCTGGCCGGACGTGCAGCCGGAGACCGCCCGCCGGCTCATGCTCGCCGGGGTGGAGGCGTTCGCCCAGCGGGGCTACCACGCCACCACCACCCGGGACATCGCCGGCGCCGCGGGGATGTCGCCCGCCGCGCTTTACGTGCACTTCCCCTCCAAGGCCGCGCTGCTGTTCGCCATCAGCCGGTACGGCCACGAGCAGACCCTCGCGCTCGTCGAGAACGTCGTCGCCAAGGAAGCCGATCCCGTCGAGCGGATCCGGCTGATCGTCGAGGACTTCGTCGCCTGGCACGCCCGGCGCCACACCGTCGCGCGGGTCGTCCAGTACGAGCTGCAGGCCCTGCCCGAGCAGGAGTTCGAGGTGGTCGCCGCCCTGCGGCGCCGGATCGAGCGGATCGTGCGGGACGTCATCGCGGAGGGCGCCGGCGCCGGTGTCTTCACCGTGTCCGACCCCCACGTCGCCGCGCGCGCGGTGCTTTCGCTCGGCGTCGACGTCGCCCGCTGGTACAGCGAGCGCGCCCGCCAGACGCCGGCCGCGCTGGGCAAGGAGTACGGCGGGCTCGTGCTGCGCATGCTGGGCGTGTCCGCCGAGTAGCGGACACATCCTGACCGCTATCTCTGGCACGGTGCCCCCGTGTCCAACGTTCTCGACGCGCGGGCCCTCAACCGCGCCACCCTCGCCCGGCAGCTGCTGCTCGAACGCGCCGAGCTGCCCGTGCTCGACGCCGTCGCCCACCTCGGCGGCCTGCAGGCGCAGGAGCCGCAGGAACCGTTCACCGGGCTGTGGTCGCGCCTGCGCGGGTTCGACCCGGCCGCACTGGACGCGCTGCTGACCGGGCGGCGGGTCGTGCGCACCCACCTCCTGCGCCGCACCGTCCACCTCCTCGCCGCCGACGACGTGCTGGCGTGGCGGAGCCGGTTCGACGCCATGCTGCTGCAGCGGGTCGTCGGCGTCTACCGCCGCGAGCTCGAGGGCGTCGACTTCGCGGAACTGGCCGCGGCCGGCCGGGCGGTGCTGGCCGACGGCGAGCCGCGTTCGATGGGCGAGCTCGCGCGGGCGGTCGCCGACCGGTGGCCCGAACCGGGCCCGCGTCCGCTCGGCGAGCTGCTGGTCGCCGCGCTGATCCCGTCGGTGCAGCTGCCGCCGCGCGGGCTGTGGCGCACCAGGGCGGGCGTGCGGAACCTCCCCCTGGCCACCTGGCTCGGCCGCGAGGCGGACCCGCTCGACCCCGGCGACGGCGTCGGGCGCGCGCTGGTGCGGCGCTACCTGGCGGCGTTCGGCCCGGCGGCGACGGCGGACCTGCGCGCGTGGTGCGGCCTGGCCGGGCTGCCGGCGGCGGTGAAGGCGGTGCGCGAGGAGCTGGTGGTCTTCCGCGACGAGCGGGGCCGCGAGCTGCTCGACCTGCCCGGAGCGCCCCGCCCCGACCCGGACACTCCGGCCCCGGTGCGCTTCCTGCCGGCGTTCGACAACGCGATCCTCGGCTACGACGACCGCTCCCGCATCATCGACGACGCCCACCGCGGGCTCTCGGTCGCGGGCGAGCGGGTGGTCCTGCTCGACGGCCGTGTCTCGGCGACCTGGACGGTGGCGGACGACGCGGTGGTGGTCCGGCCACTGCGGCGGTTGACGAAGGCGGAACGCGCCGAGGTGACGGCCGAGGGCAGCGAGCTGGCCGCGTTCTTGAGCGAGGGCGAAAGCGCTTGCGTCCGGGTGGAAGCGCCCTAGCCGGCCCTCCTCAGCCCACCGCGCGGGCGAACCGCTCCGCCACCTCCCGCAGCCGCTCGACCAGCCCCGGTGGGGCCTCTTCCACCACGAAGTCGAACCCCCACTGGGCCAGGTGGTACGGCACCGCATCGAGGTCGTTCGCCCCGGTGCGGACCCGGCAGCTGTGCTCGTCGATCGCCTCCACGACGCCCGACGTCGGCGGCACCCGGCGGGCCACCACGCCGGCCGGGACCGCCACGCGCAACACGAGCTGGTGCGGGTACGGCGCCGTCGAAATCTGGCGGGACACGTACTCCGCGAGGTCCGGCGCGGGCGGCTCGCGCGGGGTGAAGCGGAACCCGGCCACCGGCACGCCCGTGATGCGGTCCACCCGGAACGTGCGCCAGCCCGCGCGGTCGACGTCGAAGGCGACCAGGTACCAGCGCCACCCCGTGTGGACCAGCCGCAGCGGCTCGACCGACCGGTGCGTCGCGGCGCCGGACCGGTCGGCGTAGCCGAAGCGCAGCCGCTCGTGGTCGCGGCAGGCCGCCGCGATCGCCGTCAGCACCGAGGCGTCCACCGTCGGACCCGTGCCGGGCAGGGAGACCGTGGCCGCCTGCAGAGCGCCGACGCGGGGACGCAGGCGGGCGGGCAGCACCTGCTCCAGCTTCGCCAGTGCGCGCACCGACGTCTCCTCGATGCCGGCGACCGTGCCGCTCGCCGCCGTGCGCAGGCCGACCGCGACCGCGACGGCCTCGTCGTCGTCCAGCAGCAGCGGGGGCAGCGCCGCGCCCGCCCCCAGCCGGTAGCCGCCCGCCACGCCCGGCGTCGCGTGCACCGGGTAGCCGAGGGAGCGCAGCCGCTCGACGTCACGGCGGATCGTGCGGACGTCGACCTCGAGCCGCGCCGCGAGGTCCGCGCCCGGCCAGTCCCGGCGCGCCTGCAGCAGGGACAGCAGCCGGAGCAGCCGTTCCGAAGTGCCGTACATGAGCACGCAGTGTGCCAGACATCGCGGACAGCTCCTGTCCGTGATTCGCCGGAAGGTGCCGAACACTTGCCAGGCACCACCCCGGCCGGAAAGAGTGACGCATGCCGATCGATCCGCACGCGCTGCTGGCCGTCGCCCGCGAAGAAGCCGAACTGGGCAAAGCCGAAGGGGGCGTTCCGATCGGGGCCGCGCTCTTCGACTCCGCGGGCACGCTGCTGGGCCGCGGGCACAACCGGCGGGTGCAGGACGGCGATCCGTCGATGCACGCCGAGACCGCGGCGTTCCGCAACGCCGGCCGCCGCCCGCACTACCGGGACACGATCATGGTCACCACGCTCTCGCCGTGCTGGTACTGCTCGGGGCTCGTCCGTCAGTTCGGTATCGGGCGCGTCGTCATCGGTGAGGCCGAGACGTTCCACGGCGGTCACGACTGGCTCGCCGGGCTGGGGGTCGAGATCACCCTGCTCGACGATCCCGGCTGCACCGCGCTGATGACCGGGTTCATCGCGGCGCGCCCGGACCTGTGGTTCGAGGACATCGGGGTCGAGAAGTCCGAATAGGACAGTTCTGGCGAGGAGCCGGTATGCCGTCATCCGTTCCGCTCGTGGACCTTTCGCCGTGGTTCGCGGGCACGTCCGAGGGCCGGGCCGAAGTGGCGGGCCGGATCGACAGCGCGCTGCGGGAGTCCGGCTTCCTGCTGGTCACCGGGCACGGCGTCCCGGACGACCTGCGGCACCGGACCCGCGAGCTGGCGCGGGAGTTCTTCGCGCTGCCCGAGGACGTCAAGCAGCGCTACGCCGTCACGGTCGGCGGCCGCGGCTGGCTGCCGCCGGGCGTCGAGGCCAACGGCTACGCCGAGGGCACCGAAACCCCGCCTGACCTCAAGGAGTCCTATTCGGCGGGTGCCGACACCCGCACCGGCGTCGCGGAGATCGACGGGTTCTGGTTCCAGCCGAACGTCTGGCCGCACGAGGTGCCCGGCCTGGGCGAGGCGGCCACGGAGTACATGCGCCGGATGCGGGCGCTGGCGGACCACCTGCTGGAGATGTTCGCCGCCGCGCTCGGCCTCGCCCAGAGCCACTTCACCCGGCACACCGGGCACCCGACGTACACGTTCAACATCAACTGGTACCCGCCGCTGACCCGCGTCGGCCCGCCGGCGCCGGACCAGTTCCGGATCGGCCCGCACACCGACTTCGGCACGGTCACGGTGCTCGACCGCCAGGCCGGCGCGGGCGGCCTGCAGGTCTGCACGGCCGGCGGCGAGTGGGCGGACGCGCCCTTCCACCCGGACGCGTTCACGGTCAACATCGGCGACCTGATGGCCCGCTGGACGGGCGACCGCTGGCGGTCGACGCGCCACCGCGTCCTCCCCCCGCCCGCGACGGCACCCGACGAGGACCTCGTGTCGCTGATCTTCTTCTACGAGACCGACCACGACGCGCGGATCACCTCACTGGCGCCGCCGCTGGGCACCCGGACCTACCCCGAGGTGATCGCGTCGCAGTACCTGAAGGAAAAGCTCAACGCGATCACGATGAGCTGACGATCAGTCGCAGATCCGTGCGGCCACCGCGCCCGGGAGAACCGCCGGTTGCACCCCTTCCACAACGGTGGGGTCACGACTCCCGCTCGGCGCACACCGTCCGGTTCCGGCCCGCCGCCTTCGCTTGCAGCAACGCCTGTTCCGCCGCCAGCAGCGCGTCCGCGAGGACGCCGTCCGGCGCGCAGCCCGCCACGCCGATCGACACCGTCACCCCGACGAACTGCGGGCCGTCGCCGGAGGCCTTCAGCGCCACCAGGGTCGAGGCGATCCGCAGCCGGATCCGCTCGGCGATCGCCATCGCGTCGAAGGGGCCGGTGCCCGGCAGCAGCACCGCGAACTCCTCGCCGCCGGAGCGGCCCACGAGGTCGGCGGCCCGGACCTCGTCGCGCAGGGTGCCGGCGACCGCCCGCAGGACCGCGTCGCCGACGCGGACGCCGTAGCGGTCGTTGAGCAGGCGGAAGTGGTCGAGGTCGAGCAGCAGCACGGCCGGGCCGGGACCACCCGGGCGGTCCAGCCGGGCTTCGGCGGCGCCGCGCCAGGAGGCGGCGGTCAGCACGCCGGTGCCGGGGTCGAGGGTGACGTGGTCGCGGCGCCCGGCGCCCAGCCCGCCGCGGTGCAGCACGACGGTGGCGCCGGCCAGCACCGGGACCAGCAGCGGCGCCGCGACGACGGCCCAGGCGAGCGGGAGGCCCAACGCGGTCATGGCGGCGTCGAAGGCGTGTCCCGCCGCGGCTTCGCGCGGGCGGCGGGGGCCGTCGGCACCGGTCACCAGCGCCGCGTTCACCACGAGGAACACCAGCCCGGCCACGGTCAGCAGGCCGACGGTCCGGGCGTCGAGGACCTCGCCGAGCGGCCGGACGCCGGTCGCGGTGAGGAACGCACCGGCGGCGAGCCCGGCCAGCGTGGTCGCCGCGGCGCCGAACACCTGCCGGTACCCGGGTTTTCTGCGGACCCGGGACCACTGGTGCAGCGCCGAGAGCACCACCAGCGCGACGGCGAAGCCGGGCCGCAGCACGAGCACCCCGGCGAAGATCCACGGCGTGTCGACGCCGGGCCCGAGGAGGGTGTCCTCGCGGTGGCGTTCGACCGGCCGCGCGAGCTCCGCCGAAACCAGCATCCCGGCCGCGAGCAGCGCGAACGGCGTCAGCATGGCGGTGGCGGGCGGGAACCGGAGGGCGGCGAGCGCGACCGCGGCGACGGCGAGCGCGTCGACCCCGACGAGGTAGCAGACGCTGCCGCGGCGCGGCAGCCCCCACAGCGCCCACCGCCGCAGGGCCCAGCGCCGCGGGACGAGGGCGGGCAGGAACCGGCCCGGGCGGCGGTCGCCGCCGGCGGCGACCGTGGAATCCCCCACCATTTCGGCAAAGTAGCCGGAATGCGCGCCAGTGTCGATCCGCCTTAAGGGGAATTTAACACGGTGGGATCGCACCGGCACCGTCAGTCATTTTCCGACCGACGGAGGGTTGACACGCAACATTGGTCTAGTCCACTGTGTGGTGGCACACAGCACTCCTCCCGGGTTGATCCCGCCGCCTCAAACCGGAGGTGCTCCACCCTGCACGTTCGGAGGACCCCCATGAAATCAGTGCGCCGTCTGCTCACCCTCGCGGCCGCGGCTTCGGCCGCCCTGGCCACGACGGTCGGGCTCGCCCCGCAGGCCATGGCCGCGGTCGACCCGGTGCTCGCCTCCCCGTACCTCTACCAGTGGGGCGGGCAGACCAGCCCGACCGCGGCGATGTCCGCGACCGGCGTGAAAGCGTTTACGCTGGCCTTCGTCCTGTCGGACGGCACCTGCAACCCCAAGTGGGACGGCACCCGGTCGCTGACCGGCTCCGACAAGACGATGATCCAGAACATCCGCAACGCGGGCGGGGACGTGATCCCCTCCTTCGGCGGCTGGTCCGGCACGAAGCTGGGCTCGAAGTGCACGTCGGCCTCGGCGCTCGCGGGTGCCTACCAGAAGGTGATCGACGCCTACGGCCTCAAGGCGATCGACCTGGACATCGAGAACACCGACGAGTTCCAGAACAACACGGTCCAGGACCGCATCCTGAACGCGGTCAAGCTGACCAAGCAGAACAACCCGAACCTCAAGGTCGTCATCACCATCGGCACCACCACGACCGGCCCCGACTCGTGGGGCAAGCGCCTGATCAACCAGGCCAAGGCGATCGGCGCGCCGGTCGACGTCTGGTCGGTCATGCCGTTCGACTTCTCCAGCGGCGGTGACATGGCGGCGCTGACGAAGTCGGCGGTCGACGGGCTGAAGAACCAGCTCAAGACCACGTTCGGCTGGAGCGACGACACCGCCTACCGGCACAGCGGCCTCTCCTCGATGAACGGCAAGACCGACAACGCGGGCGAGACGGTCACGGTGGCGAACTTCAATTCCATCCGCGGCTACGCGGCGAGCCACCACCTGGCCCGCTTCACGTTCTGGGCCACCAACCGCGACTGCAGCGGCGGTGGCGAGTGCAGCGGCATCACGCAGGACAAGTACGCGTTCACCAAGATCGTCGCCGGCTACACCGGCTGACACGGGCCCGTAGTGGGGCAGTCGGAGGCCCTCTCACCGGCATCGGGGCCGGTGAGGGGGCCTTCGCGGGTCAGCGTCGCCAGCCGCCGCAGTAGTACGGGTTGCACGGGTAGGAGTTCCACCGCGGGTCCCATGTGGACGGCTTCGTCGTGACGGGGGCCGGAGGCGGCAGTTCGACGGTCACGGTCGGGGTGGGAGTCGGCGTCCGGCGCGCGTGCATGACCACGGGTGACGGCGTGGTCGTCTCGGTCGGGACGGCGAGCGCGGTCGACGACGGGGGAACGGCGGTGGCCGGCTGCAGCTGCGGGAACTGCGTGGACCCGGGCACGGGATCCGGCCGCGTCGCCAGCACGAGCACCAGCCCCCCGAGCACGACGATCACCGCCGACGCCAGCGCCATCCGAGCGGCCCCACCGGTCGCGCGTCCGGGCTCGCCGCCGCGCAGCGCCGCCAGCTCGGCCGCGCGCGAGCCGGGTTTGCGCGGCCGCGCCCCGGTCTGTTCCAGCAGTTCGTCGACCGTGACCCGGTCCCGCCGCCTGCGCGCCCTGCGCGTCATGCACGACCTCCACCCGTACCCGGCCGCCGCGCTCGCCCGCGGCCGCATGATCCGGGGTGGATAGTAGAAACCCTTGCGGCAATTGTAAACGCGCTGATCGCCGCGGTCTCGTTACCGGTTCGAGACAACCGGACGGCGTTCCCGGCCGTAGCTGTCAACGAGGCCGAGCGGCTTTGGGCCGCACCCTTCACCGGGCCACGAGCCGCCGCCGCAACCCCGCCACCCGGCGGGTCACCGGAGCGAACTCGGGCAACCTCAGCAACGCCAGCAACCCGAACGGCACCGCCATCCCCAGCAGCCCCTGCACCGGCAGCTTCACCCACGCCCCCGCGATCACCCCGAGCGAAGCCGGTACCGCGCGCCCCGCCAGCACCGCCGCCACCACGCCCAGGCCGCTCACCGACAGGGTGATCAGCCCGACCCGCAGCGACCGCTTGCTGCGCAGGTGCCCGAGCCGGACCCACAGCCAGACCTGGCCCAGCACCGCCCCCACCACGAACCCGGCGCCGTTGACGAGCATGACTCCGTAGACCACGTGCTCGCCGTCGAGCAGACCCCGGCACAGCAGGAGCAGGGGGATCTTCACCGCCGTCATCACCAGCATGATCAGCGTGGGCGTGCGGGCGTCCTTCATCGCGTAGAACACCCGCAGCTGCAACATCACCAGCGCGAACGGCAGCAGCCCGACCGCCGACACGGCCAGGGTCTGGCCGAGCCGCTCGGCGTCGTCGAGGGTGCCGCGGCCCCACGTGAAGATCGCGATGCCGATCGGGGTGCCGACCACCGCCAGCACCGCCGAAATCGGGACGAAGAGCACCGTCGACATGCGGGAGGCGAGCGAAAGGTCGCCGACGAGCGAGACCGTGTCGCCGTCCGCGGCGGCGCGGCTCATCCGCGGCATCAGTGCCGTCAGCAGCGAGACCCCGAGAATCCCGTACGGCAGCTGGAAGAGCAGGGACGCGTAGCTGTAGGCCGTGACGCCACCGCTGTTGCCGCCGGTCAGCACGCGGGTGGTGATGACGAACCCGACGTGGCTGACCACGACGTAGCCGAGGATCCACGCCGCGAGGCCGCCGAACTCCTTGATCCGCGGGTCGAACCCCCAGCGCCAGCGGAACCGGAACCCGGTGCGCAGCAGCGCCGGGACCAGCACGACCGCCTGCGCCACGATGCCGAGCGTGGTGCCGAGGCCGAGCACCAGCAGCTTGGGGTCGCTCATCCGGACCGGGTCGAGGGTCAGCTCCCCCGGCACGACGGCGAACACCACCAGCGTGCCGGTGACGACGACGTTGTTCAGCACCGGCGCCCAGGCCGGCGGGCCGAAGACGTTCTGCGCGTTGAGGATGGCCGAGAACAGCGCGAACAGGCCGTAGAAGAGGATCTGCGGGAGCAGCAGGTACGCCAGCGCGGTGGTCAGCGCCGAGTTGGCCGTCGCGGACGATCGGTCGACGTAGAGCGCGGTGAACAGCGGGGCGATCGCCACCGCGACGGCCGTGCCGACGGTCAGCAGCACCAGCGCCATCGTGATCAGCCGCTGGGTGTAGGCGCGGCCGCCGTCCGGGTCGTCGTGGGAACGGACCAGCAGCGGCACCACCACGCTGGCCAGGACACCGCCGAAGAGCAGTTCGAAGACGATGTTGGGCAGCGTGTTGGCGACGGTGAAGGAGTCGTTGACGACCCCGGCCCCGGCCACGGCGGCGAGCAGCAGCTTCGCGACGAATCCGGTGACCCGGCTGACGGCGGAGGCGACCGCCATCCGGCCGCTGGAGCGGGCCAGCGACGAGCCGGCGCCCTCCCCGCGGCCGGCGCTGACCGGCGACGCGGGCGGCCGCGCGACGATCTGGCCGGCGAACTCATCGTACGGCCGCCGCGAGACGTCGAGGTCACGGGTGGGCCAGTGCGGGCCCCGCAGCTCGCTCGGGAGGAAGACCGTCGCCTCGTCGTCCACCGGTGGTGGGTGCTCCGCCATGGGGACAAGCCTGCCAGTTCAAGGCCTTACACGGGAGTCCGAACACCTGTTCGAACGCGCGACCCTCCGTGACGCTCAGGCCGCGACGGTGATCGCCAGCGCGGCCCGCCCGGCCTCGGTCAGTTCGGCGGGCACCCGCCCGGTGGCGCCCTCGACGGCTGGCCGCAGGTAACCGCCGTGCGCGAGCGCGTGCGCGGTCATCTGATCGCAGCAGGCGAATCCGTCGATGAAGAGGTCCGGCTCGCAGCTGCACGACATCTGCGCACGTCCCGCGGCCACCGCCTTCAGCATGGCCATCGCGCGGTGGGTGAGCTCGACTCCTGAACCGGACACCGGACTGCCTTTCTCGTTGCCGCTACAACGGGTTATTCGCCCGTTGGGCCGATTGTGTTACTTACGGCACTATGACGCCCGGGACGCGACCGAGGTTCCGTCCGGGCGCTCAGCGGCGGGGTTCGAGCTTCAGGTCCCCGCGCATCACCGCCCGGATGTGGTCGCTCGCCAGCAGGTCGTGCGGGTAGCCGAGGTCGACGGCGCCGGCCTCGTCGAGGCGCGCCAGCTGGTCGCCGGTGAACTCGACCGCCAGGGCGTCCAGGTTGCCGGTGAGCTGCTCCGGTGTGCGGGCCCCGACGATCGGGGCGGTCACGCCCGGGTTCTGCAGGGTCCAGGCCAGCCCGACCTGGGCGGGTGTCCGGCCCAGCTCCGCGGCGACCGCCTCGACCACCTCGGCGATGGCGAGGTTCCGGTCGGTGACCACGCCCAGCCCGGCGTTGAACTTCGCGCGGACGCCTTCGGGGGTACCGCCGCGGCGGTACTTGCCGGTGAGCAGGCCACCCGCCAGCGGCGAGTACGGCGTCACCCCCAGTCCCATCGCCCGCGCCATCGGGATCAGGTCGCGTTCGGCGGCGCGGTTGACCAGGTTGTACTCGATCTGCAGCGCGACCAGCGGAGACCAGCCGCGCAGGTCGGCGATCGCCTGCATGCGCGAGATCTCCCACGCCGGGGCGTTGGAGATCGCCACGTACAGGACCTTGCCGCGGCGCACCAGGTCGTCCAGACCACGCAGGATCTCCTCCACCGGGGTCGTGAAGTCCCACACGTGCAGGTAGAGCACGTCGAGGTAGTCGGTCCCGAGCCGCCGCAGGCTGGTTTCCACCGACGCGAACAGGCTCTTGCGGTGGGCCCCGGTGGCGTTCGGGTCGCCGGGGCGGCGCAGCGTCGTGTACTTCGTGGCCAGCACGAGGCTCTCCCGGCCGCTGCGGGTGAACTCGCCGAGCAGCCGCTCGGAGCTGCCGTCGGTGTAGGTGTTCGCGGTGTCGATGAAGTTCCCGCCGCGTTCGACGTAGGTGTCGAACAGCTTGCGCGCTTCGGCTTTCTCCGCGCCCCAGCCCCATTCCGTGCCGAAGGTGGCCGTGCCCAGCGCCAGCGGGGAAACCCGCAGCCCGGATCGGCCCAGCAGCCGGTAGGTGTCGAGGGTGAGTGGCATCCGTCCTCCCGTTGATCTGTCGGGAGTGAGTCTCGGGCCGCGGCGGCCGCGGGGTAAGGGAAGCGGTTTCCTGGGAACACGAGTCCCACCCCGGCTGTTGCAGTGATCATGACGACGCCCACCGCGGAGCTGGCCGCGTTCCTGCGCGCCCGGCGGGAACGCCTGGACCCGCGCGACTTCGGGCTGCCGCCCCGCCGCCGGACGCCGGGACTGCGCCGTGAAGACGTCGCCGAGCTGGCCGGCATCAGCGTCGACTACGTCGTCCGGCTGGAGCAGGCGCGCGGGCTGCGGCCGTCGGCCGAGGTCGTGGAGGCACTGGCCGGCGCCCTGCGCCTGACCCCCGGCGAACGCGCGTACCTGTTCGACCTGGCCGGGCAGCGCCCCCGTGACACCGGCGGGGTCGCCACGACCGCGGCGGCGCCGCTGGCCCGGCTCGTCACCGACCTGTCCCCGCTGCCGGCCATGCTCCTCAACCACCGCTACGACGTCCTGGCGTGGAACCCCGAGATGGCCCGGCTGCTGGTGGACTTCGGCACGCTGCCGCCGGCCCGGCGCAACGCGATCTGGCTGTGCCTGATGCACCCGCGGGTGCGCGAGTTCTACGTCGACCGGGACCGCGTGGTGCGGGAGGGGATCGCCCACCTGCGGGCCGCGTGGGCCGCGCACCCGGACGACCGGGCGCTCACCGGCCTCATCCGGGAACTGACGAGCGGGAGCGCGGAGTTCGCGCGGCTGTGGGACCGGCAGGACGTCAAGGTCAACGGCCGCGGGCGCAAGGTCGTGCGCCACCCCGAGGCCGGCGTCCTCACCGTGCAGTTCGAGACGCTCCGGCCGCTGGAGGACCCCGGCCAGCTGCTGGTGATCCACCGCGCCGCCGACGAGCCGAGCCGGGCGGCGCTGGACCGGCTCACCCGAGCCGCAGCTCCAGCGTCCGCGCCCACTCCCTGACGATCTGCTTCCGCCGCCGCGCGTCGTCGGTCAGCAGGTTCGCCAGGCCGAGGCCGCGGGCCAGGTCGAGGGTGGCCTGGACCAGTTCGCGCACCCCCGGCCGGGACTCGTCGACGCCGAGCAGCTCCACCGTCACCCGGTGCGCCTCGCGGCCGACCCGGGCTTCCAGCGGCACGAGCACGTCGCGCAGGGCGTCGTCGGTCGCCGCCACCGACCACAGCTGCAGGGCCGCGCGGAACAGCGGGCCCGTGTACAGGTTCAGCACCATCTCCACGACCCGCTCGATGCGGGACGCGCCGCTCGGCAGGTCGGCGGCCTGCGCGCGCAGCTCGTCGATCTGGGCCTCGCCGAGCAGGTCGACCGCCGCCACCACGAGGTCTTCGCGCGCCGGGAAGTGGTGCTGGGCCGCGCCGCGGGAGACGCCCGCGCGCTCGGCGATGCCGGCCACCGTCACGCCGTGCCAGCCGCGCTCGCCGAAGCTGTCGAGCGCGGCTTCGATCAGCCGCCGCCGTGTGGTGCGGCTGCGTTCCTGCTGGGGTTCGCGGATGCCGGTCAAGCCGGCCCCTAGTACGACTTCGGGAGGCCGAGGCTGTGCTGGCCGACGAAGTTGAGCACCATCTCGCGGCTGACCGGGGCGATCCGGCCGAGCCGCACCGCCGTGACCAGCGTGCCGAGGCCGTATTCGGTGGCCAGGCCGTTGCCGCCGTGGGTCTGCACGGCCTGGTCGGTGGCGCGGATGGCGACCTCGGCGGCCGCGTACTTGGCCATGTTGGCCGACTCGCCCGCGCCGAAGTCGTCGCCGGAGTCGTAGAGCGACGCCGCCTTCTGCGTCATCAGCTTCGCGAGTTCCAGCTCGATCTTGATCTCCGCGAGGGGGTGCGCGAGGCCCTGGTGGGTACCGATCGGGGTGCCCCAGACCTGCCGCTGGTTCGCGTAGCCGACGGCCTTGGCCAGCGCGTACCGCGCGATGCCGAGGGAGAACGACGCGCCCATGATGCGTTCGGGGTTGAGCCCGGCGAACAGCTGCGCGATCGCGGCGTCCTCCTCGCCGACCAGCGCCTCGGCGGGGAGCTTGACGTCGTCGAGGAACAGCGAGAACTGGTTCTCCGGCGCGACGATGTCCATCGGGATCTTCGTGTACTCGAAGCCCGGGGTGCCGGTCGGCAGGATGAACAGCGCGGGCTTGAGCCGGCCGGTCTTGGCGTCCTCGGTGCGGCCGACGACGAGCACGGCGTCGGCCTCGTCGACGCCGGAGATGTAGACCTTGCGTCCATTGAGGACCCAACCGTCGCCGTCGCGCTTGGCGGTGGTGGTGATCTTGTGCGAGTTCGACCCGGCGTCCGGCTCGGTGATCGCGAAGACCATCCGCTTGGTGCCGTCGGCGATGCCGGGCAGCCACTGCTTCTTCTGCTCTTCGGTGCCGAAGCGGGAAATCACCGTGCCGCAGATCGCCGGCGAGACGACCATGAGCAGCAGCGGCGAACCCGCGGCGGCGAGTTCCTCCAGGACCGCGGCGAGGTCGGCGATGCCGGCTCCCCCGCCGCCGTACTGCTCGGGGAGGTTCACACCGAGGTAGCCCAGGCGCCCGGCCTCGTCCCACAGCTCGTGGGTCTTCTCGCCGGCGCGGGCCTTGCGGGCGTAGTACTCGTGCCCGTACTTGGCGCCGAGTTCGGCGACGGCCTTGCGAAGCGCGATCCGCTCCTCCGGCTCGATGAAGTTCATCGCGTTCATTCTGCTTCTCCCACCACGGTGTCCGATCGTGCGTCTCCGACGACGGCGAGGATCGCGCCCACTTCGACCTGCTGTCCCACCCTCACCGGCAGTTCCGCGACCACGCCGTCGGCGGGGGCGGCGATCCGGTGTTCCATCTTCATCGCTTCGAGCCACAGCAGCGGGTCGCCCGCCTTGACCGGGTCCCCCGCCTGGACGGCGAGCCGGACGACGGTGCCCGGCATCGGCGCGACCAGCGATCCCGCCGCGAGTGCGGCGTCCGGGTCGGCGAACCGCGGCTGCGCCTTCAGCGCCACCGAACCGAGGACCGAGTCCACATAGGACACGCCGTCGTGGCGGGCGACGTCGAAGGTGCGCCGCACCCCGGCGACGTCCAGCACGACCCGGCCGGGCTCATGGGACACCAGCTCGGTGTCGAAGCCCTCGGCCTCGAGGCCGTCGCGGGTGAGCGAGTAGACGATTTCGTGCTCGCGAGCGCCGACCGTGAAGACCTTGCGCTGCCCGGCCGACCGGACGTTGCGCCAGCCGCTGGGCAGCCTGCGCTGCGTCGTGGCTCGCGCCCGGTTGCCTGCGGCGTCCGCCAGGGCCGCCGCGAGCGCGGACAGCCGTTCGGTGTCGGGCGTGGCCAGCGGCGCGGCCAGGGTGTCGAGGCCGTGGCGGTCGAAGAACGCCGTGTCGGTCTCCCCGGCCAGGAAGGCTTCGTGGCGGAGGATGTTCACCAGCAGGTCGCGGTTGGTGACGACGCCGTGGATCTTCGTCGTCGCCAGGGCTTTGGCGAGCCGCCGGGCGGCTTCGGCGCGGGTCGGCGCCCAGGTGATGACCTTGGCGAGCATCGGGTCGTAGTGGACGCCCACCACCGAGCCGGTCTCGAAGCCGGAATCGAGCCGCAGCCCGGGTCCGTGGGTGAACGACCGGTCCACATCGGGCACTTCGAACGTGTGCAGCGTGCCGCTCTGCGGCTGCCACCCGGCGGCCGGGTCTTCGGCGTAGAGCCGGACCTCGATGGAGTGGCCCACGGTCGGCGGCGGGCCGGCCGGGAGCCGCTCGCCCTCGGCGATGCGCAGCTGCAGCGCGACGAGGTCGAGACCGGTCACGTTCTCGGTGACCGGGTGCTCGACCTGCAGCCGGGTGTTCATCTCGAGGAAGTAGAAGCGGCCGTCGGGTGCGGCGAGGAACTCGACCGTGCCCGCGCCGACGTAGTCGATCGCCTTCGCGGCCTTGCGGGCCGCCTCGAACAGCTCCTCGCGCATGGCCGCGTCGACGAACGGCGACGGCGCTTCCTCGACGACCTTCTGGTGCCGCCGCTGGATCGAGCATTCCCGCTCCCCCACCGCCCACACCGTGCCGTGGGAGTCGGCGAGCACCTGGACCTCGATGTGGCGCCCGGTCTCGAGGTAGCGCTCGCAGAAGACGGTCGGGTCGCCGAAGGCGGACCCCGCCTCGGCGCTCGCGCCTTCGACCGCTTCGGCCAGCTCGTCGAGGGACCGGACCACGCGCATGCCGCGCCCGCCACCACCCGCCGACGCCTTGACCAGCAACGGAAGGTCGGCTTCGGTGACCGAGTCCAGGTCCAGTTCGGACAGCACCGGGACACCGGCCGCGGCCATCAGCCGCTTGGACTCCACCTTGGAGCCCATGGTTTCGATGGCCTCCGGCGGCGGCCCGACCCAGGTGAGCCCGGCGTCGAGGACGGCCCGCGCGAACGCGGCGTTTTCCGACAGGAAGCCGTAACCCGGGTGGACGGCGTCGGCGCCGGTGTCGGCCGCGGCCTTCACCAGCAGCTCGGCCCGCAGGTAGGTCTCGGCGGGTGCGTTGCCGGGCAGCCGGACGGCCACGTCGGCTTCGCGGGCGTGCGGGGCGGCGGCATCGGCGTCGGAGAACACCGCGACCGTGCCGATGCCGGCGTCGCGGCAGCTGGAGAAGACGCGGCGGGCGATCTCGCCGCGGTTGGCGACCAGCAGGTTCTGGATCATCGCTGCCTCACATCCGGAAGACGCCGAAGCCCTCGGCGCCCTTCACTGGTCCATTGTGGATGGCGGACAGGCTCAGGCCCAGCACCGTGCGGGTGTCGCGCGGGTCGATGATGCCGTCGTCGTAGAGCATGCCGGAGAGGAACATCGGCATCGACTCGGCCTCGATCTGCCCCTCCACCATGGCCCGCATGGCCTTGTCGTGCTCCTCGTTGTACTCCTGGCCCCGGCTTTCGGCCGCGGCGCGGGCCACGATGGACAGCACGCCGGCCAGCTGCGCCGGGCCCATCACCGCCGACTTCGCGCTCGGCCACGCGAACAGGAACCGGGGGTCGTAGGCGCGGCCGCACATGCCGTAGTGCCCGGCGCCGTAGGACGCTCCCATGAGGACGGACAGGTGCGGCACCTTCGAGTTCGACACGGCGTTGATCATCATCGCGCCGTGCTTGATGATGCCGCTCTGCTCGTACTCCTTGCCGACCATGTACCCGGTCGTGTTGTGCAGGAACACCAGCGGGGTGTGGATCTGGTTCGCCAGCTGGATGAACTGCGCGGCCTTCTGCGACTCCTCGCCGAACAGCACACCCTGGGCGTTGGCGAGGACGCCGACCGGGTAGCCGTGGATACTCGCCCAGCCCGTGACCAGCGAAGAACCGTACAGCGGCTTGAACTCGTCGAAGTCGGAGCCGTCGACGACGCGGGCGATCACCTCGCGCGGGTCGAAGGGCACCTTGAGGTCGGTCGGCACGATGCCGAGCAGGTCCTCGGCGTCGTACCGCGGCTCGGCGTAGTCCGGCTTCGGCGTGGGCCCCTGCTTGGTCCAGTTGAGCCGCTTCACGATGTTGCGGCCGAGCCGGATGGCGTCCTGCTCGTCGACGGCCAGGTAGTCGGCCAGGCCCGACGTCCGCGCGTGCATCTCGGCGCCGCCGAGCGACTCGTCGTCGGACTCCTCGCCGGTGGCCATCTTGACCAGCGGCGGGCCGCCGAGGAACACCTTGGCGCGTTCCTTGACCATCACGACGTAGTCGGACATGCCCGGCAGGTACGCGCCACCCGCGGTCGAGTTGCCGAAGACCAGCGCGATCGTCGGGCAGCCCGCGGCCGACGCCCGGGTGAGGTCCCGGAAGATCCGGCCGCCCGGGATGAAGATCTCCTTCTGCGTCGGCAGGTCCGCGCCGCCGGATTCGACGAGGTTGATCGACGGCAGCCGGTTCTGGGCGGCGATGTCCGCGGCCCGGAAGCTCTTCTTCGTCGTCCACGGGTTGCTCGCGCCGCCCTTGACCGTGGGATCGCTGGCCGAAATCAGGCACTCGACGCCTTCGACGACCCCGATCCCGGTCACCAGGCTGGCGCCGACGCGGTAGTCGGTGCCCCACGCGGCCAGCGGCGACAGCTCGAGGAACGGCGAGTCCTCGTCGAGCAGCAGCTCGATCCGTTCCCGGGCCAGGAGCTTGCCGCGCTTGCGGTGCCGCTCGACGTACTTCTCGCCGCCGCCGGCGACGGCCTTGGCGTGTTCGGCGTCGATCTCGGCGAGCTTTTCCAGCATCGCCTCGCGGTTCGCGCCGAACTCCGCGGCCCGCGTGTCCACTGTGGACCTCAGGGTGGTCATGAGGTGTATCCCAATCGCTTCGCGGCCAGGCCGGTGAGGATCTCGGTGGTGCCGCCGCCGATGCCGAGGATCCGAACGTCGCGGTAGTGTCGCTCCACTTCGGACTCGCGCATGTAGCCGAGCCCGCCGTGCAGCTGGACGGCCTCGTTGACCACCCATTCGGCGGCCTCGACGGCGGTGTTCTTGGCGAAACAGGCTTCGGCGATGACCTCTTCACCCGAGACGTGCCGGATCGCGGCCTGCCGGGTGTAGGTCCTCGCCACGTCGACCTTCCGCGCCATCTCGGTGAGCTTGTGCTGCACGACCTGCCGCGAGATGAGCGGACGGCCGAACGTCTCGCGCAGCCGGCACCAGTCCAGGGTCAGGTCGAGGGCGCGCTGGGCGTGGGCGTACGCCTGCACGGCCAGGGACAGGCGTTCGGTGACGAACTGGGTGGCCACCTGCGCGAACCCGCTGTTCTCGGCGCCGACGAGGTGCTCCACCGGCACCCGGACTTCCACGTAGGACAGTTCGGCGGTGTCGGAGCAGAGCCAGCCCATCTTTTCGAGCTTGCGGCTCACCGTGAACCCCGGTGTCCCGCGTTCGACGACGATCAGCGAGAGCCCGTGGGCGCCATCGCCGCCGGTCCGCACCACTGTCGTCACGAAGTCCGCGCGGCACCCGGAGGTGATGTAGGTCTTGGCGCCGTTGATGACGTACTCGTCGCCCTCGCGCACCGCCGTCGTCCGGATGCCGGCGACGTCGGAGCCGCCGTCCGGCTCGGTCACCGCGAGGGCGCCGATCTTGGCGCCTTCCAGGGTCGGGCGCACCCAGCGTTCGATCTGCACCGGGTCGTTCGCCTCGGCGATGTGCGGGAGGGCGATGCCGCAGGTGAACAGTGAGGCGAACAACCCGCCGGAGCCACCGGCGTAGTGCATCTCCTCCGCGACGACCAGTGCGTCGAGGTAGTTGCCGTCTCCCCCGCCGACCTCCTCGGGGAACGCCACCCCCAGCAGGCCGAGATCACCGGCCTTGCGGTGCAGGTCGCGGGGCAGCTCCCCGGCGCGCTCCCAGTCGTCCAGGCGCGGCAGGACCTCCTGCTCGACGAACCTGCGCACGGTCCTGCGCAGCTCGGCCCGTTCGGGCGTCCGGAACGGGTCGGTCACAGCAGCACCTCCGGGACGTCGATCTCCCGCGACCGCAGCCACTCGCCCAGTGCCTTCGCCTGCGGGTCGAACCGCGCCTGCGAAGCGACGCCCTCGCCGAGGATCCCGTCGACGACGAAGTTCACCGCCCGCAGGTTCGGCAGCAGGTACCGGGTCACCGGCAGATCGGCGGTCTCGGGCAGGAGGAGCTTGAATTCGGCAACCGTGAGCCGGTGCGCCAGCCACCGCCAGGCTTCGTCCGAGCGGACCCAGACGCCGAGGTTCGCGTTGCCGCCCTTGTCGCCGCTGCGGGCCCCGGCGATCGAGCCGAGGGGCACCCGCCGCACCGGCCCGTGTCCGAGCGGCTCGGGCAGCGCGGGTTCGTCTGCTTCGGACAAGTCCTGAGTGGACGCCGAGGGCGCGATGTCGACCCGCATCCCGTCCGGCAGCACGGCGACGTGCGGCACCTTCGCCGCATCCACATAAGCCGCGGTGTAGACGCCGTACGGCGAGGCGTCCGACGGCGGCGCGGTGACGTGGAAGCCGGGGTAGCTGGCCAGCGCGAGTTCGACGGCCGCGCCGGTGAAGGCACGGCCGGCCACCTTCGGGTCGGCGTCCTTGACGGCCACGTGCAGCAGGGCGCTCGCGGTCTGCTCGGTGTCGGCGTCACGGTGATCGGTGCGGGCGAGCGTCCACCGGACGTCGGCCGGCGGCCGGTCCTTCAAGGACGCTTCGAGTTGGGCCTTGACCAGCGCGGCTTTCGCCTCGATGTCGAGTCCGGTGAGGACGAACGTCGTCTCGTTCCGGAAGCCGCCGAGCGTGTTCAGGGCGACCTTCAGCGTCGGCGGCGGCGCTTCCCCGCGGACGCCGGAGATGCGGACGCGGTCCGGGCCGTCCTGGCTCAGGGAAAGCGTGTCGAACCGGGTGGTCACGTCCGGCCCGGCGTACCGCGCGCCGGTGATTTCGTACAGCAGCTGCGCGGTGACCGTGCCGACGTTCACCACACCGCCGGTGCCCGGGTGCTTGGTGATGACGCTGGAGCCGTCGGCCTCGATCTCGGCGATCGGGAAGCCCGGGACGCCGAGGGAGTGCTCGGTGAAGAAGGCGTAGTTGCCGCCGGTGGCCTGGGCACCGCACTCGATGACGTGCCCGGCGGCGACCGCGCCGGCGAGGGCGTCGAAGTCGTCGCGGGCCCAGCCGTAGTGCGCGGCGGCCGGGCCGACGATCACGGAGGCGTCGGTGACGCGGCCGGTGACGACGACGTCGGCGCCCGCGTTCAGGCACTCGGCGATGCCCCAGGCGCCGAGGTAGGCGTTGGCGGTCAGCGGTTTCCCGAGGTTCAGCTCGTCGGCCCGGGCCACCAGGTCGTCGCCCTCGACGTGCGCGATCTTGACGTCGAGGCCGAGCTTGGCCGCCAGTTCGCGGAGGGCGCCGGCGAGCCCGGCGGGGTTGAGCCCGCCCGCGTTGGCCACGATCTTGACGCCTTTTTCCTGCGCCAGCCCGAGGTTTTCCTCCATCTGCCGGAGGAACGTCTTGGCGTAACCGCGGTTGGCGTCCTTCATCCGGTCACGGCCGAGGATGAGCATGGTCAGCTCGGCCAGGTAGTCGCCGGTCAGGACGTCCAGCGGGCCGCCGGTGAGCATCTCGCGGACCGCGGAGAACCGGTCGCCGTAGAACCCGGAGGCGTTGCCGATGCGGTACGGCTGGGTCACGGCCGGCTCCGCGGGGAAGAGTCCGTCGCCGGAGCGAACTGCCCCGGCTCACGGCCGTTCCCCGGCGGCCCCGCGAAGGCCTGCGCGACGGTGAGCCACTCCTCGACGTCGGCGCCGTGGGCGACGAGGCCGGTGTCGGCCGGGTGCCGCCGCTGGGTGACGACGAGGCAGAAGTCCAGGGCACTGCCGGTGAGCTTCTGCTCGGCGTCCTCCGGGCCGAACGCCCAGGTGGAGCCGTCGGGCGCGGTCAGTTCGACGCGGAATTCTTCGGCCGGCGGCGCGAGGGAGTTGACCTTGTAGGCGAAGTCGCGCGTGCGGGTGCCGAAGCGGGCGATGTGCCACAGCCGCATGGTCGGTTCGCGGGTGATCCCGAGCGCGTCGAAGATGTCCTGGCCGTGGGCCCAGGTTTCCATCATCCGCGCGGTCGCCATCGAGGCGGCGCTCATCGGCGGCCCGTACCAGGGCAGTTTCTGCCCGGCCGGCACGGCGGCGAGGGCTTCGGCCAGCTGCCTGCGGCCCTCGCGCCAATCGTCGAGGATCTCCTGCGGCGGGAGCTGGGCCCCGGCCGCGGCGCCGTCGTCGACGTAGGTCTCCCCGGCTGTGAGGAGCTCTTCGACCTCGGCCTGCCAGTCTTCCGGGTGCGCGGCGGCGATCAGCGCCTTCCGGTCGGTCCAGGCCAGGTGCGCGACCTGGTGCGCGATCGTCCACCCCACGGCCGGTGTTTCCCGCGCCCAGCCGGCCGCGGGCAGCGCCGCCACCACGTCGTCGATCGTCCGTGTCTCCGCGTCGAGATCCCCGAGGATCACGCCGAGGTCCGCCATCGCCCGCCTCCTTGCGTCCGGCAGCCAGCGTGGCACCGGCCCGGAGAAAAATCAAGCACGCCTGATTGTTTTTCCCGGGACGACCGGCGCGTGGTGGCCCAGCCCCTTCCGCCGACCTGCCCGAGCTAGCGCCGCCACAAGGAGAAGCGGCGGAGGACTTCAAACGCACGGCCACGATCGGCTCTCGGGACTCGCCGATCGCGGCTCAGATCGTCGACCAGGTCGAGGATCGTGATCCGGTCCAGGCCGACGTTGCCGACGGGGTTCATCCGGAAGTCTTCCGAGGTGTGCGTGCGGACGTCCACTGAGTCCGGGAGCCACGCGTGCTCGCCGAGCAGGATTTGGGCGAGCAACTCGGCCGCGTCGACACGCGCCACTCCTGTCATGCTCCGGTCGCCGACGAAACCGATGAGGAGGTGAACCGCGGCAGACTCGTCGATGGATCCCAGCAGGCCCGCGACGAAGACCCGGGCGCGGTCACCGAGGGAGCGGTCGCCGACCAACGACTTCACCGCGTCGGCACCTCGGGAGCCCCCGGCTTCGAGCATGATCTCGAGAAGCCGGAGCCGCCCGTCGTCGTCGAGCGTCGTGTCCCGGACCATCGACTCGAGCAGCTCCATCGGGTTGTACTCGTCCGTGGCGGCCAGCATTTCGACCGCGCCGATCCGCACGTTGGGGTCGCTCAGGTGCTGCATCGCGATGCGTTCGAGCTCCTTCAGCGCGTCCTTGTCCCCGCGTTCCGCCAGCGCACCGGCGGCGCGGATCCCGATGTGCGGCTCAACCGCAAGGTCCGACCCCAGTTTCGACAACACAGTCTCCGCCCTGGAGCCACCGTGCTTGACCAGCGCACGAACCGCCTCCTCGCGTATGTAGATCGGCAAGTCGGCGGCCCGGGCCAGCCCGTCGAGCAGCTCGATCCCACGCACGTCCCCCGCACCGGCGAGCACGCCGGCGGCCCGGACTCGCGAGTACCCGCTCATCCTGGTGTCCAAAGCGAGCTCGACGAACAGGTCCGACGCCAGCCGGGCGTCGTGACCGCGGAGAGTCATGACCGAAGCGACCCGCTCACGTCCGGCCAGCGTGGCGTCTCGGGCAAGCTCGGCGAGCAGCCGGGACACGTGGTCCGGATCCAGCGACTCGACCCGCGCCGCAAGGGTGGCCCGCATCCGTGAGCCGATCGATTTGTTCCTCGCCAGTTCGTCCAGCAATCCGACCGCGGTGGTCACATCGACGTCGAGGTCGAGAACGGCTTCGGCCGCTCTGGCTCGGACGGCGGGGTGAAGGTCGTTGTCGCAGGCGATCGAGCGCATCCAGTCGAGCGCGTCCTCCGAGCCGACGGAACCCAGCAGCCGAAGGGCCAGGAAAGCCTTCTCGAACCGCTCCTGATCACTGCGCACCACTCCTCGGGCACGACGAGGCGGCGCGGGCTTCACGGTGTTGCCCAGAATCCAGACCAGGTCCACGAGCTTCCTCGCCATCGCAAGGACGACGCTCCGCGGAACGTGGGTGCCGAGCCGAAGCAGTACGGCGATGAACCCGCACCCGGCCAAGCCACCGCGGTCGACCAGCCGGAGGAGGCAATCGGCGACCGCGTCCGGAACCGCACCGCACTGGTCGAGGACGAATCCCGTGTAAGAGGCGTCCACCTCCGGCGGCGGCGAGGCGCGCCGGACGAAGAGTCGTTCGACGAGGGGAACACGGCGCCTCGTAGGGAAGAGAGCGGCCAGCGACTCCACGCAGGCCGATGCCGATCGCGTCGCGTGCGCCGCGGCCAGGAACTCCCCGACCGTCTGGTGGAAGAACGACAGCTCCCCGCCCCGCAGGATCACCAAGCCGCTCCGCAGCAACAGGCTTTGCAGGTACTCGCGCCAGACGGTGACCGGTACGCGCTTGGGACACTCGGCACCCGGCAGCCCGGAGAAGACCTCCAAGATCGAATCCGAACGCCCACCGTGCAGCTCCGCGGCCGATCGGGAGATCAGTTCGGGCAGGCGTTCGAGCGTCCGCCAACCCTCTCCCAGCGCCTCGTCCCCGTAGCGGGTCAAGGCGGCCCGCACCTGTGCTTGGATACCCGACGTGTCCGCGCTCTGCATACGTCGCGTCAGCTGCTCCACGTACTTGCGGAAAATGTCGCCGCGGCTGGCCGGCAGCGGAGCGCTCGGGTTCGCACCGTGCAACTGGCAGAGCAGCGTCGCCATCAACGGTGTCCGCGCGAGCCCGAAAATCCTGGTCCGCCGCACCGCGCTCGCGAACCTCTCCGCTACCCGGTCCGGGTTCTGGAGTCCGAGGACCCGGAACCAGTCGGCGGAAACGCGGTTCAAGTCCGCCCAAGTGAACGGTTCCAGCTCGTAGACCGGAGCCTGTGCCCCGAGGACGGCGAGTTCCCATTCCGGCAGGGGACGGGTGGCGATGACGAACCGATATTGACCCCCACGGCCGCCGTCGGAAATCTGCTCCAGCGCGGCCAGCAGGTTCCGGCGGGCGGCCGGGTCGGTGATTTCGTCGAGGCCGTCAACCATGACGAGCCAAGGCACGTCCTCGTAGGGACAGTCCTTGAACAGGTCGTCCGGCAGCTTCTCGAGCAGGCCGAAACTGCCCAGTTCGGCGGTCGCCGCCTCCGCGAGCGCGGCCGCCAGCGGTCTGCCCGACAACGCGGCGGCGGACACCAGGATCGGCAGCGGAGTCTCGAGCTCACCCGCCGTCCTCGCCGCCACCGCCCGGACGAGGTGGGTCCGGAAGAGACTGGTCTTGCCTCCGCCGGGGGTTCCGACGATCACGCAGATGCGGTCTCTGGCCAGGATCTCTTCGGCGGACATCCGCTCGGACACCCGCCGGGGTGGCGGCACGGACGCCCACGCCGCCCCGTCACCGGCCACGGCGGAGACCGGTCCCCCGAGTTTCCCGGGGAGCGGGGGCCGTGGGCGTGCCTCCCCCACCCGGACCCGCTGACGGACGTAGACGTCCGTGAGGGGCGGCGTGTTTCCCGGCAGGACTCCCGGGTACGGGTGTTCTCGAGCCGCCCGGACGGCTGCCGCGATGTAGTCGTCGATCAGCGAGTGAGCCGGACTGCCTGCCGGCTCGGCCTCGGGTCGTGCCCGGCTCTTCGCGGATCGGTCGGGTTGGGCGGCCTCCAGCAGGTCGGCCCAGTACCGTTCGGCCGGAGCGGGAACGCCCGCCTGCTCGCTCCAAACCCGCACCAGCGCGAAGACCGCAGCCAAACTGCCTGGCGACGGTGTTCTCGTCTTCGAAAAATCTTCAGCCAGCCAGTCGCTGAGCCGCTGTCCCCGGAAATCGGCGACGAGATACGGCGATTTGCGCAAGATCCGTTCGGTTTCGTCTTGCGACAACGGACGGAGTCCGGCGTTACGGCGTGCGGCGTCGGCTTTGCCCTTGAGGGCACGCAACTCGTCGTACAAGCGACGCTCACTGCGCGTAGCGATGTCTCTCTCCCCGCCGCTATTCCTCGCCCGCAGCGGGTGAAATCTCGACCCGAAGCAACGTGCAGCGTAGCCCACGAGCTGCCCGCTTCACCCGTTCGGGGCACCGACTCGCCGCAACCACCGAAGGATCGTCCTCGGCAACCACCTGACCGAGGAGGACCTGTGCACAACCGGAAACCCGGACGCGACGAGAAGACGACAACAACGGAGCAGATCGGTGCCAACTCCAGCGAAGAATTGCACCGCCGGCCCGCGAACGCCCGTTCTTCGTCGCTCGCCCAAGTGATCATCTTTGTCTCCACCTGCGACCGGGGAACCTTTGTAAGGATCGTTTCGCTCTTCATCCTGATAGTCGGCGCCGTGGTTCTTGTCGGCACAGCGCTCCCGTGGGTCGCCACCGCTGCGGCAGGCGGCGGTTCGGCCTGGGCGAGCAGCCGGGCCCGACGCAGCGCCGGCACGTCCATCCAGGCACGGGCGTGAACAAAATCGGCGAATCCACCCTTCCCGACCACCGGCTTGCCCGCCCGGCCGTCGCGGAGCCTCTATTGACATCTTGCCAGTAGCACTCCCGCTGCCCTAGCGTCGTCGCATGGCCGACTACGCCGAGATCACCTACGCCGTCGCGGATCGGGTGGCCACGGTCACGCTGAACCGCCCCGAGGCGCGCAACGGCTACACGATCCGGATGGCCGACGAGCTCGCCGCCGCGATGGACCGGGCCGATCGCGACGAGGACGTCCGCGTCGTGGTGCTGACCGGCGCGGGCACGGACTTCTGCGTCGGCGCGGACCTCTCGCAGGGCGGCTTCGACTTCGACCCGGCGGACGGCCCGGACGCGGCCTGGCAGGAGCCCGCCGGGCGGTGCTCGAAGCGGATCTTCACCATGAACAAGCCCGTCATCGCGGCCTTGCACGGCGCGGCCGTCGGCGGCGGCCTGACCATCACGCTCTCCTGCGACTACCGGCTCGCGTCGGAGGACTCGCGGTTCGGGTTCGTCTTCACCCGCCGCGGCATCTACCCCGAAGGCGCCTCCGCGTGGTTCCTCCCCCGGCTCGTCGGCATGGGTACCGCGCTCGACTGGATGATCAGCGGGCGCGTCTTCGACGCCGCCGAAGCCCGGGAAAAAGGTTTGGTGCACCAGGTGTTCCCCACCGGAACCGTGCTCGAGGAGGCGGGGAAGCTCGCCCGGGAGATCGTCGAGAAGACCGCCCCGGTGTCGGTCGCCGTCACCCGGCAGCTGCTCTACCGGATGGCGAGCGCCGAGTCGCCGTTCCCCGTGCACGCACTCGACTCGAAGCTGATCGGCGGCCTCGGCGCGAACCCGGACGCCGTCGAAGGCGTGCTGTCTTTCTTGGGGAAACGGCCGCCGTCGTTCGGCATGCGCGTCGAAACGGACCTGCCCGACTACCTGCCCTGGCTGGAGAAATGACCCCGTACCCGCCGCAGCCCTGGAACCTGGTCGCCGACGCCCACGTCTCGATCTGGCGCGTCCCCGCGCGCGACGTGCACCCGGGCGCGCTGTCCGTCGCCGGGTACACGTCCGTGTTCACCGCCTGGATCGCCTACCGCGCGCCCGGGCAGCTCAGCTACCACGAGCTGCTCGCGGCCGTCCCCGTCCGCGGGAAGCGGGTCACCTGCACGATCACGCAGATCTGGGTCGACTCCGAAGTGTCCCTCGCCGGCGGCCGCGAGTTGTGGGCCATCCCGAAGGACCTCGCGGCGCTGCAGTTCACCGACCGCACGTACACCGCGGCGACCGACGGCGACTGGATCGCCACCGCGGCCTTCACGCCGAGGCCGGGTGCACCGCTCGCGCTCCCCGGCCGCTTCGACGTCCGCCAGGACCGCGACGGCACCCCGGTGCGGACGCCCGTCGCCGCGAAGGTCCGGCCCGCGCTCGCCGCCGCCGACTGGACGGTCAACCCGTCCGGTCCGCTCGGCTACCTGGCCGGCCGCCGGCCGTTCCTGAGCCTCGCCCTGCCCGGCAGCGAGCTGCGGTTCGGCACCGCTGGGTGATCACGTAATCCCGTCAGGGTGAACTCGCGACACGCCATCTAGGGGCCCGTGCGGGCGATCACCCCAACATGTAGTCTCTCAACACCGGCAGCCCCCAGCGACGGGGAGACCGCTGCGGAGGGTCGCCGGGCAGCTTTGGAGAAACCGCAGCACACGGCCTCATGCGGCCGTGTGGCGATCGAACGCGCCCGAAAACTTGGAGACACGCATGTCAGTCGATACCGGTCAGCGGCCCTCCGCGACCGCCTCACCCACCGCGATCCGGGTCATCCGGCGGGACGGCAGCGTGTCGCCGTTCGACGCCGGGAAGATCTCGGTCGCGCTCACCAAGGCGTTCCTCGCGGTCGAGGGCGGCGACGCCGCCGCGTCCTCCCGCGTGCACCACGTCGTCGCCGAGCTGACCCAGCAGGTCGAGACCACTCTCCTGCGCCACGCCGGCCCCGAGACCGCCCTGCACATCGAGCAGATCCAGGACATCGTCGAGCTCGCGCTGATGCGCGGCGAGCACCACAAGGTCGCCCGCGCCTACGTCCTCTACCGCGAAGAGCGCAGCAAGGCCCGCTCGGCCGTCAAGCCGGCCACGACCGAGGCCGCGCTGAACGTCAGGGGCACCGACGGTGTCCTGCGCCCGCTCGACTGGGCCCGCGTTTCCCACGTGGTGGGCGAGGCCGTCGCCGGCCTCGACGACGTCACGGCCGAGCCGGTGCTGGCCGAAACCAAGCGCAACCTCTACGACGGCATCAGCGCCGACGAGCTGGCGCTCGCCCAGGTCCTGGCCGCCCGCGTGCTCGTCGAGCAGGAGCCGAACTACTCCTACGTCTCCGCCCGCCTGCTGCTGGACAAGCTGCGCGGCGAGGCACTGAGCTACCTGGCGAAGCAGCCGCGCCAGGCCAGCCAGGACGAGATGGCGGCCGAGTACCCGGCGTACTTCCGCGCCTACCTGCGCCGCGCCATCGAGCTGGAGCTGGTCGACCCCGAGCTGCAGCGCTTCGACCTGGGCAAGATCACCGCCGCGATCCGCCCCGAGCGCGACCTCGACTTCGGCTTCCTCGGCCTGCAGACGCTCTACGACCGGTACTTCCAGCACCACGACGGCACCCGCTTCGAGCTGCCGCAGGCGTTCTTCATGCGCGTCGCCATGGGCCTGGCGATCCGCGAAGACGACAGGGAATCTCGTGCCATCGAGTTCTACGAGCTGCTGTCGAGCTTCCACTTCATGGCGTCCACGCCGACGCTGTTCAACTCGGGCACCACGCGCCCGCAGCTGTCGTCCTGCTTCCTGACCACGGTGGACGACGACCTGGACTCGATCTTCCAGGCGTACAAGAACAACGCGCTGCTGGCCAAGTACTCGGGCGGCCTCGGCAACGACTGGACCCCGGTCCGCGGCCTCGGCGCGCACATCAAGGGCACCAACGGCCAGTCGCAGGGTGTCGTGCCGTTCCTCAAGATCGCCAACGACACCGCCGTCGCGGTCAACCAGGGCGGCAAGCGCAAGGGCGCGGCCTGCGCGTACCTCGAGACGTGGCACGTCGACATCGAGGAGTTCCTCGACCTGCGCAAGAACACCGGTGACGACCGCCGCCGCACCCACGACATGAACACCGCGAACTGGGTGCCGGACGAGTTCCTCCGCCGCGTCGAGGCCGACGCGCAGTGGACGCTGTTCTCGCCGAACGAGACCCCGGACCTGCACGACCTGTACGGCAACGAGTTCTCGCGGCGCTACCGCGAGTACGAGGCGATGGCCGACCGCGGCGAGATCAAGGTGTTCCGGCGCGTCCGCGCGGTCGACCTGTGGCGCCGCATGCTGACCATGCTGTTCGAGACCGGTCACCCGTGGATCACCTTCAAGGACCCGTGCAACCTGCGCTCGCCGCAGCAGCACGTCGGCGTGGTGCACTCGTCCAACCTGTGCACCGAGATCACGCTGAACACCAACAGCGAAGAGGTCGCGGTCTGCAACCTCGGCTCGGTGAACCTGCTCAAGCACGTCACGCCCGAAGGCCTGGACACGAAGCGCCTCGAGAAGACCGTGCGCACCGCCGTCCGCATGCTGGACAACGTGATCGACATCAACTTCTACACGATCCCGGAGGCGCGCCGCTCGAACCTGCGTCACCGCCCGGTCGGGCTGGGGCTGATGGGCTTCCAGGACGCGCTGTTCGAGCTCGGCCTGCCGCTGTCGTCCGAAGCGGCCGTGCAGTTCGCCGACACGAGCATGGAGCACATCTCCTACTACGCGATCTCGGCGTCGACCGACCTCGCCGAGGAGCGCGGCCAGTACCAGTCGTTCGAGGGCTCGCTGTGGAGCAAGGGCATCCTGCCGATCGACTCGATGCAGCTGCTCATCGACGCCCGCCAGGGTGACAACCTCGACGTCGACCTGTCGACCACGCTGGACTGGGCGCCGCTGCGCGAGCGGGTCAAGACCGTCGGCATGCGCAACTCCAACGTGATGGCGATCGCGCCGACCGCAACGATCTCCAACATCTGCGGCGTCGGCCAGTCGATCGAGCCGCTGTTCCAGAACCTGTACGTCAAGTCGAACATGTCCGGCGACTTCACCGTGGTGAACCCGCACCTGGTCCGCTCGCTCAAGGCGCGCGGGCTGTGGGACGAGGTCATGGTGAGCGACCTCAAGTACTTCGACGGCAGCCTCGGTCAGATCGACCGCGTCCCGGACGACCTGAAGGCGCTGTACGCGACGGCGTTCGAAATCGAGTCGAACTGGCTGGTGGACGCCGGTTCGCGGCGCCAGAAGTGGATCGACCAGGCGCAGTCGCTGAACCTCTACATCGCGGCGCCGAGCGGCCGCAAGCTCGACCAGCTGTACCGCTACGCGTGGCACAAGGGCCTCAAGACCACGTACTACCTGCGGGCCCAGTCGGCGACGCACGTGGAGAAGAGCACCCTGCGCGGCACCGACGGCAAGCTGAACGCCGTCTCGGCCACCCCGGCCCCGGCTCCCGCCGCCGCGGCTCCGGCGCCGACGCCTGCCCCGGCTCCGGCTCCCGCGCCGACGCCTTCGCCTTCGCCGAAGCCCGAGCCGGACGTCGACTTCGTGGCCACCGAAGGCGCCGCCTGCCGCATCGACGACCCCGACTGCGAAGCCTGCCAGTAAAGGAATTCCTGCACCGATGACCAACGTGGAGACGACGGACGCGACCGGCCTCGGGGAGATCGAGGTCGGCGCCGCCCGGATCAACGTCGACGACAAGCGCATGATCAACGCGCGCGCCGACGTCAACCAGCTGCTGCCCATGAAGTACAAGTGGGCGTGGGAGAAGTACCTGGCCGGCTGCAACAACCACTGGATGCCGACCGAGGTCGCCATGCAGGCCGACATCGCGCTGTGGAAGTCCCCGGACGGCCTCACCGAGGACGAGCGGCAGATGCTCAAGCGCAACCTGGGCTTCTTCGCGACCGCGGAGTCGCTGGTGGCCAACAACATCGTGCTTGCGGTGTACCGGCAGATCACCAACCCCGAGTGCCGCCAGTACCTGCTGCGCCAGGCGTTCGAGGAGGCCGTGCACACGCACACCTTCCAGTACATCTGCGAAAGCCTCGGCCTGGTCGAGGGCGAGCTGTTCAACATGTACCGCGAGGTTCCGTCCATTTCGGACAAGGACGCGTGGGCGCTGAAGTACACGCAGAACCTGGAGAACCCGGACTTCGAGACCGGCACGCCGGAGGCCGACCAGGCGTTCCTGCGTGACCTGGTGGCGTTCTACGTGATCTTCGAGGGCATGTGGTTCTACACCGGCTTCGCGCAGATCCTGTCGCTGGGCCGGCGGAACAAGATGGTCGGCATCGCCGAGCAGTACCAGTACATCCTGCGCGACGAGTCGATCCACCTGAACTTCGGCATCGACTGCATCAACCAGATCAAGATCGAGAACCCGCACCTGTGGACCGAGGAGTTCCAGGAAGAAGTCCGCGGGATGCTGAAGGAGGCGTGCGAGCTCGAGGTCAACTACGCGCGCGACACGATGCCGCGCGGCATGCTCGGGTTGTCGGCGCAGCTGTGCGAGCAGTACATGCACTTCATCACCGACCGCCGCGCGCAGCAGATCGGCCTGGCCCCGATCTTCGGCGAGACGGAGAACCCGTTCCCGTGGATGTCCGAGGCGATGGACCTGAAGAAGGAGAAGAACTTCTTCGAGACCCGCGTGATCGAGTACCAGTCGGGCGGCGCCCTCGACTGGGACTGAGTCCCGACGTGAAACGGCCCCGCCCCGGTTCGCCGGGCGGGGCCGTTTCACGTCGTCACCCGCGCGGCGATCTCCGCGTCGAGCGGGCTGAGCCTCAGCCGGGGCGCGGTGGCGAGCTCGGTCCGGTAGACGGCGAGCAGGACGGCGCCGGCGTGGACGACCACGACCAGGGAGGCGGGCAGCGGGCCCAGGTGCGGCAGCTCATTTTCGGCGACGCGGCGCACGGCGAGCAGCACGTTGCCCGCCCGGTCCCGCAGCGGAAGCTCGGCCATCCCCGCATTCTCCCGGGTCAGTACGCGTAACGGCGCACGGTTTCCGGGTGGATCACCAGGCGGACCAGCTCGGATTCCAGGATCGCCTCGAGTTCGGCGGCGCGAGCCGGGTCGGCGAGGTCCCAGTACCGGGGCGCCAGGCGCGCGGCGAGGTCGTGGGCGCCGTCGGGTTCCACCGTGATCCGGCCGGCGACCGACACCCACCGCTCGCGCTCTCCCACCGGGGCCGCGACCACGAGCGACGCCCGGGGATCCCGGCGGGCGCGGCGCACCTTCAGCGCGTCCGTTTCGGAGAAGAGCTGGATCAGGCCGTCGCCGGTGGCCTCGAACCACACCGGGCGGGGCTCGCCGGTGGACACGGTCAGGAAGCCGTGCAGGGGACGCCGGAGGAACTCGAGATCGTCGGGGGTCAGCTCGTTCATGAGATCCAGTGAACCGCAGCGGCTCGGACGATCCCATGGGTGAAGCGCCCGGATCCCTGTCCATCCGTCTAATCTGGCCCCGTGGACGATCTCTTCCGCGGCGTGCGGGCCCGCGGCTCGCTGTTCGGAAGCTCGACGCTCTCCCCGCCGTTCTGCCTGCACTTCGTCGACGGCCCACCGCTGACCCTGTGCACCGTGCTCTCCGGCGGCGGCTGGATCGTCCCCGAACACGGCGAGCCGGAGCCGCTGACCGCCTACGACACCGTCGTCGTGCGCGGACCGGGCACCTTCACCTTCGTCGACGAACCCGGCACCGGCGCCGAAGCCGTCGCGTGCGGCGAGTTCTGCGCCGCTCCCGAACTCGGCGGCACGCGGCACCGGCGCGGCTGGCACGACGACGGCGACGGCCCGACGACGCTGATCGTCGGCGCCTACCCGGCCGGCGGCGAGGTCAGCCGTCCGCTGCTGGACGCCCTGCCCGTCGTGCTGCGCGTCGGCGGCGGGGGCACCGGCGACGCCGTGCTGGACCACCTCGCCGCCGAGGTCGCCACCGACACGCCCGGGCAGCAGGTCGTGCTCGACCGGCTGCTCGACTGGATGCTCGTCTGCACGCTGCGCGCGTGGTTCGACCGGCCCGGCGGCGAGCCCCCGGCGTGGTGGACGGCCCAGCGCGACCCGGTCGCCGGCCCGGTGCTGCGCCTGCTGCACGACGAACCGGCGGCGCCGTGGACGGTCGCCACGCTGGCCACGCGCGCCGGCGTGGCCCGCTCAACGCTGGCGAAGCGGTTCGCCGAGCTCGTCGGCGAACCGCCGCTGACCTACCTCACCCGCCGCCGGATGGCGCTCGCCGCGGACCTGCTGGCCGACCGGCCGTCGGTCACCGTGGCGGAAGTCGCCCGCCGGGTGGGGTACGCCGACGCGTTCGGCTTCAGCGCGGCGTTCAAGCGGGTCCGCGGCGTCACGCCGAGCGAGTACCGGCGGACCGCCCAGCGTCGCGCGTCCGAGGTTCGTGGACAGCGGCCCGGCTCTCAAGCGCCCCAAGGCGGCCTTGGTTGCGTCTGACGCACCGAAGGCCGCCTTGGGTGCGTCACACGCACCGAAGGCCGCCTTGGGGCGCCCGGGACCACCTGAAAGGACGGCCACCCAGGTATTGTCAGGTCGTCAACAAGGGGGCATCGTGGTGGCGTAGCCGTTCTCGACGCAGGAGATGGTCACTTTGCCGGGCACCGTGAGCCGAGCCACCGAAGCACTGCGGGAACGCGTGCCGCCGCTGACCGCCTTCCCCCTGCCGCACAAGGTCGACGAGCGGTGGCTGCGGTCGCGCTGGCCGGTCGAGGAACTCGCGGCGCCACCCGCCGGCAGCGGCCTCAAGCCGGTGCTCGGGGACGAAGGGCCGCCGGTGGTCGGGCACATGCTCGAGATGATGCGGTTCGGCCCGGCGTTCGGCCTCCGCCGCCACGAGCTCTACGGCCCGGTGTCGTGGACCGGCGGGTTCGGCCGCCGGATCGTGTCGCTGTCCGGCCCCGAAGCCACGCAGATCGCGCTCGTCAACAAGGACAAGGCGTTCTCCCAGGAGGGCTGGAAGTTCTTCATCGAGAAGTTCTTCGAGCGCGGCCTGATGCTGATGGACTTCGGCGAGCACCACCTGCACCGCCGGATCATGCAGGAGGCCTTCACGCGCCCGCGGCTGGCCGGCTACGTCGGTGAAATGGGGCCCGCGCTGCGCGAAGGCGTCGCGAGCTGGAACGGGGCCGAGCGGCCGCGGCTGTACTGGGCGCTCAAGCAGCTCACCCTCGACGTCGCCACCCGCGTCTTCATGGGGATGCGCAGCGGCGCCGACGCGGCCCGGATCAACCGCGCGTTCGTCAACTGCGTGCGGGCCGGCACCGCGTTCGTGCGCTTCCCGGTGCCGGGCGGGCGCTGGTCGGCGGGGCTGCACGGCCGGAAGGTGCTCGAGCGCTACTTCGGCGAAACCCTGCCCGCGAAACGGCGTTCGGGCGGTGACGACCTGTTCGCCGCGCTCTGCCAGGCGACCACCGAGGACGGCGACCGGTTCTCCGACACCGACATCGTCAACCACATGATCTTCCTGATGATGGCCGCGCACGACACGACGACCATCACCAGCAGCGCCATGGCCTACTACCTGGCGAAGCACCCGGAGTGGCAGGACCGCGCCCGCGAAGAGTCCCTGGCGCTGGGCGACGACCTGCCCGACATCGCGGCGCTGGAGCGGCTGGAGACCCTCGACCTCGTCATGAAGGAGGCGCTCCGGCTCGTCGCGCCGGTGCCGTCGCTGACCCGGCAGACCGTCAAGGACACCGAGGTGCTCGGCCACTACATCCCGGCGGGCACCCTGGTCGGCGTCTCGCCCGCGGTCAACCACTTCACGCCGGAGTGCTGGACGGACCCCTTCGCCTTCGACCCGGAACGCTTCGCCGAGCCGCGGCGCGAGGACAAGTCGCACCGGATGGCGTGGATGCCGTTCGGCGGCGGCGCGCACAAGTGCATCGGGTTGCACTTCGGCGGTCTCGAGGTGAAGTTGCTGATGCACGAACTGCTGCGGGCCTACCGCTGGTCGGTTCCGGAGAGTTACACCGCGCACTGGGACTACGTCTCGCTGCCGGTGCCCGCGGACGGTTTGCCGGTCCGCCTGACCCGTCGCTGACCCCTCTGCTGTCTGCTGCTCTCTACTGCTGTCCACTGATGCATACACTAGGTAACGAAACGTTACCGTTTGTGGAGATTCGTTCACTCGTTCAGCCGGTAGACACCCCGTTACGCACATGATGGCGTGGCATCGATCGTGGGCGAGGGCTGCCCAGCGTGGCGCCATGATCCCCGACACCGTGTCCGACCTGGCCATACCTGTGCGTGAAGAGGTGGAGTGTGCCTGAACCCGGTGCCGCGTCCGGACTACTGGACGTGGCGCGCCGGTGGGCGGCGACGTTGGCCGACACCAAAGGAGTAACGCTTCCCCCGGAGGAGCTCGAGGCGCTCCTGCTGGAGGTCGCGACCGACGCGGTCGACCGAGCCGGCTCGCAGCACGACGGCGCCCTGCTGCGGTTCACCGCGCTGTACGCCGCGTCGCCGATGGGCATCGCGCTGGCCGACCCCGACGGCGCCATCGTGGAGGCGAACCTCGCCCTCGGCCAGCTGCTCGGCTGCTCGCCGGAACGGTTGCGGGGCAAGCACCTCACCGAACTCGGGTCGACCGAGCACGACGTCTCCCGCCTCCGGGCCGGCCTGGAGCAGGTGCGCGCGGGACGCGACCGCTACCAGGAGCGGATGCTGCTCGACCACACCGACGACGGGCAGCTCTGGACCGACGTGACGCTCGCCCGGCTGCCCGGCGACCGCCCCGGCTCGGTCTACCCCGTGCTGATGGTGTCGGACGCGAACGAGCTGCACCTGCTGCAGGAGCGGCTGCTGCACCAGAACGTGCACGACCCGCTGACCGGGCTGCCCAACGCGTCGTCGTTCACCACCAAGCTGGAGGCCGCGCTCGGTGCCGGCGCGCGCGACGACATCGCGCTGGTCTACCTCGACGTCGACGGCTTCAAGGTGATCAACGACGGTCTCGGCGCCGGGGTCGGCGACCAGGTGCTGCGCGGGGTCGCGAACAAGCTGTCGGCGGTGTTCACCGGCCACCACGACGGGTTCGTCGCGCGGCTGTCCGGCGACGGCTTCGCGGTGCTGCTGCGCGGCGAGCTGACGGCGGCCGAGGTCGTCCGGCTGGTCGAGCGCGCCCTGGAGGACCTCAACGAGCCGATCTACCTCGGCGGGCACGGCATCGGCGTCAGCGCGAGCGCGGGCATCGTCGTGCGCGCGGCGGTCGAGGGCGGCGCCGCGGAACTGCTGCGGGCGGCCGAGATCGCGCTGCACCGGGCCAAGGAGGCCGGCAAGGCGCAGTGGATGCTGTTCGACCCGGAGGCCGACGCCCGCGACCGCGGCCGCTACCAGCTGGGCGCGGTGATCGCGGGCGCGCTGGAGAACGGCGAGTTCTCGCTCGTCTACCAGCCCACGGTGAAGCTGGCCCGGCCGGACGAGCTCGCCGCCGTCAACGCCGGGCTGCGGTGGAACCACCCGGAGAAGGGCGAGCTCGACTCCGAGGAGTTCTACCCGCTCGCCCAGACGACGGGCATGACGGTGCCGCTGGGCCGCTGGCTGCTCGCCGAGTCACTGGCGGCCACGGCCCGCTGGCGCACGCACCTGGGCGACGCGGCCCCGGACGTCTGCGTCCGGCTGCCGACCCGGCTGGCGATCGACCCGGACCTGGTGCTGCTGGTGAAGGAGCAGCTGGACAAGCACGAGCTCCCGGCACGGGCCCTGCGGCTGTGCACGGACCGCGCCTCGATGCTCGACCCGCGCGGCGAGGTCCTGGACTCCTTCGCGGTGCTGGCCGACCTGGGTGCGCAGCTGGTGCTGACGATCTCGGGGTCGGCGGACCTGGAACTGATCCCCCAGCACCGCCTCCCGGTCCGGCACGTGATCCTCTCGGGCCCGGTGGTCGACGCGCTGGACACCGACGAGCCGGCCGAGCCCGACCTGCGCCACTTGACCCAGCTGATCACCCGGGCCCGCGAGCTGCACCTGCGGGTCGGCGCGGAGGGCGTCCGCACCTACGAGCAGGCGGCCCGCCTGCGCCAGCTGGGCGTGATCGCGGCGCGGGGTCCGTTCGTGGCGGACTCGGCGACGGGAGACGAGGTCGACGAGATGATCGCCCGCCACCCGCGAACCTGACCCCCAGCGCCCCAATGTGGCCTTCGGTGCGTCTCACGCACCGAAGGCCGCCTTGGGGTGCTGGCAGCCGGACAACAGCGGTCCTGGACCAAGCCGGCGGCGCGGTGGCTCCGAACACCCGGCAAGATGGGTTCTGCCGCCGACGAGAAGGGACGTCCATGGACGCCGGAGACCTCGCCCCCGACTTCACGCTGCCCGACGAGAGGGGCCAGGAGCGGACGCTCTCGGACTTCCTGGCCACCGGGCCCGTGGTCCTGTTCTTCTACCCGGCCGCGATGACCGGGGGCTGCACCGCCGAGAGCTGCCACTTCCGCGACCTCGCCGCCGAATTCGCGGCCCTCGGCGCGCACCGGGTCGGGATCAGCCCGGACGGCGTCACCAAGCAGCGCGCCTTCTCCGACGCCAACGGCTTCGACTACCCACTGCTGTCCGATGTGGAGGGTGCGGTCGCGAAGCAGTTCGGCGTGTGGCGGAAACTCCTGCCGCTGCACACCAAGCGGGCCACCTTCGTCATCGGCGAAGACCGGAGGATCATCGCGAAGATCAAGAGCGAGCTGAAGTTCACCGTCCACGCCGACGAAGCGCTCAAGGTGCTGCGGGAGCGGAACAAGGTGTCCTAGCCAGCCGCCACACGTGGTCGGTGCCCGTGCAGGACGGGGCCAGCGGCTTCTCCGCCGGTTCCGTGCGCACCTGCGTGAACCCCAGGCGCGCGGGCACCGCTCCACTTCGGACGTTCCGCTCGTCGTGCTTGATCTCGACGTACCCGGCGCCCAGGCGGAACGCCTCCGCCGTCAGCAGCGTGACGGCCCGGGTCATCAAGCCACGGCCGGTGAACCCGCGAGCGAGCCAGTAGCCGATTTCGACGCCGCCGTCCCGCTGCATCACGCCGATCCCGCCGGCCACCTCGGCACCCAGCCGCAAGGCGTATTCGTACGCTTCGCCGCTGTCCCAACGCTTCGCGGTCAGCCGGAGGAACTCCGCCGAGTCGTCGTCGGTGTACCCGCCGGCGGCCCAGACCAGGAACGGGCTCAGGTGCGCCAGCGACCCGCTGACCACGGCGGTCAGCACGGCCTGGTCGGCGGGCTGCCAGCGGGTCAGCGTCAGATCGCCGTCGCGGTGGATCTCGGCCGGGATTTCCATGCACTTCATGGTGCCCCGGCCGGGACGTCGGGCGCGAACTAATTCACGATGACGCTGTCGGGCACCTCGGTGTCGTTCTTCAGCGCGTCGAACAGCTGCTTCGACTTGGCCTTGTCCCAGTTCTCCGCCGACCCGCTGGTCACCGGCACCGTCGTGGTCACCACGCCGCCGGAGGAGATCCCGCGCATCGCGATCGCCAGGCCGGCGAGGTTGTGCACGTGGTCGCCCGAGTCCATGGTCAGTGCGTCCGGGGCCGAGGACAGCAGCGGGAAGAAGTCGAACGGGTTGAGCAGCGTGCCCGGGCTCGCGATCTGGCTGACCAGCGCGCCGATGAACTTGCGCTGGTTGGCGACGCGGTCGAGGTCCGAGCGCGGGGTCGCCGAGCTGTGGCGCATCCGGACGAAGCCCAGCGCCTCGCGGCCGTCCAGCGTCTGCGGGCAGCCGGCCTTGATGCTGATCCCGGTCATCGTGTCGTCCATGTCCTTGTCGATGCACATCTCGACGCCGCCGATCGCGTCGACGATCTTCGCGAACCCGCCGAAGCCGATCTCCGCGTAGTGGTCGATGTGCAGGCCGGTCGCGCCTTCGACGGTCTGGGCGAGCAGCTTCGGGCCGCCGAGCGAGAACGCCGCGTTGATCTTGTTCTTGCCGTGCCCCGGGATCGACACCTGCGAGTCGCGTGGCAGCGACAGCAGCGTCGGCTTGGTGCTGTTGTCCGGCAGGTGCGCGACCATGATCGTGTCGGTGCGCTGGCCGCCGCCGGCCGCGGCGACGTCGCCGGTGGCGAGCCGCTCCTCGTCCGCCTCGGTCAGGCCCTCCCGGCTGTCCGAGCCGACGATCAGCCAGTTCGTCCCCGACGCCGCGACCGGACGGCCGGAGTAGTCGGCCAGCGCGTCGACGCGCTTGATCGAGAACTCGAGGTAGACCCAGATGCCGGCGAGGAACACGACGAACACCAGCACCAGCGCGCCCAGGACCTTGCCGATGCTCCAGCGGCGCCGGCGCGGCGGCCGGGACGGCGGGTAGTCGTCGACCGGACGGCGCGGCGGGTCCTGCCGCGGCGGCGGGGGCGGGGCGTACTCCGGCTCACGGGTGCCCATCGGGCGGGTGCGCTCGTCGTACGGGCTGCGGCCCCGCCCGGGCAGCGGCATCATCTGCGCGCGCTGGTGGTCCCGGGAACGGCCGGCGGGCGGCCGGGGCGGCGGCATCCGGCGCCCGCCGTCGTCGCCACGGTACGTCATCACCATCACCCAATCCCGATCCGGACAAATCTGTCGCCGTCAGTACACCGCACGTCCTCGGAAGGAGGACGCCCGGCACCGGGGTCGGGTTGCGGTTACCGGCCGGTTGCCTCGTAGCCGAACTGGTGGACCTTGAGGTACCCGGACCGGAACCCGGCCTCGGAATAGGCCAGGTAGAACTCCCACATCCGGCGGAAGACGTCGTCGAACCCGAACCCGGCGATGTCGGCCCAGCGGTGCAGGAACCGTTCGCGCCACCACCGTAGCGTGCGCGCGTAGTCCTGGCCGAACTCGCGCATCCCGGCCAGTTTGAGCCGGGTGTTCGCCTTGACGCCCTCCTCGATCGACCGCACCGAGGGGATGAGGCCGCCCGGGAAGATGTACTTGTGGATCCAGCCGTAGGCGCGCGAAGCCGCCAGCATCCGGTCGTGGTCCATGGTGATGGCCTGCAGGCCGAACCGCCCGCCGGGGCGCAGCCGCTCGCCGATCACCCGGTAGAACTCCGGCCAGTAGGACGCGCCGACGGCCTCGATCATCTCGACGCTGACCACGGCGTCGTACCGGCCGCTCGACTCGCGGTAGTCGCACAGCTTCACTTCGACGCGATCGGACAACCCGGCGGCCGCGATGCGTTCGGTGGCCAGCGCGCGCTGCTCCTCCGAGATGGTCAGTGACGTCACGTGCGCGCCGCGGGCGGCCGCGCGGATGGCGAGTTCACCCCATCCGGTGCCGATTTCGAGGACTTCGCTGCCGTCGCGGACGCCGGCGTAGTCCAGCACGCTGTCGATCTTGCGGTGCTGCGCGGCGGTGAGGTCGTCGTCGCCCGGCGCGAACAGCGCGGAGGAGTACGTCATCGACTTGTCGAGGAAGGTGCCGAAGAGGTCGTTGGACAGGTCGTAGTGCCGGTGGATGTTGGCCCGCGCACCCTCGAGGGTGTTCTCTTCGGAGGGCGGCTGCGTCCGCTCGGCGAGGCGGCGGAACTTCTGCAGCACTGGCGGGACGAGGGTGGCCATCCGCTCGGCGAACGGCGTCAGCACGTCGGCCAGGTCGGAGGCGGTCCAGTCACCGGCCATGTAGGACTCGCCGAAGCCGATCTTCGCGTCGACACCGAGGCGGTGGAAGAACGCCGCGGGCCGCAGGATCCGCAGTTCGGGTGCTTCCGGGCCGCCGGCGCCGAGCACGGTGCCGTCCGGGAAGGTCACCCGCACGTCGAGCGGGCGGACCGCGTGGCGGAACAGCGCGGCGGCGATCCGCGCGCGGACCGCCGAGTGCGGCGGGGTGGCCAGGCCCGGCCACCGGGTCCCGTCGGGGACGGCCCGGGCCGACGCCCGGTCAGCGCTCGAAGTGGTCACGGGTACTCCCTCCGGCCGGCCAGGTTCGCCGGTGATCGATCCTAGTCGCCGCACCCCCGCGGCGCGCTTCGCCGAAATGCCCTGTTCGGGGCTCTTTCACACGGGTATCCGCAGCCGTCCCGGCCCGGTCGCGGCCCAGGCGCCGCGCAGCGCTCCGCCGTCGTCCCCGGCGAGCAGCTCCATGGCGAACGCCACCGTCAGCCGGGTCCAGACCCGGGCCCGGCGCAGCATGGCGTGGCCTTCGTTCGCGATCTCGAACCGGGCAACGCGGGCGGCGACCCGGGCGGCCCGTTCGGCGAAGGCGTGCGACTCCGCCGGGCTGGTCATCCGGTCGCGGGTGCCGTGCACGATGAGCACCGAGCGCCCGGCGACGGCGTCGACCGGCTCGCCCCGCGGCGTCCACGGCGCCAGGGCGCAGACCCCGCGCACGGCCGGGTCGTCGGCCACCCGCAGCGCCACCCGTGCCCCCATCGAGTGACCGACCAGCACGACCGGCAGGCCGGGGTGGTCGGCGTGGATGCGCTCGAGGGCCCAGCGGGCGTCCTCGACCGGGTCCTCGGCGGGGGCGTTCCAGCCGTACCGCCGGTTGCGCAGCAGCCGCACCTCGACGCCGTCCCCGGAGCCGGCCCGGTGCAGGGCGTACGCGATCGGCACCATCCGCAGGTAGGCCAGCTTCCAGGGCGCCACGCTGCCGGTTCCCCGCTCCGCGCCGCCGTGCAGCACGAGCACCACGGCCCGCGTGCGCCCGCGCGCGGGCCACACCGACACCGCCGGATCTGCTTCGCCCACCCGTGTCCTCCTGTTCCCCGCTCCCGGGTCAACCTCGGCCCCCACCCGGCTATTCCACCGTGCGAAGTGGTCCGCACGGTAGATTCGGCGGCCGATCCCCGACGGAAGGGTGGGTGTGGTGAGCGCCACGGACATCGCAGGCAGCGTCGCCCGGCAACTGGCGGACGTCCAAGAGGCCAACGCCGACGCGGTGCGGGCCGCGGCGGACCTGGTGCTGGGGGTGATCCGGGCGGACGCACTGGTCTACACCGCGGGCGCCGGGCACTCGCTGGCCGCGGTCGCCGAGACGTTCTACCGGGCCGGGGGGCTGGCCTGCGTCTACCCGCTGTACCACCCCGACCTGCTCCCGCTGCACGGCGCGGTGCCCAGCACGCAGACCGAGCGGCGCAGCGGCCTGGCCGCGGAGGTCCTGGCCGAGCGCGCGCCGGGGCCGGACGACGTCCTGGTGGTGTTTTCGACCTCCGGCGTCAACCCCTACCCCGTCGAGCTGTGCATCGAGGCGCGCCAGCGCGGTGCGGCGGTGATCGCGGTGACGTCGCGGGCGTGCGTGGCCGCGGCACCGCGGCGGTCGTCGAGCACGCTGGTCGAGCAGGGCACGGTCGTGCTGGACTCGCTGGTCCTCCCCGGCGACGCGAGCTACCCGGCGGACGCCCCGCGCACCGCCCCGTTGTCCACTGTGGTCAACGCGTTCCTCTGGAACCTCGTGCTGGCCCAGGTCTACGACCGCGGGACCGCCGAAGGTCTCGACGTCCCGCTGTGGCGAAGCTCCAATGTGGAGGGTGGCGACGAGGCCAACGCCGCACTGCTGGCGAAGTACGGGGAAATCGTCCCCCGCCTGCGGTAGTCCGCCGGAAAGCACTGGCGTCCGAGCGGGCGCGCGCGACCTTCGATGAGAACGCAGCCACGGTCAACACGCGTGATCCAGAAGTCAACACGCGTGATTGGAGGGTCGACACGCGTGATTGGGGGGTCGACACGGCGCCGATATCGTGTCGACCCTTCAATCACGTGAGTTGGCTCGGCAATCACGCGTGCTGACCGTTCGATCACGCGATGGCGGGTTCCTCGTCGGCGAACTGGGTGGCGTGGAGGGTCGCGTAGCGGCCACCCGCGGCGAGGAGCTCTTCGTGGGTGCCGCGCTCGACGATCTCGCCGTGTTCCAGGACCAGGATCTGGTCGGCCGCGCGGACCGTCGACAACCGGTGGGCGATGACCAGGGCCGTGCGGCCCGCGAGGGCGTGGGTCAGGGCCTCGCCGACCGCCGCCTCGGACTCCGAGTCGAGGTGGGCGGTTGCCTCGTCGAGGATGACGACCTTGGGCTGGGCCAGCAGGAGACGCGCGATCGTGAGCCGCTGCCGCTCGCCGCCGGAGAGGCGGTAGCCGCGCTCGCCGACCGTCGTGTCGAGGCCGTCGGGCAGCGAATGCACCAGCTCACCCAGCCGGGCCCGCTCCAGGGCTTCCCAGATCTCGTCGTCGGTGACCTCCGGGCGCGCGTACGCCAGGTTGGCGCGGATCGTGTCGTGGAAGAGGTGGCCGTCCTGCGTGACGACGCCGACGGTTTCCCGCAGCGAAGCGAAAGTCAGGTCCCGGACGTCCACATCGGACAGCCGCACCGACCCGGCGTCGACGTCGTAGAGCCGCGGCAGCAGCGACGCGATCGTCGACTTCCCCGCGCCCGACGACCCGACCAGCGCGACCATCTGCCCGGGCTCGGCCCGGAACGAGATGCCGTGCAGCACCTCCTCGCCCCCGCGGTGGTCGAGCGTGGTGACGTCCTCCAGCGACGCGAGCGAGTACCTGTCCGCCGCCGGGTACCCGAAGCGGACGTCGGAGAACTCGACCGAAACCCCGCCCGCGGGAGTCAGCGAACGCGCGGCGGGCTTCTCCTCGATCATCGGCTTGAGGTCCAGGACCTCGAAGACCCGCTCGAACGACACCAGGGCCGTCATGACGTCGACCCGGACGTTGGCCAGCGCGGTCAGCGGCGCGTACAGCCGGGTCAGCAGCAGCGCCAGCGCGACGACCGTGCCCGGCGCGAGCCTGCCGGTCAGCGCCAGGTACCCGCCCAGGCCGTACACGAGCGCCTGCGCCAGCGCCGAAACCAGGGTCAGGCTGGTCATGAACCAGCGGGTCAGCATCGCGGTCCGGACGCCGATGTCCCGCACCCGCCCGGCCCGTACCCCGAAGTCGTCCGCCTCCTGCACCGGACGGCCGAACAGCTTCACCAGCGTCGCGCCCGGCGCCGAGAACCGCTCGGTCATCTGCGTGGTCATGCCGGCGTTGAGGTTCGCGGCCTCCCGCTGCAGCCCGGCCATCCGGCGGCCGAGCCGGCGCGCCGGGATGACGAAGATCGGCAGCAGCACCAGCGCGATCAGCGTGACCTGCCACGACAGCGTGAGCATGACGGCCAGCGAGAGCGCCAGCTGGATGACGTTGGTGACCAGCCCGGACAGCGTCGCGGTGAACGTCCGCTGCGCGCCGATGACGTCGTTGTTGAGCCGCGAGACGAGCGCACCGGTGCGGGTGCGGGTGAAGAACGCGATCGGCATGCGCTGCACGTGTTCGAAGACCGCACGCCGCAGGTCGTAGATGATGCCCTCGCCGATGCGCGCGGACTGCCACCGCTCGATCAGCCCGAACCCGGCGTCGGCGATCGCCAGCGCGCCGATCACGACCGCGAGCCAGACGACGACCTTGACGTCGTGGCCGCCGACGATCGCGTCGACCACCTTGCCCGCCAGCACGGGTGTCGTCACGGCGAGGACGGCCGAGACGACGGTGAGCACGAGGAAGGCCAGCAGGCGCCGCCAGTGCGGCCGCGCGAAGCGGGCGACGCGCTTCAGCGTGCCGCGGGTGAGCGCCTTCGGCGCGTCGCCGGCGCGCATCGCCGAGCTCCACAGCCCCCACATGTTGTCCACGGGAAACCCCCAGGGTGTCGAAACCTCTAGCTTAGCCGAGGTTTTCGCCGGATATGACCTGGACAACGCCCTCGCTGTCCGTTTGCTTCCCGATGCCGTTCACCCGCCGCGAACGACCTGGTGCAGGGCGGCACGCAGCCGCTCGGCGTCCTCGGCGGAGAGCGGTTCCAGCAGGAGCCCCTCGGCCTGCCGCGTGACTTCCTCCCCCGCCTCGCGGACGCGCTCCCCTTCCGGGGTCAGCACCACGAGGCGCTTGCGGCGATCCCCCGGCGCGACCTCCCGCCGGACCAGCCCCTTGGCCTCCAGTTCGTCGACGAGGGCCACCATCGTCGTCCGGTCGATGCCGAGCCGCGCCGCGCCGTCCTGCTGCGACCGCGCCGGCCCGTCACCGAAGAGGACGAGCAGCGCGAGCTGGCGCCCGGTGATACCGAGCGGGGCGTACAGCGGCTCGGCCAGCTCGGCGAGCCGCAGCTGCGCGTGCTTGAGCAGGTAGCCGAGCCGCTGGGTCACGGCGAGGGGCGCGCTGGACATGGATCGACTCTACACCTATGCTGATCGTCAGTCTTACTGATGATTTTTATAACTGATGATCAGGAGTTCCCGTGACCACGATCGGTCTCAAGCCACCGCAGCAGCACCTCGGCGTCACCGAACTGCGCGAGATCTGGGCGATCGCCGACGACGCCGGTTTCGACGGCTGCTGGGTCTTCGACCACCTCGCCCCGATGGGCCCCGACCGCACCGGCGACGTCTTCGACGGCTGGAGCCTGCTGGCCGCGATGGCCGAAGCGACGAAGCGCGTGCGGATCGGCTGCCTGGTCTCGGGCAACACCAACCGGCACCCGGGCACCTTCGCCAAGATCGCCGCGACCGTCGACCACCTCTCCGGCGGCCGCCTCGACGTCGGCCTCGGCGCCGGCGGCGACACGATGACCGACACGATGATGGGCACGCCCACGCCGTCCGCGGCGGAACGCGTCGCCAGACTGGCCGAGACCTGCGAAATCCTCCGTCTGCTGTGGACGGAGCCGGTGACCTCGTACGACGGCCGCCACTACACCCTGACCGGCGCCATCAGCGACCCGAAGCCCGTCCAACGGCCGAAACCCCCGCTGTGGCTGGGCAGCAGCGGGGAAAAGCGCGGCCTGCGGGTCGTCGCCGAGCACGCCGACGTCTGGCTGAACGCGGCCTTGCTCGGCACGGAAATCGCCGAACTGCAACGGCTTTCGCGCGTGCTGGACGCGCATTGCGCCGCCGTGGGCCGTGCTCCGGCGTCGATCCGCCGGGCCGTCCAGTTCCGGCTCCCGTCCGATGCGGACAGCGCCCTGCGCCTCACGCAGGGCTACGTCGACGCCGGGTTCACCGAACTGGTCCTGATGCCCACCGGCCGCGAAGACGTCGTCGCGGCGTCCGAAGCGGCCGCGAAGCTGCTTCCCCGCCTGCGCGACGTCGGCTGAGACGTCGGCTGAACCGGGCAGCAGTCCCCTCGGTAGCCTGGCGACGTGGGAACGGAGGTGGGCCAGGCGCCCGCATGGCGGCGTGCGGCCCGGCTCTTCACGGCGCCGTCACGCACTTCCGAGGCCGCCCCGCTGCGCTGGGACCTGGGGTTCTACCTGGCCTGCCTGGCTTTCGCGCTGCCGACGGCCCTGGTGTCCGAGTTCTACGGCTACCGCGTCTGGGGCAACTTCGCGACGGTGGCGTACGGCTTCGGCGCGGTGCACAGCGGATACCTGCTGCTGTCCGCACGCCGCGGCCGTACGCCGCGTGGCGCAGCCGGTTCACGCTGGTGCGGCATCGCCGCGGTCGCCCTGTTGGGGATGATCCTCCCGTTGGCCCTCCTCGTGATCCGCCGCCTGACCGGGGTGGACTGGCTGATCACGCCGGTCTCGTGGGCCGCGCAGCCCGAGGTCTGGGTGATCGAGCGGTCCGCGGATCTGCTGCTGCACCACGGAACGCCGTACGTCGACGTCACCGCGCTCGGCCGCGCGCCCGTGGTAAACGATTACACACCGTACGGTCCGGTCATGGCGGTGTTCGGCCTGCCGCGGGCGCTGTTCGGCGGCACGCCGCTGACCGACGCGCTCACCGACGCCCGCTGGATGTTCGCGCTGGCCGCCTGCGCGTGCGTGCTGGGCACGCTGAAGCTGCTGAAGTGGCCCCGGGTGCCGGTCGGTGCCGCCCAGCTCGCGCTGGCCTGCCCGCTCACCGCGCTCACCTGGGCCGTGGCCGGCCCGGACCTGGCGATCGTCGGCCTGCTGGTGCTCAGCTGCGCGCTCGCGGCCACCGGGCGCACCGCCTGGTCGGGCCTGGTGCTGGCCCTGGTCGTCAGCGCGAAGCTCATCGTCGCGCCCGCGGCCGCGGTACTGGCGGTGCTCGTGCTGGTGCGCCGCGGCGGTGTTCGCTCCAAAGCAGGCCCCGACTGGGCGGCACTGGGCCGGTTCGCGGCGGCACTGCTGGCGACGACGGCCGCCCTGCACCTGCCGGTGTACCTGGTCGATCCGGCGGCGTTCGTCGAGCACGTCTTCCGGTTCCCGCTCGGGATGGGCGTCGTGCGGTCGCCCGCGGCCAGTCCGCTGCCGGGCCACCTGATCGCCGGGACCGGGCCGGTCGGTCAGGTCGCGGCGTTCGTGCTCGTCGGCGCCGCGGCCGTGGCCATGGTGGTCTGGCTGGTGCGCCGGCCCCCCGCGAACGGCTCCGGCGCGCTGCTGCGCACCGCCGTCGGACTCGGCGCGTTGATCCTGCTCACCCCGGCCACCCGGTACGGCTACCTGGTGTACCCGCTGGTCCTGCTCGGGGCCCACCTGGCGTTCCGCGCGGCCGAAGTTCCCGCTGCGCCCCCCGCGCAGCAGTCCGCGACTTCTACTTCTTCTTGACCCGGGTGGCCCCGCCGCGCCCCCGCAGCTGGACCCCGGACTCCGACAGCACCCGGTGGACGAACCCGTAGGACCGCCCCGTCGACTCCGCGAGCGCCCGGATGCTCGAGCCCTTCTCGTATTTCTTCTTCAGGTCAGCGGCCAGCTTGTCGCGCGTGTTGCCGGTGATCCGCGCGCCTTTCTTGAGATCAGCCACGTCGATCGCCTTCCCGCCGAGAGTGTTCTGGGCCACATATCGGCCCCTGCCGGGGCAATGATCGAACACTGAGCGCCGGAATGCCAGACGACAGCCGGGAAACAGCCGAAATTGCGATCACATTGGGCCATTCCAGTGCTCTGCGGTCAGCGATCTTGCACCCGAATGGACGCACGCCTCACGCGAGCTGGACAAGCTCGAGGTAGTCCGCCGACCAATGGTCCTCGGTGCCGTCGGGCAGCAGGATGACCCGTTCGGGCTCCAGCGCCTCGACCGCGCCCGGATCGTGGGTCACCAGGACGACGGCGCCGGAGAAGCTGCGCAGGGCGTCCAGGACCTGGGCGCGGCTGGCCGGGTCCAGGTTGTTGGTCGGCTCGTCGAGCAGCAACACGTTGGCAGCACTGGAGACCAGGCCCGCCAGGGCGAGCCGGGTCTTCTCGCCGCCGGAAAGCGTGCCGGCGGCCTGGTCGAGTTGTTCGCCGGTGAAGAGGAAGGAGCCGAGCAGGTTCCGCAACTCCTGCGCGCCGGTGTCCGGAGCGAGATGTCGGATGTTTTCCCACACCGACGCTTCATGATCAAGAGTTTCGTGTTCCTGAGCGTAATAGCCCAAGCGCAATCCGTGACCCGGAACGACGGATCCGGTGTCCGGGGTTTCCATTCCGCCGAGCAACCGGAGCAAAGTCGTCTTTCCCGCGCCGTTCAGCCCGAGTACGACAACCTTCGAACCGCGGTCGATGGCGAGATCGACGCCGGTGAAGATTTCCAGTGAGCCGTAGGACTTCGAGAGCCCTTCGGCGGTGAGCGGCGTGCGGCCACAGGGCGCGGGCTCGGGGAACTTGATCCGGGCGACCTTGTCGGCGTGCCGCGTGTCCTCGAGCGAGGACAGCATCTGCTCGGCGCGGCGGGCCATGTTCTTGGCCGCCACCGCCTTCGTCGCCTTCGCCCCGAGCTTGGCGGCCTGCTGCTGCAGCGCCGAGGCCTTCTTCTCGGCGTTGGCGCGTTCGCGGCGGCGGCGCTTCTCGTCGGTGGCGCGCGCGTCGAGGTAGCGCTGCCAGCCCATGTTGTACAGGTCCAGCTCGCCGCGGGTGGCGTCGAGGAACCACACCTTGTTGACCACGTCGGCCAGCAGCTCGACGTCGTGGCTGATCACGACCAGGCCGCCGTCGTGCTGCTTGAGGAACCCGCGCAGCCAGTTGATGGAGTCGGCGTCGAGGTGGTTGGTCGGCTCGTCGAGCAGCAGGATCGTCTCGGACTTGCCGCCGGCGCCCGCCTCGGCCGCGGCGAACAGGATCCGCGCCAGCTCGACGCGGCGGCGCTGCCCGCCGGAGAGGGTCTGCAGCGTCTGCGCGAGGACGCGGTCGGCCAGGCCCAGGTTGGAGCAGATCCGCGCCGCTTCGCTCTCGGCCGCGTACCCGCCGAGGGAGGCGAAGCGCTCTTCGAGCCGGGCGTAGCGGTTGATGGCCTTGTCGCGCGCGGCTTCGTCGACGAGCTCGGCCATCGAGGCCTGCGCCTTCTCCATGTCGCGCATCAGCTTGTCCAGACCGCGCGCGGACAGCACGCGGTCCTTCGCCGTGACGGACAGATCGCCTTCGCGCGGGTCCTGTGGCAGGTAGCCGAGCTCGCCGGTGCGGCGGACCTCACCGGCGTGCGGCTCGCCTTCGCCGGCGAGGACCTTCAGCGAGGTGGTCTTCCCCGCGCCGTTGCGGCCGACGAGACCGATGCGGTCACCGGGTTGGATGCGGAGCGTGACGCCGTTGAGCAGGATGCGCGAGCCGGCGCGCAGCTCGAGGCCGGTGGCCGTGATCAAGGGAAACTCCCGTGGCAGGGGTGTACGGAGGACAGCGCTTGAAGAGGACAGCGTCGGGCGGCCGCTCGGGCCGCGGCGTCACTCCAGCTGGATATCCACGGAGCCCAGTGTACGGGGCGGTGTCGACGGGATTTTCCGGACGTGTGCGGTCTCACCCGTCGCGCCGCGTGACCTGCACCGACAGCGCCCGCACGGCGGCGTCTTCGAGCACGGCGTAGCTCGGCTCGCCGACGTCGAGCACCCGCGGTTCGGCCCGGGCGAACAGCGGCGCCAGCCGGCGGTCCTCGCCCAGCTCGCCGAGGGCGCGCCGGTCACCGCCGAGCACGACGGCGTCCACTTCGGACAGCCGCGGCACGAGCACTTCGAAGACGTCCTTGGCCGCGTCCTGGAGCGCGTGCCGGGCCTGCCCCGCGCGACGCCGGGCGAAGCGCTGCTGCGACCAGCCGCCCGCGGCGGACCGGCCCTGCACGAGGTGCCGGTCGGTGCGCGAGACCTCGATCCGGCCGTCCCGCGCGATGCCGACGCTGTGCCCGCCCCTCCGCACCACCACGAGCGCGACGCGCCGCGGCACCAGCGCGTGGGCGACCAGCCCGGCCACGGACGGTTCTCCGAGTGGCCCGAACGGGACCGCGGCGGTCGCGGAGGTGCCGTCGGCGGTGGTCACGCGGACCTCGTCCCCGGTGCCCGAGGTGGTCGTGATCCCGCCGTGCCGCTCGGCGAACCGCTCGAACCAGCCCGCCAGGCGCTCGGGCGGCACCTCGACCGCGCGCCCACCACCCGCGACTTCCCTCGGCTTCGCCACGACCCCACGCTACGGCCCCGAGCGCCCCAATGTGGCCTTCGGTGCGTCAGACGCACCCAAGGCGGCCTTCGGTGCGTCACACGCACCGAAGGCCGCCTTGGGGCGCTTGAACTACAGCGGGTGCACCGGGCCGTTGTTCGTCACGCCCCGCACGTTCGACGGCGCTCCGGCCGCCGGGGGCTGCACGAACCCGTTGATGTGCAGGGCGACCGAGCGGATGAAGCCGGTGTCGCCGCCGGCCGCGTCCACCACGCCGAACGTCCACGTGCCGTCGGCGGCCGCGCCGGCGAGGTTGCCGGTCAGGGCCTGCGCCGGCCGCCAGGTGCCGGTGAACGGCGCGTTGGCCGAGGTGACCGTGCTGAACGCGGTCGCCGCGTCGTCGGCGAAGACGACCTGGCACAGGTTCTTGCCCGAACCGCCGTTGCGCTGGAACACCGTCGCCTTCGCCCCCGACGGCGCGGTCAGCGTGCCGACGAGGTCACCGACGTACGAGTGGTTCAGGCCCACCGTCGTCGACGCCGGGTCGGTGCTGCACGTGGTGCCGTCCACGGAGAACGTCACCCTGGACGCGCGGCCGACCCCGCTGACCGGGATGGTCACCGACGCCCCGACCGGGCTGTTGTCCGGGATCGCCACCGGCGCGCCGGTGTAGGCGAAGTCCTGCGCGACCGGCGACGGGGTGCCCACCGGCAGCGAGAACGTCGACGTCGTCGGCGAGTGCGAGCCGGCGAAGGTGACGCGGGCGTTCAGCACCACCGGCACGCCGAGCTGCTGGCTCGCCGGGACGGTGATGGTGAAGTCGTTGACGCCGGTCTGTCCCGGGCTGATGGTGCCGTAGGACTTGGCCCGCGGCGCCACCGTGACCCCCGGGGTCGGGCTGGTCAGCACGACACTGGTCGACACCGCGGTGCCGTCGCCGTCGTTGGTCACCGGCAGCGTCACCTTGGCGGTGTCGCCCGGGTCGAGCGCCGAGCCGCCGTCGGCCGGGGTGACCGTCGGCTGCTTGGCCACCGCGAGGGGCTGCGGGCTGGCGCCGGTGTAGGCCAGCACCTTGTCCGCGAGGATGACGCCGGCGCCGGTGAAGTTGTCCCGGCCCGGGGTCTCGATGTCGACCGCGGTGTTGATCAGCGCTTCGCGCACCTCCGCGGGCGGCAGGCCGGGGTTGCCGGACAGCACGAGCGCGGCGATGGCGGCCGCGTGCGGGGCGGCGGCCGAGGTGCCGAAGAACGGGTTGAACCCGGTCACGCTGGTCTGCACGCCGTCGGCCGCGGTGATCTCCGGCTTGTTCCGGACCTCACCACCGGTCGAGGAGACGTTGCCCGGGGTGATCGGCGTGCCGTTCGCCTCGTAGAACACGCGGCGCGGACCGTCGGAGGTGAACCGCTCGGCCTTGGTGGCGCCGCTGAACGAGCCGGGGTACGGACCCGCCGGGTTGGCCGGGCCGCCCGGCTCCAGGGCCCGGCCGAACGCCTTGGCCGCCGGGGCGGCCGCGACGCTGAAGGCGTCCCGCGCGGCCGAGTGGCCGACCGTCACGCCCGGGGTGTTGTACGCCTTGAGCCCGTCCGCGGAGTCGGAGAAGCGGCCGCGCAGCGCGGAAAGCGACAGGTAGCGGTTCTGGCCGGAGAACTTCACGACCGCCAGGCGCAGCCCGGTGCCGCCGAACGTGGGCGTCTGCAGGATCTCGTAGGGGTCCTGCGTGCCGTCCTGGACGTTCTGGCTGAAGCTGACCACGGCACCCGCGGAGTTGAGCAGGTAGAGGTCGTAGTCGTTGGCGGACGCGCCGAGCGGGTCCGACCAGTGCAGCGTCACCGGCACACCGGCCGAGGACGCGTTCGAGATCGGCTCGTAGATCTGGTTGCCCGCCGCGCCGGCGAAGTTGTGCGCGGTGCCGGCGAACTTGCCGACAGACTTGCCGGAGTCGGCGAAGTCGCCCTCCCAGTGCGCGGCGGTGCCGCTGGCGACGTTGCCTTCGTTGCCCGCGGAGGAGAAGTAGAGCGCGCCGTCGGCGGTCACGTCGTTCACGGCCTGGGCGATGATCCAGTCCTGGAACGGCGATTCCTTGAAGTAGATGACGTCGTCGACGATGACGTCGCAGTGCGACTCGAAGCGCAGCTTGCGGATGTTGTCCGCGAAGCTGGCGTCGGAGTTGAACGCCGAGGCGAAGCCGAGCGCGGCGCGGGGCGCGAGGTCGTGGATGATCTCGAGCATCGCGGTGCCCTCGTCGCCGTCGCCCTCCTGGCCGGCGATGACATCGACGTCCGGCGGGAGTTCGCCCTTGGCCTGGGAAGCGGCCAGGGAGTCGACGCCGTCGGACAGGGCGCACGCCTTCACGCCGACGCCGGTGACGCCGAACTGCTGGCGGGCGAGGTCGGCGTTGTGCGCGCGGTCGCCTTCGCTGACCAGTGGTGCGGCCGCGGCGGCGCTGCGCCGCGATTTGGCGCTGAGAACCTTCTGCAGCTCGCCGGCGATGCGGTCGGCCTTCTGCTGCTTGGTTTCGGCCGGGCTCTGCTCCTTGCCCGTCGTCGCCGGGGCGGCCAGTTCACGGGCGGTCATCGCCTGGTCGGCCTGTTCGACGCGCTTGACGTCACCGCGCGCGGCGATCTCGCTCACCTTGCCGACCGGGAGCTCGGCGCGGACGCTGCCGTACCGGTCGGACACCGCGCGGATGCCCGCCCCGGCCTTGGTGAGCCCGGCGAGCAGGTCCGGCGAGACCTTGCTCGCGCGGATGTCGACGACGACGGTGCCGCCGGCGCTCACGCCGGACTGCAGCGCGTTCAGCTGCTTCCCCAGTCCCTTTTCGGCGACCAGCAGCTTGCTGTCTACTTTGGACTCGGTGGCGGTGCGGCCCGCCTTCACCGCCTGCAGGGCGGCGATCTGCTGTTGCGCGGTCTCGCTGAAGCTGTCCGGTGTGGACGCGGTCGCGGCGCCCGCGGCGGGCGGCGACACGAGGCCGAGGGCGGCGAGCAGTGCCGCGGCCCCGGCGGTCAGGACGGTGGTTCTCGATCTGTTGGAACGGGTACGACGCACGGGCGCCCTCCGATTCTCCAGGCGCGTGCCCCGACTCACGCTGACCGATCGCCGGTGATCACCGGCTGGATCCAGCTAAGTCCCGCGAGTTCTTCGTAAACATCAGCCGTTCGAGTGACAAAGGACGGATAATTTCCCGAATGGGCCGGATGACGTAGGCCGTTCAGCGCAGTGGCGAACCGGTCACCGGACACCTACCGGACAACCGCCCGGCCGCAAGGGGGTCCACGGACCGGGAGTCCACAATCGCCCCCGCCGCCCGCTCAGAGCACGAAGGAATCCGACCACGGCTGCGTGGCCCGTCCGGACAACGCGTCCAGCAGCGTCACCGCCTGCTTGTCCGTCAGCGACGCCACGAAGTCCACCACCGCCCGGCCGCGCGCCAGGCCGCGGACCGCGTCCGCCCCCGTCACCGGTTCACCCGTCGCACCGACCAGCAGCTCCGGCGCCGTGCGCGCCAGCCCCGCGTACTCGGCGCGGGCCAGCTCCACCAGGTCGTGCAGCCGGCGCGGCAGGCGGGAAACCTCGTCGCGGTCGAGCAGCCAGGCGTCGAGCGCGTCGACCAGGCTCGTCACCAAGCCGGCCTGGCCGCGCTGGTGCAGCGCGAGGTCCGGGCGCAGCAGCACGAACCGGCGGTGCACGAACTTCAGCACCTGGACCTCGTGCCACTGGGCGGGCCGCAGCGAGACGTGCCCGGTGCGCGTCGACGGCGCCGGCAGCAGGTACACGCCGTCGACCAGGCGGGCCGTCCAGTTCGCGGAGAACGCCGCCGTCGCCTGCTCCGCCTCGATCGAGCCGTCGAACTCGCCCGCCAGCAAGCCGTCGACCAGCTCGGCGCGCACCCGCGCGACCGCGGCGGCGAACGCGTCGTCGTCGACGATCCAGGCGTCCTTGGCGTGCATGCGGCGGCGGAGGCGTTCCAGCGACCGGCCGGGGCGGCGCAGGTCGGCGTTCAGCGTCTCGTCGTCCAGGGACACGAGTTCGAGCGCGTGCTCGAGCCACTCCCCCAGCTCCGCCGCGACCGGCGCGTGCTGCAGGACGCCGATGCGGTGGAAGTCCTGCAGGTCGTGGATGGCGTAGGCGATGTCGTCGGCGGTGTCCATCACGGACGCTTCGACGGTCTGCTGCCAGCCCTCGACGCGGCCGGCGAAGGCCGCGCGGGCCTGCTCGAAGTCGTCGAGTTCGGTGGCGTAGGCGGAGAACTTCGCCGCGCCGGTGCCGGGCAGGTCGCCGGGCTCGCCCGCGCCGCGGGGCGGCACGGCCAGTTCCGACGGGTGCGGAGCGGGGTGGTGCAGCCGCAGCCACGGGTACTTGAGGACGGCGGCGCGCACCGCGGTGGTCAGGTCGAGCCCGATGGCCGACGGCCCGCGCACGTCGGTCGTGGTGATGATCCGAAACGTCTGCGCGTTGCCCTCGAAGCCGTCGGCGAGGCCGAAGCGGTGCCGGGCGATCCGGTCGAGCGTCTGCTCCCCGAGGTGCCCGAACGGCGGGTGCCCGAGGTCGTGGGCGAGCGCGGCGGCCTCGGCGACGTCCGGGTCGCAGCCGCCGAGCTTGTCGGCGAGGCCGGCGTCGGGCCCGCTGGTGATCCGCTCGGCGATGGCGCGCGCGACCTGCGCGACCTTCAGGCTGTGGGTGAGCCGGTTGTGCAGCAGCCCGGCCCCGCCGGCGCTGACGACCTGCGTGACGCCGCCGAGCCGCGCGAAGAACGGCGACGCGGCGATCCGGTCGCGGTCGATCCGGAACGGGCTGGTCGCCAGGTCGGTGAACCCGCCGACGTTCGCCACGGGATCGCGCCGCGCGGCCCGCGGGTCGGTGTGTTCGCTGCCCTGATCCATGCGCCCGACCTTATCCGCCAGGTTCACCTGAACGGCGGGCAGGCGCGGGGGTACCCCGCAGGCATGTCCCGACGAATGGTGACCGCGGTCGCGGTCCTCGCCTTCGCCCCGGTCGCGTGCGGCGCCCCGGCCGGCAGCCCCGGCACGGCGACCCCCACGAGGACCTCGGCTTCGACCACGACCGCGGCGAAGCTCATCAAGGTCCCGGACGTCTCCGGCATGAACCACCAGGACGCCCAAAACACGATGCAGCGAGCCGGCCTCTACAACCTGCGCGAGGTCGACGGCACCGGCCAGGGCCGCGCGCTGGTGATCGACCGCAACTGGGTCCAGACCGGCCAGAACCCCGCCGCGGGCACCGAAGTCGCCCCCGACACGGTGATCACCCTGACCGCCGTCAAGTACACCGACCGCTGACCCGTGTCGTCCCTTCAATCACACGTGTCGTCCCCCCAATCACACGTGATGGCCCTCCAATCACACGTGATGCCCATTCCGTCACGGATGACGCCCGGCGGCGCCGGCGGCTGTCCGTGCGGCGAGGGGGCACACCCGTGATCGGAGGGGTATCTCGCGTGATTGAAGGGGCATCACTCGTGATTGGGGGGACGACACTGCCGTGGGTCAGGACTCCGGCGGGGTCGTGTACGCCTTCAGGGTGCGGTCGGCCGCTGCGCGGGCCGCGGCCGGGTCCGCACCCGCCGCGACGTCGGCCTCGTACCACGCCTCGCCCGACGCCGTCATGAACCGGATGCCGTCGGGCGACATCATCCAGGACATCGCCGCCTCCGGGTCGACCGCCGTGCCCGGCGCGCGCAGGTGCAGGACCAGGCCGACCAGCGCGCCGTCCCAGCCGATGCCCACCGCGCCCGGGCCGAACTCCTCCCAGCGGTCGTCGATGTGGGCCACGTGCTCCAGCTCGAACCGGGTGCCCTCCCCCTCGGGCGTCAGCCGCACCTCGATCCAGCTGACGTTGCCGCCGAACTCCCAGGTGGCCGCGAAGCTCTTCGGCGGGTCGCAGCGCTCGACCGTGCCGCCCGCGTTGCCCTCCAGGTGGTACTTCCCGCCCACCTCGAGCTCGCCGCTGACCGGCAGGAACCAGCGCGGGATGCGCTCGGGGTTCGTGCAGGCGTCCCACAGGTCGGCGAGGTCGGTGTCGTAGACCTGGCTGATCGTGAGGACGCGGGCCTCCTTCCCCTCGAGCACCCGGTCGCCGAGCGTCCGGCGGACGGCGCTGATCTGGTGGCTGACGTCGATCACGAACCTTCTCCTTGGTTGAGGCGGCGCTCGCGCTTGCCGCGGGCGATTTCGGTGGCCAGCGCGTCCAGCGGCGGCGTCCAGTACCGGCGGAACCGGTCGAGCCAGCCGTCGACGTCACGCAGCGGGGCGTGCCCGACCGCGTACAGCCGCCGGGTCCCGTCCTGACGGACGACGGCGAAGCCGTTCTCCCGCAACACCTTCAGGTGCTGGGAGACGGCCGGCTGCGAGATGCCGAACTCGGCCCGGATCACCTCGGTCACCGCGCCGGCGGCCCGTTCGCCGTCGGCCAGCAGCTCGAGGATCCGGCGGCGGACCGGGTCACCGAGGACGTCGAACGCGTGCACCCGGCCAAGCTACAAGTCGTCACTTATATAAGTCAACGCTGAAACAGGTACGCCGATGGTGGTAACCCTCGGTGAACATCAGACGACATCGGTTCCGCTTCGCCGCGGGAGCCGCGACGATCGGGGCCGTGAAGTCGCCACGCGCGGTCCGCTTCGCCTTCCAGCCGCTGTACAGCCTCCACACCGGCGGCGTGGTGGCGCACGAAGCGCTGGCCAGGCCCGGCCGCGGAACCGTCCCCGAGCTGCTCGCCGAGGCGCGCCGCGAAGGCAGGCTGGCCGAGGCCGACCTCGGGCTCGCGATCGCCGCCGTCCGGCAGGACGCCGAGCACCCGACGTCGCTGCCCCTGCACCTGAACCTCTCGGCCCGCACCCTGGCCGCGCCGCAGGCGATGTACGACGACCTGCTCGAAGAGCTCGGCGACGCCGGCCGCCGCACCCGCGACGTCGTCCTGGAGATCGGCCCGCCGTTCGCGCCGCTGCCCGCGGGCCGCGCGCTCGCCGGGATGCGGGAGCTCACCGAGCTCGGCTTCCGGCTCGCGCTCGACGGCCTGGGCCGCGGCGACCTGCCGCTGGGCCTGCTCGTCGAGGCGCCGATCGACATGGTCAAGCTCGACCGGACGGTCCTGCGCGGGCTGCCGGACGACCCGGCGTCGGCCGCCGTGGTCGAGGCGCTGCTGCACTACACGAACCGCACCGGCACCCGGCTCGTCGCGACCGGCGTGGAGACCGACGCCCAGCTCGACGCCGTCCGCGGCCTCGGCGTCCGGATCGCGCAAGGGCACCTCCTCGCGCCGCCGACCGCGGCCGGGCCCGCGCCGGCGCTGCTGACGCGCGGGCGGCCCGCGGCCGCGGCACCGGCCCCGTGCGTCGGCGACTTCCTCCGCCCGGCGACGACGCTGCCGGAAGCGGCGACCTGCGACGAAGTCCGCGCGGTGCTCGCGGCGGCCGACGCACCGAGCGGCGTGGTCGGCGTCGACGAGCTGAACCGGCCGCGCTGGTCGGTCGACCGGACGCGGTTCCTGGTCGCGGTCACCGGTCCGTACGGGCACGCGCTGCACGCGAAGCGCCCGGCGGCGCGGCTGGCCGACACCCCGCACACGATCGAGGCCCGCGCGGGCGCGATGGAGTTCCTCGAGCTGGTGACCGACGCCGACTGGGGCCGCACCGGCGACGACGTGGTGGTGGTCGACGAACTCGGCCGCTGCCTCGGCGTGGTGCTGGTGACCGAGGTGGTCCGCGGCGTCGCCGAGGCGAAGGTCGAGGCGGCCGCGGCGCTGAACCCGCTGACGCGGCTGCCGGGCAGCGACACGGTCGCCCGTGACGTGGGCCGCCGTATCACGATCGGCGAGCCGTTCGTGGCGGCCTGGCTGGACATCGACGCCTTCAAGGCGGTCAACGACACGGCCGGCTTCGCGGCGGGCGACAACCTGATCCGCGAGCTGGGCGCGGCCCTGACCGACCTCGCCGGCGGCCTGCGCCGGATGCGGGTGAGCCACGTGGGCGGTGACGACTTCCTGGTGGTGTGCGACGTCGACGAGATTGCGACGGTGGCGGCGGCGCTGCTGGACCGCCACTGGTCGGCCGACGGCCTGCCGGTGACGGTGTCGCTGGCGACGCTGGTCTGCGCGAGCGGCGCGATCGGCTCGTACCAGGAGGTTTCGCGGTTGCTGGCGCCGCTGAAGAAGCGCGCGAAGGCGGTCCCGGGGTCGAGCTGGGTGCTGAGCCGCCCGGGTTCGGAGCGGGTGGAAGTGCTGCGCGGCATCGGAACCCGCGGCTTACAGGCCGCCGCGGGCTAGCAGCGCCCCCAAGGCGCTTGGGGCGCGTGGTGCGTTCAGGGCCAGTCGAGCGTCAGCTGCGCCTGGATCGCCGCGGCCGCCCAGGTCACGTACTCCTCGTGCGGCCAGCCGCACACCGTCGTCAGGTGTTCGTACGCCTCGTGGGACGTGATCAACCCGATCGCGTCCGCCAAGCGGCCCACGGAATGTCCCGACGCCAAGCCCGCCGCCGAGAGGCGCTCCGCGATCTCCGCCCGGCGGGCCACCGCCAGTTCCGCGCGGACCGCCGCCACTTCCGCGTCCGCCGCGGCCGCCGTCGTGAACGCCCGCCAGATCGGCAGTGACCCGCGCACCCCCGCCGCCACCCGGGCCACCACCGACGGCAGGTCCGCCGGGCCGGCCGGGCCCGCCAGCGCGGTCAGGTCCACCGCGTCCGGGTCGCCCGCGAAGCCGTCGCGGAACGCCGCCAGCAGCAGCTGCGGCTTGCGGCCCGTCTGCGTCACCGTCTCCAGGCTCACCCCGGCCTCCGCGGCGATCTGCCGCATGCTCGTGCCCGCGTAACCCCGCGTGGCGAACAACTTCCCCGCCGTCGCCACCACGTGCGCCCGCGTCCGGCGCGCGCGGGCTTCGCGCACCGGCGACTCGTACCGGCGCCGCGCTCCTTCGGGTATCGTCATCAATTGGATGGTACAGCGTATCGCTCAAAGGGGGAGTCATGACCCGCGTCCTCGTCTGCGTCCACCCCGCTCGTGGCCACACCGGCCCCACGAAACCGATCGTCGAAGCCCTGGTCACCGCCGGGCACGAGGTCACCGTCGTCACCGGTGCCCGGTACCGGGAGACGTTCGAAAAGCTGGGCGCCACCGTCGACGTCCTGCCCCCGGAAGCCGACTTCGACGAGACCGACCTCGACGGCTCGGTCCCCGGCCGCGCCGGGCTGAGCGGGCTGAAGCTCGCCCGGTTCGAACTGACGCACTTCGTCCGCGCGATGCCCGCCCAGCTCAGCGTGGTCGACCGGCACGAGGCCGACGTCGTCCTGTGCGACCCGCTCTTCATGGCAGGGCTGGCCCTCGTCCTCCGCGAGCACCGGCCCCGAGTTCTGACCCTGGGGTTCCTGCCGTTCCTGCCACCCGTTCCGACCGGCCCGCCCGGGCACCCCGTGCGCGCCGCGCTCCTCGAGACGCTGGCGCCGTGGCTGCTCGCACCCGCCCAGCGAGAGGCCGGCAAGCTGCTGGGCGGCGACCCCGGGATGCCGTTCACGGACTGGCCGCTGCGCAGCGACGGCGTGCTGCAGATGACCTGCCGGGGCTTCGAGTACCCCCGCGCCGGCGTCCCCCTGCACTTCATCGGGCCCACCACGCGGAGCCGCGCCGACGAACACCCGCTGCCCCCGTGGTGGGCCGACCTGGACGGCGGCCGGCCGGTGGTGCACGTGACCCAGGGGACGGTGGCGAACGACGACCTCGGCCGGCTCGTCGAACCCGCCATCGACGCACTGGCCGGCGAAGACGTCCTGGTGGTCGCGACGACGTGCGGGACCCCGGTGCGGCCCGGCCCCCTGCCGGGCAACGTGCGGGTCGCCGACTTCCTGCCGTACGACGAGCTGCTTCCCCGCTGCGCCGCGATGGTCAGCAACGGCGGGTACGGCGGGGTCAACCACGCCCTCCGCTACGGCGTGCCGCTGGTGGTCGTCGGGGCCAGCGAGGACAAGCGCGAGGTCGCCGCCCGGGTGGCCTGGTCCGGGGCCGGGATCGGGCACGCGCGCGCCTCGGCGTCGCCGCGGACGCTGCGGCGAGCCGTCCGCAAGGTGCTGGCGGATCCCCGCTACCGCCACCGCGCCCGGGAACTGGCCGCCGAAATGGCGGCCGGCCCGGCGATGGACGAAGTCGTCGAGCTGATCACCGGCTGAGCGGCTCGTGCGCGGCCAGGTAGCTCGCGAACCGCTCGTCGACCTCCTCGGCCGTCAGGCCGAAGTCCGCCAGGCTGTACCGGTGCACCGGTTTCCGGTCCCCCGTCCGGCTCGTCTCGTGCACCGCCGCCATCGCCGCCCGTGCCTCCGGCGTGAAGTCCAGTCCGAAGTGGTCGTACACAGTGGACACCGTGCCGATCGGGTCCGCCACGAAGTCCTCGTACCGCACGTCGCAGAACTGCGCCGGGTCGTGCCGCGCGCGGGCCCAGCCGAACTCGTCCGCCCCACGCGCCCACAGGTCGAGCTGCCCGCGCCCGATGACTTCGCCGCGGAACTTGGCCGACCAGCCGTCCGCGGCCTGCTCGGCGAGGCTGCACATCGACGCCATGATCGTGCGCGGCGCCCGGTGCGTCTGGATCACCAGCGCGTCCGGGTAGTTCGCCATCAGCGCGTCCAGGGCGAACAGGTGGCTGGGGTTCTTGAGCACCCAGCGCTTGCCCGCGTCCGGCAGCCCGATCAGCTGCAGGTTCCGCTTGTGCCGCGCGTAGGCGTCCGTCCAGTCCTGTTTGGCCAGCCAGCGCGAGTACCGCGGCAGGTGCGCCAGGCACTCGAAGGACACCGAGCGCATCGACTGGCGCAGCAGCTGCCAGCACTCCTCGACCTGGTCGGCCGACATGTGGTGGACGCCCATGAACTCCGGGTGCTCGACGTGGTGACGTTCGTAGCCGGCCTGGATTCCCCGGAAGATCGGGTTCTCCGCCCACGTTTCCCGCGGCGGCCGCGGCTGCGGGACTTCGGCGAGCCACACCTCGAGGCCCTGGTGCGCCGGGTCCTCGGCGAGCAGCCGGTGCAGGGCCGTCGTGCCGGTGCGGGGCAGCCCGGTGACGAAGATCGGCCGCTCGACGCGGACGTCCGCGTACCCCGGATTCTGCTTCCACGACGCCTCGCTCAGCAGCCGCGCGACCAAGGCGCCGCGCAGGAACGCCCGGTGCACCTTGTTGCCGTACGGCGTCAGTTCCGCGTCCGCCTCGTACGACTCCAGCAGCACGCGCAGGCCCTCGAGGTATTCGTCCGAGCCGAAGTCGGCGAGCCCGGTGAGCTTCGCCGCCGAGGCGTGCAGGTCCTCGACGGTGCCCACGTCTTCCCGGCCGGGGAGCATCGAACCTCCTAGTGGTGGTACTCGCCGCCGTTGACGTCGAGGCACTGCCCGGTGATCGCGCGGGCCATCGGCGAGGCGAGGAACACCACGGCGTCGGCGATCTCGTCGGGTTCCGGCAGTTTGCGGAGGTCCGTTGTGGACGCCGTTTCGGCGTAGACCCCTTCGGGGGTGATGCCGCGTTCCTTGGCCAGGTAGGCGAAGTACCACTGGAGGTTCGGGCCCCAGATGTACCCGGGCGCGACGGTGTTGACGCGCACGCCGTCCGGCCCGAGCTCGCTGGCGAGGCTCCGGGCCAGTGACAGCAGCGCCGACTTGGCCATCTTGTAGGCGCCGAACGTCCGCCGCGAGTGCCGCAGCACGGCCGAGTTGACCATCACCAGCGAGCCCTTGCTCTCCTTGAGCGCGGGCAGGAACAGCCGGGTCAGCCGGAGCACGGAGATCGCCGCCGTCTCGAACCCCGCGCGGACCGCGTCGAGGTCCACAGTGGCCAGGTCGGTCAGGGGCGGGACGGCGAAGGCGTTGTGCACCACCGTGTCCACCCGGCCGAACGCCTCGACCGCCGCGCGCACCAGGTTCGCCGCGGAGTCGGCGTCGTCGATGTCGGTGCGGACCGCGACCGCCCGGCGCCCGAGGTCGGTCACCTCCTTCGCCACCTCGGTCAGCCGCGACTCGGTGCGCGCGGCGAGCACGACGTCCGCGCCCGCCTCGGCGCTGCGCACGGCGATCGACCGCCCGAGCCCCGGGCCGATGCCCGAGACCACGACCACCTTGTCCTGCAGCAAACCGGCCACGCTCACCCCAGCATCCGGGCGGCGACGGCGTCCTGCCGGGCCGCGATCCTCGCCGCCCACTGCTCCGGCGTCACGCGCGCGTCGGAGTGGTAGGGCAGCCGATCGGGCAGTTCGTCGGTCTTGACCACCTCGACGACCGGGCCGTCGTCCGGGCCGAGGTCGCGGGCGAGCCGCTGCCAGCGGATCTGGACGTACCCGCGGTCGTGGCCGGTGAGTTCCAGCCAGTTCGCCAGCCCGGGGTCGCGCTCGGCGATGACGAACCGGAGCTTGCCGTCCGGGTCGACGCGGGCCTGGTCGGCGGTGAGGCTCGTCTGGTGGTTGATGTAGTCGAGCGAGACGTACCAGAGGCTGCCGAGCTGGATGCCCTGGTAGGGCGCGTCCGCGCAGCGCGGCACGGTGACGATCATCGCCTCTTCGCCGCTCAGCTCGTAGTGCCCGGCCGAGGAGAACTGCGTGGTGAGCCCGCCGGGTGTCGAGCGCGGCTCGGTCAGCGTGTTCACCGGCAGGTCGTCGTAGAACCACTTCGGGAAGGCCAGGAACGTCTTCAGCCGGCTCAGCAGGATCTTGCCGGTGACGCCGTAGCGCTTGGCCAGCGCGGTCCGGTCCGGCACCGGCGGCGCCTGGCCCGCCGTGTCGACGCACCGGATGCGGATCTCGCCCCGGCGTTCGGTCGCCCAGTCGCTGTATACCTCGCGGACGACGAGCATCGACGAACCTTCGCCGAGGACGAAGTAGTTCGGGCCCGGGTTCTCGCGAGCCGGGCCGAAGCGCAGCTCGAACCGGCCGTCCGGGCCGATCTCGATCGCGCGGTCGTCGAACGCCGCAAGGCTGTCGGGCACCTCGACCGGCGAATAGTCGCCGTTGAGGACCTGGAAGCTCAGGTCGGCGGTGGTCCCGCGGACGCCGGTCACCAGGTACTCGCGGTCGGCGCGGATGTTCGCGTTGAAGTACAGCGTGTCCGGGTTGTCCAGCCCCATCTTCGTGTAGGGCCCGGTGGAGGCGGTGAAGTACGGGAAGTCGCGCTGGTAGGCCCAGGCCATCTGCAGCGACGCCCGGATGCTGCCGGCGAGGTAGTCGTAGCCCTCGAGCAGACCCTGCTCGGTCTGCGCCGGCGGGGCCGCGGCGATCAGCTTCTCGGCCTCGGCGATGGCGTCGGCGAACGGCCGGGTCAACGAGAACTCGTTCTCGATCATGCCGGAACGGCCCAGCGGTTCGCGAGCAGCCGGAAGCCCGGGAGCGCGTCCCAGGACAGCATCGACTCGTAGGTCCGGACGTACCCGATGTGGGACATCCGCCAGGCCCCGTCGGCGTCGCGGCGGTAGGTGTCCTCGTAGAACGCGGCGCCTTCGATGATCACCTTGTGCTCGGGCACGATGACCTTGTCGGTGAACGACCACCGCCCGGTCGCGGTGTCGCCGTCGACCTCGATCTCGGGCTGACCTGCGTGGTGCACCGTGATGATGCCGTTGCCGAGGCTCTCGGTCAGGAAGCCGACGATGGCGTCACGGCCCTCGAACTGCTTCCCGTCGCCGCCCACGGCGTGCGTCCCGTAGTCGGCCGTGGCGTCGGCGGTGAACGTGTCGGCCACCTCGTCCCACAGCTTCAGGTCCACCCCGCGCAGGTAGCGGTACTTCAGCCGCTTGATCTCTTCGAGTACGACCAGGTCCATCTCCCCAGGGTCCCGCACCGCTTGACCGATGACAAGAACATGTTCTACTTTTTTCCGGTGTCCGTGACCTCGTACGAGCTATCGCACCTGGCCGCGCTCGGAGCGGAGGCCGTGCACGTCTTCCGCGAGGTCGCCGCGACCTTCGAGCGCCCGGTCCTGCTCTTCTCCGGCGGCAAGGACTCCGTGGTGATGCTGCACGCCGCCGCGAAGGCGTTCTGGCCCGCGCCGCTGCCGTTCCCCGTGCTGCACGTCGACACCGGCCACAACTTCGACGAGGTGCTGCGGTTTCGCGACGAGACCGCCGCCGCGCTCGGCCTGCGCCTGCTCGTCGCGCGCGTGCAGGACGACATCGACGCCGGCCGCGTCGTCGAGGAGACCGGGCCGCGGGCGAGCCGCAACCGGCTGCAGACGGTGACGCTGCTGCGGGCGATCCGCGAGGGCGGGTTCGACGCCGTGTTCGGCGGCGCCCGCCGGGACGAGGAGAAGGCCCGCGCGAAGGAGCGCGTGTTCAGCTTCCGCGACGAGCACGGCCAGTGGGACCCGCGGGCGCAGCGCCCGGAGCTGTGGAACCTCTACAACGGACGGCACCGGCGCGGCGAGCACATCCGCGTCTTCCCGCTGTCGAACTGGACGGAACTGGACATCTGGCAGTACATCCGCGACGAGCGGATCGCGCTGCCGCCGCTGTACTACGCGCACAGGCGGCCGGTGGTCCAGCGCGACGGCATGCTGCTGGCCGCGACCCGCTTCCTGTCCCTTGTGGACGGCGAGACGCCGTACGAGGCGACCGTGCGGTTCCGGACCGTCGGCGACGCCACCTGCACCGGCTGCGTCGAGTCGTCGGCGGCGACACCGTCCGAAGTTGTCGCCGAGGTGGCCGCCACCCGCGTCACCGAACGCGGCGCGACCCGCGCCGACGACCGGATTTCCGAGGCGGGGATGGAAGACCGCAAGCGGGAGGGATACTTCTGATGCAGCTGCTGCGGGTCGCCACGGCGGGGAGCGTGGACGACGGGAAGTCCACGTTGATCGGCCGGCTGCTGTTCGACTCGAAGGCGATCTTCACCGACCAGCTCGCCGCGGTCGAACGCGCCAGCCGCGACCGCGGCGAGGACTACCCGGACCTCGCGCTGCTCACCGACGGGCTGCGGGCCGAACGCGAGCAGGGCATCACGATCGACGTCGCCCACCGGTACTTTTCCACGCCGAAGCGCAAGTTCATCATCGCGGACACCCCGGGGCACCTGCAGTACACGCGGAACATGGTGACCGGCGCGTCGACGGCCGACCTCGCGCTGGTCCTGGTCGACGCGCGCAAGGGCGTGCTGGAGCAGTCGCGGCGGCACGCGTTCCTCGCGTCGCTGCTCGGGATCGGGCACCTCGTGGTGTGCGTGAACAAGATGGACCTCGTCGGGTGGTCGCAGGAGCGGTTCGACGAGATCCGCGAGGACTTCCGCCGGTTCGCGATGAAACTCGACGTGGCCGACCTGACGTTCGTGCCGGTCTCGGCGCTGCACGGCGACAACGTCGTCCACCGCAGCGCGAGCATGCCGTGGTACGAGGGCACTTCGCTGCTGCACCAGCTCGAGGAGGTGCACGTCGCCTCCGACCGCAACCTGATCGACGCGCGGTTCCCGGTCCAGTACGTCATCCGCCGGTCCGACTTCCGCGGCTACGCGGGCACCATCGCGGGCGGGGTGTTCAAGCCGGGCGACGAGGTCGTGGCGCTGCCGTCGGGCTTCACGTCGAAGGTGCGCGCGGTCTGGGGTCCGGGCGGGCAGCCTCTCGAAGAGGCGTTCACCGGCCAGGCGGTGGCCGTGGAACTGGCCGACGACCTCGACCTCGGCCGCGGCGCCATGCTGTGCCGCCCCGGCAACCGCGCGGAGTCGGCCCGCGAGGTCGACGCCCTGGTCTGCTGGTTCTCCGAACGCGCGGTGCTGACACCCGGCGCGACCTACGCGGTGCGGCACACGACCACCGAGACGCGGGGCACGGTGGAGCGGCTGGAGTACCGCCTGGACGTGACGACCCTGCACCGCGACGAGACGGCGGAAGTGCTGTCCTTGAACGACATCGGCCGGATCCGGCTGCGGACCCGCACCGCGCTGCTGTTCGACCCCTACCGCCGCAACCGCGCCACCGGTGGCTTCCTCCTGGTCGACGAGCACACCGGGGACACCGTCGCGGCGGGCATGATCACCGGCGCGGTCGCCTCCCCGGTGGTCTGGCACACCGCGGCGGTCCGGCGCGAGGACCGCCCGACCCGCGGCGCGACGGTGTGGCTGACCGGGCTTTCGGCGTCGGGCAAGTCGTCGGTGGCGGTGGAACTGGAACGCCGGCTGGTCGCGGCGGGCCGCCCGGCGTACCTGCTCGACGGCGACAACCTGCGCCACGGGCTCAACGCGGGCCTGGGGTTCAGCCCCGAAGACCGGGCGGAGAACGTCCGCCGGGTGGCCGAGGTGGCGCGCCTGTTCGCGGACGCGGGCGTGGTGGCGATCGCGTCGCTGATCAGCCCGTACTCGGCAGACCGGGCCCGGGCGCGGGCGGTGCACGCCGGGCTGCCGTTCGTGGAGGTGTTCGTCGACACGCCCCTGGCGGTGTGCGAGGCCCGCGACCCGAAGGGCATGTACGCGAAGGCGCGGGCCGGGGAGATCACCGGCTTCACCGGCATCGACGCACCGTACGAGCGCCCGTCGGCCCCCGACCTGGTGCTGCGTCCGGCCGACGGCGATCCGGCGGCGATGGCGGCGGCGATCCAGGCGCTGCTGGACGAACTCGGCTGAAAAGCCCTTGCCCGCGCACTTAGGGTGGGCCCCATGACGTCGGTCAGGCAGGTCCAGGTCACCTTCGACTGCGCGGACCCGGAGCGTGTCGCCCGGTTCTGGTGCGAGGTACTCGGCTACGTGCTCGAGGACTCCGGGGTCGCCTGCAGTGACCCCACGGGCGTGGGCCCGCGGCTGTACTTCCAGCGCGTGCCCGAAGGGAAGGTCGTCAAGAACCGGGTGCACCTCGACGTCCGGGTCGGCACGGGCCTCGTCGGTGAAGAGCGGCTGGCCGCGCTCGAAGCCGAGTGCGCCCGGCTGCTGCCGCTCGGCGCGGTCCGCGGACAGCTCCTGCTCGCCGACGAGGAGAACGAATCGTGCCTCAACATGCAGGACGTCGAGGGCAACGAGTTCTGCCTCGACTGAGGTCTACCCGGCTTCCAGGACGAAGAACAGGAAGCTCGGGAAGGTGTCGAGGATTTCGAAGTCGCCGGGGAACAGCTCGCGCGCGGCCGGTACCGGGTGCGGTTCGCTGATGACGGCGATCCGGAAGCCCGCGGCGGTGAAGGCGTCGGTCATCGCGTGCAGCGGCTTGTTCCAGAACGTCATCTGCGCCTTGACGCCCCGGAGTTCGAACTCGTCGGTCCAGGTGTACTGCTCGAAGTAGTCGGGCCGGGGCCCTTCGTGGCGGTGCGTGAGGTTGACCATCATCGGGTGGTTGACCGACGCGATCAGGCGGCCGCCGGGCTTCAGCACGCGCCGCACCTCGGCCAGCGGCGGGTCCCAGTCCCGCAGGTAGTGCAGCACCAGGGACGCCACGACGTCGTCGAACTCGTCGTCGGCGAACGGCAGCGGGTCGGCCAGGTCGGCGACGCGCAGGTCCGCGCCGTCGCCGAGCCGCCGCCGGGCGTGCGCCAGCATCTCGGGGCTCTGGTCGATCCCGGTGACGACGGCGCCCTTGTCCCGCAGCGCCGCGAACAGCGGGCCGGAGCCGCAGCCCGCGTCGAGGATCCGCCGTCCGGCCACGTCACCGGCGAGCGCGAGGGTCGCCGGGCGCTCGTAGTAGGCGTTCATCAGGCTGGTGTCGTTCTCGGCCGTGTACGCCTCGGCGAAGTCGTCGTATGCGGCAGTCATGGGGCCCATGGTGCCCGAATCAGCGCGACGGCGTCACGAACCCCGAGTCGTAGGCGCGGATCACCGCCTGGGTCCGGTCCCGGGCCCCCAGCTTCGCCAGCACGTTGCCCACGTGGGTCTTGACCGTCTGGACACCCACGTACAGCTCGCCCGCGATCTCCACATTGGACAATCCGCCGGCCATCAGCCGCAGCACTTCGCGTTCGCGCTCGGTCAGGCCGGCCGAGGCCAGTGCGTCGCCCGCCGGTGCGGGGGCGTGCTGGGCGGCCAGGCGGCGGATCGCCGCCGGGAACAGCAGGGACTCGCCGGCCACGACGGTGCGGATGGCCGCGACGATCTCTTCCGGCCGGGCGCGCTTGAGCAGGAACCCGCTGGCTCCGGCGACGAGCGCGTCGTAGACGTAGTCGTCGTTTTCGAAGGTGGTCACCACGATCACCTTCGGCGGATCCTCCACAGTGGACATGAGGTGCGTGGTGGCCCGGATCCCGTCCACGGCGGGCATCCGCACGTCCATCAGCACGACGTCCGGACGCAGCCGCGCCACCAGCCCCGGCACCTCGGCGCCATCGGCCGCCTCGCCGGCCACGGCCAGGCCGTCCTCGCTGTCGACGATCGCCCGCAACCCGGCCCGGATCAGCGGCTCGTCGTCCACCAGCAGCACCCGCACGCTCATCGCCCGCTCCCCCACGGCACCCGCACCACGACCTCCCACCGCTCACCGACCGGCCCGGCCGAGAACTCCCCGCCCAGCACCGCCACCCGTTCGGCCATCCCGCGCACGCCGCGCCCGCCCCCGGACCGGCGGGAGCCGCTCCCCAGCGGGTTCGTCACGTGGGCCACCAGCTCGTGCGCGGCGACGCCGACCACGAGCGTCACCGGCACCCTACCGGCGTGGCGCACCGCGTTCGTCAGGCATTCCTGCAGGATCCGGTACACCTCGCGCGACACCACCGGCGGCACGGCAGCCAGGTCGCCGTCGAGGTCGGCGGTGATCTCGGTACCGGCCAGCCGCGTCGTTCCGAGCAGGGCGGGCAGCCCGGCCAGCGTCGGCTGCGGTGCCCGGCCGGCCGCCTCCTCCCGCAGCAGGCCGAGCACGTGGTCGAGGTCGTCGAGCGCGGTGCGCGCCGACTCCTCGATGGCGCCCAGCGCCCGCTCGGTGAAGTCCGGGTCGGTGCGCAGCGTCCGCCGGGCGGCGCCCGCCTGGACCGTCACGACGCTCAGGGCGTGCCCGACGGAGTCGTGCAGCTCCCTGGCCAGCCGGTTGCGCTCGGCGAGCTGCTCGGTCCGCCGCTCGAGCCGGGCGATCCGGTCGGCGGCGGTCGTGCCGAGCAGCGCGACCGCGGCCCGGCGCAGCAGGCCGCCGATCGCGCTCACGGCGTAGCCGAGCAGCACCACGCCGAGCCCGAAGACCACGGGCAGCCACACCGAGCCCCAGCCCTTCGGCACGGTGACGGCGTCGCCTCCGTCGGTCTCGAATAGCTGCCCGGTGAAGACGGCGCTGATCGACAACCCGATCGCGACGGGCGCGGCGAGGCTGAAGAAGCTGACGACGAACCCGGCGCCGACGTGCAGCACGAACATCACCGCGGCGCGCAGCCGGCCCGGGCGGGTGCGGGGCTTCGCGGGCGCGTCCGGCACCGGGTCGTCGAGCAGCTCGCGGACCGCGGCCGCCTCCAGCGCGTGCACCGCGGGCAGGAACGCCGTCGCGGCCACGACGGCCAGGGTGAGCAGCCCGCCGACGACCGCGGCCCGCTCCACCGTGGTGACGAAGGGCAGCAGCGACGGCACGGCGACGGCCGAGAACAGCAGGTACGGCACGCTGATGGCGCCGCCGAGGACCAGGTAGACCCAGCGGCGGTAGGTCGCCTTGCTCGTCAGGGGCCGGAGGATGCGCACCAGCCGATCTTCGCAGCCCGGAGCCCAGGCGCGCCTCCCTCTCGCGGTGGACTCAGCCGTCGCTCTCGGCCGGGATGACCACGGTGCGCCGGAAGTGGTTGAAGATGACCGACGTCCGCACGTCGACGATCTCCCGGCGCTGGGTCAGCCGGTCGAGGACGAACCCGCTCAGCTGGTCGTTGTCGGCGACGGCGATGTGCAGCAGGAAGTCGTCGCTGCCGGACATGACGAAGACCGACAGCACCTCGGGCAGGCCGGTGACGAAGGCCCGGAAGGATTCGATGACGGCCCGGTCGGGTGGCCGCAGCCGCACGGCGACCATCGCCTGCACGGGCCGGCCGATCTTCTTCAGGTCGACGTCGACGGTGTGCCCGCGCACGATCCCGCGCCGGGTCAGGTCCCGCACCCGCTCGAGGCACGTCGACTGCGCGATGTGCAGGCGGCGGGCGAGTTCCTTGTTGGTCTGCTTGGCGTCTTCCTGGAGGAGGGTCAGCAGGGCCGTGTCAAGTTCGTCCATCGGGGCCTGCTTTCGGTTTTAGACTCGAGTTATTCGGCGTTTACTAAGATTTACCGAATCTAGCACGCCATTTTCCGGAGCGGCTCCGGTTGTTGTCTACGTTGGCGCCCATGATCACCGATTCCTCCCGCTCAAGACTTTCCGTGGCCGCCGTCCTGGGCGCGGCCCTGATCTGGAGCAGTTCGTTCGCGGTCACCAAGGTGGCGCTGGCGGAGATCCCGCCGATGACGCTGGGCGCGCTGCGGTTCGTGCTGGCGGCGGCGATCCTGGGGGTGGTGGTGCACGTGGGTCCGGATCGCCGTCGCCTGCCGGCCCCGCGGGAGCGGCTGTTCATCGGCTGGGCGGGCCTGCTCGGGATCACGGCGTACTTCGCGCTGGAGAACGTGGGCGTCGACCTGGCATCGGCTTCGGACGCGACGCTGATCGTCGCCGCGTACCCCATCCTGACGCTGGTTCTGTCGGGCCGCGCGGCGTTTTCCCCGGTCCGGCTGACGGGGATGCTGGTGGCGGGCGCGGGGGTGTGGCTGGTGGTCCGGGACGCCGGTGCCCACTCACTGTGGGGCGACGTGTTCCTGATCGCGGGCGGCGTGGCCTGGGGGGCGTACAACATCCTGGCCCGGCGCGACGGCTCCGGCGCGTCGCCGATCGTGGTGACGTACTACCAGACGCTCGCCGGAGCGGGCGGGTTCGTGCTGCTGTCACTGTCCGAAGTGGACCGGTGGCGGCTGCCGAGCGGGGGAACCGCAGTGCGAATCGCCTTCTTGGCGGGGCTGTGTTCGGTGGCGGCGTTCCTGCTCTACAACCACGGCCTCCGGCGGCTGGAGGCGAGCGTCGCGGTGAACCTGCTGAACATCGTCCCGGTGGCGGGGCTGGGGTGGGCGGTCGTGCTGGCCGGTGAGAAGCTCACGCTGGTGCAGTTGCTCGGCGGCGTGGTCGTCATCGCCGGGGTGACGCTGAGCCTGCGCCGAGCCTCGGCCGGGAACGCCGTTAGCCGGCAACGGGGTGACCTCCGAACCGGAGGCCACCCCGGAACCGATCAGTAAGCAGCCGCGCGGCTCTCGGCCCCGGCCACCAACCCGTTCACCCACAACGACTGCACCTTCGCCGCCTCGGCCGAAGACGGCTTCGCGTTCTTGCACGCCGTTCCCGGGCCGTGGCCCGACATCAGTTCCGTGCACGGTCCGCTGTAGTGGTCCGGCAGCCCGAGGTTGTGCCCCAGCTCGTGGGCCGCGATGCGGGTCGGGTCGTAGCCCTCCGCCACCTGGCTCGTGTCCAGGTAGATCTGGCCCCGGCCGTGGCCGTTCGTGTTCGTGTACGAGCCGCCGCTGTGGATCTCGTGGAACACGATCGTGGCGCTGGAGTCGCGCTTGACCAGCTTCACGTCCGTGACGGCCGCGTTCCAGTTGGCCGCGCCCTGGTCGATCTGGGCCAGGTAGTCCGGTGCGCCCGACGAGCTGTAGTACAGCGTCGTGACCGCGGCCGCCGAGGCGGCGGGGGCGGTGGCCAGCCCCAGGCCCAGCGGGGCCGCGACGGCCGTGGCCAACGCCACGACCCGGCCGATCACGCGTCCGTTCATCGTGTCTCCTTCGTCCGAATCAGGGAGCACTTCACCGTGGTTCGCGCGATCAGGTTAGAAGGCCACCACCACCGCGGCCACGGCCGAAAGTCGTTCCCCCGCGGGAGGGAGACACCTCCCGCCGCCGCGTGAGCCGCCGGCCGCGGGCGGCGTGATCTGCTCGGTCCCGGCGAAAGGGAACCGATGGACATCTTGCTGGGCCTGCTGACCCTCCCCCTGTACGTGCTGGTGCTGTGGCCGCTCGTCGCCGCCTCCCGGCGCGTGCTCGGCGTCCGGATCGGCGCCGTGCGCGCCCTGTGCGCCGCCGCGTTCGGGTGGCTCGTCGCCGGCGGCATCGGGCAGGCCTTCCCCGTTTCCCTGCTGCACAACGGCGGCGCGGCGCTCGGCCTGCTGATCCCGTTGGCGGGCAGCGCCTTCCTCGCGACGCTGATCTTCCTGTTCGGCGCGGAGATGGCGCTGCCGCACGGCATCGGGTTCGGCCGGCTGCGGGGCCGGCTCGCCCGCACCCGCCGGTACGCGCAGATCAGCCGGATCGCGGTCAAGCACGGCCTCGGCCGCTACCTGACCGGCCGCCGCGAACCCGGCCTCGCGCCGGGACGTCACGCCAAGCTCGCCCGGTCCCTGCGCCGTGCGCTGGAGGAGGGCGGGGTGACGTTCGTGAAGCTCGGCCAGCTGCTCTCCACCCGCGCGGACCTGCTGCCCCCGGTGTTCGTCGACGAGCTCGGCCGGCTCCAGGACCAGGTCGCGCCCGCCCGCGCGGACGCCGTGTGGGCCCTGTTGGCCGAAGAACTCGGCGGCTCGCCCGACGACGTCTTCGCCGAGTTCGACCCCGAGCCCCTGGCCGCCGCGTCGGTCGCGCAGGTGTACCGCGCGAAGCTGCGCAGCGGCGAGGACGTCGTGGTCAAGGTCCAGCGGCCGGGCGTGCGGGAACAGGCCGAGCGCGACACGGCCATCCTCCGGCGCGTCGCCGCGGCGCTGGAGGACCGTGCGGACTGGGCGCGCTCACTCGGCGTCGCCGAGCTGGCCGACGGGTTCGCCGGCGCGCTGGCCGAAGAACTCGACTTCACCATCGAAGCCCGCAACATCGCCGCCGTCGCCGCCGCGGGCTCCCCGGACGTCGCGCTCCCGAAAGTCCACAAAGAACTCTCCACCGAGCGTGTGCTGGTGATGTCCCGCCTGGACGGCAAGCCGCTGGCCACGGCGAAGGACGCCCTGCCGCCGGGAGAGCGCAAGCGGCTGGCGCGCTCGCTCCTGCGGTGCCTGCTCGACCAGGTGATGCTCGGCGGCGTCTTCCACGCCGACCCGCACCCGGGCAACCTCATGCTGCTGCGCGACGGCCGCCTGGGCCTGCTCGACTTCGGCTCGGTCGGCCGGCTCGACGCCGGGCTGCGCGGCGGCCTGCAGAACCTGCTGCTCGCCCTGGACCGCGGCGACCCGGCCGGCCTGCGCGACGGGCTCCTCGAGGTCGTCGACCGCACCGGCGAGATCGACGAACAGCGCCTGGAACGCGCGCTCGGCGCCCTGGTCGCCCGCCACTTCGGTCCCGGGCGGACCCCGGACCTCGACCTGTTCACCGGCCTGTTCCGCGTGGTCGCGGACTTCCGGCTCAGCGTGCCACCGCCGGTGGCCGCGGTGTTCCGCGCGCTGGCCACCGTCGAGGGCACCCTGGCGGCGCTCGACCCCGGCTTCGACATCGTCGCCGAGTCCCGCGCCTTCGCCGTCGAACAGGTCGGCGCCGGCCTCCGGCCGGGCCCGCTGGGCCGCACGGCACTCGGCGAGCTGACGGCGCTGCTGCCGGTGCTGCGCCGCATCCCCCGCCGCCTCGACCGCATCGGCGCGGCGATCGAGGAGGGCAGGCTGTCGGTGAACGTCCGCCTGTTCTCCGACGAGCGCGACCGCGAAGTCGTCACCGGCCTGGTCCACGAGGTCCTGCTGGCCTGCACGGGCGCGGCGACCGGCCTGATGGCGGTGCTGCTGCTGACCGGCTCGGGCGGCCCGCGCATCACCGCCGACCTGACGCTGCACCAGGTGTTCGGCTACAACCTGCTGGTGATCAGCGCCCTGGTGGGGCTGCGGCTGCTCTTCGTCGTCTTCCGGCGGTCCGGACGAGCGTCCCGATCAGCCCGGTGAGGCCGCGCGCCGGCGGGAGCACGGGTCCGGTCCGGACGGGCGTTCCGATGAGCGCCGGGTCACCCCGTCCGGGGCGCGTACATGATCACCGCGACCCCCGCCAGGCACAGCAGCGCACCGAGGACGTCGTACCGGTCGGGCCGGTAACCGTCCGCGACCACCCCCCAGCCCAGCGACCCCGCGACGAACACGCCGCCGTACGCGGCGAGGATGCGGCCGAAGTGGGCGTCCGGCTGGAGCGTCGCCACGAAGCCGTACACGCCCAGGGCCACCACTCCGCCGCCGATCCACAGCAGGCCGCGGTGTTCGCGGATGCCCTGCCAGATCAGCCAGGCGCCGCCGATCTCGCACACCGCCGCGGCCAGGAACAGGAGGATCGACCGCAGGAGCACCCCGGGATACTAACTCCGTGCCGTTCACGTTGAGTCATCCCGCCGCCGTGCTGCCGCTGGCGAGGCGGCCGCTGGTGCCCTCGGCGCTCGTCGCGGGGTCGATCGCACCGGACGTCTTCTGGTTCGTCCCGCGGCTGCTGCCCGACGTCGGCCTGAGCAGGACCCACGAGTTCGCGTCGGCCCTCTGGCTCGACCCGCTCATCGCCCTGGTCCTGCTGGCCGGGTTCCACGTGCTGCTGAAGCGGCCGCTGCTGGCGCTGGCGCCCCGGCCGCTGGCCGAACGGCTCCCCCGCCACTTCGGCTGGAGGCGGCCCGGGTGGATCGCGCTGTCGCTCGTCCTCGGCGCGCTCACGCACGTCGGCTGGGACGCCTTCACGCACGAAAGCGGCGGGTTCGCCTTCCTGCGGATCCCGCTCGTCACCGGCGTCGACGTCGGACGGCTGATCCAGCTGGTCAGCACGATCGCCGGCGCCGCCGTGCTCGCCTGGTGGCTCGTCCGCTGGTACCGCCGGGCGCCCACCGAGCCCGCCCCGCCGCCCAGCCGGCACCGCGGGCTCGTGACGGCGTTCCTGGCGGTCGGCGCGCTCACCGGCGCCGCGGTGCAGGTGCTGCCCTTCCTCGCCGGGCACGACCCGATGACCCCCGCGGGCGTCTTCGGCAACGCGACCTACCTGGTCGTCACCGGCGCCGGCAGCGGGTTCCTGGGCGCGCTCGTCCTCCATGCCCTGGCTTGGCACGCGCGGTATAGGTCGTTATACGCGAAACGGGCCACCCCGGAGGGTGACCCGTTCGACGCGGAAGAACTCAGACGGTGAAGCCGAGGGCGCGCAGCTGCTCGCGGCCGTCCTCGGTGATCTTCTCCGGGCCCCACGGCGGCATCCAGACCCAGTTGATCCGGAAGTCCTTGACCAGGCCGCCGGAGGTCAGCGCGGCGTTGGTCTGGTCCTCGATGACGTCGGTCAGCGGGCAGGCCGCGGACGTCAGCGTCATGTCGAGGGTCGCCGTGTTGTCCGGCTCGACGCGGATGTCGTAGACCAGGCCGAGGTCGACGACGTTGATCCCGAGCTCCGGGTCGACGACGTCGCGCATGGCCTCTTCGACGTCCTCGATCTTGGCGAGGTCGAGGTCCTGCTTCGCGGTGCTCTCGGCGTCGAGGTCGGCGGCGGTGCGCCCCTCACGAGTGGCGGTTTCTTCGGTCATGCCTGTCCATCTCCACTGCTCGTCCGGGCGACGGCGTCCTTGAAAGCCATCCAGCCGAGGAGGGCGCACTTCACGCGGGCGGGGTACTTGGCGACGCCCGCGAAGGCGACCCCATCCTCCAGCACGTCCTCGTCCGGCTCGACCTTTCCCTTGCCCTGCATCAGTTCCACGAAGGCGTCCATGGTGGTGAACGCCTCCTCAAGCGTGTGGCCGACGACGAGATCCGTCAAGACCGACGTCGAGGCCTGGCTGATCGAGCAGCCCTGGCCCTCGTAGGAGACGTCGGCGACCTTGCCGTCGTCGACCTTGACCCGCAGCGTCACCTCGTCGCCGCAGGTCGGGTTGACCTGGAACGACTCGGCGTCGAACGGGTCACGCAGACCGCGCCCGTGCGGGTTCTTGTAGTGGTCCAGGATGATCTCCTGGTACATGCTCTCCAGGTTCACTGCGCCACCCCGAAGAACTTCTGCGCCTCGCGGACCCCGGCCACCAGGGCGTCCACTTCGGACAGCTCGTTGTACAGGTAGAACGACGCGCGCACGGTCGCCTGCGCGTTGCAGGCCCGGTGCAGCGGCCACGCGCAGTGGTGGCCGACGCGCACGGCGATGCCCAGGCTGTCGAGCACCTGGCCGGCGTCGTGCGGGTGCACGCCGTCGATCACGAACGACACGGTCGCGCCGCGGTCTTCGAGGTCCGTCGGCCCGATGATCCGGACGCCGGGAATGGCGCCGATGCCCTCGAGGGCGGCCGCGGCGAGTTCCTTCTCGTGCGCCGCGACGCGGTCCATGCCGATCGCCGAGAGGTAGTCGACGGCCGCGCCGAGGCCGATGGCCTGCGACGTCATCGGGACACCCGCTTCGAACCGCTGCGGCGGCGGCGCGAAGGTGGAGCCCTCCATCCGGACCATCTCGATCATCGAGCCGCCGGTCAGGAAGGGCGGCATCGCTTCGAGCAGCTCGGAGCGGCCGTAGAGGACGCCGATGCCGGACGGGCCGAGCATCTTGTGTCCGGAGAACACCGCGAAGTCGACGCCGAGGGCGTGGAAGTCCACCGGGAAGTGCGGCACCGACTGGCAGGCGTCGAGCACGGTGAGCGCGCCGACGGCCTTGGCCTTCCCGACCAGCAGCGGGACCGGGTTGACCGTGCCGAGCACGTTGGACTGGTGCGCGAACGCGACCACCTTCGTGCGCGGCGTGATCAGCTCGTCCACATCGGACAGGTCGAGGCGGCCGTCTTCGGTCACCTTGAACCACTTCAGCGTCGCGCCGGTGCGCTGGCACAGCTGCTGCCACGGCACGAGGTTCGCGTGGTGTTCCATCTCGGTGACGACGACCTCGTCACCCGGGCCGACCACGAACCGCGCCGCCTCGGGACCGGCCGTGGCGGCGTTGCTCATCGAGTACGCGACGAGGTTGATGCCCTCGGTGGCGTTCTTGGTGAACACCAGCTCTTCGGGGTCGGCGCCGACGAACTCGGCGATCTTCGCCCGGGCGGACTCGTAAGCGTCCGTCGCCTCTTCGGACAGCTGGTGCGCGCCGCGGTGCACGGCGGCGTTCGACGTGAACACGTACTCGCGCTCGGCCTCGAACACCGCGGTCGGGCGTTGCGAAGTCGCCCCGGAGTCCAGGTACACCAAGGGTTTCCCGTCACGAACGGTGCGCGACAGGATGGGGAAGTCGGCCCTCAGGGCCGCCACGTCCAGTGGCAGACCCGCCGAAGCGCGCTTCTCAGCTGAGGCGGCATCAGCACTGCTGGCCGAGGTGGTGGTCATCGGGCCGACTCCTCTCAATCTCGGTGTAGGGGACCGGATCAGACCGCGGCGGGCTCGGTCTTGCCGGTGTACTTGACGTACCCGTTCTCTTCGAGCTCGTCCGCCAGTTCCTTGCCGCCCGACTCGACGATCTTGCCGCCGGCGAAGACGTGCACGAAGTCCGGCGTGATGTGCCGCAGGATCCGGGTGTAGTGCGTGATCAGCATGACGCCGACCTCGCTCGAAGCCTTGTACTGGTTGACGCCCTCGGAGACGATCCGCAGCGCGTCGACGTCGAGGCCGGAGTCGGTCTCGTCGAGGATGGCGAACTTCGGCTTGAGCAGCGCCAGCTGCAGGATCTCGTGGCGCTTCTTCTCGCCGCCGGAGAAGCCCTCGTTGACCGAGCGCTCGGCGAACTCCTGCGAGATCTCGAGCTTGCCCATCTCCTCCTTGACCTCCTTGACCCAGTGGCGCAGCTTGGGGGCCTCGCCACGGACCGCGGTGGCCGCGGTGCGGAGGAAGTTGGACATCGACACGCCCGGCACCTCGACCGGGTACTGCATGGCCAGGAACAGGCCGGCCCGCGCGCGCTCGTCCACGCTCATCTCGAGCACGTTCTCGCCGTCGAGCAGCACCTCGCCGGAGGTCACCTGGTACTTGGGGTGACCGGCGATGGCGTAGGACAGGGTGGACTTGCCGGAGCCGTTGGGGCCCATGATCGCGTGCGTTTCACCCGACTTGATCGTCAGGTTGACGCCCTTGAGGATCTCCTTGGCGCCTTCCTCGGTGGTCACCGAGGCGTGCAGGTCCTTGATTTCCAGCGTTGCCATTCTTCGTTTTCCTAAGTCAGAGAGGGCGGTCAGGCGCCAACGGCTTCGAGTTCGGCTTCGATCGCCGCTTCGAGGCGCTCGCGCACCTCGGGGACGTCGATCTTGACCAGGATCTCGTGGAAGAACCCGCGCACGACCAGCCGGCGGGCGGCTTCTTCGGCGATCCCGCGCGACTGCAGGTAGAACAACTGCTCGTCGTCGAACCTTCCCGTCGCGCTCGCGTGGCCGGCGCCTTCGATCTCGCCGGTCTCGATCTCGAGGTTCGGCACCGAGTCCGCGCGCGCGCCCGGCGTGAGCACGAGGTTGCGGTTGAGCTCGTAGGTGTCGGTGGCCTCGGCGGCCGCGCGGATCAGGACGTCGCCGATCCAGACCGTGTGCGCGGCTTCACCCTGCAGGGCGCCCTTGTACATCACGCGCGAGCGGCAGTTCGGGACCGCGTGGTCGACGAACAGCCGGTGCTCCTGGTGCTGGCCGGCGTCGGCGAAGTAGACGCCGAGCATCTCGACGTCGCCGCCCTTGTCCGCGAACGTCGCCGTCGGCGAGATGCGGACGAGGTCGCCGCCCAGGGTGATCACGGTGTGCCGCAGCGCGGCGTCGCGGCCCAGCTTCAGGTGCTGCTCGGAGACGTGCACGGCGTCGTCGGCCCAGTCCTGGACGCTGACCACGGTGACCTTGGCGCCGTCGCCGATGACGAACTCGACGTTGTCGGCGTAGGTGCCGGAGCCGACGTGGTCGAGCACGATGACGGCCTCGGCGAACGCCTCGGCGCGGACCTGCAGGTGACCGTAGGCGACCTGGCCCTCCCCCGGACCCTGGATCCGCAGCACGGACGGCTTCGACGCCTTCGTCTCCTTGGGCACCGTCACGACGGTGGCCTTGGTGAACGCCGAGTATGCCTGCGCGGCGATCCGGTCGCTCGGGACGCCGGCCTGGCCCAGCCGCGGGTCGTCGCGGCCGACGGTCACGATGCCCAGCTCGGGGGCGGCGTCGACGTCGAGGGTGATCTCGCCGGTGGCGGGCGCGCTGCCGTCGTGGAGGCCGCGAAGGCGCTTCATCGGCGTGAAGCGCCAGTTCTCCTCACGGCCACCGGGGACCTCGAAGGCCTCGACGTCGTAAGAAGTGAACCGCTCCGCGCGGGAGGCCGCCGGGATGACGGCCCCCTCGCGAAGGGCTTCGGAAACGTTGTTCTCGGTAACCGACATGACTAGCCGACGGACCCTTCCATCTGGAGCTCGATCAGGCGGTTCAGCTCGAGCGCGTACTCCATCGGCAGCTCACGGGCGATCGGCTCGACGAAGCCGCGCACGATCATCGCCATCGCCTCGGCCTCGTCGAGGCCGCGCGACATCAGGTAGAACAGCTGGTCCTCGCTGACCTTGGACACCGTGGCCTCGTGGCCCATGGACACCTCGTCGTTGCGGATGTCCACGTACGGGTACGTGTCCGAGCGCGAGATGGTGTCCACCAGCAGCGCGTCGCAGACCACGCTGGAGCGCGAGTGGTGCGCCCGCTTCGCGACCTTGACCAGGCCGCGGTAGGACGTCCGGCCGCCGCCGCGCGCCACCGACTTCGACACGATGGTCGAGGACGTGTACGGCGCGAGGTGCTCCATCTTGGCGCCCGCGTCCTGGTGCTGGCCCTCGCCCGCGAACGCGACCGACAGGACCTCGCCCTTGGCGTGCTCGCCCATGAGGAACACCGACGGGTACTTCATCGTCACCTTGGAACCGATGTTGCCGTCGATCCATTCCATGGTCGCGCCCTCTTCGCACTTGGCGCGCTTGGTGACCAGGTTGTAGACGTTGTTCGACCAGTTCTGGATGGTCGTGTAGCGGCAGCGGGCGCCCTTCTTGACGATGATCTCCACGACCGCCGAGTGCAGCGAGTCGGACTGGTAGATCGGCGCCGTGCAGCCCTCGACGTAGTGCACGTACGCACCTTCGTCGACGATGATCAGGGTGCGCTCGAACTGGCCCATGTTCTCGGTGTTGATCCGGAAGTAGGCCTGCAGCGGGATCTCGACGTGCACGCCCTTCGGCACGTAGATGAACGAGCCGCCGGACCACACCGCCGTGTTCAGCGCGGAGAACTTGTTGTCCCCGGCCGGGATGACCGAGCCGAAGTACTCCCGGAACAGCTCCGGGTGCTCCTTGAGCGCGGAGTCGGTGTCCAGGAACAGGACGCCCTGCTCCTCCAGGTCCTCGCGGATCTGGTGGTAGACGACCTCGGACTCGTACTGCGCGGCGACCCCGGCGACGAGGCGCTGCTTCTCCGCCTCGGGGATGCCCAGCTTGTCGTACGTGTTCTTGATGTCCTCGGGCAGTTCCTCCCAGGAGGTGGCCTGCTTCTCCGTGGACCGCACGAAGTACTTGATGTTCTCGAAGTCGATCCCGGAGAGGTCGGCCCCCCAGTTGGGCATGGGCTTCTTCTCGAAGAGCTTGAGCGCCTTGAGTCGCGCTTCGCGCATCCACTCCGGCTCGGACTTCTTCGAGGAGATGTCGGTGACGACGTCCTCGTTCAGCCCGCGACGGGCGCTGGCGCCCGCCTCGTCGGAGTCGGCCCAGCCGAACGCGTACTTGCCAAGGGACTCGATGGTCTCTTCCTGGCTCAGTGGCGCGGTGGTGGGAGTGCGCTGCTCGGCAGCGGCAGTCATGCGGGTTTCCCTCCATTCGGGATCCGTGCTGTGCGCCCCTCGGGGGACGCCGTTCTCGCCGGCTCGGGATGGGCCGGCTGACCCGCCGTGACGGGTACGTGGGTGGTGCACGCGGAGTCCCCGCGTGCGATGGTCGCCAGCCGCTGGACGTGGGTGCCCAGCAGCTTCGCGAACGCCTCCGTCTCGGCCTCGCACAGCTGCGGGAACTCCGCGGCGACGTGGGCGACCGGACAGTGGTGCTGGCAGAGCTGCGCTCCGACATTGCGGCTGGTGCCAGGGACGTTCCGACCGGCTGCCGGAGCGCCGACCTGACGGGTCGACGCAGCGTAGCCTTCCCTGCTCAGCGCGGTCGCGAGGGCCTCCGCGCGCGTCGCGGGATCACCCGGTGCGGTGATCGCGGAGCGGTGCGGGCCGACCAGCTTCTCGATGCGCCGCTCGGCGAAGGCGCGGACGGCGTCCTCCCCGGCGTGCTCGGCCAGGAAGCGGATCGCGGAGACCGCCAGGTCGTCGTAGGCGTGCCCGAACCGGGCGCGGCCGGGCTCGGTCAGCAGGAAGAGCTTCGCGGGACGGCCCCGGCCCCGGGGGCCGCGGCGCGGCGCGTCCCGGGTCTCGGCTTCGCCGTCCGCGACCAGCGCGTCCAGGTGCCGGCGGACGGCGGTGGGGCTGATCCCGAGCTGCTCGGCGACCACGACGGCGGTCATGGGACCCTGTTCCAGCAGCAGCCGGGCGACCTCGTGCCGGGTCTTGCCCTCGGCGCTGACCTGCGACGGGACGTGCGGGTGCGCGGCGCGGGGCATGTCGCCGCCAGCCTGGTCACCCGCCTCCGTCTTTTTCACAACACAAGTGTGTCTTATTTCCCCCCGGGCGGCAAAGGCGGGGTGTCCGGCAGTGACCCGACTCACTCGCCCGGTGGGCCGATACCCTGCACGCGTGGCAGTGGGTGAACAGGAGCAGCAAGTCGCACGGCTCGCCACCGGGAGTACCCACCCGGTGACGCTGTCCCCCGTCCGCCCCCGCGCACCGCTCCCCCTGGAGGCCGACGAGCAGCGCGGGCTGAACGTCGTCCGCCGCTTCGGCACCGTCGGTTCCCTGTTCCTCGCGCTCGGCTCCCTGGGCGCCGGCGCCGCGCCGGTGATCAACCCGGTGCAGGAGATCCCGGTGCTGCGGCTGTTCACCCGCATCCCGACGGTGTCGCTCGCGATCGCCATCTCCGGCATGGGCATCCTGGTGCTGAGCTGGCTGATGCTCGGCCGGTTCGCCCAGCCCAGCCGCACGCGCCTGGCGTCGCAGGGCCAGCTGGCGCGCACGATCGCGCTGTGGGTGCTGCCGCTGCTGGTCATCCCGCCGCTGTTCTCCCGCGACGTCTACAGCTACCTCGCCCAGAGCGAGATCGTGCACCGCGGGATGGACCCGTACGTCCTCGGCCCGGCGCAGGCCCTCGGCGTCGCCGACCCGTTCACCGCGGGCGTGTCGAACATGTGGCGCGAGACGCCGGCGCCGTACGGGCCGGTGGTGCTGCGCCTCGGCGGCTGGCTGGCGCCGCTGGCCGGCAACAGCATCGCCGTCGGCGTCCTGCTGCAGCGGCTGCTCGCGCTGGCCGGCGTCGTCCTGATCGTCTGGGCGTTGCCCCGGCTGGCCCGCCGCTTCGGCGTCCAGCCCGCGACCGCGCTGTGGCTCGGCGCGCTCAACCCGCTGCTGATCTTCCACTTCGTCGCCGGCGCCCACAACGACGCGCTCGCCGTCGGCCTGATGCTCGCCGGCCTCGAGGTCGGCATCCGGCGGCTGCCGATCCGGGTGAAGGGCGACACCCCGCCGCCGCTGGCGCGCGGCGAACTGCTCTACATCGGGCTCGGCGTCGCGATCATCACCCTCGGCGTCGCGGTCAAGCTGCCCGCGGTGTTCGCGCTGCCGTTCTTCGCCGTGATGGTCGCGCGGCGCTGGCACGGCAGGCTCAAGGACCTGTTCCTGGCCGGCGCGCCGATGGCCGTGTGGTTCGGGGTGGTCCTGGTCGCCGTCTGCTTCGGCACCGGCCTCGGCTTCGGCTGGTTCGGGGCGACGTTCAACACCCCCGGCCTGGTCCGCTCCTGGATCTCCCCCACCGCCGAGCTGGCCAACCTCTCCGGCGTCCTCGGCATCGCGCTCGGGCTCGGCAACCACACCGACGCGCTGGTGCCGATCCTCGGCGTGCTCGGCTACGCGGTCGCGCTGGCCATCACGTTCAAGTTCCTCTGGGACAGCTTCAAGTGGCGCTACCGGCCCATCATCGGCCTCGGCGTCGCCCTCGGCGCGGTGATGATCCTGCAGATCAACCTGCAGCCGTGGTACGTGCTGTGGGCGGTGATCCCGTTGGCCGCCGCGGCCGGGACGTCCCGGTTCCGCGTCGCCGCGACGGTGATCAGCGCGGCCCTGCCGTTCCTGCTCCCCCCGACCGGCAGCACCTTCGACGGCCGCCCGTACGTCCTGCCGTTCGCCTACGTCGCGGCGATCGTCGTCTGCGGCAGCGGGATGCTGATCGTGCGGCGGCTCGCGCCCGTGTTGCTCGCCAAGCCGTCCCCGCGGCTGCCCGAGCCGGTCGACGCCGTATCGTGATCCGATGTGAGTGTCCCTGCCGTCGAGATCAGCGGGCTGGTCAGAAGCTACGGCTCCACCCGCGCGGTCGACGGCCTCGACCTGCGGATGGAGCGCGGCAGCCTGCTCGCCCTGCTCGGCCCGAACGGGGCCGGCAAGACCACCACCGTCGAGGTCTGCGAAGGCTTCCTGCGCGCTGACGCGGGCACGGTGCGGGTGCTCGGCCTCGACCCGGTCCGCGAGTCGGCGCAGCTGCGCCCGCGCGTCGGGATCATGCCCCAGGGCGGCGGCGCGTACCCCGGCGTCCGCGCCGACGAGATGCTGCGCCTGGTGGCCTCGTGCGCGGCTTCCCCCCTGGACCAGGGGTGGCTGCTCGAAGTCCTCGGCCTGGCCTCGGTGCGCCGGACGCCGTTCAAGCGCCTCTCCGGCGGCCAGCAGCAGCGGCTTTCCCTGGCGTGCGCCCTGGTCGGCCGGCCCGAGCTGGTGTTCCTCGACGAGCCGACGGCGGGCATGGACCCGCAGGCCCGCCGCCTGGTGTGGGACCTGCTGGCGGCGTTGCGCCGCGACGGCGTCTCGGTGCTGCTGACCACGCACCTGATGGAGGAGGCCGAGGCGCTGGCCGACACGGTGGTGATCGTGGACCACGGCAAGGTGGTCGTGTCGGGCGCGCCCCAGTCACTGACGACGGACGAAAGCGGCGCGGCCGGGCTCCGGTTCAAGGCCCGCACCCGCCTCGACACGGCCCTGCTGGCGGCGGCGCTCCCGGAGGGCTACGCAGTGCGCGAGTCGGCGCCGGGCACGTACACGGTGGTTGGATCGGTGGACCCGCAGGTGGTGTCGACGGTCACGGCGTGGTGCGCGCAGCAGGGCGTGCTGCCGGAGGAACTGCAGGTCGGCAAGCGGACCCTGGAAGAGGTCTTCCTGGAGCTGACCGGACGGGAGCTGCGGGCATGACTTTCGCTCCGGGGACTTTCACACCGGCGCCCGGCCGCGGCTCGCTGGGCCGGATGCTGCGCACGCACGCACGCGTCGAGGTCAGCCTGACCCTGCGCCACGGCGAGCAGGTGCTGCTGACGCTGCTCATCCCGCTGGCGCTGCTGATCGGGCTGTCCCTTTTGGACATCCTGCCGGCGTCCTCGCTGGGCGCCGTGCCCCGGGTGGACTGGATCACGCCCCGGATCCTGGCGCTGGCGGTGATGTCGTCGGCGTTCACCGGCCAGGCGATCGCCCTGGGCTTCGACCGCCGTTACGGAGTGCTGAAGCGCCTCTCGGCCACGGCGTTGCCGCGGTGGCTGCTGGTGGCCGGCCGCCTCGCGGCGGCCCTGGTGGTGGTGGTCCTGCAGTCGGTGATCATCGGCGTGGTGGCGGCGTTCCTCGGGTGGTCGCCGTCCCTGTCCGGTCTTCTGTCGGCGGTCCTGCTGCTCGTGCTGGGGACGTTGGCGTTCGGCGCGCTCGGCGTCCTGCTGGGTGGCGCCTTGCGGGCGGAAGCGGTGCTGGCGTTGGCGAACATCGTGTGGTTCGCGTTGCTGCTGGCCGGCGGAATCCTGCTGGCACCGTCGTCCCTGCCGTCGGGACTGGCGCGGGTGGTGGAACTGCTGCCGTCGGGAGCCTTGGCGGAAGGCATGCGTGCCGCGTTGGTGGACGGGACGTTCGCTCCCGGGCCGATGGTGGTGTTGGCGGTCTGGGCGGTGGTCGCGGGCGCGGTGGCTTCGCGGACGACCAAGCTCACCTGACGACCACTCCCGGCAAGCTCTCCTGGTCCCACTTCCACGCCAGCCCGACCCTCGCCCCCGGCGGCAGGCTCCGGGCGGACAAGTCGACGTACCTCGAAGACGAAACCGTCCGTATCCGGCGTGAGCCCGCGGGTGGCTCCTCCTGCATGTCGATCTCGGACGATCCCACGTACTCCCAGCACTTCCGGGGCACGCTGTCACTCGAGAACTGCGCCCTGACTAGCACTTCCCGAGCTCCTTGGCAGGTGATCGTGGTTTCGGTGTAGCTGGTGAAGCGAGCGGGGTGTTCGTAGCGGCTCCGGGTGGCGAAGAACCCGTACTCCCCTTCGTCGAGCGGAACGGCCAGCAGCACGTCGACGAGCAACGCGTCGCCTTCTTCGGAGATCTTGACCGGCTTGACCTTGCCGATCGTGCAGTTGAGGTACGGCTCCACGGTGACCCGGCCGCTCCCGGCGTGGGAGATCCCCTGGAGCGCCGCCGCCCTGACGCGGAAGCGGTCCACTCCGTCGCTCGTGGCCCTGATCCACCGCTCGGCCGTCCGCACCTCTCGCGTCCCCTTCGCGCTGACGAACGAGGTGACGACCAGGCGGTCCAGGTAGACCGGGTCCCAAAGATCGTTGTGCGCTTCTCCGCGCGGGAGCGGGGTTTTCTGCGTCGCCATCCACAGCGCCCGCAACTCGGCCTCGTCGCCGTCGAGGAAGCGGCCGACCCGCTCGACGAGGTCCCACGCCGGCACCCGGGAGCCCCGGAGCATTTCGTTGACCGTCGTGTGGCTCACCCCGCCCACCACCCCGGCGATCTTCCGGGTACTCGGTTTTCCCGCCTTGAGGTGCAGCTTCCGGAGCGTCGCCGCCAGCAGCTCTTCGGGCGTCACGTGCGCCACCTCCTCCGAGGGCGTCAGGCCCATCGTAAGGAGCTGTAAAAGCACTGTAAACCGCTGTAACAGCGGAACTTTTACATGATCTTACGTTCGCTGCCATCGTGGTTCTTCTGCTTCGCTGGTGGACAAGGAAGTATCCGATGCCCAAGTCGAACCGATCTTCGTCGCGAACCGACCGAGCGCGGACTTTGGTCACCTTCGGCGGCGCGGCCGTCGTGTCCCTGGGTTCGGCAGCCTGCGTTTGCGCGTGGCTGAACGGAGAATCGCTCACCGTCGCGGTCCTGACCTTCGGCGCGGCGATGGCGGCTCTGCTGAACGCGCTCGTCGCGGTGGCGACGTTCCTGGCCGGGCACCCGCGGGACGACGTCGTCCCGGATCGGCCGCGCGGGCGCGGGAAAGGCGCGGAACGCGGGCCGAAGAAACGCCGCTGAACGGACGACACCGATTTCCGCCGTCAGGACCTAGGTCCCTTGCGGCGGTCCTCGCATTCTGGGCGCCGGGACCTGCCGAAAGCGCGTTTCCCGCGCGCTCTACCATCGATGCCGTGCCGTTCACCAGCCTCGTCGCCCGTCTGCCGTTTCCCTCCGCCGCCGTGCAGCGGGCCGTCGGGGTCGCCGCCGTCGTCGCGCAGGCGCTGATCGGCGTCACCGGGTCCATCGTGCGCGTCACCGGGTCCGGGCTCGGCTGCCCGACCTGGCCGCAGTGCGTCGCCGGCAGCCTCGTGCCGAAGCACGACTCCGGGATCGACGCCCTCAACCAGTGGATCGAGTTCGGCAACCGGCTGCTCACCGGCGTCGTCATCGTCGTCGCCGCCATCACGGTCGTCACCGCGTGGCGCGTGCAGATCGACCACCCGGGCCGCAAGCGCCTGGTCAAGCTGGCCTGGACGATGCCCGGCGGCGTCGTGCTGCAGGCCGTCGTCGGCGGGCTGACCGTGCTCGCGAAGCTCGAGTGGTGGACCGTCGCAATCCACTTCCTCGCGACGACGCCGCTCGTCTGGCTCGCCGTCCTCCTGCTGCGCGCGTTCCGCGAAGGCGACGAGCCCCCGCGGCTGCTGGTCCCCGCCGCCGGCCGCACGATCCTCATCCTGCTCGCGGCCGTGATGTGGCTCGTGCTGGCGGCGGGCACGACGGTGACCGGCGCCGGCCCGCACAGCGGCGACATCAACACCCACCGCCTCGACGCCCCGGTCGAGTCGCTCGCCCAGATCCACGGCGGCCTGCTGGTGCTCTACCTGTTGCTGCTCGCCGTGTTCGGCCTCCAGCTGCTGCGCGTCGGCGCCCCGAAGAGCCTCTGGCGGCGCTACACGGCGGTCTGGGTGGTCGCGGTCGCGCAGGGCGGGCTCGGTTCACTGCAGTACGCGCTGGGTGTGCCGGAGGCGATGGTGTCCTTCCACGTCCTGGGCGCGATGGCGGTCATCATCGCGACGGCGACCCTGTGGACGGGCAGCCGCGACCGCGGCCCGGTGACATCGCTGACCGCGGCGCCGCGCGAACTCACCGCAGCCTGAAGTCAACGCCGGCTTCACTCGGCGTCGGCGTGGGTGTCCGATTCGTGAGCTACTGTTCGCGCCATGACGTCGCGCACCGCGCCCAAGCCGCTCGTCTTCCACCGCCGGGGCACCGGCGAGATGATCGTGCTCAAAACCTTCCTGCTCGTGCCGTTCGCGGCGCTCCTGGCCGCGATCCCGCTGGTCTGGGGCTGGGGCATGTCCTGGGTCGACCTGGTCCTCGCGGCCGCGTTCTACGTGTTCGCGACGCTCGGGGTGACGGTCGGCTTCCACCGGTACTTCACCCACGGCGCGTTCAAGGCGTCGCGGCCGCTGCGGGTGGGGCTGGCCATCGCGGGCAGCATGGCGGTCCAGGGATCGGTGATCTTCTGGGTGGCCAGCCACCGCCGCCACCACGCCTTCGCCGACCGTGAAGGCGACCCGCACTCGCCGTGGCTGTTCGGCACGTCCCCGTCGGCGCTCCTGCGTGGTTTCTGGCACGCGCACATGGGCTGGATGTTCGGCCGCGAGGTGACCAACGCGGACCGGTTCGCCCCGGACCTGGTGGCGGACGCGGACGTCCTCTGGGTGAACCGGTACTTCTGGCTGTGGATCACGCTGAGCCTGGCCCTCCCGGCGGTGCTGGGTGGCCTGCTGACGTGGTCGTGGTGGGGCGCGGTCACGGCGTTCTTCTGGGCCGGCCTGGTGCGGATCGCGTTCCTGCACCACGTGTCGTGGTCGGTGAACTCGGTGTGCCACCTGATCGGCGAGCGGCCGTTCGCCAGCCGCGATCGCGCGGCCAACTTCTGGCCGCTGGCGCTGCTGTCGATGGGCGAGTCGTGGCACAACTCCCACCACGCCGATCCGACCTGCGCGCGCCACGGGGTGCTGCGGGGCCAGGTCGATGTGTCGGCCCGGGTGATCTGGGCGTTCGAGCGGCTGGGATGGGCGACGAACGTGCGATGGCCGCGAGCTGACCGGCTGGCCGCCAAGCGGGCCGAGGCCAACGCCTGACAACAGGTCCGGACGATGCCCGGACCCGCATCGTCGGCGCGGAAGGGAAGCGGGGGTTCTCTTTCGTGTCAAGGAGTCCTCTTTACCGTGAGGCCACCATCCAGACGAAGGGACTCACGGTGAAAATGGACAAGAAGAGCTGCAAGCTCGCGCTGAGCGTGGCCGCAGCCGCGCTGGCCGTGGTGGCCGGAGCGATTGCCGGTGGCGAAGGTGGCGGGAACACGGGCAACGCCGTCAACGGCAACACCGACGGCAACACCGGCACCTACGCGCTGCCGGCCGGCGGCGGCGGCAACACCGGCAACAGCGTGGACATCGGGTACTGACCTCAGGTCGGTCGCGAGCATTCACCTGAAGGCGACCCGGTAACCCTTCCGCGGATGACTCCGTCGAGGATGGCGTGGCGAGCGAAAGCCATCCTCGACGGGCATCAACTGCCGGTCACCGTCCTATCCGCGACAACAGATCACTACCGCAAGGTGTACTAGTACGCCATCATGGGGGTAGGACGGTGGCAAAGCCGCGTGCGCCAGCTGCCGACCATCACGCACGGTAGTAGATCTTGCGGAAGCAGTACCTGGGTGTGGGCACCGACAGAGGAGGCAGCGCTTGGAGCACCACGAAGTTCACGTCGGCGGCAGTGGGGCAGGCGGCGGCAACACCGGTAACTGACCCGATCGAGCGCCGGCTCGTCCGGAGAAGGAAGCCACACTGGCGCAGTGTGGCTTCACCTTCGTCTACGCCAGCTGCTGCCGCACCGCGGAAGCGAACCGCATCGGGGCGGCCTCGTCCGCCTGGCGGAAGCCCAGTGAGGGCTCCGTCAGCTCCAGCTCCAGCAGCAACGGCCGCCCGTCCGCTCCGCGCACCACGTCCACCCGCGCGTACAGCAGCTCGGCCCGCAGGATCCCCAGCAGCGCCGAAGCCGCGTCCAGGACGTCCTCGGCCAGCGCCACCACGTCCGCCGGCGGGGAAGCCGGGGTCAGCTTCTCCTCCAGGTACAGTCCCGCCGCGTCCATTGTGGACCCCAGCATCGCGCCTTTGGCGAACGCGTGGGAGTAGAGCCCGCCCAGGTACACCAAAGCGAGCTCGCCGGCGCTGTCCACACTGGACTGGTACGGCTGGACCAACGCCGTGTGTCCTTCGGCGTGCAACGCGGCCACGTGCGCCGAAGCGTCAGCGCCGGAAGCGAACCGCGCCGCTCCGCGAGACCCCGCGCCCACCGATGGCTTCACCACGAAGTCCGACGACGGGAAGGAAGCCGGCGAACCCGGCTCGACCAGCGCCGTCGGGACCACCGCCAACCCCGCGTCCAGCAGCTCCACCAGGTACGACTTGTCCGTGTTCCACCGCACCACGCCGGCGGGGTTGAACAGCGACGGCACCGACTCGCACCACGACAGGAACTCCGCGCGCCGCGCGGGGTAGTCCCAGGTCGCGCGCAGGATCACCGCGTCGGCCGCCGCGAAGTCGTAGTCCGAATCCCAGGGCGCCCACGACACCGAAAAGCCCAGCGCGGACAGGGCCGGCACCACGGCGTCGTCGTCGCCGTCACCCGAGGGGAGTTCCGCGCAGCTGACCAGGACCGCGGTGCGGCTCACCGGCCCGCCATCTTGCGGCGGTGCTCCGGGCCGATCTTCGTCTGGTTGACCGTCTCCGCGTCCCACGTCGCCGGCGCGAGGTCCTCGACCGCCTCGATCAGCGCTTCGCCCGTGGCCACCGAGGGCACCACCACGTCGCCGAGGGCGCCGTCGGCGCCGACGAGCACCACGCGGGCGCCCGCCCGGCCGATGTTCTCCACCACCGCACGGGACGGCTTGCCGTGCGCCCGCACGAACTTGCGCGCCGCACCCAGCTGCGCACTCGACGGCGGCACGACGGTCTCTTCGGATTCAGCCACGTCCCGAACCATAACGAAGAACCGGCCGGAACGCGGAACAGCGTGGCCTCGGCCATAGTTGCACCCGGAGAACCCGACCCGAGGAGGACCCATGCCCACCGCAGTGCAGGTGACGAAGACCGGCGGCCCGGAAGTGCTCGAACCGGCCGAAGTGGACGTCCGCGCGCCGCAGGCCGGCGAGCTCCTGGTCGACGTCGCCGCGGCCGGGGTCAACTACATCGACACCTACCAGCGCCAGGGCATCTACCCGATGGACCTGCCGTTCGTCCTCGGCCTCGAAGGCGCCGGCACCGTCGTGGAGGCGGGCGCCGACACCGGCTTCGCCCCGGGCGACCGCGTCGCGTGGCAGGGGTCGATCGGCAGCTACGCGGTCCGTAAGCTCGTCCCGGCGTCGGTCGCGGTGAAGGTCCCCGAAGGCGTTTCCCTGGAGACCGCCGCCGCGACGATGCTGCAGGGCATCACCGCGCACTACCTGGTCGCGTCCACCTTCGAGGTCAAGCCGGGCCACGACGTGCTAGTGCACGCGGCCGCGGGTGGCGTCGGCCTGCTCCTGGTCCAGCTGGCGAAAGCGCGCGGCGCCCGCGTCATCGGCACGGTGTCGACCGAGGAGAAGGCGAAGCTCGCCCGCGAAGCCGGCGCCGACGAGGTGATCCGCTACGACCGTGAGGACTTCGCCGAGGTCACCCGGGAGCTGACGAACGGCGAAGGCGTCGACGTCGTCTACGACGGCGTCGGCAAGGACACCGTCGACGGCAGCCTGGCCAGCCTGAAGGTCCGCGGCCTGCTCGCCTTGTTCGGCGCCTCCAGCGGCCCGGTGCCGCCGCTGGACCCGCAGCGCCTCAACTCCGGCGGCTCCCTGTACCTGACGCGCCCGACGTCCGGCCACTACGTCCGCACGCGCGAAGAGCTGGACTGGCGCGCGAAGGAGCTCTTCGACGCCATCACGGCGGGTCAGCTGAACATCCGCATCGGCGGCAAGTACCCCCTGGCCGACGCCCGCAAGGCCCACGAGGACCTGCAGGCGCGCCGCACCACCGGAAAGCTCCTGCTCATCCCCTGACCCGAGCGCCCCAAGGCGGCCTTGGGTGCGTCACACGCACCCAAGGCGGCCTTCGGTGCGTCTCACGCACCGAAGGCCACATTGGGGCGCTGGGGACTCAGGCCGCGCCGACGGCCACGGCGTCGGTGACGAACACCAGCGTCTCGTTCGGCTTCATGCCGTTGCCGCCCTGGCCGTAGGCCAGGTCCGGCGGGATGATCAGCAGGCGGCGGCCGCCCTGCTTGATGCCCGTCAGGCCCTGGTCCCAGCCGGGGATGACCTCGCCCGCGCCGAGGTTGAGGTCGAACGTCTTGCCGCGGTCGAAGGAGCTGTCCAGCTTCTGCTTGTCCGACCACGTGACCAGCAGGTAGTTCATCTTCAGCTTCTGCCCGGCCTTGGCCGGGGCACCGGTGCCTTCGGACAGGTCCTTCGTGACCAGCTTCTTCGGCGGGTCGCAGTCGTCCGGGACGGTGATCGTCGGCACTTCCCCGAACTTGCCCGTCGTCTTGACGTCGTCCGCGGTGCACTCGCGGCCCTTGCTCTGGGGCGCCGGCGCGGCGCTCGACGACGGGACCGGCGGGCCCGCCGGGGCGGCCGTTTCGGTCTTGGCCTGCTGGCCGCACGCGGCCAGCGACAGCGCCGCCGCGGCGACGACCACGATCTTCCCGATGTTCTGCATGCCGGGCACCCTAGCCAAGCACGGAGAGTGCCGGGACTTCGTCACCGGTCGTGACCACGCCGAGCCGGCGCGTGGCCCGGGTCAGGGCCACGTACAGGTCGTTGAGCCCGCGCGGCGACCCCGCGACGACCTCGTCCGGCGCGACCAGCACCACCGAGTCGAACTCCAGGCCCTTCGACCGCTCCACCGTCAGCACGCTCAGGCGTTCGTCATACGAGCCGAGCAACGCCGAGATCGCCTCGAGACGACCGGAAGGCACCAGGACCGCCACCGTGCCACCGTCCGCTTCGGACAGTTCGCGCGCCACCAGCCCGGGCAGCTCCGCCGCCAGGGACGCCGGCCGCACCGACCACGGCGCCACCCCGGTCTCCCGCACCGACGACGGCGCCGACAGCTCCGGAGAGACCTCCGCGAGCACCCGCGCCGCGACGGCCATGATCTCGGCGGGCGTGCGGTAGTTCACGGTCAGCTGCTCCAGCCGCCAGCGGTCCTCGACGTACGGCGAAAGCACCTCGCCCCACGACCGCGCCCCGCCCGCCGCGCCGGTCTGGGCGATGTCGCCGACCAGCGTCATCGACCGGTTCGGCGTGCGCCGCATCAGCAGCCGCCAGTCCATCGCCGACAGCTCCTGGGCCTCGTCGACGATCACGTGGCCGAACGTCCAGGTCCGGTCCTGCGCGGCCCGCTGGGCCGCGGTCAGCTCGCTGCGCGCCTGCTGGCGCTCGGCGAACAGCTCGGCGTCGAGGACGTCGGACACGCGCAGCAGTTCCTCGTCGATGATCTCTTCGTCCTGTTCGAGGATGTCGAGCACGCCCTCGGCGTACGCGCGTTGCTCGCGCTCCCGGCGTTTGCGCTCCACGCGGGCCTCGGTGTCGTCGACGCCGATCAGCTCGGCGAGCTCGTCGAGCAGCGGCACGTCGGCAGGAGTCCAGCGGGCGTCGCGGGCGCTCTCCAGCAGAGCGCGGTCCGCCTCCGGCAGCAGCTTCCCGGCCGCGCTGTCGAGCCGTTCGCGGTCGGCGAACAGGTCGTCGAGCACGCCTTCCGGGCTCAGCACCGGCCACAGCTCGTTCAGCGCCGCCGCGACGTTCTCGTCCGCGGCCAGCTCGGCGCGGATGTCGGCCAGGTCCTGTCCGTCGAGGAGGTCCTCCCCCAGCTTGCGGGCGGCCTGGCGGGTCAGCGCGTCGAGGACGTCGGAGACGAACAGGCGCCGCGCCGGGTTGTGCGGGCGCCGCGACCGGCGGGCGCGGGTGCGCGCGTCGGTGCACGTTTTGCGGTCGAGCTTGAGGACGTCGTGCTCGTACTCGATCTCCAGCACCGGCTCGGGCACGCGCTGGCGGTCGCGGACGGCGTTGGCGAGCACGTCGGCCATCACCAGCCTGCCCTTGACCTCGGTGGCGTCGCGGGACTCGGCGCCGTCGGCGTCCAGGCCCGGGTAGAGCTGCCCGATGGTGGCGAGCAGCACGCCGGTCTCGCCGAGCGACGGCAGCACCTGGCCGATGTAGCGCAGGAAGGTGCTGTTCGGCCCGACGACGAGCACGCCGCGCGTGGTGAGCTGCTGGCGGTGCGTGTAGAGCAGGTAGGCCGCGCGGTGCAGCGCGACGGCGGTCTTGCCGGTGCCCGGGCCGCCCTGGACGACCATGACGCCGCCGAGCGGCGCGCGGATGATGCGGTCCTGCTCGGCCTGGATGGTCGCGACGATGTCGCTCATCTCGCCGGTGCGCCGCTGCTCCAGCGCGGCCAGCAGCGCGGCTTCGCCGGCCAGCCCGAGGTCCTGGCCCTGGTCGGCGGCGGTGAGGTCGAGGATCTCGTCGTCGAAGCCGGTGACCTTGCGGCTCAGCGACCGCAGGTGCCGGCGCCGCCGCACTCCTTCGGGTGACGCGGCGGTGGCCAGGTAGAACGGCCGCGCGACCGGCGCGCGCCAGTCCACCAGCAGCGGCTGGTAGTCGTCGTCTTCGTCGAACAGCCCGAGCCGGCCGATGTAGGTGGTTTCCTCGGCGCTCTCGGGGACGAAGTCGAGCCGGCCGAAGGCCAGGCCCTGCTCGACGGAGCCGAGCTGGGCGAGCCGGTCGGTGTAGAGGGTGGTGGCGACGTCCCGCTCGGTGCGGGCCTGCGGGGTGCCGCCGGTCTGCCGCAGGGTTTCGTCGAGGCGGCGCTGGGCTTCGAGGCGCTCGGCGTCGAGCTTCGAGTAGAGGGTGGTGACGTACGCCTGCTCGCGGGCGAGCTCGGCGGAAAAGTCGTCCGAAGACAAGGATCCTGCTTTCGCCTCAAGGAAAAAGAGCCAACGAAGTGTAACGGCGGCCGCCGCGCGATCATTCCGTCCCGAGGGCGCAGTACGGGGAGACCTCGCTGCCGGACGCCAGGGTGACGGGCAGCACCTTCTCCCCCGGCGCGCACGACACGCTGGCCGGCGGGAGCTGTTCCCCACCGGTGATTCGCCCGTCCGGGGCACGGAACAGCACGGCGGCACCGCGGCTGGTCAGCGCGCGGCAGTTCCCGGAGCGGTACCGGACTCCGCCGGGAACGACGTCGGCGGTCACGGGCGTGAAGCCGCCGAGGGACTCCGAGGGCAGCCAGGTGACCGGGCCGACGGCAGGCCGGTCGAGGACGACGCCGACCCGCTGTCCCGGGGTGAGCACCGGCACCTCCACCGTCCGGGCGCCGGAGGTGACGACGATCCGGTAGGCGGCCAGGGTGCTGGTGTTCTCCAGCACGGCGGTACCCGGGCCCTGCTCGGCGACGCGGACGGCACCGCCGTCGGGGGCCGGGCCGGGGACGGCGGTGATCTTGGCCGGGATGGCGCAGCCGGTCCCGAGGAGCCGGTTCTGGTCGAGGTCGAGCCGGCCGTGGCCGAGGAGCGCGAGCAGTCCGAACACGGCGATCGCGACCACGGCGACGCCGATCTTTTTGAGCACCGCGATTCTCACGGGATCCCGGCGCTCCGGCTGACGACGCGGTGGAGGTCGCCGGGCCGGGCGGCGGACGAACCGGCGGCCACGTGCACCATGATGCGCGCGCTGGGCTGCCAGTAGGTGCGCAGCTCGTCCGGGTAGGGCACCTCCGCCAGCGGCATGGCCCGCCGGGCGAGCAGCGCGCCGGCCTCGTCGAACGTCACCGGGCCGGGGAAGTCGCCGTAGCGGTCGCGGAGCACGCGGTTGACCAGCCTGGGTCCGGGATACCGGCGCCGGTGCGCCTGCACCGGAAAGTGCTCCCCCGCCCACGGCTCCCGCGCGCGGCCGCGGTGCCGGAAGAACTCGACCAGGCCGTGGTCGCGCCACAGCGTCCGTGAGCCGGGGGTGTTCTCCGCGTAGTCGTCGCCGCGCAGCTCGACCACCCGCTCGGGTGACCAGGTGTGGCCGGCGCCGAGGACGGTGCCGGACTCGATGACGTCGGCGAAGAACTCCGCCGGGTTCAGAACGGCAGGCCGAGGGTGGGCAGCCCGATCGCCGAGTCGACGGCGAGGGCCACGAACACGATCATCAGGTACGTGTTCGACCGGTGGAACAGCGCCATCGGCTTGGTCTCCTCGCCTCGTCGCACGGCCGCCTGCAGGCTGTGCGCGTAGAAGAGGAACCAGCCGCCCGCGAGGATCGCGAACGTGCCGTACAGCCACGACGTCACCGGGAGCAGCAGCAGCGTCCACGCCACCATCACCCACGAGTAGATGACGATCTGGCGGGCGACGTGCTGGGCCGTGGCGACCACCGGGAGCATCGGGACGCCCGCGCGCTCGTAGTCGTCGCGGTACTTCATGCCCAGGGCCCACGTGTGGGGCGGGGTCCAGAAGAAGATCACGCCGAACATCACGAACGCCGGCCACTGGACCGTGCCGGTGACGGCCGCCCAGCCGATGACCACCGGCATGCAGCCGGCCGCGCCGCCCCAGACCACGTTCTGCGACGTGCGCCGCTTCAGGCCCAGCGTGTAAACGAAGATGTAGAAGAGGATCGTCGCGATCGCCAGGATCGCCGAGAGCAGGTTCACCGTGAGGTAGAGCACGGCGGCCGAGGCGACCCCCATCACCAGGCCGAAGACCAGCGCGCCGCGGCGGGGCACCGAGTCCTTGACCAGCGGGCGGCGCTTCGTGCGGTTCATCACCTTGTCGATGTCCGCGTCGATCACGCAGTTGAGCGCGTTCGCGCTGCCCGCGGCCATCGTCCCGCCGACCAGCGTGGCCAGGACCAGCCACGGCGAGGGGATCTGCCGGCCGGCGAGGAACATCGCCGGGATGGTGGTCACCAGCAGGAGCTCGATCACCCGCGGCTTGGCCAGCGCGGCGTAGGCCCCGACGACCCGGCGGAAGCTTCGCCGGTCACCGTGCGGTCGCTCACCGGTCGGGTGCACGGCGCTGGTGTCGTCACTGCGTCCGTGCGCAGCGTTCACCAACGACATTTCTCTCCCTGCGTCAGGTTCGGGCGGGCAAGTCCGGGTAGGCAGTGGTGGTGCCGCGCAAACCTGCCGGACTGAACCCTCGAACGATGTTAGACGTGGTGAATCGCGTGGGTGATCGCGGGTCCTCGACCGGCCCAAGCACTAGGCTGGCCGCGACGGGCCGCGATTGCCCCTGCACATGGCCGCGAGCAGGAATATCGTCCCTTCGGGATCGATTGAGATAAGTAGCCGCGTGTACGGGTAACCGGAACGAGGAAGACCAGCCGCAACCATCATGACCGGGAGTTGGAGTTCAGTGTCCGAAACCGCCACTACCAGCGAGAACAACCCACTCCTCCGGCGCAACACGCCCGCCGACTGGACCGACACCGACACCCGCGCCGTGGACACCGTCCGGGTGCTGGCCGCCGACGCCGTGGAGAACTGCGGCAGCGGTCACCCCGGCACCGCGATGAGCCTGGCGCCGCTGGCCTACACGCTGTTCCAGCGCACCATGCGCCACGACCCCAACGACCAGCACTGGCCGGGCCGCGACCGGTTCATCCTGTCGGCCGGGCACTCCAGCCTGACCCTCTACATCCAGCTGTTCCTCGCCGGCTACGGCCTCGAGCTCGAGGACCTCAAGCAGCTGCGCAAGTGGGGCTCCAAGACCCCCGGTCACCCGGAGTACCGCCACACCGACGGCGTCGAGACGACCACCGGCCCGCTCGGGCAGGGCCTGGCGAACGGCGTGGGCATGGCGATGGCCGCCCGTCGCGAGCGCGGCCTGCTGGACCCGGACGCCGCGCCCGGCGAGAGCATCTTCGACCACCACATCTTCGTGATCGCCTCCGACGGCGACATCGAAGAGGGTGTCACCTCCGAGGCCTCGTCCATCGCGGGCCGCCAGGAGCTGGGGAACCTGATCGTCTTCTACGACGACAACAAGATCTCGATCGAGGACGACACGAACATCGCGCTGTCCGAAGACACCGTCGCGCGCTACGAGGCCTACGGGTGGCACACCCAGGTCGTCGAAGGCGGCGAGGACGTCGTCGCGATCGAGGAGGCCATCAAGAACGCCAAGGCCGAGACCCAGCGGCCGTCGTTCATCGCCCTGCGGACCGTGATCGGCTACCCGGCGCCGAAGAAGATGGGCACCGGCAAGGCGCACGGCGCCGCGCTGGGCGGCGAAGAGGTCGCCGCGGTGAAGAAGATCCTCGGCTTCGACCCGGACCAGTCGTTCGTCGTCGAGGACGACGTGCTCAAGCACACCCGCCAGGCGGCCGAGCGCGGCCGGGCCGCGCACGCCGAGTGGCAGGAGAAGTACGAAGCCTGGGCCCAGGCCAACCCGGAGCGCAAGAAGCTCGGCGACCGGATGGCCACCCGCACCCTGCCCGAGGGCTTCGCCGACAACCTGCCGAAGTGGGAGCCGGACGCCAAGGGCGTCGCGACCCGCAAGGCCTCCGGTGAGGTGCTCAACGCCCTCGCCGAGCCGCTGCCGGAGCTGTGGGGCGGCTCGGCCGACCTGGCCGAGAGCAACAACACGACGATGAAGGGCGCCGACTCGTTCGGTCCCGAGAAGGCCGCCACCGACATGTGGCAGGCCAACCCGTACGGCCGGACGCTGCACTTCGGCGTCCGCGAGCACGCCATGGGCTCGATCCTCAACGGGATCGCGCTGCACGGCGGCACCCGCCCGTACGGCGCGACGTTCCTCATCTTCTCCGACTACATGCGCCCGCCGGTCCGGCTGGCCGCGCTGATGAAGGCGCCGGTCACCTACGTCTGGACGCACGACTCCATCGGCCTCGGCGAGGACGGCCCGACGCACCAGCCGATCGAGCAGCTCTCCGCGCTGCGCGCGATCCCGGGCCTCAACGTCGTCCGCCCGGCGGACGCCAACGAGACCGCGTACGCCTGGAAGGCCGTGCTGGAGGACACCGACCACCCGTCCGGGCTGGCGCTGACCCGCCAGAACGTGCCGGTGCTCGAGGGCACCAGCGCCGAGGGCGTCGCGAAGGGCGGGTACGTGCTCGCCGAGAGCGACGGCACCCCGGACGTGGTTCTCATCGCCACCGGTTCCGAGGTCCAGCTGGCGGTCGAGGCGAAGAAGACCCTGGACGCCGACGGCGTCAAGGCGCGTGTCGTGTCCATGCCGTGCGTCGAGTGGTTCGACGCGCAGGACGCGGCCTACCGCGAATCCGTCATCCCGGCCGCCGTGAAGGCCCGCGTGTCCGTCGAGGCGGGCATCGCCCAGTCGTGGCACCGCTTCACGGGTGACGCCGGGGTGAACGTTTCGATCGAGCACTTCGGTGCGTCGGCCGACGCGGCCACACTGTTCCGTGAGTTCGGGTTCACCGCGGAAGCCGTCGTCGAGGCCGCCCGTCGCTCGATCCAGAACACCAAGAATTCCTGAAGGGGATGACAGTTATGAGCAACGACAAGCTCGCGGCGCTGTCCGAAGCCGGCGTATCGATCTGGCTCGACGACCTTTCGCGTGAACGCCTGAACACCGGCAACCTGGCCGCCCTGATCCGCGACAAGCACGTCGTGGGCGTGACGACCAACCCGACGATCTTCGCCAACGCGATGTCGAAGGGCGACGCCTACGACGAGCGGACGCGGGAGCTGGCCGCCCAGGGTGCCGACGTCGAGGCGACCATCCGCGACCTGACCACGACCGACGTGCGCAACGCCGCGGACCTGTTCCGCGACGTCTACACCGCCACGAACGGCGTCGACGGCCGGGTCTCCATCGAGGTCGACCCGCGCCTGGCCAAGGACACCGACAAGACGGTGGCCGAGGCGAAGGACCTGTGGAAGACCGTCGACCGGCCGAACGTGCTGATCAAGATCCCGGCCACCGAAGAGGGCCTGCCGGCCATCACCAAGACCCTGGCCGAGGGCATCAGCGTCAACGTCACGCTGATCTTCTCCGTCGAGCGGTACAAGAAGGTCATCGAGGCCTTCTTCGCCGGCCTGGAGCAGGCGAAGGCCAACGGCCACGACCTGCGCGGCATCCACTCGGTGGCGTCGTTCTTCGTGTCCCGCGTGGACACCGAGATCGACAAGCGCCTGGAAGCCATCGGCACCGACGAGGCCCTGGCCCTGCGCGGCAAGGCGGCCGTCGCCAACGCCCGGCTCGCCTACGCGGCCTTCGAGGAGCTCTTCGCCACGGACCGCTGGAAGGCCCTCGCGGCCGACGGCGCGAACGCGCAGCGCCCCCTGTGGGCTTCGACCGGGGTGAAGAACCCGGACTACTCCCCCACGCTCTACGTCGACGACCTCGTGGTGAAGAACACCGTCAACACGATGCCGGAGAAGACCCTCGACGCCGTCGCCGAGCACGCCGACCTCCAGGGCGACCGGGTCAGCGGCCACGGCAAGGACGCGCAGAAGGTCTTCGACCAGCTCGAGGCCGTCGGCATCGACATCCGCGACGTGTTCCTCACGCTGGAGAACGAGGGCGTCGAGAAGTTCGAGAAGTCGTGGACCGAGCTCCTCGACACCGTGAACGGCCAGCTCGAGCAGGCGAAGGGCTGACGCACGACATGACGACAGGCGAAAAGACCGGCGTCGAGATCGTGGACGCCGAACTGGCGGAGCGGGCCACGCCGCTGGCCGAGCGGCTGGTCGCCGACCAGGCCGCCTCGAAGCTGGCGGCGCAGGACGCGACGCTCTGGGGGCCGGACGCCGAATCCGAGGCGTCGATCCGGCTGTCGTGGACGACGCTGCACAAGTCGTCCCGGCCGCTGATCGGCGAGATCGAGGCGCTGCGGACCGAACTGCGGTCCGAAGGCGTCGACCGGGTGGTGCTGGCCGGCATGGGCGGTTCGTCGCTGGCGCCGGAGGTGATCACCGCGACCGACGGCGTCGCGCTGACCGTCCTCGACACCACCGACCCGGGCCAGGTGGCCGACGCGCTGGCCGGTGACCTCGAGCGCACCGTGATCGTGGTGTCCTCGAAGTCGGGCGGCACCGTCGAGACCGACAGCCACCGGCGGATCTTCGCGAAGGCCTTCACCGACGCGGGGATCGACGCGGCGCGGCGGATCGTGGTCGTCACCGACCCCGGCTCGCCGTTCCAGGAACTGTCCGAAAAGGAGGGATACCGCAAGGTCTTCCTCGCCGACCCGCACGTCGGCGGCCGCTACTCGGCGCTGACCGCGTTCGGGCTCGTCCCGGCCGGCCTGGCCGGCGCGGACGTCGCCCGGCTGCTCGACCAGGCCGCTTCGGTGGCCGAGGAGCTCGCCTCGGACTCGGCGGACAACCCGGCGGTCAAGCTGGCCGCCGCGTGGGCCGCCGCGCACGAGGCCGGCGCCGAGAAGGTCGTGCTGGCCGACACCGGTTCCGGCATCAAGGGCTTCCCGGACTGGGCGGAACAGCTGATCGCGGAGTCCACCGGCAAGCAGGGCACCGGCCTCCTGCCGGTCGCGGTCGAGAGCCCGGAGGCGCCCGGCTTCGCCGACGCGAAGGCCGACGCGACCCCGACGGCGATCGGCAGCCCGCAGGGGGCGGCGAAGATCTCCGTCACCGGCTCGCTCGGCGCGCAGTTCCTGCTCTGGGAGTTCGCCACGGCGCTGGCCGGCCGGCTGATCGGGATCAACCCGTTCGACCAGCCGGACGTCGAGGCGGCGAAGAAGGCGGCCCGCGCGCTGCTGGACGACCCGGAGAAGCTGAAGGGCGGCGAGACGGCGTCCAATGTGGACGGTCCGGTCGAGATCTTCGGTTCCGACGGGGTGGCCACCGAGGGCAGCCTGACCGACGTGCTCCGGGCGTTCTTCGCCTCGGCGCCGGACGCGGGTTACATCGCGGTGCAGGCCTACCTCGACCGGCTCGACGACGCCTCGACGTCGTTGCTGCGCGGGGAGATCGCCAAGCGCACCGGGAAGCAGACGACGTTCGGCTGGGGCCCGCGGTTCCTGCACTCCACCGGCCAGTACCACAAGGGCGGCCACCAGAACGGCGTCTTCCTGCAGCTGACCGGCGCCGTCGAGCAGGACCTCGACGTGCCGGACCGGCCGTACACGCTGGGGCAGCTGCAGCACGCGCAGGCCCTGGGCGACGGGCAGGTGCTCGCCGAGCACGGCCGCCCGGTGCTGCGCCTGCACCTGGCCGACCGGGCCGCGGGCCTCGCGGCCGTCGTCCGCGCGGTACAGGAGGGCTGAGCATGACCTGGACCAATCCGCTGCGCGATCCGCGGGACAAGCGGCTCCCGCGCATCGCCGGGCCCTCCAGCCTGGTGATCTTCGGCGTCACCGGTGACCTGGCCCGCAAGAAGCTGATGCCCGCCATCTACGACCTGGCCAACCGCGGGCTGCTGCCCGCGGGCTTCTCGCTCGTCGGGTTCGCCCGCCGCGACTGGGAGCACCAGGACTTCGGCGAGCTCGTGCACGACTCGGTCAAGGAGCACGCGCGGACGCCGTTCAAGGAGTCGGTGTGGAACCGGCTCGCCGAGGGCATCCGGTTCGTGCAGGGCACCTTCGACGACGACGATGCGTTCGACCGGCTCGCGAAGACGGTCCGCGACCTCGACGAGGAACGCGGCACCGGCGGCAACACCGCGTTCTACCTGTCGATCCCGCCCGGCGCGTTCCCGGTGGTGACCAAGCAGCTGGCCCGCTCCGGGCTCGCGAACGCCGACGAGAACACCTGGCGGCGCGTCGTCATCGAGAAGCCCTTCGGGCACGACCTGAAGAGCGCCGAAGAGCTGAACGCGATCGTCAACGACGTCTTCCCCGAGGAGTCGGTGTTCCGCATCGACCACTACCTCGGCAAGGAGACGGTGCAGAACATCTTGGCGCTGCGCTTCGCGAACCAGCTGTTCGAGCCGATCTGGAACGCCAACTACGTCGACCACGTGCAGATCACCATGGCCGAGGACATCGGCCTCGGCGGCCGCGCGGGGTACTACGACGGCATCGGCGCGGCCCGCGACGTCATCCAGAACCACCTGCTGCAGCTGCTGGCCTTCACCGCGATGGAGGAGCCGCTGTCGTTCGAGCCGCGGGCCCTGCGCGCGGAGAAGATCAAGGTCCTCTCCGGCGTCACGCCGGTCGGGCCGCTGAGCAAGACCACCGCCCGCGGGCAGTACGCCGGTGGCTGGCAGGGCGGCACGAAGGTGCCCGGCCTGCTGCAGGAAGAGGGCTTCGCGAAGGACTCGAAGACCGAGACCTACGCGGCGGTGACGTTGGAGGTGCAGAACCGCCGCTGGGCCGGGGTGCCGTTCTACCTGCGCACCGGCAAGCGGCTCGGCCGCCGCGTCACCGAGATCGCCGTCGTGTTCAAGCGGGCGCCGCACCTGCCGTTCGACTCGACGTCGACCGAGGAGCTGGGGCAGAACGCCCTGGTCATCCGGGTACAGCCGGACGAAGGCATCACGCTGCGCTTCGGCTCGAAGGTGCCGGGGACCACGATGGAGGTCCGCGACGTCACGATGGACTTCGGGTACGGGCACGCGTTCACCGAGTCCTCCCCCGAGGCCTACGAACGCCTGATCCTGGACGTCCTGCTCGGCGAGCCGTCGCTGTTCCCGGTGAACGAAGAGGTCGAGCTCTCCTGGAAGATCCTCGACCCGATCCTCGACCACTGGGCGAAGGAAGGCTCGCCGGAGCAGTACGCGCCCGGCACGTGGGGCCCGGCGTCCGCCGACGAAATGCTGGAGCGCACCGGCCGGAAATGGAGGCGCCCGTGATCATCGACCTGCCGTCCACCACGACTTCGGCACTGAACAAGAAGCTGGTGGAGATCCGCGAACAGGGCGGCCAAGTCGCGCTGGGGCGGGTGCTGACGCTGGTCATCGTGGCCGATGACGACAGCCACCTCGAAGCGGCGATCGAAGCGGCCAACGGCGCCAGCCGCGAACACCCGTCGCGGGTGATCGTGGTGGCCAAGGGCGCCCGCACGGCGGCGCCGCGCATCGACGGCCAGATCCGCGTCGGCGGCGACGCCGGCGCGAGCGAGGTCATCGTGCTGCGGCTCTACGGACCGCTGGCCGCGCAGGGCCAGAGCGCCGTGGTGCCGCTGCTGCTGCCGGACGCGCCGATCGTGTGCTGGTGGCCGGGCCCCGGCCCGAAGGACCCGGACAAGGACCCGCTCGGCGAGCTGGCCCAGCGCCGGATCACCGACTCGGCCGCGGAGAAGAACCCCGTCAAGGCGCTGACCACGCGGGCGAAGGCGTACACCGAAGGCGACACCGACCTGGCCTGGACGCGCCTGACGCACTGGCGCGCCCAGCTCGTGTCGGCGCTGGACCTGCCGCCGTACGAGAAGATCACCGGCGCGACGGTGACCGGCGAGGCCGATTCGCCGTCGACCGAGCTGCTGGCCGCCTGGCTGGCCGAGTACCTGAAGGTGCCGGTCAAGCGGGTCAAGAGCTCGGGGGCGGCCGGGATCATCTCGGTGACGCTGGACCGCCGCTCGGGGCCGGTGGAGCTGCACCGGCCGGACGGCCGCGTGGGCACGCTGACCCAGCCGGGCCAGCCGACCCGCCGGATCGCGCTGCAGCGGCGCAGCACCCAGGACTGCCTGGTCGAGGAGCTCCGCCGGCTCGACCCGGACGAGGTCTACGAAGCGGCCCTGCGGGGCCTGGGCAAGATCACGTCGGGCACGAACGGCAAGACGGGCGCGCCGCCCAAGGCCGACGTGACGTCGCCGGCCGCGGCGGCCGGCTCGGCTGCTTCGGGTACGGCGAAATGAGCAAGACGGAAGTCGTCGTCTACGCGAACCAGGACCTCCTGGCGGCCGCGGCGGCGGCCCGCCTGGTCACCCGGCTGGTGGACGTCCAGGCGGCCAAGGGGTCGGCGTCCCTGGTACTGACCGGTGGCGGGACCGGGATCGCGGTCCTGTCGGAGCTGCGGGAGTCCTCGGCCCGGGACGCGATCGACTGGTCCCGGCTGGACATCTACTGGGGCGACGAGCGGTTCGTCCCGGCGGATTCGGACGAGCGGAACGAGAAGCAGGCGCGCGAGGCGCTCCTGGACCACGTCCCGCTGGATCCGAAGCGGGTCCACGTGATGGCCCCGTCCGACGGCGAGTTCGGTACCGACGTCGACGCGGCGGCCGCGGCCTACGCCGACGTGCTGGCGTCACAGGCCGGGCCGGAGGACCACGGGGACGTCCCGTCGTTCGACATCATGCTGCTGGGCCTCGGCGGCGAGGGCCACACGGCATCGGTGTTCCCGGAGTCCCCGGCGGTGCACGAAACCGAACGGTCGGTGGTGGCGGTGCGCAACTGCCCGAAGCCCCCGCCGACGCGGATTTCGCTGACCCTGCCGGCGATCCGCCGCGCGCGCGACGTGTGGCTGATGACGGCCGGCGAGGCCAAGGCCGACGCGGTGGCGCTGGCGCTGGCGGGAGCCGGGGAAGTCCAGCTCCCGGTGGCGGGGGCGCGGGGCCACCGCCGGACGTTGTGGCTGCTGGACCGGGCCGCGGCGGGGAAGCTGACGAAGGTGTACCAGCCGCCCACGGCTTGAGTGTTGTCCGGTGAAGGCCCCTTGCTCCGGCAGGGGGCCTTCGCTTTTGGCGCGTTCTCGCGCGGGCCGGGTCGCCCGTGTGGCGGGGTCTGCCGCCGAGCGGGTCCGGCGTGCCTTCTGGGTGGCCGGTCGCTTGAGCAAGTCCGGCGTTCCGCCCGCGCGGCCGGTCGCGCCTGAGCAAATCCGGCGCGCCGCCCACGTGGCCGGTCGCGCCTGAGCAAATCCGGCATGCCGCCCACGTGGCCGGTCGCTTGAGGAAGTCCGGCGCGCCACCCGCGCGGCCGGTCGCGCCTGAGCGAGTCCGGCATGCCGCCCGCGCCGCCGAGCGCGCTTGAGCAAATCCGGCGTGCCGCCCACGCGCCCGGTCGGTTGAGGAAGTCCGGCATGCCGCCCGCGTGGCCGGTCGCGCCTGAGCAAGTCCGGCGTTCCTTCCGCGTGGCCGGTCGCTTGAGCTAGTCCGGCGTTCCGCCCGCGCTACCGGCGCGCCCTACTCCGTCCGCCAGCCGCGCTCCAGCCGGGCGAAGATCTCCTCCGCCGCTCGCCTGCGGTTCGGGTGGGCGAGGATCAGCTCCCTCGACGCCAGCGCGAACCGGGCCAAGGCCGCGCACGCCACGTCGTCCGGAGGCGCGCCCGACTCCTCGGCGATCGCGCGGGCCAGTGCCGTCTCGTGGCGCATCCACATGCGCCTCGCGTAGTCACGCAGGGCCGGGGTGCTCTCGATCAGGCGGATGAACTCCTCGCTCGGGCCGCCGTCCGCGCTGCCGCGCAGCAGGTGCTCCCGCAGCGCGTCCACGATCGTGTGCGCCGGCGGTCGGCCGTGCACCGCCAGGACCAGCGCCGCCTCGATGTCCTCGTCCTGGTCGAACACCAGGGCTTCCTTGCTCGGGAAGTACTTGAACAACGTCGTCACCGAGACGTCGGCGGCGTCCGCGATCTCCTTGACCCCCACCTGGTCGTAGCCACGTTCCAGGAACAGCGCGAGTGCCGCGTCGGCCAGTGCCCGGCGGGTCTGCGCCTTCTTGCGTTCGCGGCGCCCGATCACTTCCGTCATGCGGCGAAGTCTAACTCACTACAAAAGTTTAGTCGTTGCACTTTCTGAGTGACTCTGCTTTCGTAGTGACATGACTTTTCCCCGTATCGCGATCGCCGGCGCCGGCCTGAGCGGCCTCGCCTGCGCCCGCGTCCTGCAGCTCCACGGCCTCGAGGTCACCGTCTTCGAGCAGGAATCCGCCGCCGGCGCGCGTCCGCAGGGCGGCACGCTCGACCTGCACGGCGACACCGGCCAGGTCGCCCTCCGCACCGCCCGGCTGGACGAGCAGTTCCGCGCGCTGGCCCGTCCCGAGGGCCAGCAGATGCGCGGCGTCGACCCGCACACCGCCGAGGTGGTCATGGACGACACGCCCGACGGCGACTTCCGCCCCGAGATCGACCGCGGGCAGCTCCGCGGGATCCTGCTCGACTCCCTCTCCCCCGGCACCGTCCACTGGGGCCGCCCCCTCGCCGACGTCACCCGGGCCGGGCGGCTGACGTTCGCCGACGGCGTCTCCGAAGACTTCGACCTGGTCGTCGGCGCCGACGGTGCGTGGTCCCGCGTCCGGCGCGCGCTCACCGGCGTCCGGCCGGAGTACAGCGGCGTCACGTTCGTCGAGTTCGGCCTCGACGACGCCGACCGCCGTCACCCCGCCCTGGCCGCGCTGACCGGCCAGGGGACGATGATGACGAAGATCGGCGGCCGGGCGCTCGTCGCCCAGCGGACCAGCAGCGGCCACATCCGCTGCTACGCCACCTTCTACGCCCCCGAAGGGTGGGCCACCGGCCTCGACTTCGCCGATTCCACCGCCGTGCGGGACCACCTGCTCGAGCGGTACGCGGGCTGGCACCCGGACCTGCTCGCCTACCTGCGGGAGCACGACGGCGGGTTCACGCACCGGCCGCTGCACGTCCTGCCGGTCCCCCACGCCTGGACGAGCACGCCCCGGCTCACGCTGCTCGGCGACGCCGCCCACCTGATGCCTCCGCTCGGCGTCGGGGCCAACCTCGCCCTGCTGGACGGCACGGAGCTGGCCACCGCACTGGCCACCGCGCCGAGCGCCGAGGAAGCCGTCCGCGTGTACGAGGCCGGGATGCTGCCGCGGTCGATCGAGACGGCGAAGGCCTGCGCCTCGGGCCTGCACGACCTGCTGAGCGACGACCTCCGCTCCATGGCGGCCTGAGAACTACCGCCGGGCGACCCCACGTGGGTAACATGATTCCCACGATGTGGTCGTCTTGGTGTACACCGGGAAGCGAAATTCCCACTCTGTGTAGCAACGATCGCCCACTATCGCCCAAATGGCCCAGCCGGTTACGGAATCCGGACGCGGGAACACCAACTGCGGGTGAAACTAACCGTCTCCGTACGCCACCTCGTTAGCATCCGCACATTTGTCGGCGGCGGCGCGTCCCGATCGGGCCCTGAGCGCCTCTCACCAACAAGTCCACAAGACGAATGGGGTCGCCAGCGATGAGTACAGAGGGACTCTCGATTCCAGGCATCTCGATCGCGAGCTCGGGGGCGTCGGCCGCCGACCGGGTGCGAAAGCGAGGGCTGAGCGTGTTCGGCTCGGTGCCGCGCCCCGCCGTCGTCACGTTCTCCATCGAGGCGGCCGCGGTCATCCTGGCCGTGCTCGACGTCTGGCTGGTGATCCCGGAGAAGGCCCAGCCCTACTCGATCTGGCTGTCCGGCGCGGCGTGCCTGGCGGTGGTGTTCCGGCGGAAGTTCCCGTTCCTCGCCGTGCTCGTCGCGGTTCCCGGCTTCCTGGCCGGCTGGGCCCAGCTGGCGTCGATGATCACCCTCGGCATGCTCGCCACCCGCCGTCAGCTGCACTGGCAGACCCTGGTCGGCGCGGCGCTGGTGTGGATGTGCCGGTTCGTGCAGTGGCCGCTGGAGGACTTCGCCGAGCTCAGCTGGCGCGAGCACATCCTGGACGGCATCTACGGCGTCCTGGTCGCCGGCATGCCGATCGCGATCGGCCTGCTCATCGGCGCGCGCACGGAGATTTCGAACAAGCTCGCCGAGCTGGCCACGAGCCGCGACCGCGAGCGCCGGTTCCACGCCGACGCCGTCCGCGCCGAGGAACGCGCCCGGCTGGCCCGCGAGATGCACGACGTCGTCTCGCACCAGATCACGCTGATCGCCATGCAGGCGGGTGCGCTGCAGGCCCAGACCACCGACGACCGCGCGCAGGAGACGGCGCAGGTCATCCGCATGCTGTCCAAGCGGACGCTGGAGGAGCTGCGGTCGCTGCTGAGCGTGCTGCGCGCGGGCCCGGACGACGACGGCCCGCGTCCGGGCATCAACGACCTCGACCGGCTGATCCGGACGTCGGAGGTGCCGGTGCACCTGTCGGTGGAGCACCTGCCGGAGGCGCTGCCCAACCAGGTCTCGGCGGCGGCGTACCGGACGGTGCAGGAGTGCTTGACGAACGTCCACAAGCACGCCCCGGGCGCCACGGCGACGATCCGCATCCAGGGTGAGCACGGCGCACTCAAGATCGAGGTCCGCAACGAGCGGGCGAGCCGCCCGGCGGAGGGGCTGCCCTCGGGCGGCCACGGCCTGACGGGCCTGGCCGAGCGGGCGCGTCTGCTGGGCGGAAGTTTCGAGACATCGGGAACGGAGGACGGCGGCTTCCGCGTCCGGGCGCGCTACCCGCTGGACCGCTGAGGACGCCTCCGGCCCCCGGTATCCAGTCTAGGGGCGCACACCGACGATTTCGGTTCGTCTGAGGCCGCGAACGGCGGATTTCGAACGGAAACGACCGGAATTCGCCGTTCGCGATGCCGTCGGCCCGAGAATTGTCGGTATCCGCCGGTAGCGTGGAAATCGGGGGCTGCTCAGCCAGGTGCGCGCAACCCGCCGGGGTCATCGCGCGTGGCGGGAAGGGAATCACGTGTGATCAGGCAGGCATCACGCGTGTCCCGAGAGGCATCATGCGTGATCGGGCGGGCATCACCCCGGTGCCTCTCCCCTCACGCGAGATGCCCCGCTGATCACGGGTGATGCCCCGCAGACACGCGTGAGACCCGCCGATCGCGCGGGATGCGCGCGCGGGCGGGCGGGGTTTGGCCGTGCGGAAGCCACCTCGAGGGGGTCCGCATCCCTCGGGGTGGCTTTCGGTGGAACCGCTAGAGGATTTCCCGGCGCTTGCGCAGGCGGTCGAGCGCCTCCGCCAGGATGGCCTCGCCGTCGGCGTCGCTGCGCCGCTCCTTCACGTAGGCCAGGTGCGTCTTGTACGGCTCGGTCCGCGGCGCGGCCGGCGGGTTCTTCTCGTCCTGCCCGCCGGGGAGCCCGCAGCGGGGGCAGTCCCACTCGTCGGGGATTTCCGCGTCGAGCGCGAACGACGGCCGAGCCTCGTGCCCGTTGGCACACCAGTAGGAAATACGGCGTCGCGGCGCCGACTCACCCCGTTCCGATTCGCCCGTAGGACCGGCACCCACCCGGGTGCCTCGAATCGCGTTACCGCCAACCATGAATCCTCACACCTAGGAATCGGCGGCGCGCCCCCCAATAGGCACGCCGAATCGCTGCGCCCCGCCGCCTCAACCCGGTCGCGGCCGACGACGGAACGCCGGACGCCTCACAACTTGAGCAGCAGACCCAGGCCCACGATGCTGATCAGCCAGACCGCGCCCAGCCCCAGGGTGATCCGGTCGAGGTTCTTCTCGGCCACGCTCGACCCGGCCAGGCTCGACTGCATCCCGCCGCCGAACAGCGACGACAGGCCACCGCCCCGGCCGCGGTGCAGCAGCACGGCGACCACCAGCAGGACGCTGGAGACGATCAACAGGATTTGCAGGAACAGCTTCATGTCATCCTCTGGGCTCTAGGAGAATGCAGGGGTACGGCATGGTCGTTTCCGACGACCACCACCGTACCCCTGGACTCGTCCACTGCTGTGTGACGGACCGGATACACAGGCTACCCGGTCGTGGCCTCGATCAGGGCAGCGGCCCGCCCGCAGCGAGTGCGCAGAGTTTCGTGAACTCCTCGCCGTCGAGGCTCGCTCCGCCGACCAGGGCACCGTCGATGTTCTCGCAGGCCACCAGCTCGCTGATGTTGCCCGACTTCACCGATCCCCCGTAGAGCACCCGGACGGACGAAGCGACCTCGTCGCCGTACTTCTCCTGGAGGGTGGCGCGGATGGCCTTGCAGACCTCTTCGGCGTCCGCGGACGACGCCACCTTGCCGGTGCCGATCGCCCAGACCGGCTCGTACGCGACCACCACGTCCTTGATCTGCTCGGCCTTGAGGCCCTTCAGACCCTCGATCAGCTGCGTCGTGGTGTGGTGGATGTGCTCGCCGGCCTCGCGGACCTCGAGCTTCTCCCCGATGCAGAGGATCGGCGTGATGCCGTGCTTGAGCGCGGCCTTGACCTTCTTGTTGACCAGTTCGTCCGACTCGGCGTGGTATTCGCGCCGCTCCGAGTGCCCGACCGTGACGAACTTGCAGCCCAGCTTGGCCAGCATCGGACCCGAGATGTCGCCGGTGTAGGCGCCCGAATCCTGCGGTGCGAGGTCCTGCGCGCCGTAGGTGAGCGACAGCTTGTCGCCGTCGACCAGGGTCTGCACGCTGCGGATGTCGGTGAACGGCGGCAGCACCGCCACGTCGACCTTCGCGTAGTACTTCTCCGGCAGCGCGAAGGCGATCTTCTGCACCAGCGCGATCGCCTCGAGGTGGTTCTGGTTCATCTTCCAGTTGCCGGCGATGAACGGCTTGCGTGCCACTAGTTCGACCCCTCCAGTGCCACCACGCCCGGCAGTTCCTTGCCCTCGAGGTACTCCAGCGAGGCCCCGCCGCCGGTGGAGATGTGCGAGAACCCGTCCTCGGGCAGGCCCAGCTGCCGCACCGCGGCCGCCGAGTCACCGCCGCCGACCACGGTGAACGCGTCGCTCTTCACGAGCGCCTCGGCCACCGCGCGGGTGCCGCCGGAGAACGCCTCGAACTCGAACACGCCCATCGGGCCGTTCCAGAACACCGTCGCCGCGTCCGCCAGCTTGCTCGCGAACAGCTCACGCGTCTTCGGGCCGATGTCCAGGCCTTCGCGGTCGGCCGGGATGGCCGTGGCCTCGACGACCTCGTGTTCGGCGTCGGCCGCGAACCCGGTCGCGGCGAGGACGTCGACCGGCAGGACCAGTTCGACGCCGCGCTTCTCGGCCTCGGCGAGGAAGCCCTTCACCTGGTCGAGCTGGTCGGCCTGCAGCAGCGAGTTGCCGACCTCGTGGCCCTGGGCCTTGAGGAAGGTGTACGCCATCCCGCCGCCGATCAGCAGCCGGTCGACCTTGGTCAGCAGGTTCGCGATGACGCCGAGCTTGTCGGACACCTTCGCGCCGCCGAGCACGACCACGTAGGGCCGCTTGACGTCGTCGGTCAGCTTCTTCAGCACGTCCAGCTCGGCCAGCACCAGGCCGCCCGCGTACGCCGGGAGCACCGAGGCGACCTCGTAGACCGAGGCCTGCTTGCGGTGCACGACGCCGAAGCCGTCGGAGACGAACGCGCCGCCCGGGACGAGCGCGCCCAGCTCGGCGGCCAGCTCGGAGCGGTCCACGGCGTCCTTGCTGGTCTCGCGCGCGTCGAAGCGCACGTTCTCCAGCAGCACGACGCCGCCGTCGGCGAGGCCGCCGGTCAGCGCCTTCGCGGACTCGCCGACCAGGTCACCGGCCAGCGCGACCTCGGCGCCGAGCAGCTCCGAGAGCCGCTTCGCGACGGGCGCGAGGGTGTACTTCGGGTCCGGCTCGCCCTTCGGGCGGCCGAGGTGCGCGGTGACGACGACCTTCGCGCCCGCGTCGGCGAGCTTCTTGATCGTCGGCAGCGCCGCGCGGACCCGGCCGTCGTCGGTGATCCGTTCCCCGTCGAGCGGGACGTTCAGGTCGCTGCGCACCAGCACGTAGCGGCCCTGAACGCCCTCGCCCAGCAGGTCGTCGAGGTTCTTGACGCTCATCGGGGTCAGGACAGCTTCGAACCGACGAGCTTGACCAGGTCGGCGAGGCGGTTGGAGTAGCCCCACTCGTTGTCGTACCAGCCGACGACCTTGACCTGGTTGCCGATGACCTTGGTCAGCGGCGCGTCGTAGATGCAGGACGCCGGGTCGGTGACGATGTCGGCCGAGACGATCGGGTCTTCGTTGTAGCGCAGGATGCCGGCCAGCGGGCCCTCGGCGGCGGCCTTGTAGGCGGCGTTGATCTCCTCGACGGTGGCGCTCTTGGCCAGCGTCACGGTGAGGTCGGTGGCCGAGCCGGTCGGGACCGGGACGCGCAGCGCGTAGCCGTCCAGCTTGCCCTGCAGCTCCGGCAGGACGAGGCCGATGGCCTTGGCGGCACCGGTCGAGGTCGGGACGACGCTCAGGGCGGCGGCGCGGGCGCGGCGCAGGTCCTTGTGCGGGGCGTCCTGCAGGTTCTGGTCCTGGGTGTACGCGTGGACCGTGGTCATCAGGCCCTGCTCGATGCCGAAGGCGTCGTTGAGGACCTTGGCCAGCGGGCCGAGGCAGTTGGTGGTGCAGGACGCGTTGGAGATGATGACCTGCGAGCCGTCGTACTTGTCGTCGTTGACGCCGAGGACGACGGTCAGGTCCTCGCCCTTGGCGGGCGCGGAGATGATGACCTTCTTGGCACCGCCGGCGATGTGCGCCTTGGCGGCGTCGGCGTTGGTGAAGAAGCCGGTCGACTCGAGGACGACGTCGACGCCCAGGTCGCCCCAGGGCAGGTTGGCCGGGTCGCGCTCGGCGAGGGCCTTGATGGTCTTGCCGTCGACGACGATGCCCTCGTCGCTGACGCTGACCTCACCCGGGAACCGGCCCAGGATGGAGTCGTACTTCAGCAGGTGGGCCATCGTGGCGACGTCGCCGAGGTCGTTGAACGCGACGACCTCGATGTCGTGGCCGCTGGCCTGCACGGCGCGGAAGAAGTTGCGGCCGATGCGGCCGAAGCCGTTGACACCTACGCGAACGGTCACTGCTGCCACTCCTCTGAGGATCGGCCGGGACCCCCGGCCGTGACTTGCGGGCTCGCGGCCACCCTAGCGTGCGGGCATGCGCGTCCCTGACTGCCCTGACGAGACTTCCACCACTTGGCGAACGGGTCAAGAATCGATTAAGAAGCGACGCCGCTCCGGAGGGTTCCCACCGGGTGGACCACGGCGGACCGATGGCGGCCGCAGGTTCGGCCGCCGGGACCGGTCCCGGCTGATCAACGTGGGTGCCTCACGTCCGCCGGAGCGATCGGCCGCGGGCGACCAATCGGCGCTTGAACGATTCAGCATCGACCTCGTCCCCCGCGGGCGCGGGAGCGGTCCGCGACACGGCGAGTGAGGTCGGTGACTCGACCGATCCAGCGACTTGCGGCGCAGTCTCATCCGGCCAGCTCCCGTTCCAGCGGGGTGCGGAACCGCGGCGTCGCCCGGACCTCGCCGAACCACCGGGCGCACTTCTCCGCCTCGGCCGCCACCATCGCGCCGGTCTCCGCGCCCACGTCCTCCAGCAGCCTGAACACCACCTCGCCCGAGACGCGCTGCGCCCAGCCGCCGACCACCCGGCCGGACGCCCACACCGTCGGGCCGACGTTGCCGCTGCGGTCGAACAGGGCCGCCCGGTGCGGGCCGAGGAACCAGTCACGCTCCTGCCAGCCCATCGGGGTCGGGTCCAGTGCGGGGAGGAACGCCACCCACGGCCCGGGTTCGGGCACCGGCTCGAGGTCGTCCGGCAGGACGACCCCGGGCCCGGCGTCCAGGTCGACCTCGACCGGGCCCAACGCGGCGAGGGCCTGCTTCACCTGGCCCGCCGTCCAGCCCGTCCACCACCGCAGGTCGGACACCGGCGCCGGGCCGTACGCGCGCAGCCACCGGCGGGCCAGCCCGACCCGGGCTTCCGCCGGCTCATACGCCCGCAGCCCGCCCGGGACCCACTCGTCGAGCGGGTGCCAGACGTACTGGCTGCTGAGCCAGCTGCCCCGCGGACGGCCCCGCGCGATCCGGCCGCCCGCCGCGAGCAGGAACAGCACCCGGCTCGTCACGTTGCCGATCGCCTCGTACGGCTTGCCCGCCGCCATCAGCAGCTGCTGGCGCAGGCGTGGCTCGTCCTCGCTCAGCTGCTGCGCGGTCGCCGAACCGCGGGCCCGCAACGCCGCCTCGACCGACGCCTCGACCTCCGCCAACCAGGCAGCCGGCTCGGGCACGTTCTCCGGGTGCCCCTGCTGCCCGAGGTGCTGCTCCAGCAGCTTCCGCTGTTTGACGACGATGTCCGCGGCGCAGCCCGCCTGCACGAGCGCCGCCGTGTCCAGGTCCGTCACGAACACCGTGCGGCGCATGCCCAGCAGGCGCAGCAGCGAACGCTCGTCGTAGAGCGCGCGCTCGACGGCGGGGACCGCCGGAGCGGCGAGCCGGGCGGACGCCGACAGGTGGACCGTCGCCGGGTCGGTGGCGTGCAGGGCGACGACCCCGGCCACGGCGTCGGCCACCGAGGCCGCGGGCGCGGCCAGGTGGTGGCGGACGGCGAGGCGGGCCCGGCGCTGGTCGGTGCTGATCTTCGGAGGCACCCCGTTTTCCTACCACCCGGCACCGACAAAACCGCCGGTCGTCCGCTGTGAGCAGGCGATCGGCCCGCATACGACGGCGCGTGGGCGCTGATCGGCGGCACCGGCGGCCTCGTCCTGCCCGGCCTCGGCCCGACCGTGGCCCTTACGGCCCGGGGTGACTGAGCACCAGGTCGAGCAGTCCGGGGAAGGCCGCGTCGAATTCGGGGCGCCGCAGGCGGTTCAGCCGCCGCGGGCCTTCGTCGCGCTGCTCGATCAGGCCCGCCGCGCGCAGCACGGCGAAGTGGTGGCTGCGGGTCGCCTTGGCCACCGGCAGGTCGAACGTGCCGCAGGCCTTCGTCCACTCCGGGACGGCCGCCAGTTCCCGCAGGATGCTGCGGCGCACCGGGTCCGCGACCGCGGCCAGGGCGTCCTGCAGCGAGACCGTCGCGGGCCGGGTGTGCGTGAGCCCGCGCGCCCGCGCAGTGTTCGATGATTGTCGTACACTCATCAGGTCGACCTCCGTCGAACACTCTAGGAGCAACCGTGCCGCGACACCTCGACACGACGTTCGGCCCCGACGCGCGCAACCGGCTCGGCGAAGCCACCGAGCCCGGTCGCGAAGGCGCGCTGGCCGCGCTCGAGTCGTTCTACTACGCCTTCAACCAGCGCGATCTCGACGTGTTCCGCCGGGTGTGGACGAGCGATCCGCTGGCGCAGCTGAACAACCCGCTCGGCGGCATCCTCCGCGGCGGCGAGGCGATCACCGAGCTGTACGAGCGGGTCTTCCACGGTCCCGCGCGCGTCACCGTCACCCTGGGCGACATCGTCGAGTACTCCGGCGACGGCCACGCGGTGTTCGCCGGCCGCGAGACCGGCGAGTACCACGTGACCGAGACCGTGCCGCTCAGCATCCGCACGACGCGCTTCTTCGCCTACGAGGAGGGGCGCTGGGTGCAGGTCCACCACCACGGCAGCATCGACGACCCCGGCGAGCTCGCCGCGTACCAGCGGGCGATCCGGGGTTAGGCGAGCGCCTCCACCAGCCGCGGCCACCACTCGCGCGGCAGCCCGTCGAGCCGGACGACCACCTGGTCCGCACCGGCCGCGCGGTACTCCCGCAGCCTCTCGGCGACCGCGTCGAAGCCGCCCCACACCGCGACGCCGTCGACGAGCCGGTCCGAGAGGTCCGCGAGGTCGCCGTCGGTGAAGCCCATCCGGCGCAGGTTCGCCGCGTAGCCCGGCAGCCCGGTGAGGAACCGCAGGCCGCCGCCGCGGATGGCGTCCCGCGCCGCCGTGGCGTCGGTCTCCGCGACGACGTTCAGCAGCACCGCGAGCTGCTTGCCGGCGCCCAGGATTTCCCGGGCCGAGGCGATGTAGTCCGGCGTCACGAGGTACGGGTACGCGCCCGCGGCCCGGTCGCGCGCCAGCTCCAGCATCCGCGGCCCGAGCGCCGACAGGATCCGCGCGGACGGCGGGACGACGTCTTCGATCTCGTCGAGGTAGTCGCCGAGCGTGGCCAGCGGCCGCGGGCCGTGCGCGCCGCCGAGGCCGACGACGAACCGGCCGGCCGGCAGCTCGGTGTAGGCCGAAGCCACGGAAGCCGACGGCACCCGGTCGACCGACAGGATGCCGCTCGCCACCTGGATCCGCGAAGTCCCGCGGACGAGCTCGGTGATCCGCGGCAGGTTGTTGCCCTGGCCCCCGGCCAGCCAGAGCGTGTCGTAACCGAGCTCCTCGAGCTCGACGGCCACGGCCGTGTCGGTGTCCAGTGCGGAGTGGGTGGCCCCCAGCGGCCCCAGTTTCGTCATGCGCCCGGCAACTCCGGGCGACGCCGCGTTGTTCCGCCTCAGGCCGGTTGTTCGTCCTCAGCGGAATCCGAAGGATCTTCGGCCGCCCGCGTGAACATCCGGGTCGCCGAAAGCCGCGCGACGCCGTCGGGCTCGCCCAGGTCCTCCAGGGAGTTGCGGATCGTCGAGTCCACCGACAGGTACTTCCGGCCCGCCCGCAGGTCGGCGTCGTTGCGCAGCCGCACGATCAGCGGGAACTCCGACAGCGCGCCCGCGTCGAACAGGCCCGTCGTGTAGATCAGCTGCACGCCCAGTGCCTCGGCCACCGCCCGCTGCAGTTCCAGCAGGTACCCGGCCGACGCGCGGCCGATCGGGTTGTCGAGGAACAGCACGCCCGAGTGCCGGTTGCGGACCTTGCCGCGGTTGTTGGCGCGCAACGCGGCCAGGGTGCAGTACAGGATGATCGCCGCGGTGAGCTGCTGGCCGCCCGAAAACACGTCGCGGATCTCCGAGACGCGCTGGCGTTCGGTGCGCAGCACCGAGTCCGGCTTGAGCATGTCGACGCGGAAGCCCTTGGGTGCCGCCGCCCGGACTCCGCGCAGCACCAGGGAAAGCCCGTCACGCTTGACGTCCCGGCCGTCCGCCGTCCTGCCCACGGCGGCTTCGTCGACGACCTCGCCGAGCTTCTCGGTGAGTGCGTTGTCCTCCAGCTCGGTGAAGCGGATGCGGAGGAACTCCTGCCCGGACCAGTCGCCGAGGCCGTCCGGCAGCCGCGAGACGCGCTGCGCGGACCGCAGGGTCCGCAGCGCGCCGTCGACCATGCCCTGCAGGCGGGTGATGATGCCGCCGCGGTGCCGGTCGATCTGCGCGAGGTCGTCGGTCAGCGAGCGCAGGCGCGGCCGCAGCGCTTCGGCCCACTCGGCGGCGTGCGCCGGGAGCTGGTCGCGCTTGACCGAGATGACCTGCTGGCGCACCGGCGTGCTGAGCTTCTCGAACCGCTTCTCCGTCGCGTACTGCGCGAGCTGGTCCGCGGCCGCGCGCACCCGGCGGTCACCGGCGTCGGCGGCTTCCTGCGCCTGGTTGAAGGTCGCGTTCAGCCGGGCGTGCTGGGCGCGCGCGGTGTCGACGTCACCGTCGTAGGCGGCCGCTGCGTCTTTCCCGGTGTCGGTCACCAGGTGGGCCAGCGACTCCGCGAGCAGCGCGAAGCCCGAGGCGGAACTGCGCGCCGACTCCAGGGTGGCTTCCGCCGCCGCCCGGCGTTCCTGCAGCTCTTCCCACTTCCGCGCCGCTGCGGACGCCTCCAGCCCGGCCGCGTCGATCAGCTCCAGGCCGTGCTCGATGTCCCGCGGCTTCTCGCCGGTGACGCCGTTCTGCAGCGGCAGCGCGTCCAGCTCCGCCCGCCGCGTCGAGACGAGCCCGATCGCTTCGGTGCGCTCGTCTTCGAGGCCGTCGACGACCCGGCGGGCGCGGGCCAGTGCGGCCGCGCGGGCCGACGCGTCGGAGCCGTCGGGCGTCTCCAGCAGCTCGGCCGCCCGGGCGCGGACGGCCTCGTCGAGGGACTCGACGGCCGAGCCCGCGGCCGCTTCGGCGGACTCGGCCTGCTCCAGCTCGCTGCGCAGGTCGCTGCCGACCTCCACCTTCGCGTACGCCTCGGACGCCGACGCGTACGTCCGCCGCAGGGCGTCCACCGGCTCGGACGGCACCGGCCCCGCCGCGGCCTCGGCCGCGCCGGGCACCTCGGCCAGTTCGGCCCGCGCGGTCGTCGCCGTCCGGCGGTGCCCGTCGGCGGTCCGCTGCTCCTCCCCCGCCTGCTCGCGCAGCCGCGCGGCCTTGCCCGCCGCGTCGGCCGCCTGCAGGTCGGCGCGCTCGGCGATCTCGGTCGCGCGCTCGGCTTCTTCGGTCCACTCCGCGATCCGCGCGCTGCGCACGCCCAGCTCACCGAGCTTCCGGGCCTTCTCCTCGGCTTCGGCGGCGGCCGCCCGCAGCTCGGGGACGCGTTCGCGCAGCGACCCGGCTTTCTCGCCCAACCGCGCGAACTCCGCCTCGGCCTGCTCCAGCGCCGTGCGGGCGGTCTCGCGTGCGGTCCGGGCCGCCTGCGCCTGCTCGGCCAGGGTCGCGACGGCCCCGGGCGGGTAGTCCTCGCGCCACGTCGTGAGCTTCCACGTCAGCGCGCCGTCCGCGGACAGCTTGGCGGACAACGCTTCCAGACGTCGCTGCCGCTCGGTGTGCCGCCACGCGACGGCTTCCCGCTCGGCGTCGGCGGCCTCTTCGTCGTACATCGCGGGGTTCGGCGGCACGAGGAATTCGACGCCGGGCGCGGACGGCACCTCGGCCTGCAGCGCCTCCGTCGTCCCGACGGCGATGATCGCACTGGGCAGCAGCCGCCGCTCGGTCAGCACCTCGCGGGCGCGGTCGGCGTGGGCGGCCTCGTTGAGCAGCACGCCGGACACCAGCTGCGGCAGGGTTTCCAGGACCTCCGCCCGCCGGGAAGCGTCCAGTTTGGACAGGTACCGCCACCCGGACCACGCGGTGATCCCGGCTTCTTCCAGGGCGTCCAGCGCCGCCTGGACGTCCTCCGGCGGCGGCAGCAGCCCGCCGGACCCCAGCGCGGCGAGGGCCCGCTCGTCGGCGGACTCCTCCATCCGCAGCGCCGTCTGCTCCTTCTCGACGGCCGCGCTCGCCTCGCGCAGCCGCTCCAGCAGCACCGGGAGGTCGCTTTCCAGGTTGACGTCGTCGGCGCCGAGCAGCTCGACCAGGCGGCTTTCGGCGGCGAGGGCGTCGGTCCGGCGGTGGGCGCGGCCGAGGTCCTCGGTGGCGCGTTCGAGGCGGTCCTGGGTGGTGCCGGCGAGCTGGTGAGCCTCGTTCACGGCCCGTTGCGCCGCCTGCAGGTCCGCGCCGACGCGGTCGAGTTCCTGCTCGCGCCGGGTCAGTTCCGAAACGGCCTGCTCGGCGGCCGTCCGCGCGGTCCGCGCGGCTTCGGCGACATCGGCGCCGGACGGCAGCAGCCCCGCCCGGACGGCGGCTTGGACCTCTTCGCGCAGCTCGGTGATCCGCGTGGCCAGCCCGCGCGCCTCCGCCCGGCGGGCGGCCGCGAGGTTCGCGGCTTCGTCGCGCTCGGTCTGCGCCTTCTCGGCTTCGGCCCGCAACGCGCCCGCGTGGGCTTCGGCCTTGTCGGCCTGCCGCTGGGCGTCCTGCGCCAGCGCGTGCAACCCGCGGGCGAGCGCCGAAGCGGCGTCGTTGCGCGCCTTCAGCGCCGGACGCGCCTTCTCCTCCCGGCTGCCGACGAGTTCGCGCAGGTCCTTCGCCTTGCGGGCGGCGTTCAAGGAGTTGAGCACGGTCACCGTCTCGCGCCAGGCTTCCGCTTCGGTCTTGGCCGACGCGAGTTCGGTGTCGACGCGCTTGCGAGCCTCCTGGGCTTCGTCGAGCCGCAGCACCGCGACCAGGCGGCGCAGCTCCGTGACGGCCGCGGCGAGCCGCCGGTGGTCGCCCTCGGCGAGCTTCTCCGCCGACTTCACCTCCGTGACGTGCTCCTCGAGCCCGGACAGCCGCGCGTTCTCGAGTTCGTTGCGGGCGACGACCCGCCCGGCCAGCTCCGCCATGTCGGCTTTCGCCGATTCGGCGATCTTGCGCGACTCGGCGGCGACGCCTTCCTCGGCGGCCAGCGGCCCCAGCAGTTCCAGGGCGCCGGCCACGAAGTCGCGTTCGGCCAGCAGGTCCCCGCGCTGGGCCAGGTTGTGCGCGTAGGTCGCGACGACCTCGGCGAGGTCCTTCGGCTCTTCCTCGGAGATGACCGCGCGCAGCAGGAACTCGACGAAGGCGTCGTCGGTGCCGAACGCGAACGCGTCCGCCGCCTCGCCTTCGCCCGCGTTCATCGCGCGCTGGTAGCGGAACAGCTCCGTGTCGAGGCCGAAGCCGTCGAGGCGGCCGGTCCACTCGTGGTGGCGGCGGGTCCAGGACAGTTCCAGCTCGGGTTCGGCGAGCTGGGCCGCGGTGAGCTTGTCGTGGAAGCCGGACATGGTGAGCAGCCGGCCGTCCTGGGTCATCGGCAGCGTGTCCAGGCCCAGCGCGGCGGTCGGGCGGAAGCAGTACCAGGAGTCGACGAGGTTTTCCGAGTCGGCGGACACGACGTGCCCGCGCCACTCCGAGACCTTGCCGGTGATGATCCGGTGGCCGCTTTCGACGTGCAGCCACTCCAGCACGACGTGCGAGACGTCCTTGGCGGCGACGAACTTCTCGAGCACCTTGGTGCTGGTGGTGCCGACGACCTGGCGGCGGCCGGGCAGCATCACCGAGAAGATGAGCTTGATGAGGACGGACTTGCCGCCGCCGTTCTCGAGGAACAGCACGCTCGCCGGCGACGGGCGGCGCAGCTCGGCCGGCCCGGTCGCGTGGATGCCCGCGCTGAACAGCGCGTCCTGCTGGGGTGCGGTGATCTTGGCGCCGACGCCGCTGAAGTCGAGCACGACGTCCTGGTAGCGGGCACCCGCCGGGCCCACCGAGTGCAGGCGGACCCGCGAAAGCTCGTACATCGATTCCCCTCTTAAAGCGTGTCCGAGGCCGCCGCGCGCAGCGTGCCCCCGGCGTTCGCGACGGCGACGACGTCCAGCGCGAGCAGGTCGTCGAACGCGGCGTCCGCGGCGAGCTCGCGGACCTGGATCTGGTAGCGCGGGGTGGTCCGGTAGGTGCCGCCCTGCTCGTCGCTGACCGGGACCAGGAAACCCTGGTCGGCGAGGAACCGCAGGGCGCGGCTGACCATGCCGCGGGTGGTGTCGGCGGCCAGCCGGCCGTCCTTGGTGGCGGCCGCGGCGGGACGCCGGGTGTAGGCGCGCCACGCCTGTTCGAGCTCCGGCGCGTCCGCCAAGGGGTCGTTGTTGGCCTCGGCGGCCGCGGCGCGTTCGTCCAGCATCCGGGCGGCTTCGCGGACCATCGCGTCGACCTGCTCGACGCTCACGCGGCCGATGTAGGTGTCGTTGGCGAGGTCGTCGGGCCGCGGGTAGCCGAGCGCGGCGGCGGCGAGGTGGATCAGGCCGTGCAGCACCTTCTCCGTCTCGCGGCGTTCGCGGATCTTGGCCTGGCGGGCGTAGGAGTCCATCTTGATCTCGAAGACGGACTCGTCGGTGGCCGCGAGCACCGCGCCGGCCTGCTGGTTGACCTCGAGGACCATCAGCCCGAGCCCGGCGGCGACGGCGTGGGTGAGGGCCTTGAACGCGTTGTCCTCGCCGTAGCGGCGGACGAGGTCGCCGTAGACGACGTCACGCGCGGGCAGCTGCTTCGGCCGCATGCCGAAGGCGACCAGCCGGGCCGCGGCCTCGGCGTCCACGCTGCTGTGGGACAGCGCCATTACGCGACTTCCTCTTCTTCTTCGTCGGCCCGCTCGACGGCGGCGGTGGACAGGAGCAGGTCGGCGCCGCCGAATTCCGGGTCGTCCAGGAGCGTGCCGTCGTCGACGGCGAGCAGCACCGAGCGGTCGCCCTGGCGGCGGGCGGCGCCGATCCCGGGACTGTAGGCGTGGACCGCGCGCAGCGCGACCAGGGCGGCGAGCCCGGGCTGGCGGCTGCGGCGGGCCTCTTCGAGCAGCCCGGACAGCCGCCGTGGCACCTCGGGCAGGTCGAGGAGCTCGTCGGCCGCCCGCCAGACGTCGTCGCCGAACTTGTCGGTGACCTCGGCGGGCATGAGCTCCGGCTCGGGGATCTCGCCGACGAGCTGGTCGCGTTCCGGGGCCGGGCGCAGGAGCAGCGAGACGAGGCTGGACAGGGAGGGCACCACGGGCGCGGCGATGCCCGCGACGGCGTGGAAGAAGTGCTCGGCCGGGGCGACGGCGTCGGCCAGGGGCAGTCCGAGGGTGGGCACGAGGAGCTGGCCGAACAGGTCGATCGTGGCGCGTTGCGGCGGGCCGGAGAACTGCTGGCGGTCCTGCTCGGCGCGGAAGACCGCGCCCGCGTCGGCGAGCCGGGACTGCAGGCGGGTGTGGCGCCGGATGCAGTCGCCGACGATGTCGACGAGCTCGGCGGCGCGGCGCTTGCGGTCGAGGTCCTCGGTTTCGTCGCGGGCGGTGGTGATGTTCTTGAGGATGGCGTTCTCGGCGCGGAAGCGGGCTTCGATGTGGCTCAGCGCGCTGTCCAGCAGCTCCGGGACCTCGCGCTCCCAGTCGACCGAGCGGACGTCCCGGCGGGTCGCGTCGAGCTTCGCGCGCAGCGTCTCGCCGTACTGGACGGTCCGGTAGCGGGCCTGTTCGGCGGCGAGCTTGGCGTCGGCCAGGCGGCCGCGGTTGATCAGGTTCTCCAGCTTGACCTCGGCCGCGATCTGCGCGGATTCGACGTCGGTGTCGAGCGCGCCGACCAGGACGTTGATGGCCTCGTCGGTGGCGCGCAGGTAGACCTCGCCGTCCGGCGCGGCGAGCTCGACGAGCAGCTTGAAGTCGAACTGACGGCGCTGGTAGCCGCCGGGGCCGATCGAGCCGTAGACGCGCCGGAAGCCGCGGTCGGTGGTGCCGACGTTGATCAGGTTGTCCAGGACCCACTTGGCCACCCGGAGGTGCTCCTCGGGCATCCGCGAGGGCGCCTGCCGGGCGATGAACGGCAGCAGCCGGTCGATGACCTCGTCGTGGCCGGCGCCGGTGTCGAAGTCCATCGCGATGGTGACCTGGTCGATCGTGTGCAGCGCGATCTCGGCCATCTGGTAGACCGTGGCGTCGGCCCAGTCGAGCTTGGCCTTGCGCGCGTCGAGGTCGTGCAGCGGCGCGGTGCAGGCCAGCGCCTTGAGGCGGCGGGTCAGCCCCTCGTCGGCCAGGCCCGTCGTCCCGGTGTCGTCGTCTCGCACAGCAGGCCAGGCTAGTCGGCCACCCTCTGCGCACGCGCGGGTGACTCCGTCCATGCCCCCACCACCACCCTCGAAGGTGGCGCTGACGCGCCGCAGTGTTTGCATTAACGTCGCTCACATGCGTGAGATGAGCCGTGACGAATGGTGGCAGTTCGCCTCCGAAGGCACCCGGACCGGCATGTTGGGCCTGGTCAGGAAGGACGGCTCGCCCATCGTGACGCCGATCTGGTTCCTGCTGAACGAGGGCCCGGACGGCGACGAGCTGATCTTCACCACCGGCACCGAGACGCTCAAGGGCAAGGCCATCGCCCGCGACGGCCGCATCTCCCTGGCCGTCGACGACCAGCGCCCGCCGTATTCGTACGTCCAGTTCACCGCCGAGGCGCGGCTGACCCACGACTACGACGACATGCTCGCGTGGGCGACCCGCCTGGGTGGGCGGTACATGGGTGCCGACCAGGCCGAGGCGTACGGCAAGCGCAACGCCGTCCCCGAGGAATCCCTCGTCCGGGCGAAGATCACCAAGGTGATCGCCCGCGCCGACATCGCCGGCTGAGCCCGGTTCGCTGGTAATCTGCCCCCGGGGGTGGGGGCATGCCTTCAGGGGACAGACACGACGCCGTCGAGGCGATCTTCCGCGCGGGCCAGCGGGAGCTGGTCGCCGAACTGGAACGCCTCGACGGCGGGCGCTTCGGCCGGTCCGGGCGCACGAGGCTGCTCGAGAACGGTGACGTCTTCGAACGGGCCGTGGTCAGCGTGAGCTGCTCGGACGAGTTCTTCGCGGCCGGGCTGTCGGTCGTGCTGCACCCGCGCAACCCGTACGTGCCGGCGTTCCAGGCGCAGTTCCACTACCGCGAAGCCGCGGACGCGTGGTGGTTCGGCGGCAGCGTCGACCTCCTCCCCTGCTACGGCTTCGCGTCGGACGCCACGCACTTCCACCGGGTGCTGAAGAACCACTGCGCCACGCTCGACCCGGCGTTCCACGCCCAGGCGAAGCGGGCCTGCGACGACCGCTTCCGCCTCCCGCACCGCGACGAAGCCCGCGGCATCGGCGGCATCCACTTCGACCACCTGCACCTGCCCGGCCCGGACGGCTGGCGGCGCTCGGCCGCGTTCACGGCAGCGGGCATCGCCACCGTCGCGCCGGCGTACTTCCCGATCGTGCGGCGGCGCAAGAACGTGCCGTACGGCGACCGCGAGCGGCAGTGGCAGCTGTACCGCCGCGGCCGGTACGTCGAGTACACACTCGTCCACGAGGCGACGCAGGCCGACGCGGAAGCGATCCTGCTGGCGCTGCCGCCGTCGGCGCGGTGGCAGCCGGAGTGCCCGCCCGAGCCGGGGAGCGCGGAGGCGGAGCTGGCGTCCTTCCTGGTGCCGCGCGACTGGGCGGCCGAAACCGTCGGTGCCCGCCGGTAGCGTCGAAACCGGGGCGCCCCGCTGAGCGGGAAACCCTTGGCACGGCGGGTAACCCCTCGTGCCGAGTATTGACAGAGCCCGCTCCAGGGTGTGTGATCTGTCCATAGATAGGAAACTTTCCTAACTATTGTCGCCGGTGGTCCGCCGACCCCTTCCGCCCCGGTCACCCCCTGTCCCCCGACAACACAGGAGGCTCCCAGTGGCACCCCGTCCACCGTGGCGTGCGGTACTGGCCGGTACCGCCGTCGCGGCGCTCGGCTCCACCGTCGTCAGCCCGGTAAGCGCTTTCGCGGCCGACACCGGCTACGAGTCCGAGAACGCCACCATTTCCCAGGGCACGGTCGAGTCGAACCACGCCGGCTACAGCGGCACCGGTTTCGTCAACTTCGACAACGTCGCCGGCAGCTACGTCGAATACTCCGTGAACGCGGCCCAGGCGGGCACGCACACCCTGACCTTCCGCTACGCCAACGGAACCACCGACAACCGGCCGGTGAAGCTGACCGTCGACGGCGGCGACAAGGGCACCGTCGACTTCCCCGGCACCGGCGCGTGGACGACCTGGAAGACCGTCACCGCGACCGTCCAGCTCACCGCCGGGGTCAACAAGGTCCGCACCACCGCGACCACCGCCAACGGCGGCCCGAACGCCGACAAGCTCACCGACACCTTCACCGCGCCCACCGACGGCGAGCCGCCGTCGCCGCCGTCGAACCTCAAGGCGAGCGACATCCTGCCCACCGCGGCCACCTTCTCCTGGACCGCCGCGACGGACAACGTCGGCGTCGTCCGCTACGAGATCAACCGCGGCGGCAACATCCTCAAGACGGTCGACGGCACCACCACCAGCGCGACGGTCGACAACCTGACCCCGAACACGGCCTACGACATCTCGGTCGGGGCCTACGACGCCGCCGGCAACCCGTCGCAGCAGAGCAACGTGGTCACCTTCACCACGCCGCCGAGCGACGACACCACCCCGCCCACCGTGCCGGGCAACCTGCGCACCACCGGCGTCACCGCGAACAGCGTCTCCCTCGCGTGGAACGCCTCCACGGACAACGGCGGCACGATCGCGGGTTACGACGTCTACCAGGGCACCACGAAGGTGGCGACGACGACGTCACCGAGCACGACGGTCACCGACCTGACCCCGAACACGTCCTACACGTTCACGGTCAAGGCCCGCGACCCCGACGGCAACAGCTCGGCGGCCAGCAACGCCGTCACGGTGAAGACCGGCGCTCCGGGCGGCGCCGGGGGCATCCCGGAGTACGACAAGGACATCGCGAAGGTCGACCTCGGCTGGGCGGTCGGCTTCCTCCCGAACGGCAACGCGCTGGTGACCGAGCGGGACCGCTTCGAGGTGCTGCTGGTGACGCCGTCCGGGCAGAAGACCACGCTGGGCAAGGTGCCCGGCGCGGTCACGACCAACGGCGAAGGCGGCCTGCTCGGCCTGGCGATCTCGCCGAACTGGGCGGCCGACCACGCGATCTACCTCTACCACACGGCATCCGCGGACAACCGGATCGTGAAGATGACCTACGACGGCACCACGCTGTCGTCGACGTCGACGCCGGTGCTGACCGGGATCGCGAAGAACCGCTACCACAACGGCGGCCGCATCAGGTTCGGCCCGGACGGCAAGCTGTACGCCACCGTCGGCGACGCGAAGAACAGCGACAACGCGCAGAACAAGAGCTCGCTCAACGGGAAGATCCTGCGGCTGAACCCCGACGGTTCGGCACCGTCGGACAACCCGTTCTACGCCACCGGCGGCAACGCCCGGTATGTCTGGAGCTACGGCCACCGCAACCCGCAGGGCCTGGCCTGGGACTCCCGCGGGCAGCTGTGGGCGGCGGAGTTCGGCGAAAGCAGCCAGGACGAGCTCAACCTCATCCAGAAGGGCGGCAACTTCGGCTGGCCCAGCTGCGAGGGCACGCAGGGCAGCTGCAGCGGCTTCATCGCCCCGAAGAAGACCTGGCCGACATCACAGGCGGGACCGAGCGGGGTGGAGATCGTCAACGACTGGATCTACATCGCCGGCGTCACCGGCCAGCAGCTGTTCGCCACGCAGATCAACGCCGCCGGCACCGGTGTCGGCACGGTGTCGACGCTGTTCTCCGGCCGCTGGGGCCGGCTGCGCTCGGTCACCAGGACCCCGGACGGCGGGCTGTGGCTGACCTCGACGAACAACGACAAGAACGGCGGCACGCCGTCGGTGCTGGACAACGTGATCGTGCGGCTGAAGTTCCCGGGCGGCAGCGGGTTCAAGCTGACCAGCTCGGCCTTCGCCGACAACGCGACCATCCCGGACAAGTACACCTGCGCCGGCGACGGCACGGCGGGCCAGGACCCGTCGCCGCCGCTGGCGTGGGGTGCCGCCGACGGCGCGAAGGGCTACGCGGTCGTGTTCGCCGACGTCGCCGGCGGCGGGAACAAGCTGCACTGGGCGATCTGGGACGTCCCGGCGGCCACCCGGTCCCTGCCGGAAGGGCTCGGGGCGGGCTACACCGTGCCGGACCGGGGCGGGGCGAAGCAGAAAGCCATGGGCAGCGGGGCGAACGCGCAGAAGTTCTTCGGTCCCTGCCCGGGCGGCTCGAGCCACCCGTACACGTTCACGCTCTACGCCCTGAACACCGCCACGGTCCCCGGCCTGACGTCGGCTTCGACGATGGCGCAGATCGAAACGGCGATCAAGGGCGCGTCGACGGCGAACGCGGTGCTGCGCGGCCAGTCCGGCGCGGCCGCCTGAAAGCCGCGGCAGGGGTGACCGGAGCGGCGCCGGTCACCCCTGCCGCACCCGCACCCCCGCACCTCGGCTCAGCCGGCCCGCGCTCAGCTCGGTTCGGCGATCCGGCGCAGGTGGGCGTCGACGTCGAAGCCGTGTTCCTCCAGCCGGCGGCGGGCCAGCAGGAGCTCGTCGGGGGTGAACAGCTCGGCGTACTCCTCGCGGAGCATGGTCGCCTCGGAGCTGCGGCCGAGCTGGTTCTTCTCCCAGAGCACGGTGAACCCGCCCGCGGTGCCCGCGCCGCGCAGCAGCAGCCGGGCCGCTTCGACGCCGCCGTGCTCGCGCACCATGCGTTCGAACTGCGCGGGCCGGTAGCCGTAATCCTTGGCCAGGACCCGGCACCCGTCGAGCAGGTCCTCGGTGAACCGCGCGGCGAGCCGGGGATCGGCCGGGACGGATGCGGCTGGTTCGGGCATGGGGCAACCTCTCGACGCGACGGCTTCCCAGATTAATCGCGGACCGGGCCGGTTTCGCTACGCCATTCGAGCAACGAATCTGCGAAGAGCACTCTCCGTGTCACCCACCACGAGTGGAGCGAGCCGTTCGACGGCGACCTGACCGGGCGCGGGCTCACCAGCCGAACAGGCCGCCCATGATCCGGGCGCAGCGGGCCGTCATCGCGCCGGCGTCTTCGTCCGGGCGGTCGATCCACCAGCTGATCAGCGAGTCGACCACGCCGGTCCACACCTGCGCGACGGCCTCGATGTCGGCGGCGTCGGTCAGGCCGCGCGAGGTCAGCAGCTGCGTGGCGCCGAGCACGGCGAACGCGTCGAGCCGGCGGCGGTAGTCCGCGGCCGCCGCGGCGATGTCACCGGTCGAGGGCACCGTCGCGTCGCGCAGGAGGCGCCACGCGTACCGGTCGTGGTCGAACGTCGTGAAGATCGCCGAGAGCACCTTCAGCGGCATCTGGTCGGGCTCGCCGCCGCCCGCCATGGTCGTCGCGACGCCGTCGGTCAGCCGCCCGCCCGCGCGGTGCAGGCAGACCAGGTAGAGCCCGTCCTTCGAGCCGAAGTACTGGTACAGCAACGGTTTGGTGACCCCGACCCGGCGCGCGATCTCGACCATGGAGGCGCCCGCGTACCCGGCGCGGCCGAACTCCTCGGTGCCGGCCACGACGAGCTGGGCCTCGCGCTCCTCGCGGGGCATCCCCTTGGTCCCGACCGCCCTTGACTCCGTCACGCGCCAGAGCCTACCGTGCGTAAAGTGACCTCAGGGTAAGTTACCGTGCGGTCAGCTCCGAGGAGGCGACGTGGCCGAGTTCCTGGCGCACCTGCGCGACCCCGTGTTGTTCGCGGTTCCGGTGTTCCTGCTGTTCGTGACGATCGAAATCGTGGCCGTGCACGTCCTCGGCCACGACGACAACGTGCTGGGCTACAGCGTCGCCGACACGCGCACGAGCATGCTGATGGGCACGGTCGCCGTCGGCGTCAACGCGCTGTTCCGCCTGGTGATGCTGGTCGTGTTCGCGGCGCTGTCCGAGCTGGCGCCGGTGCGGTTCGACCCGCGCGACTGGTGGACGTGGGTGCTCATGCTGCTCGGCCAGGAACTGGTGTTCTACGCCTACCACCGAGCCAGCCACCGCGTGCGGCTGCTGTGGGCCGGGCACCAGGTGCACCACTCCAGCGAGCACTACAACTTCTCGACGGCGCTGCGCCAGAAGTGGACCCCGTACTTCCAGCTGCCGTTCTGGTCGGTGCTGGCGCTGTGCGGGATCCCGCCGTGGATGATCCTGACCGGGTTGTCGATCGACCTGGTCTACCAGTTCTTCGTGCACACGGAGAAGGTCGGCAAGCTGCCGCGCTGGTTCGAGTACGTGTTCAACACCCCGTCCCACCACCGCGTCCACCACGGCAGCGACGCGGAGTACCTGGACGCGAACTACGGCGGCATCCTGATCGTCTGGGACAGGGTATTCGGCAGTTTCGTCCCGGAGGGCAAGCGGCCGACGTACGGGCTGACGAAGAACATCGAGACCTACAACCTGCTGCGCGTGGGGTTCCACGAGTACGGCTCGATCCTGCGCGACCTGCGCGGCGCCCGGACGTGGCGGGAGCGCGCGGGGTACGTGTTCGGGCCACCCGGCTGGCAGCCCGAAAGCGTGCCCGCGTGACATCGCAGCCGCACGGGGTTAACGCGGCCCGCCATCTCGTAACACCCCGGTAGCACCCCGGCGCCGCCGCCGAAACGCGGGACCTCGAACCTCGGAAGCGAACGAGGGAAGGGAAAGCGCATGCTGCAGGTTTCGCCGGAAATCGGCACCTGGCTCACCCGGCGCAGCAGCAGGGTGAGCGACTGGACGGTCGGCGAGCTCGTCGCGGCCAAACGCGGCACCACGGTGTCCGTGGTCATCCCGGCCCGGAACGAGGAAGCCACCGTCGGCGCGATCGTCACGGCGATCCGGGAGGAGCTGCACGGCGTGCTCGTCGACGAGATCCTCGTCGTCGACAGCCGTTCCACCGACGCCACCGCCGAGGTGGCCGCGGCCGCGGGGGCGGCCGTCGTCGCGCAGGACGCCGTCTTCCCGGGGCTCGACGGGCTGGCCGGCAAGGGGGAAGCGCTCTGGAAGGGCGTCGCGGCGACGAGCGGCGACCTCGTCGTCTTCGTCGACGGCGACCTGTACGACTTCACCACGGACTACGTCACCGGGCTGCTCGGCCCGCTGCTCACCGACCCGTCGGTGGCCTACGTCAAGGGCTTCTACCACCGCCCCCTCGGCACCGAGGCGGACGGCGGCGGCCGTGTCACCGAACTGGTCGCCCGTCCGCTGCTCAACATGTTCTGGCCGGAGCTGGCCGGGTTCGTCCAGCCGCTGGCCGGCGAATACGCCGGCCGGCGTGAGGTGCTGGAGAGCATCCCGTTCGTCGCCAACTACGGCGTCGAGGTGGGGCACCTCATCGACCTGCTGGAACTGCGCGGCCTCGACGCACTGGCCCAGGTCGACCTGGGCCACCGCACGCACCGCCACCAGAGCACGCAGGCACTGGGCCGCATGGCCGGCCAGATCATGCAGACGCTGTTCGACCGCCTGGAACGCCACGGCCGCCTGGTGACGGCGGCCCCACCGGCGACGCTGCTGGCCCAGTTCCGGCGGGGGACGTCGCCCGGGGTCGAGCGGGAGATCGTGCTGACCGACCTCACGTCCCCGCAGCGCCCGCCCTTGAACAGCCTGGCCTTGCGGGACATCGCGTAGCTCACGGGCCGAGCGCCGGCCGGGCGACGTCGGCAGCCGCGGCCGGGCGGGGTTCTCCGGCAAGCCGGTCTCGCGATCCGCCGGGCGGCGAGCTGCGCTTCGTCGCCCGGTCCGCGGACCCGGTGGTCGGCCTGCCCGGCGAACCACCGGCGACGGCACCCGCTGCCGTTCACTCCCGGGTGGATCGACCACCCGGGCCCGATCCCGCGATCGCCGCAAGCGTGGCTGCGGGACCTCGTCAGGCGTCTTCCTCTTCCAGCATCTCCGGGGTGACCGCCGACTCGGTGTCCGGGATGTTCAGATCCTTCGCCCGCTTGTCCGCCATCGCCAGCAGGCGGCGGATGCGGCCCGCCACCGCGTCCTTCGTCATCTGCGGGTCCGACAGCTGGCCCAGCTCCTCCAGGGACGCCTGGCGGTTGGACAGCCGCAGGCGGCCCGCCGCCAGGAGGTGGTCCGGGGCCGTGTCGCCGAGGATCTCCAGGGCTCGCTCCACCCTCGCCGCCGCCGCCACCGCCGCGCGGGCGGACCGGCGCAGGTTCGCGTCGTCGAAGTTGGCCAGGCGGTTCGCCGTCGCGCGGACCTCGCGGCGCATGCGGCGCTCTTCCCACTGCAGGACGCTCGCGTGCGCGCCCAGGCGGGTCAGCAGCGCGCCGATCGCGTCGCCGTCGCGGACCACCACCCGGTCGGCGCCGCGGACCTCGCGGGACTTCGCCTGGATGCCCATCCGGCGTGCCGCGCCCACCAGGGCCAGGGCCGCCTCCGGCCCGGGGCACGTCACCTCGAGCGACGACGAGCGGCCCGGTTCGGTCAGCGATCCGTGCGCGAGGAACGCGCCCCGCCACGCCGCTTCCGCGTCGGCCACGCCGCCGGACACCACGGCCGCCGGCAGCCCGCGCACCGGGCGGCCGCGCTGGTCGATCAAGCCCGTCTGGCGGGCCAGGCCCTCGCCGTCCTTCACCACGCGCACGACGTACCGGGTGCCCTTGCGCAGCCCGCCGCTGGCGGTGATGACGTGGACGTCGGAATGGTGGCCGTACAGCTCGTGGATCTCCTTGCGCAGCCGTCGCGCGACCGAACCCGTGTCCAGCTCCGCCTCCACGACCACCCGGCCGGCCACGATGTGCAGCCCGCCGGCGAAGCGAAGCAGCGACGCGACCTCCGCCCGGCGCGGCCCGATCTTCGTGATCTCCAGCCGGCTCAGCTCGTCCTTCACCGCGGCGGTCATCGCCATTACTGCCCCTCCCTGCCTTTCGCTCCTCCCCCGTGCTCCCCGCCGAGACCGAGAGCCTCCCGCATGCACAACGCGAGCGCATCAGGATCATGCCGTCCCGGCACTTCGGGGTCGGCCACCGCCCCCAGGTGCGCCCGGCCGCCGAGCCGCTCCGCCGCGCGGCGGAGATTCGCCGGGTCGGGCACGGAATCGCGGTCCGCGATCACCGCGTCGACCCGCAGATCCGGCGCGTGCTCGAAGAGTACGTCGAGATGACGCTCCGGGGAGAATCCCGCGGTTTCCCCCGGCTGGGGGACAAGGTTCAGCACGAGGGCCTTCGTCGCGGCCGTCCGCACCAGCGCGTCGCGCAGCCCGGGCACGAGCAGGTGGGGCAGCACACTGGTGAACCACGAGCCCGGCCCGAGGAACACGACGTCGGCGTTCAGCACCGCTTCCACGGCCTCTTCGCACGCCAGTGGCGGCCGCCCGGCCCGGCCCGGCGAGCGCAGGCTGACGCGGCGCACCTGCCCCGGGGTGGTGGCCACCGCGACCTGGCCGCGGATCGTGCGCAGCGCCGTCGGGTCCTCGCTGTCCAGGCCGCTGACCTGACCCTCGATCTCCAGCGGCTCGGGCGACATCGGCAGCACGCGGCCCGAGACGCCCATCAGCCGGCACGCCTCGTCGAGCGCCGCGACCGGGTCGCCGAGCACCTCGAAGAGCCCGGCCAGCAGCAGGTTCCCCACCGCGTGCCCGGCCAGCGCGCCGTCGCCGCCGAAGCGGTGCTGGAAGACCTCGGCCCACAGCGTGCCGCCGTCCTCCGCGGCGAAGGCGGCGAACGCCTGCCGCAGGTCACCGGGCGGCAGCAGGCCGAGTTCGCGCCGCAGCCGTCCGGACGATCCGCCGTCGTCGGCCACGGTCACGATCGCGGTGACGTCGGGGGTCACCCGCCGCACCGCGGACAGCGTGGCGTGCAGTCCGTGGCCGCCCCCGAGGGCGACCGCGCGCACGTTATTCACGACCAAGGTCGCGGTGCACCACCTTCACGGCCATACCGTCCTCATTGGACAGACGCTGGGCGAGCTCCTCGGACAGCGCCACGCTGCGGTGCTTGCCGCCGGTGCAGCCGACGGCCAGCGTCAGGTACCGCTTGCCCTCGCGCTTGTAGCCGGCGCCGATCAGCCGCAGCAGCTGGTGGTAGCGGTCGAGGAACTCCTCGGCGCCCTCCTGCGAAAGGACGTAGTTGCGGACCTCGCCGTCGAGGCCCGTGTGCTCGCGCAGTTCCGGGATCCAGAACGGGTTGGGCAGGAACCGCACGTCCATCACCAGGTCGGCGTCCATCGGCAGGCCGTACTTGTAGCCGAAGGACAGCACGGTGACCCGGGTCTGCGTGCTCGCCTCGGAGCCGAAGGCGTCCTCGATCTTGGCCCGCAGGTCGTGCACCGACAGCGACGACGTGTCGAGCACCAGGTCGGCCTCTTCGCGCAGCGGCTCCAGCAGGGTCCGCTCCGCGGTGATGCCGTCGGCCAGCCGGCCGTCACCCTGCATCGGGTGGCCCCGGCGGACGGCCTCGAACCGCCGCACCAGCACCGCGTCGGTCGCCTCCAGGAACAGCACCCGCGGCTTGTAGCCCCGGGCGTCGAGGTCCTTGATCACCGAGGCCAGGTCGTCGGTGAACGCGCGCGAGCGCACGTCCATGACGACGGCCACCTTCGTGATCGCGCCGCGCGCCTGCGCGCCCAGCTCGACCATGGTGGCGATCAGCTCCGGGGGCAGGTTGTCGACGACGAACCAGCCCAGGTCCTCCAGGCACTTGGCCGCCGTGCTGCGGCCCGCCCCGGACAACCCGGACACGACCGCGACCTCCATGCCGGAGCCGCGGATCTCCTCTTGCGCACTCACTGTGTTTCCCTACTCCCCTGCTCCTGTGCCGTTGCTCGCGCCGGACTCCCCGGCCAGCGCGGCGACCACGGCTTCCGCGGTGCGCCTGCCGAAGCCGGGCACCGCCTCGATCTCTTCGACCCTGGCCTGCTTGAGCTTCTTCACCGAGCCGAAGTGCTTGATCAGCGCGGTGCGGCGAGCCTGCCCCAGGCCGGGCACACTGTCCAATTCGGACGTGATCAGCCGCTTGGAGCGCTTCTCGCGGTGGTAGGCGATGGCGAACCGGTGGGCCTCGTCCCGCAGCCGCTGCAGCAGGTACAGCCCCTCCGACGTGCGGGGCAGGATCACCGGATCGGGGTCCGCGGGCAGCCAGACCTCCTCCAGCCGCTTGGCCAGCCCGACCACGGAGATGTCGGTGATGCCGAGTTCGGCCAGCACGTCCGCGGCCGCCGTGGCCTGCGGGCCCGCGCCGTCGACGACCAGCAGGTTCGGCGGGTAGGCGAACTTCTTCGGCCGCCCGGTCTCCGGGTCGAGACCCGGCGTGCTCGACTCTTCCGCGGTTTCCTTGAGGTAGCGGTAGAACCGCCGCCGGACGACTTCGGCGATCGAAGCGACGTCACCCTCGGTGGCCGCCTCCCGCAGCGCGAACCGCCGGTACTCGGACTTGCGCGCGAGCCCGTCCTCGAACACGACGAGCGACGCGACGACGTCGCTGCCCTGGATGTGGCTGATGTCGATGCACTCGATGCGCAGCGGCGCGGTGTCCAGGCTGAGGAACTCCTGCAGCTCGGTCAGCGCCGCCGAGCGGGCCGTGAGGTCGCCGGCGCGGCGCAGCTTGTGCTGCGTGAACGCCTCCCCCGCGTTGCGCTGCACGGTCTCGGCCAGCGCCTTCTTGTCGCCGCGCTGGGGCACTCGCAGCTGGACGCGCGAGCCGCGCAGCCCGGACAGCCACTCCGCGACCGCCTCCGCGTCGGCGGGCAGCTCCGGCACCAGCACCTCGCGCGGGACGACCGGGCCGGCGTCCACGTCGTCGCGGGCGTCGAGGTCGGCCTCGTCGCCGTAGAACTGGGTGAGGAAGTGGTCGACCAGCGCCGGGACGTCCATCTCCTCGGCCTTGTCGATGACCCAGCCGCGCTGGCCGCGGACCCGGCCGCCGCGCACGTGGAAGACCTGGACGGCGGCTTCGAGGTCGTCGTGGGCGAACGCGACGACGTCGGCGTCCGTGCCGTCGCCGAGCACCACGGCCTGCTTCTCCATGGCGCGGCGCAGCGCGCCGAGGTCGTCGCGCAGCCGGGCGGCGCGCTCGAACTCCAGCTCCTCGGACGCCGCGGCCATCTCGGCTTCGAGGCGCTTGATCATGACGTCGGTCTTGCCCGCGAGGAAGTCGCAGAAGTCCTCGACGATGTCGCGGTGCTCGTCGGCCGAGACCCGGCCCACGCAGGGCGCCGAGCACTTGTCGATGTAGCCGAGCAGGCAGGGCCGGCCGATCTGGCCGTGCCGCCGGAACACCCCGGCCGAGCAGGTGCGCGCCGGGAAGACGCGCAGGAGCAGGTCGAGCGTCTCGCGGATGGCCCACGCGTGCGCGTACGGGCCGAAGTAGCGGACGCCCTTCTTGCGCGGGCCGCGGTAGACGTGCAGCCGCGGGAACTCCTCGTTCAGCGTCACCGCGAGCACGGGGTAGCTCTTGTCGTCGCGGTAGCGGACGTTGAACCGCGGGTCGAACTCCTTGATCCAGTTGTACTCGAGCTGGAGCGCTTCGACCTCGGTGGTGACGACGGTCCATTCGACGCTCGCGGCCGTCGTCACCATCTGGCGGGTGCGCGGGTGCAGGCCGGAGAGGTCGGCGAAGTAGGAGTTCAGCCTGCTGCGGAGGCTCTTGGCCTTGCCGACGTAGATGACCCGCTTGGTCGCGTCACGGAATTTGTACACGCCAGGGGCATCCGGGATGCTCCCCGGCGAGGGACGGTAGGTGGTCGGGTCAGCCACTCCCCCAGCCTATTTGCCACCACCGACAGTTCTCGCGCACCCCCGTCCGGCGGTGCTTCCGGGCGCCCCGTGCCCGATCCGCCGGAAGTCGGGTCTTCGCCCGGTTCCGACCTTCGTCGGTGTCCGCGCCGGTGACCCGGTGGTTACTTTCCGACGGCGATCCGGTCCCCCACCGAAAGGATCACCGTCGTGAGCCTCCTCCGCTCCCTCGGCGCCGTCTCCGCGGCCGCCGTCGCCCTCACCCTCGCGGGCGGCGCGGTCGCCTCCGCGAACGTCCAGCCGAACATCGTCGGCGGCACGACCGCGCCGTCCGTCTCCTGGGGTGCCCAGGTGTACGTCAACACGCCCGGGCGCGACTACCAGGGCTTCAACTGCTCGGGCACGGTCGTCGCCAGTCGCTGGGTGCTGACCGCGGTGCACTGCCTCGACTCCGACGGCTCGGGCATGTACGTCCGGGTCGGCAGCAACACGCTGCTCTCGGGCACGAAGATCGCCGTCGACAACGAGTACCAGTCCCCGAACGGCGACATCGCGCTGCTGCACCTGGCGTCGGCGACGAGCGCGGCGCCGATCCCGCTGGGCAGCTCCGACCCGGCCACCGGCAGCACCAACCAGATCTACGGCTGGGGCCGCACCACCCCGACCGGCCCGCCGGCGACGTCGCTGAAGACGGCGAACGTCCAGGTGACCGGCCGGTCCACGGACGCCTACGGCGGCCGGGCGATCCAGAGCGTCGGCGTCAACGGCTCGGCGTGGAAGGGCGACTCGGGCGGGCCGGAGGTGGCCAACGGCGTGCAGGTCGGCGTCGCGTCGACGGTCCAGAACCAGAGCGGGTCGAACACGCGCGGCACGAACAACTACGCCAGCGTGGCGGCCAGCCGGTCCTGGATCCGGACGACCGCGGGCGTGTGAGTTCGGCGGGGCGGCGCCGCGGCGCCGCCCCGGTTCTGTCGGTGGCGTGTGGGATGCTCGCGGGCATGCGGATCGCCACCTGGAACGTGAACTCCATCGTCCCCCGCCTGCCCCGCGTGCTGGAGTTCCTGGAGGGGACGGCGCCGGACGTGCTGTGCCTGCAGGAGCTGAAGACCACGACGGAGAAGTTCCCGCTGGCCGAGGTCGAGGCGCTGGGGTACGAGGTGGCGGCGTACGGGCTCGGGCGCTGGAACGGCGTCGGGATCGTCTCGCGGGTGGGCCTGGCCGACGTCGTCCGCGGCCTGCCGGGCGAGCCTTCGTTCGAAGGTGCGGCGGAAGCGCGCGCGGTGGGCGCCACCTGCGGGGGCGTGCGGGTGTGGTCGGTGTACGTGCCCAACGGGCGTGAGCCGGACAACCCGCACTACGCGTACAAGCTCGAGTGGCTGGCGTCGCTGCACTCGCTGGTGGCTTCGGAGGTGTCGTCCGGGCCGTTCGCGGTACTGGGCGACTTCAACGTGGCCCCGACGGACGCGGACGTCTGGGACATCGCGCTGTTCGCGGAGTCGACGCACGTGACGAAGCCGGAGCGCGACGCCCTGGCCCGGCTGCGGGACCTGGGGTTGTCGGACGTGTTCCCGCGGCCGCTGAAGTACGACCACCCGTTCACGTACTGGGACTACCGGGCCGGGAACTTCCCGAACAACAAGGGCATGCGGATCGACCTGGTGTACGGGAACGAGGCCTTCACCTCCGCCGTCACGGATTCCTATGTGGACCGGAACATGCGGAAGGGGAAGGGGCCGTCGGACCACGCCCCGATCGTGGTCGACCTGGACCTCTGAGGCCCGGCGCTCAGGAGGTGGCGGCGCGGTGCAGTTTCCGCAGCGCCCGCACCGCCTCCACCGCCCGGTCCCGGTCCACGGACTGCACGGCCATCACCGCGTGGTACTCGTCGTCCGGCAGCTCCAGCCGGGCCCACGAAGCGCCGTCCGGGAAGCTCACCGACAGCACCTCGCTCCACGCGAACCGCCGGGTGATCAGCACGTTCCGGACCTCGATGCCCTCGGCGTCCGCGCGCACCCGGGCGATCGCGAACAGCATCACCCCGCACGCCAGCAGGATGCCGATGCCCACCATCGCCGCCTGGTCGGAACGCTGGAAGCGCACGCCCGTGTCGCCGTTGCGCAGCAGCACCGCGACCACCACGAACACCGCCAGCAGGGCCACCGCCAGCACGCTGCACATGATCATCGCCCGGCGCGGGCGGATCACCAGGAGAGTCTGCACGCTCATTGGAAACCTCGTTCGGTCCACGGCTGGCGCAGGCTCCGCAGCACGTGCGCGGAGTCCAGGGCCGCCACCGTCGCCTCGTAGCCCTTGTCTTCCTTCGCGCCCGGACGGCCCGAGCGGTCGACCGCCTGCTCGTGCGTGTCGCACGTCAGGACGCCGTTGCCGACCGGGGTGCTCTCGTCCAGCGCGACCCGGGTCAGGCCCGCCGTCACCGCGTCGCACACGTACTCGAAGTGCGGGGTGCCGCCGCGGATGACCACGCCCAGCGCGACCACCGCGTCGTGGTTGCGGGCCAGCGCCTGCGCCACCACCGGCAGCTCGACCGCGCCCGCGACGTGGACGACCGTCGGCTCCTCTTCGAGCTCGGCCTCGCGCGCCGCGACCAGCGCCCGCTCCAGCAGGACGTCGGTGATGTCCGCGTTCCAGCGGGTGGCGACGATGCCGAGCTTCAGCGACTTGCAGTCGGAGAGATCCAGCTTGGCCTCGGGTCGGCCTTCGCCGCTCACAGTGCTCCCCCATCCGCGTGCTCGGCGGCCGCGCCGACCTGGTCGTAGTGCTCCAGCTGGGCCAGGTCGTGCCCCATCCGGTCCCGCTTGGTGCGCAGGTAGCGCAGGTTTTCCGGGTTCGGCGAGATCGGCAGCGGCACGCGCCCGGTGACGCGCAGGCCGTAGCCCTCGAGGCCGATCCGCTTGGCCGGGTTGTTCGACAGCAGCCGCATGGTGCGGACGCCGAGGTCGCAGAGGATCTGCGCGCCGGTGCCGTAGTCGCGGGCGTCGGCCGGGACGCCGAGCGCGAGGTTCGCGTCGACGGTGTCCGCGCCGTCGTCCTGCAGCTGGTAGGCCTGCAGCTTGTGCAGGAGGCCGATGCCGCGGCCTTCGTGGCCGCGGATGTAGAGCACGACGCCGCGGCCTTCGGCGGCCACCGCTTCCAGCGCCGCCTCCAGCTGCGGGCCGCAGTCGCAGCGCAGCGAGCCGAAGACGTCACCGGTGAGGCACTCGGAGTGGACGCGGACCAGGATGTCCTGCCCGTCGCCGATTTCGCCGTAGACGAACGCCACGTGCTCGATGCCGTCCAGCAGCGAGTCGTAGCCGACCGCGCGGAACGTGCCCGCGGCCAGGGGGATCCGCGCCTCGGCGACCCGCTCGACCTGCTTCTCGGTGCGGCGGCGGTAGGCGATCAGGTCGGCGATGGTGATGATCGCCAGGCCGTGGTCGGCGGCGAAGACCTCGAGCTCGTCGCGGCGGGCCATGTCGCCTTCGTCCTTCTGCGACACGATCTCGCAGAGCACGCCGGCGGGGGCGAGCCCGGCCATCCGGGCCAGGTCGACCGACGCCTCGGTGTGGCCGGGGCGGCGCAGCACGCCGCCCTCCTTGGCCCGCAGGGGCACGACGTGCCCGGGACGGCGGAAGTCCTTCGCCGTGGACGCGGGGTCGGCCAGCAACCGGATGGTGTGCGCGCGGTCGGCCGCGGAGATGCCGGTGCTGATGCCCTCGGCGGCGTCGACCGTGACGCTGTACGCGGTGCCGCGCGCGTCCTGGTTCGTGTGGTACATCGGGGGCAGGTCGAGCCGGTCGGCCTCGGACTCGGTCAGCGCCACGCAGACGTACCCCGAGGTGTAGCGGACCATGAACGCCAGCAGCTCCGGCGTCGCCTTCTCGGCGGCGAAGATGAGGTCGCCCTCGTTCTCGCGGTCCTCGTCGTCGACCACGACGACCGGGCGGCCGGCGGCGATGTCGGCGATCGCGCGCTCGATGGCGTCCGCGTCGAACACCGCCCCGGCGCCGCACGGGGTCCAGCCCGCTTCGGGCGTGGGTGCACTCGACTCACTCATGACCGCTCCTCCGTGCCAGTGTTCCGAGTGTCACTGTCCCGATTCTGCATCTGGTCGCGGATGTGGGCCTCGGCCAGCTTTTCCACGTACTTCGCGACCACGTCGACCTCGAGGTTGACCAGGTCGCCCGCCTCGCGGCGGCCCAGCGTCGTCGCCTCGAGGGTGGTGGGGATCAGGGCGACCGAGAACTGCTCGTCGCCGATCGCCGCGACCGTCAGCGAGACGCCGTCGACCGCGATCGAGCCCTTTTCGACCACGTACCGGGACAGGTGCTTCGGCAGCGCGAACGTCGTGACGCCGTTCTCGTCGCGGCCGAGGAACACGCCGGTCCCGTCGACGTGGCCCTGCATGATGTGGCCGCCGAGCCGGCCGCCGGCCGGGGTGGCGCGCTCGAGGTTGACGCGGTCGCCGACCGCGACCTTGGCCAGGCTCGACCGCTGCAGCGTCTCGTTGACGACGTCGACGGTGAATTCGCCGCCCGCCACCTCCACGACGGTCAGGCAGACCCCGCTGACCGCGATCGAGTCGCCGTGCCCGGCGTCACTGGTGACCAGCGGCCCGCGAACCCGCAGCCGGGCCGCGTTGGTCAGCTGCTCGACCGCGGTGACTTCGCCGATCTCCTCGACTATGCCGGTGAACACGTGCACTGCCTCCTCGTGAGCCGTGAGCCGGTCCTTCCATCCAACACCCGCCGGGGCCCGGTGGCTTCTCCGGTGCCGCCGCGAGTGTCAGCCGGCCCGGCCACGGGCCGCCTGCTCGCGCAGCGCGGCGACCGCCTTGCCCGGGTCGGCGGCGCCGTAGACGGCGGATCCGGCCACGAAGCAGTCGACACCGGCCTCGGCGGCCTGCTCGATCGTGTCGGCGTTGATGCCGCCGTCGATCTCGACGAGCAGCTTGAGGTGCCCGGTGTCGACCAGCCGCCGCGCGACGCGGACCTTCTCGAGGACGTCGGCGATGAACGACTGCCCGCCGAAGCCCGGCTCGACCGACATGACCAGCAGCGTGTCGTAGTGCTTGAGCGCTTCCAGCCACGGCTCGAGCGCGGTGCCCGGCTTGATCGACAGGCCCGCCTTCGCGCCCGCGGCCCGCAGGTTCTTCGCCAGCGCGACCGGATCCTTCGCGGCCTCGGCGTGCACGGTGACGTTGTGGGCGCCGGCCTCGGCGTACCCGACCGCCCAGCGGTCCGGGTCGTCGATCATCAGGTGGCAGTCGATCGGCAGGTCGGTGCTGTCGATCAGTGCCTTGGCGACGGGCAGGCCGAGGGTCAGGTTGGGCACGAAGTGCGCGTCCATGACGTCGACGTGGACCCAGTCGGCGCGGGCCTCCCCGGTGCCGGCCACGGCGGCGATCTCCTCGCCGAGCCGGGCGAAGTCCGCCGCGAGGATGCTGGGTGCGATCAAAGGTCGGTCTGCCACGTCCCGAGTGTAGGAGGACGGCGCTAACGGTCGCTAACCGGTTGTGACCAGGATCTGGCTCCCGAGAGGGAGGTCACGGGCCACGGTCGCGCCCTAACCTCGGCCGCATGTCCGGATTCCTGACGTCCCTGGCACGGCTCGGCAGCTACCGCAGCGTGCCCTACGCCGTCGCGTGCGCGGTCCTCACCGTGCCGGTGTCCCCGTTCGCCCTCGCCGCGGCGGTGTCCGTCGAGGCCGACTCCCGTGTGCGGGCCCTGCTCGCCCTGCTGGCCCTCGCGGTGCTGATGGGGCTGCTGGGCCTGCTGGGACCGGTCCGGCGGATCGGCACCGGCTTGGCGAACACCCTGCTCGGCACGGCGATCCCGGCCCCGGACGGGCGCCCCGGCGCCGGTGCGCGGCTGCGCTCGGGCCTGTGGCTCGCGCTGCACACGGCGGCCTCCGGGATCCTGCTCACCGTGCTCGCCTTCCTCGGCCTCGGCCTGCTCGTGCCCGCCGTGTGGCTGACCGGCGGCCAGGACTCGATCAGCCTCTTCTGGGACGACGTCCCGCTCGGGGCGTGGACGGTCCCGTTCGCGGTCGTGCTGCTCTTCGCGGCGCTGGTGCTGTCCGCGGGCGCCACCCACGGCTTCCGCGCCGGCGCGGAGGCGCTGCTGGGCCCGTCCGGCACCGAACGCGCCGCGCTGGCCGAACGCCGCTCGGCCGTGCTCGCCCAGCGCAACCGGCTGGCCCGCGAGCTGCACGACTCGATCGGGCACACGCTCACGACGTCGACGATCCAGGCCGCCGCCGCGGCCGAGCTGGTGGAGGCGGACCCGGCCCAGGTCCGGCGCGCACTCGGCACGATCGAAGAAGCCTCCCGAAGCGCGCTCGAGGACCTCGACCACGTCCTGGGGCTGCTTCGCGAAGAGCCGGCCGCGAAGGCGCCGACCCGCACGCTGGCCGAAGTTGACGTGCTCGCCGTCCGCGCCCGCGAAGCCGGGCTCGACGTCCGGCTGACCGTCACCGGGCCGGTCGCCGCGCTGCCCGCGACGGTGTCGCGCGAGGGCTACCGGATCGTCCAGGAGGGCCTGACCAACGCCTTGCGCCACGCCGGCCCCGGCGCCGTCGACGTGCGCGTCGAGGCCGGGCCGGACCGCCTCGGCATCGCGGTCGTCAACGCGCTGCCCGGCGACGGGCCGCGGACCGGGCGGCGCGGGCTGGCCGGGCTCGCCGAGCGCGTCGAAGCGCTGCGCGGTGAGCTCGACGCCGGCCCGGACGGGCAGCAGTGGCGGCTGCGCGCGACCATCCCGCTGCGGGCGGCCACGTGACGCCCACGGTGCTGCTCGCCGACGACGAACCGCTGGTCCGCACCGGGCTGCGGGCCCTGCTGGAGCAGCAGGGCCTGGCGGTGGTCGGCGAGGCGGCCGACGGCGGCGAAGTCCTCGAGGCCGTGCGGCGGACCTGCCCGGACGTCGTGCTGATGGACGTCCGGATGCCCCGCGTGAACGGCATCGAAGCCACCCGGCAGGTGCTCGCGGCGCTGGCCGAACCGCCGAAGATCCTCGTCGTCACGACGTTCGACAACGACGACTACGTCCACGAAGCGCTGCTGGCCGGGGCCAGCGGGTTCCTGCTGAAGCGGGCGCGCAAGGAGGAGATCGCGCACGCGGTGCGGACGGTCGCGGCCGGCGAGTCCCTGCTGTTCCCGGAGGCGATCCGGCGGCTGGTGAGCGGCCGTCCGGCGGGCGGGAAGCACGCGCGGGCGGCGAAGACGCTGACCCGCCGCGAAGCCGAGGTGCTGCGGCTGATCGCCACCGGACTGTCCAATCAGGACATCGCGGCGGCGCTGGTGATCAGCCTGGAGACGGTGAAGACGCACGTGGGCAACATCTTCGCCAAGCTCGGGGCCGGGAACCGCAGCCAAGCAGTGGTCATAGCGTACGAATCGGGCATCGTCCGGCCGGGGCACCTCGGCGGTCAATAACCGACGTGCTCCCGGTCACCCGCGGGGAGTCATGAGTTCGGCCAGCGGACACCCGGGCGTCACCTTCAGTCTCTTCGCACCACACATGCGGGAGGACTAATGGGCCGTGTCCGAAATCCGGGCACTTACCTCCCGAAGTCCCCCAATGAGGAGAAACATGGCTTCGCTGTTCGCCGGCCGCCGCCGGTGGCTGGTCGTGGGCGCGCTCGGCGCCGCGCTGGTCGCCGCCGCCCCGGTCGCCCTGGCCACCAACGGCTCCGACGACGCCGACGCGCGTTCGGCCGCCGGCACCGGTGACCGCACCGCCGACGTCCGGGCCGCGATCCAGGGCGGCCACGCCCGCAACGTCATCCTGTTCATCGGCGACGGCATGGGCCAGTCGGAGATCACCGCCGCCCGCAACTACGAGCGCGGCGCGGCCGGCCGGCTCGCGATGGACGAGCTGCCGCTGACCGGCGATTACACGACCTACGCCGTGGAGCAGAACAACCCGGCCAAGCCGAACTACGTGACCGACTCGGCCGCGTCCGGCACCGGCTGGGCCACCGGCACCAAGACCTACAACGGCGCCATCTCCGTCGACGCGTACGGCAACGACGTGCCGACCATTCTCGAGATCGCCAAGCGCAACGGCCTGCGCACCGGCGACGTCACCACCGCCGAGGTCCAGGACGCGACCCCGGCCGTGCTCGGCTCGCACGTCGTCAACCGCGACTGCAAGGGCCCGGTCGAGACGACCGCCAAGTGCGCGAAGAACGCCAAGGAGAACGGCGGCCTCGGCTCGATCGCCGAGCAGCTGGTGCAGACCCGCCCCGACGTCCTGCTGGGCGGCGGCGCGAAGTACTTCAACCAGCAGGTCACCGCGGGCAAGTACCAGGGCAAGACCGTGCTGGACCAGGCCAAGGCGGCCGGCTACACCGTCGTGAACACCGCGGCCGACCTGGCGGCGGCGAAGAAGGGCAAGCCGGTCCTCGGCCTGTTCGCCGACGGCAACATGCCGGTGAACTGGAGCGGCCCGGCGGCCGTGCACGGCGGCACCGCGCCCACCCGCTGCGCCCCGAACCCGAAGCTGCCCGCGACCCAGCCGAAGCTGGCCGACCAGACCCGCAAGGCGCTGGAGCTGCTCGACGACCGCCGCAGCGACAAGGGCTTCTTCCTGCAGGTCGAGGGCGCGAGCATCGACAAGCAGGACCACGCGGCCGACCCGTGCGGCCAGATCGGCGAGACGGTCGACTTCGACGCGGCGATCGCGGCGGGCACGGCGTTCGCCCGCAGCCACCCCGACACGCTGGTGCTGGTGACCGCGGACCACGGCCACAGCAGCCAGATCGTCGAGCCCACCGCCACGCCGGGCCTGACCGCGACCCTGATCACCAACGAGGGCGCGAACATGACGCTGGCGTACGGCACCGCGGAAGCGGGCGGCTCGCAGTCGCACACGGGTACGCAGGTGCGCATCGCGGGTCTCGGCCCGCAGGCGGCGAACATCGTCGGCCTGACCAACCAGACCGACCTGTTCGGCACCTTGAAGCGAGCCCTCAAGCTGCGCTGAGTGGTGGGGTGCACCCCCGGGTTTTTCCGGTGGTCTCCCCGATACCCCCTGGTGTCCGGTTTCCCTAGCGTGGGGAAGACCGAGACACCAGGGGGTTTTCTCATGCGGAAGTCATTGCGGGCCGGCACGGCCGGCACACTCGTGGCGCTGCTCGCCGTCACCACGGCGGCGCCGGCGCTCGCCGCGGCCACGAGCCCGGTCCAGGCGAGCCTGGACGTGCTGACGGCCCAGGACGGCGTACCGGGGGCGGCGGCGGTCGTCCAGGACGGCCGGCGGACACAGGTCACCCGCAGCGGCAAGGGCGATGTCGCCACCGGAAAAGCGTTCCCGCGCAACGGTTCCTTCCGCGTGGGCAGCGTGACAAAGTCGTTCGTGGCGACGGTCGTGCTGCAGCTCGTGGCGGAGGGCCGGGTGCGGCTGGACGCGCCGGTTTCGCGGTACCTGCCGGGCCTGCTGCCCGACGCGCGCATCACGGTCCGGCAGCTGCTGCAGCACACGAGCGGAATTCCGGACTACCTGCAGGACTTCGACCTGGGCAACCCGGAGGCACTGCGCCACCGCGGCGCCGAGCCGGCGGAACTGGTGGCGCGGGCGCTGAAGTACCCGGCGCTGTTCCCGCCGGGCACGGGCTGGTCGTACTCGAACACGAACTACATCGTGGCGGGGATGCTCGTGGAACGCGTGACCGGCCATCCGCTGGACACGGAGATCACCCGCCGCATCACCCGCCCACTGGGCCTGTACGACACGTACCTCCCCGGCCGAGGTGACGAGAGGCTCCCGGCTCCGCACGCGGTCGGCTACTTGCCGCTCGACGGAAAACTGGTCGACTTCAGCGACTTCGACGCAACGATCGCCTGGGCGGCGGGCGGCCTGGTCTCGACCCCGGCGGACCTGGACCGGTTCTACGGAGCGTTGCTGGGCGGCCGGCTGCTGGGACCGGCGGAGCTGGCGGAGATGCGCCGCACGGTCCCGGCGGACCTCGGCATCCCCGGCGCGCGGTACGGCTTGGGCCTGGGCAGCATCCCGCTGTCGTGCGGAGTGGTGTGGGGGCACGAAGGGGGCATCATGGGCTTCACGAACTTCGCGGGGGTGGGCCCGGAAGACCGGCGGGCGACGGTGGTGCTGAACGAGAACCCGACCCCGGCCGACACCGGACAGCACCTGCTGGCGGCTGTGGATGCTGCGGTTTGTTCCTAGGTTTGCGGGCCGGAATTGTCGGTGGTCGCCGGTAGAGTGGAAGACGGGGGGCGCCCCCGCGGGCGGGTGAACTTTTCGGCGAAGCGGCGGCCCCGGTTCACCCGCGGCGGCGATCCACCGCAACGGCGGCTCACCACGGACCTATTCACCGCGGCGGGGGCTCACCACGGACCCATTCACCGCGGCGGCGAACTTCGCCCGACCACAGCGGCCCCAGCGGCCCCGAGCCGTGCGGCAAGCGGGCCCGGGCAAAGCCCTACCCGGCGCCCTCAAGGCAGCAGGTCCAGCGCCTCGGTCCACGGCCGCCGGACGTCCAGCCGGTGCAGCGTCACCCCGGCGCCCGCGAGGGTGTCGAGGTGGCGCTGCCACGCCGGGTGGTGCACCCGCGTGTCCTGGATCTGGTACGCCACCACCAGCGTGATCCCCGGCGCGCCCAGCACGTCGCCGAGCAGCGTCAATGCCTGGTTGTCCGCGATGCCCAGCGCCAGTTTCGCCACCGAATTCGCCGAGGCCGGCGCGAACAGGAACACCGCCGGGTCCGGGTGCGGCCGCGGCTCGCCCGGCAGCCGGGACACGCTGCGGACCGGCAGGTCGGTGCAGGCCGCCACCTCGTCGAGCCCACCGGTGGACTCCAGCCAGCGGTGCGCCGTCGGCGTCAGCGTGATCGCCGGGCGCCAGCCGCGGTCGGCCGCCGGGCGGGCCAGCTCGGCGGCGAAGCGGACGTCCAGCCCGCCGCACGAGCTGGCGACCAGCCCGAGGTCGGTCACGGTTTGCGCAGCACGGCGCAGAACATCGCGTCCGTGCCGTGGCGGTGCGGCCACAGCTGGACGTACGGCCCGTCCCCGAGCTCCGGCACACCGGGGAAGAACTCGCGCGCGTCCAGCACCTCGGCCTTCAGCCGCCGCGACGTCTCCGCGAAGACGCCTTCGGTCTCGGCCAGGTGCGGCGAGCAGACGACGTAGGTCAGCGCGCCGCCGGGCCGCAGCAGCTCGTAGGCCGCGGTGATCAGCTCGCCCTGCAGCTTCGTCAGGTCCGCGACGTCGGACGGCTGGCGCCGCCACCGCGCCTCGGGCCGCCGCCGCAGCGCGCCGAGGCCGCTGCACGGCGCGTCGACGAGGATCCGGTCGTAGCCCGGTTCCAGGCCGCTCTCACGTCCGTCGGCGACGCGCACCTTCACCGGCAACCCGCTCGTCGCCTTCTCGACGAGCTTCGCGCGATGCGGCGCCTTCTCGACGGCGTCGACGGTCGCCCCGCCGAGCGCGGCCAGCGCGCCGAGCAGCGCGGCCTTGCCGCCGGGGCCGGCGCACAGGTCGAGCCAGCGCTCGTCGGAACCGTCGAGCGGCACCTTCGTGGCGGCGATCGCGCAGAGCTGGCTGCCCTCGTCCTGGACCGCGGCCAGCCGCTCGCGGACCGGTTCGACGTCGGCCGGGTCGCCGGCGCCGGCGGGCAGGCGGACGCCGTAGGGCGAGTACGGCGCCGGGTCGCCGCCGGTGATCGCGGCGAGCTCGTCGGCGCTGATCTCGCCGGGCCGGGCGACGAGGTGGACCTCGGGGCGCGCGTCGTCGGCTTCGAGGGCGGCCTTGAGGCCGGCGCCCTTGTCACCGAGCGCTTCGGCGAACGACCGGGCGATCCAGCGGGGGTGCGCGGTGCGCAGCGCGTAGGCGCCGATCGGGTCCTTCGCTTCGTCCGGCGCCAGCTCGTCGAGCCACGAGGCTTCGTCCTTTTCGGACACTTTGCGCAGGATGGCGTTCGCGAAACCCGTGGCCCACGAACCGGCTTCGGCGCGGACAAGGTCCACAGTGGACGTCACCGCGGCGTGCTCGGGGATGCGCGTGCGCAGCAGCTGGTAGACGCCGAGGCGCAGCGCGTCGAGCACCGCGGGGTCGGTCTGCTTGAGCGGGCGCTCGGCGCAGGACTCGATGATCGCGTCGAGCAGGCCCTGCGCCCGCGACGCGCCGTACGTGAGTTCGGTGGCCAGCGCCGCGTCGCGGCCGGTGATCCGGCGCTCGCGCAGCAGGTCCGGCAGGACGAGGTTGGCGTAGGCGTCCTTCGTCCGGACGGCCGCGAGGACGTCGAACGCGGCCTGCCGGGCCGGGTCCACCTCCGGCGGGCGGCGCGGGCCTTCCTTGCGCGGTGCCGGACGGCCCCGCTGCGGCCGTGACGGACGTCGTTCCCTGTGGTCGTTCACCGGAGGCGCTCTCCCTGGTCGATCCTTGTTCCGCGCGCCCAGTCGGTGGCCGCCATCCGTTTCTTGCCGGGTGCCTGGACTTCGCCGAGCTGCAGTGGCTTCGTCGCCGTGCCGACCAGCACCCGTTTGCGCTCGACGACGATCTCGCCCGGCGGCGGGCCGGGTTCGTCGAGCACCTTGACCGGGCCGAGCTTGAACCGCTCGCCGCGGAACTCCGCCCAGGCGCCCGGGTCCGGGGTGACCGAGCGGATCTGCCGGTCGACCGCCGGCGCGGGGTCGGCGAAGGACACCCGCGCGTCCTCGACGGTGACCTTCGGCGCGTAGCTGACGCCTTCGGCGGGCTGTTCCCGCGCGACGAGGCTGCCGTCGGCGAGACCGTCCATCGTGGACAGCAGCAGCTTGGCCCCGGACTCCGCGAGCCGCCCGAGCAGCGCGCCGGCGGTGTCGGTGGCGCCGATGGTCTCGGTGACGACGCCGTAGACCGGGCCGGCGTCGAGTTCCTTGACGATCCGGAAGGTCGAGGCGCCGGTGATCTCGTCGCCGGCGCGGATCGCGGCCTGCACGGGCGCGGCGCCGCGCCACGCGGGCAGCAGCGAGAAGTGCAGGTTCACCCAGCCGAGCCGCGGGATGTCGAGGGCGGCCTGCGGCAGCAGTGCCCCGTAGGCGACGACCGGGCAGGCATCCGGCGCGAGCTCGGCGAGGCGCGCGAGAAAGGCCGGATCCCCGGCGCGCGCGGGGGTGAGGACCTCGATGCCGTGTTCGTCGGCAAGGGCACCGACGGGCGACCGCACGACGCGGCGGCCGCGCCCGGCCTGCGCATCGGGCCGCGTGACGACGGCGACGACCTCGTGCCGCCCGGATTCGAGCAGGGCACGCAGGGCGGGGACCGCCGGGTCGGGCGTGCCGGCGAAGACGAGCTTCATCGGCCCACCCCCGGCGAAAGCGGGGATTCAGGTGGCTGGGACATCGCAGCCGAGTCTAGAAGGCCCCGGTTCGCCGGGCGCGCCAGTGCCCCGATCTGCCGATCTTGGGGGCGGGCGGGTTGTCCACAGCGGGGTCGTGATGTGGACAACCCCGCGCCGCGAGCCCGCTTTCCCGGCTTTTCGTCGGGCCGCTCCGATAGGCTGGACAAGGGCACGCCCCCCAGGGAGGGCGGGGGTGTTTTTGAGGTGGCCCCCGGCCCATGGCGGGCACAGCCCCCGGACGCCTGGCGGGCGGATTGCGGCGAAGACAGCGGCCCGTGAACCCCGGCGCGCTGGGGTCGCGGCGAAGCCAGCGGCCCCCTGACGCACGGAATCCGGCAGAGCCGCAGCCGCCGACGGGCGGTGCCCCGGCAGAGTCGTATCGTTCCTTTTCAGGTCCCTCAGCGACCCGGCCGCCACGCGAAAGCATGACCGGCGCCCACCCAGACCTCCCCGCCCACCCCGATACGAAGCCGGAAACACGGACGGTGGTGCCGGGTCAAGGCACGCTTTCCCGCCTTGACCCGGCACCACCGTCCGTAGTCACAATCAGGCTTCGGGGTGGCGGCCCTGAAGACACCGCACGTAAACGACACAACTGCGCCCGGAAGAGGCCGCCCCCGGTCGGCGGCCGCCCCGCCTGAGCAGCGCGGTCAAGCCAGGCGATGCCGTGAGGAGCCGTCATGGACGACTCCCGTCACGACCTCCGCCGCACCTCCTCGACCGGAGTGCTCGACACCGGCCCTACCAGCGAACCGGCCACACCACCTGCGCCGCCCCACTCCCCCGCCGCACCGGTTCCGCCGCCGCCAGCCAGCGGCCGTCCCGCAGCCGCTCCACGCCGGTGGCCGCGCCGATCTCCGCCGGGGCCGTCGAGAAGCCCTGTCCGCGGGCCTTCAGCTCCGCCGTCTCCGGCTGGTCCAGGAACGCCTGCTCCACCTGCGCCTGCGCCGAGTTCCGCTGCGATGCCCGCGGGGCCGCGATCGCGTCCTCCAGGGACAGGCCCCGGTCCAGCCGGCCCAGGATCACCTGGAGCACCGTCGTGATGATCGATGCCCCGCCCGGGGAGCCCGTCGCGAAGAACGGGCGGCCGTGGTCCAGCACGATCGTCGGGGCCATCGAGGACCGCGGGCGCTTGCCCGGGCCCGGGAGGTTCGGGTCCGGCACGCCCGGCGTCACCGGCGTGAAGGAGAAGTCCGTCAGCTCGTTGTTGAGCAGGAACCCGCGGCCCGGCACCACGATGCCGCTGCCGCCCTCCTGCTCGATCGTCAGCGTGTACGCCACGACGTTGCCCCACTTGTCCGCCACCGTCAGGTGCGTCGTGTTCTCACCCTCGTACGGCGTCGGCGCCGCCGTTGCACCCGCCGCGCACGGGGTCGGGTGGCGGGGGTCAGCCGGGGCGACCGGGCTGGTCGCCGCCTTGTCCTTCGAGATCAGGCACGCCCGCGAGTTCGCGAAGCGCTGGCTCAGCAGCTCGCGCGCCGGGACGTCGACGAACGCCGGGTCGCCGATCCAGCGGTTGCGGTCGGCGAACGCGAAGCGGGTCGACTCCAGGAAGTACTGCAGGTAGTCGGCCTTGCTCGCGTGCTTCAGGTCGAAGTTCTCGAGGATGTTCAGCGCCTCGCCGACCGTCAGCCCGCCCGACGACGGCGCCGGCATGCCGTAGACGTCCAGGCCTTCGTAGCGCGCGTGGGTCGGGTCGCGCTCGATCGCGCGGTAGGCGGCGATGTCGGCCGTCGTCAGCTTGCCGGGCCGGACGTTCAGCGTCGAGGCCGGGTCGACCGGCGGCCGCTGCACCGTCTTGGCGATGTCCGCGCCGATCGGGCCGCGGTACAGCGCCTCGACGCCGGACCGCTCCAGCTGCGCGTACGTGGCGGCGAGGTCGGGGTTCCGGAAGACCGTCCCCGGGGCCGGCGGCGCGCCGCCCGGCAGGTACAGCGACCGCGTCGAAGGGAACGCCGAGAACCGCGCGGCGTTGTTCGCGACCTGCGTCTGGAACGTCTGGTCGACGACGAAGCCGTTGCGCGCGAGGTGCTCGGCCGGCTTCAGCGACTTCGCCAGCGAGCGCGTCCCCCACTTGCGCAGCGCTTCGGCCCAGGTCGCGGGCGTGCCGGGCACGCCGACGCTCAGGCCGCTGGTGACGGCGTCGGCGAACGCGAGCGGCTTGCCGTTCTCGACGAAGAGGTTCTCGTCGGCGGTCTTCGGCGCGGTCTCGCGGCCGTCGAGGGTGTGCACGCGGTGGGTCTTGGCGTCGTAGTAGACGAAGAACCCGCCGCCGCCGATCCCGGCGGAGAACGGGTCGGTGACGCCGAGCGCGGCGGCCACCGCGACGGCCGCGTCGACGGCGTTCCCGCCGTCGCGCAGCACCTGCGTGCCGATCGCGGTGGCGTCGGCGTCGATGCTGGCGACGGCACCGCCGAAGCCGACGGCGACCGGTGACTTGGGGGTGGGTGTCGCGGCGACGGCCGGCGCGGTCACCCCGGCGGTGAGCGCGGCGGCGACGGCCAGGACAAGCGTGGTGCGGCTCCTGTGCGCGGACATGCGGGCGAGTCTGCCCCCTGACTCGCCCCGCTACAAGACGCCAACGGGGCCGATACGCCCCGATTGTCAGCTTTTCACGTGGTTCCAGGGTTCGGGAAATTAAATCACATGGAGCAGTGACGTTCCGGTATGCGCTGTAACACAATCGTGCGGCGCGGCCTGCACACCGCGCACCGCGAGGGCAACCGGAAGGAACAACCGAAGATGACTGCACCAAGACGGACGTGGCGCCGCCTGCTCGGCGCCGCGCTCACGGTCTCGACCGCCCTGCTGGTCGTGACCGCCGGCACCGCCGGCGCCGCACCGGAGCCGGACAACCACGAGATGGGCGCCGCGATCCGCGCCCACGACGGGGTGGCGCCGGCCGGGCTCTTGCCCGCGTCGGTGGACGCGAGCGTCCCCGGCATCGACGTGAGCTCCTACCAGGGCAACGTCAACTGGGCGTCGTACTGGAGCGCGGGCAAGAGGTTCGCCTACGTCAAGGCGACCGAGGGCACCGGCTACCAGAACGCGTACTTCAGCCAGCAGTACACCGGCTCCTACAACGTCGGCATGATCCGCGGCGCGTACCACTACGGCCGCCCGGACCTTTCGGGCGGCGCGGCGCAGGCGGACTACTTCGTCGCCCACGGCGGCGGCTGGTCGAAGGACGGCAAGACGCTGCCGGGCACGCTCGACATCGAGTGGGGCCCGAACAACGCCTGCTACGGCAAGACCGCGGCGCAGATGGTCGCCTGGATCAAGGCGTTCAGCGACGAGTACCACGCGAAGACGACCCGCTGGCCGGTGATCTACACGGCCACGAGCTGGTGGAGCCAGTGCACCGGCAACACGGGCGACTTCAGCTCGACGAACCCGCTGTGGGTGGCGCGCTACGCGTCGTCGGTGGGGACGCTGCCGTACAACTGGGGCTTCTACACGTTCTGGCAGTACAGCTCCTCGCCGATCGACCAGGACACCTTCAGTGCGGACATCACGCGCTTGAAGGTGCTCGCGACCGGCTGATGCCAGGGGCGGGAGCACGCCTCGCGTGCTCCCGCCCCCCGGTATTCCTTCAGCGCGCCGGAAACGGCGGTGTAGACACGGTCGAGATCCACCGTCCACTTCGGGCCTGTATCTTGAACGCGCGCCACCAGGCACTCCTTGGTCGGCCTTGCCGGCACGTCAGAATCGGGCGATGCCACCGGCTCGGCGCGGAAGACAGACCTCGCTCGGCGACGACGGCCGCGCCTCACGAACACGATCTGCTCGGCCCGCGAATCCTCCGTCAGGCGCTGGCCAGCACCGACAGCGATCTGCGCATCCTCACCGTCAACGTCCTGCACGCGTCGCCGTTTCGCGGGCTTCTCGCCGACACCCTCGCGTCGACGCTGACCGGCGGCCGTGGCGCTGGCCCACCTCCCCGGGCGGACGAATTTGCGTCTCTGGCACCACCTGCTCACAGCGCAGCCGACCGGCGCCGGCACGCAGCGGGCCGCCCTTTACGCGGTGGGCATGAAGGGCGACCGCGACGGGCTGAGGCTGCTGCGGGCCCACGCTCCCCTCGTCCGCGCCCGCGCGAACTGGTGGCTGCGGCTTCCGGCCGAAGCCTCGGCGAGTGCAGCCCTCTGACGACTGGGCCGTCGAATCCGACTTATGCGGGTTCCGTGGGTGACGCGGTCGGCGGAACACTCGACCGCGTCGCCAACGACGTGGAGGGAAACTGTGCGCCTTTCCGCCCTGCTCCCCCTGCTCACCGCCGTTCCGCTGGTCGCGTTCCCGGCCACCGCCACGGCCGCGCCCGGCTGTTTCGACCCGGCCGCCGCACTGACCGTCGAGGAACACCGCCTGACCGCGGCCCTGCCGGCGGGCGGTCCCGCCGTCGGCCCCGAGCTCGTCCGGCTGGCGGGATTCGACCCGCTCGTCGCCGAGGTGAAACACGATCTGTGCGGGGCACGCACCCCGCGTCGCGCCGCGCGTGTCGTCAGGCAGGCCGGCGAGCGGCTGTGGCGGACGGCCGTCGACCGTGCCCAGGGCCGCCGCCCCGATCTCGGCACGCTCGACCGGTTCGACGACCGGCCGCTGTACTGGGCGCGGCTGCAGCTCAGCAGCGCAATCCGGCAGTGGCGGCCGCCGTTCGCGCTGCCGGACCGGGCCGCCCTGCTCAAGGCGTTCGACCGCGGTTCGCGCGGCCTCGACGACGTCCGCTTCCCGCCAGGCCACCCGCGGCGCGTGATGGTGAGCGGCTTCGACCCGTTCCAGCTCGACGGCTCCGGCGTCCGGATCTCGAACCCGGCCGGGGCGTCCGCCCTGCAGCTGGACGGGCGGGTGCTGGACACGCCGTCGGGCCCCGCGGTGGTGCAGGCGGTGAACTTCCCGGTGGTGTGGGGCTATTTCGACGAGGGCATCGTCGAGGCGGCGTACGGCGAGGCGTTGCGCGACCGCGGCCGGCGGCCGGACGTGATCATGACGATCAGCCAGGGGCGGCCCGGCCGGTTCGACATCGAGCGCTGGGCCGGCGCTTGGCGCGGCGGCTTCCCGGACAACAACAATGCGTCGGTCACCGGCGGCGTCCCGCCCGCGGCGGGCTGGCCGCAGCCGGACGTCCAGTTCATCGAGACGACGCTGCCGTACACGCGGATGCTTTCGGTGACGGGTGCCTATCCGGTGAACTTCAACCAGGCGTTCTGCGTGTGGCCGGATTCCGCGCAGCCGGGGGTGGGGACGCCGGTGTGCCGGTCGGACGCCCCGGCGCCGGGCGAGATCGCCGCCTCGGGAGGCGGCGGCAACTACCTGTCCAACGAGTCGATGTACCGCAGCAACCGGCTGCGCCTCGGCCTGGGCTTGAATTCCCTGCCGGGCGGGCACTTGCACACGCCGGTGCTGGGCCAGCCGACGGCCCCGGAAGCGTTGACGGACACCGATTTCGAGACCCGGCGGCAGGCGATCGCGGCCGAGGTGGTCTCGCTGGTCACGGCCGCCGCCGCGGGTGACCGGGCTCCGGCCGCGCCGCCGCGTGCCGCGGATTCCCCGCGCGCCGCAATGGATTCCCTGCCGGGCACGATCCTGCCGGGCTGACGTGTCGTCCTTCCAGTCACGCGTGTCGTCCCTCCAATCACGCGTGTCGCCCCTCCAATCACGCGTGTCGACCCTCCAATCACGAATGATGCCCCTCTGATCACACGAGATGCCTCCCCGATCACGGGAATGCGGACTCCCGCTCAGGAGAACTCCGTGCCGCAAGGGGAATCGCCCGTGCTCGAACGGGTATCTCGCGTGATTGAAGGCGCATCACTCGTGATTGGAGAGGCATCACTCGTGATTGGGGGGTCGACACGGGTTTCTAGATGAGGTCCAAGGGGTCGACCTGGATGCGGATCGGCTCGGTCGCCTTTTTGGCGTCGCGGCGGGCCGCGGCTGCGTGGATGGCCGCGGCCAGGGCCTTGCCTTCGCTGCGGGAGACGCGGACCAGCGCGCGTTCCCGTTCCGCGTTGCCCTCTTCGTCGACCTCGCCGATCGGGACCGGGCCCAGGACCTCGCCGGACTCGGGGAGCGGCAGGTCCGCCAGCAGACCGGCCACCGCGTCCGGGCTGCCCTCCACGCTCGCCATGCGCATCGCCGGCGGGAAGCCCAGCTCACGGCGCTCCGCCAGCTCCTGGCCCGCGTGCCAGGCCGGGTCCCAGCGGACCAGCGCCTGGACCACCGCCAGGCCCGCCTCCGCGCCGACGATCACCCGCCCGCCCGACGCAGCAGGGCGCACCAGCGCCGCCGCGGCCATCCAGCGGCGCAATGTCTCCTCGCCCGCGCGCAGGTCCTGGCGGCCCAGCAGCGCCCAGCCGTCGAGCAACAGCGCGGCGCCGTAGCCGCCTTCGGCCACCGGTTCCGCGCCCGGGGTGCACACGACCAGGGCCGGCTTGCCCGGCACCGACTCGAGGACCTCCGCCGCCCCGGACGTGCGGACCGGAACGCCGGGGAACGCGCGGCCGAGCTCCTCCGCCGTCCGCTTCGCGCCCACGATCACCGCGCGCAGCCGGACCGAGCCGCACGCCGTGCAGCGGAACGCCGTTTCGGGGACGCCGCACCAGCGGCACGCCGGGGGTTTCGGCTGCCCGTCGAGCGAGCCGCCGGGCAGGGCCAGCGGCCCCGCGCACCGGCGGCAGTGGGCGGGCGTGCGGCAGTGGCCGCAGGCCAGGCCGGGCACGTACCCGCGCCGCGGCACCTGGACCAGCGTCGGGAGGTCCGCCGCGAACGCCTGGCGCGCCGCCTCGAACGCCACCGCGGGCAGGCGCGCGACCCGGGCGGCCTCGTCGCGGGCGACGTCGAAGTCCTCGCCGACCGGCGTGACGCGGGGAGCGGCCGAGCGCAGCGTGGCGCGGTCCGCCAGGACCGGGACCGCCCAGCCGGACTCGACGAGGAGCTGGGCTTCGGCCGTCCGCGCGAACCCGCCGACCAGCAGCGACGCCTTCGCCGCGTGCGCGCGGTCCATCAGGACGTCCCGGACGTGCGGGTACGGCGCGTGCTGGTCGAGGTGCAGGTCGTCGCCGTCGTCCCAGACGGCGAACAGGCCGGGGTCGTGGACCGGCGCGAACATCGCCGCCCGCGTCCCGACGACCACCCGCACCGCGCCGCGCAGCACGGCGAGCCAGCGCCGGTACCGCTCGGCGGGGCCGAGGCCGGCGATCAGCGCCACGACGGCGTCCTCGCCGACGACGGCCGCGCAGGCCGCGTGCACCCGGGTCAGGTCTCGGTGGTCCGGCACCACGAGCACCGCGCCGCGCCCCTGGGCCGCGACGGTCCCGGCGGCTTCGGCGAGCCGACTCGGCCAGTCCTCGCCCGGCAGGGCCTGCCAGACGGCGTTCGCGGGCTTGGCCTCGGCGAGGGCCTCCAGGAACGCGGGACCACGCTGGTAGCGCGCCCACGCGGCGGTGTCCGGCGCCTCCGGGAGGGCCGCCGGCGGCAGCGGCGGCTCGCCCTCGGTCTTGGCGTGCCGCGGCGGGATCGCGAGCCGCAGGACGTCGGAGAGGGTGCCGCCGTAGCGGTCGGCGACCGACCGGCACACCGCGTGCAGCGACGGGGGCAGCACCGGCTCGGCCGAGGTCACCCGGTCGAGGAACGCCAGCTTGCTGCCGTAGTCGCTGGTCTCGCCGCGATCGATCAGGTAGCCGTCGACCAGCTGCCCGGCGAACCGGACCCGGACGCGGCAGCCCGGCACCGCGGTCTCGTGCAGCTTCTCCGGCACCAGGTAGTCGAAGGTGCGGTCCAGGTGGGCCAGCGGGATGTCCACGACGACGCGGGCCACCGGCCGCTCGGGCGCGGGCGACTGCGCGCCCTTCGGCTTCTCTCCCGGCTTCTTCCGGGCACGCGAGGGCGCCGCCTTCGGCGAAGGCGGCTTCTCCGGGAGCTCCCAGAGGGCGGCGGGCTCGGAACTGCTCACGCCGTGATCTCTACCAGACCCCACCGACAACCCCGCGGTGAGTACCCTGCCGCAGCTCAAGCGCCCCAAGGCGGCCTTCGGTGCGTCACACGCACCCAAGGCGGCCTTCGGTGCGTCACACGCACCGAAGGCCACATTGGGGCGCTTGGGGACGGACCGGCGCCGGAGAGCGCGCGTGCGTCAGGCGCCCGCCGCGGCCTTGAGGGCCTCGGCGCGGGACGTGCTCTCCCAGGGGAGGTTGAGCTCCGGGCGGCCGAAGTGGCCGTACGCCGCCGTCGGGGCGTAGATCGGGCGCAGCAGGTCGAGGTCGCGGATGATCGCCGCCGGCCGGAGGTCGAAGACCTCGGTGATGGCCTGCTGGATCTTCGACGGGTCGACCGTCTCGGTGCCGAACGTCTCGACGAACAGGCCGACCGGGGCCGCCTTGCCGATCGCGTACGCGACCTGGACCTCGGTCCGCTGGGCCAGGCCCGCGGCGACGACGTTCTTGGCCACCCAGCGCATCGCGTACGCGGCGGAGCGGTCGACCTTGGACGGGTCCTTGCCCGAGAAGGCGCCACCGCCGTGGCGGGCCATGCCGCCGTAGGTGTCGACGATGATCTTGCGCCCGGTGAGGCCGGCGTCGCCCATCGGGCCGCCGATGACGAACCGGCCGGTCGGGTTGACCAGCAGGCGCGCGCCGGAGGTGTCGATGCCCAGGCCCTCGAGCTCCGGGCCGACGACGTGCTCCTTGACGTCGACGCTGAGCATCCGCTCCAGGTCGATGCCGTCGGCGTGCTGCGAGGACACGACGACCGTGTCGAGGCGGACCGGCTGGTCACCGGCGTACTCGATGGTCACCTGGGTCTTGCCGTCCGGGCGCAGGTACGGCAGCACGCCGTCCTTGCGGACCGCGGTCAGCCGCTTCGACAGCCGGTGGGCCAGCGCGATCGGCAGCGGCATCAGCTCGGGGGTGTCCGAGCAGGCGTAGCCGAACATCAGGCCCTGGTCGCCGGCACCCTGGCGGTTGATCTCGTCCTCGTCCGACTCGACCCGCGACTCGTACGCGGTGTCGACGCCCTGGGCGATGTCGGGCGACTGCGAGCCGATCGCGACGTTGACGCCGCAGGAGTTGCCGTCGAAGCCCTTGGCGGAGGAGTCGTAGCCGATCTTGAGGATGACGTCGCGGACGATCGTCGGGATGTCGGCGTAGGCCTCGGTGGTCACCTCGCCGGCCACGTGCACCTGGCCGGTGGTGATCAGGGTTTCGACCGCGACGCGGCTGCGCGGGTCCTTCGACAGCAGGCCGTCGAGGATCGAATCGCTGATGGCGTCGCAAATCTTGTCGGGGTGCCCTTCGGTCACCGACTCCGAGGTGAACAATCTGCTGCTAGACGCGGTCACGGTGGCCGTCACTTCCTCACCTAGACGTCGGATGCCCCGAAAGTTAGGCACCCCTTACCGATGCAAGCGTACTGACTATCGCTCCAGGGACGGTCAACGCTTCATGAAGCTCACAACAGCGTCCCACACCATGGACGCCAGTTCTGCCTTCTGCGCGAGCGGTAGGGGTTCTTCGGTGGCATCGGACCCGAGGAGCCAGCCCGAATTGTCCTCGGTGCCGAACGCTTTCCCGTCGCCCACGGCGTTGACGACCAGCAGGTCGGCGCCCTTGCGCTTGAGTTTCGCTCGAGCGTGGTCGAGAACGCTGCCGTGTTCGTCGCCGGTTTCGGCGGCGAAGCCCACGACGACCTGTCCGGGACGCCGGTTCTGCACCAGTTCGGCCAGGATGTCCGCGTTGCGGTCGAGGGTGATGACGGGGTCCGGTGCGTCGTCGGACTTCTTGATCTTGTGCTCGGCGCGGTTCGCCGGCCGGAAGTCGGCGACGGCCGCGGCCATCACGACGACGTCCGCGGACCGGGAAGCCGCGTGCACCGCCTGCCGCAGCTCCTCGGCCGTCGAGACGTGCTCGACTACGGCGCCGGCCGGGTCGGGCAGGGCGACGGTGTGCGCGGCGACCAGGGTGACGTCGGCGCCGCGCTGGGCGGCGACGCGGGCCAGCGCGTACCCCTGCTTGCCCGACGAGCGGTTGCCGAGGTAGCGCACGGGGTCGAGGGGCTCGCGGGTGCCGCCCGCCGAGATGACGACGCGGACGCCTTCGAGGTCGCGCGGGAGGGCGTCGGGCCGGGCCAGCAGCAGCTTGGCCAGGTCGACGATCTCGGCCGGGTTCGCCAGGCGCCCCTTGCCGGTGTCGACGCCGGTCAGGCGCCCGGAATCCGGCTCGGTGACGATCATGCCGCGCGAGCGCAGCAGGGCCACGTTGTCGCGCGTGGCGGGGTGCTCCCACATCTCCGTGTGCATCGCCGGGAAGAAGGCGACCGGGCACCGGGCGGTGAGCAGCGTGTTCGTCAGCAGGTCGTCGGCGAGGCCGTGGGCGGCCTTGGCGAGGAGGTTCGCGGTGGCCGGGACGACCAGGACGAGGTCGGCTTCCTTGCCGACGCGGACGTGCTGGACCTCGGGCACCTCGGTGAACACACCCGTGTGCACCGGATGGCCGGAGAGGGCTTCGAACGTCGCCGCGCCGACGAAGTTCAGCGCGGCTTCGGTGGGGACTACGCGGACGTCGTGACCGGATTCGGTCAGCCCGCGCAGCACCTCACAGGCCTTGTAGGCGGCGATGCCGCCGCCCACGCCCAGGACGACGCGGGGTTTACTCACCCTCGGTGTGCTCGAGCAGGCCGCCGTGGATCTCGCGCAGCGCGATCGAGAGCGGCTTCTCGCGCGGGCCCGGCTCGACGAGCGGGCCGACGTACTCGAGCAGGCCCTCGCCCAGCTGGGCGTAGTAGTCGTTGATCTGGCGGGCGCGCTTGGCCGAGTAGATCACCAGCGCGTACTTCGAGCTGACCTTCTCGAGCAGGTCGTCGATCGGGGGGTTGGTGATGCCCTCGAGCTCTTCGGTCAAGGCCACTTGGCTGGTCACTCGTGGTGCTCCACATCTCTGACAGCTTCGGGGGGTCCGTGGGGGCGGGAGCCCCCCGGGCGGGGTGCGGGGGTTGCACCCCCGCGGATCACTGCTGATCAGTAATCAAGTTTAGCAAGTGCTCAGCCGCCTCCCGCACGTCGGCGTTGACGAGGCGGTGGTCGAACTCCCCCGCCGCCGCCAGCTCGCGCTCCGCTTCGGCCAGCCGGGCCTGCACCGCGGCCTCGTTTTCGGTGCCGCGGCCGGTGAGCCTGCCGACCAGTTCGTCCCACGACGGCGGCATCAGCATCACCAGTCGGGCCTCCGGCATGGCCGCGCGGACCTGGCGGGCGCCCTGCAGCTCGATCTCCAGGACGGCCGGGCGGCCCTCGGCGAGGGCCTTCTCGACGGGCTCGCGCGGGGTGCCGTAGCGGTTGCCGGCGAACTCGGCCCACTCCAGCAGCCTGCCGTCGGCGACCATCGCGTCGAACTCCGTGCGGTCGACGAAGTGGTAGTGCGCCCCGTCCACTTCGCCGGGGCGCGGCTTGCGGGTGGTGACCGAAACGCTGAAGTAGATGTCGGGCTCCAGCTTCCGCAGCTCGCCCACCACGCTGGACTTCCCGACCCCCGAAGGCCCCGATACGACGGTGAGCCGGTGCCGGGAGTCCTCCCCCGTCACCGGCTCACTGCCGCGGTCGGCGCCCCGGCTCACCGGGTAGTCACGACCGGCGCCGTTCACTCGCCGCTGAACTCGGCCAGCAGCGCCTTGCGCTGCCGGTCGCCGAGGCCGCGAAGGCGACGGCTGGGGGCGATCTCCAGTCGTTCCATGGTCTGCTGCGCGCGGACCTTGCCGACGCCCGGGAGGGCCTCGAGCAGAGCCGAAACCTTCATCTTGCCGAGGACTTCGTTCTCCTCGGCCTGCTTCAGCACGTCGACCAGAGTGGTACCGCCCCGCTTCAGCCGCTCCTTCAGCTCAGCACGGATGCGGCGAGCGGCGGCGGCCTTCTCCAGCGCCGCAGCGCGCTGTTCCTCTGTCAGCTGGGGAAGTGCCACGTTTTCCTCCGGTAGTTCTCAAAACTGGGTGGGTGACGCGACGGTACCCACCCGTGAGCACCGGCCACAATGCGGGGGTGCCTGGTGGGACCCGGTTCCGGGCCCTGCTATTGGCCGTTTTCCTGCGGGTCGGCCAGCACTTCGGCGACCCGTTCGACCGCTTGGCGCAAAGCCGCTTGCTCCGGTCCGTGCTTCAGGATGTCCCGGGACGACGCGGGCAGCACGCCCGGCAGGGACGCCCCGAACAGGGCCCGCAAATCGGCCACAGTGGCTCCCTGGGCCCCGAAACCGGGCGCCAGCACCGGACCGCTCAACCGCGAGAGGTCGAGCTCCCCGGGCGGAACGGTGGCCCCGACGACGACACCCACATCGCCGAGCGGTTCCGCGGCTGCGTTGAGCGCCGCCGCGGAATCGACGATCGCCTGCGCGACCGTGCGCCCGTCGGGCAGCTTCGCGTTCTGCACCTCGCCCGCTTCGGGGTTCGAAGTCCGGGCAAGCACGAAGATGCCGCGGCCCGCCGAGATCGCCGTTTCGGCACATTGGGCCAAAGAGCCGAACCCGAGGTACGGCGAAACGGTGATCGCGTCCGCGGCGATCGCCGCGCCGTCGGCGACGTACGCGGCGGTGTAGGCACCCATCGTCGACCCGATGTCGCCGCGCTTGACGTCCAACAGCACCAGCGCGCCGGCTTCGCGGGCGGTCTCGACCACCCGTTCCAGCACCCGGACACCGGCCGTCCCGAAACTTTCGAAGAACGCCGACTGCGGCTTCACGATCGCCGTGCGCGCCGCCAGGACCTCCGTGGCGGACAGCGCGAACCGCTCCAGGCCCGAGACGTCCACCGGGAGGCCCCAGGCCTCGATCAGGCCCGGGTGGGGGTCGATCCCGGCGCACAGCGGGCCGCGGGCCGCGACGGCTTTCGCCAGCCGCGCCCCGAACCGCTCCCGCCCGCTCACGACTTCGCCTTCAGCGCCGCCTGCAGCTCCTGCAGCGACTTGACCCCGATGTCGCCCCGGATCAGCGCCTCGATGCCGTGCACGGCCGCCGCGGCGCCCTGCACGGTCGTCACGCACGGGATGTCGCGCGACACCGCGGCGGTGCGGATTTCGTAGCCGTCGACGCGCGGGCCGCTGTTGCCGTACGGGGTGTTGATCACCATGTCGACGTCGCCGTTGAGGATGACGTCCACGATGTTCGGCTCGGCCTCGGTCGAACCCTCGTAGTGCTTGCGCACCACCGTGCACGGAATCCCGTTGCGCCGCAGCACTTCCGCGGTGCCGGAGGTGGCGAGGACCTCGAAGCCGAGGTCCGCCAGCCGCTTCACCGGGAACACCAGCGAGCGCTTGTCGCGGTTGGCCACCGAGACGAACACGCGGCCGGACGTCGGCAGCGAACCGTAGGCGCCGCTCTGGGACTTGGCGAACGCCTTGCCGAAGGAGACGTCGACGCCCATCACCTCGCCGGTGGACTTCATCTCCGGGCCGAGCAGCGAGTCGACGCCGTGGCCTTCGGGGGTGCGGAAGCGGTGGAAGGGCAGGACGGCCTCCTTCACCGCGACCGGCGAGTCGGCCGGCATCCGCCCGCCGTCGCCCTCGGCCGGCAGGACCCCGCTCGCGCGCAGGTCCTTGATGGTCGAGCCGGTCATGATCAGCGCGGCGGCCTTGGCCAGCGGCACCGCCGTCGCCTTGGACACGAACGGCACCGTCCGCGACGCGCGCGGGTTGGCCTCGAGGACGTACAGGACGTCGTCCTTGAGCGCGTACTGGACGTTCAGGAGACCGCGGACCCCGACGCCGCGGGCGATCGCCTCGGTGGAGCTGCGGACGGCCTGCAGGTCGGTGTGGCCGAGCGTGATCGGCGGCAGCGCGCACGAGCTGTCGCCGGAGTGGATCCCGGCCTCCTCGATGTGCTCCATGACGCCGCCGAGGTAGAGCTCCTCGCCGTCGAACAGCGCGTCGACGTCGATTTCGATGGCGTCGTCGAGGAAGCGGTCCACGAGCACCGGGTGTTCCGGGGTGACCTCGGTGGCGCGGCGGATGTAGCCGGCCAGGGTCTCCTCGTCGTAGACGATCTCCATGCCGCGGCCGCCGAGCACGTAGGACGGCCGGACGAGCACCGGGTAGCCGATCTCGTCGGCGATCCGCTTGGCGCCCTCGAACGACGTCGCCGTGCCGTAGCGCGGGGCGGGCAGGCCGGCGTCGGTCAGGACCTCGCCGAACGCGCCGCGGTCCTCGGCCAGGTTGATCGCCTCGGGCGGCGTGCCGACCACCGGGACCCCGGCGTCGGCGAGCTTCTTCGCCAGGCCCAGCGGGGTCTGGCCGCCGAGCTGGACGATGACGCCGGCGACCGTGCCGGACGCCTGCTCGGCGTGCACGACCTCGAGGACGTCCTCGAAGGACAGCGGCTCGAAGTACAGCCGGTCGGACGTGTCGTAGTCGGTGGACACGGTTTCCGGGTTGCAGTTGACCATGACGGCCTCGAACCCGGCCTCCCGCAACGCGATCGCCGCGTGCACGCAGGAGTAGTCGAACTCGATGCCCTGGCCGATCCGGTTCGGGCCGGAGCCGAGGATGAGCACCTTCGGCTTGTCGCTCTGCACGACCACTTCGGACTGCGCGTCGGGGTCGGACTCGTAGGCCGAGTAGTGGTACGGCGTCTTGGCCGCGAACTCGGCCGCGCAGGTGTCGACGGTCTTGAACACCGGCCGCACGCCGAGGCGGTGGCGCAGGGCGCGGACGCCGTCCTCGCCCGCCAGTTCCGGCCGCAGCGCGGCGATCTGGCGGTCCGAGAGACCGGTGCGCTTGGCGCGGCGCAGGAGGTCGCCGTCCAGCACCGGCGCGTCGCGGACCTCGGCGCCCACTTCGCCGATGAGCGCGATCTGGTCGATGAACCACGGGTCGATGCCGGAGGCCTCGTGCACCTGCTCGACGGTGGCGCCGAGCCGCAGCGCCCGCTCCACTTCGTACAGCCGGCCTTCCTTCGGCGCGCGCAGTGAGTCCAGAGTGGACTCAAGCGTGACGCCTTCGGGGTCCGGCAGCGTCCAGAAGCCGGTCGCCTTGGTCTCGATCGACCGCATCACCTTGCCGAGCGCCTCGGGGAAGCTGCGGCCGAACGACATCGCCTCGCCGACGCTCTTCATCGTCGTGGTCAGCGTCGGGTCCGCGCCCGGGAACTTCTCGAAGGCGAACCGCGGCATCTTGACGACGACGTAGTCCAAAGTGGGCTCGAACGCCGCCGGCGTCTCGCCGGTGATGTCGTTGCGGATCTCGTCGAGGGTGTAGCCGATGGCGAGCTTCGCGGCGATCTTGGCGATCGGGAAGCCGGTGGCCTTCGACGCCAGGGCGCTGGAGCGGGACACGCGCGGGTTCATCTCGATGACGACCATCCGGCCGTCGCGCGGGTTGATCGCGAACTGGATGTTGCAGCCACCGGTGTCGACGCCGACCTCGCGCAGCACGGCGATGCCGACGTCCCGCATCACCTGGTACTCGCGGTCGGTGAGGGTCATGGTGGGCGCGACGGTGACCGAGTCGCCCGTGTGCACGCCCATCGCGTCGACGTTCTCGATCGAGCAGACGACCACGACGTTGTCGTGCTTGTCGCGCATCAGCTCGAGCTCGTACTCCTTCCAGCCGAGCACGCTCTCCTCGATGAGCACCTCGGTGACCGGGGATTCGGCGAGGCCGGTGGAGGCGAGCCGCTCGAGGTCCTCGGGCGTGTGCGCCATGCCGGACCCGAGCCCGCCCATGGTGAAGGACGGCCGGATGACGACCGGGAGGCCGAGTTCGGCGACGGTGTCGCGGACCTCGGCCATGTCGTGGCAGACGCGGGAGCGCGGGACCTCGGCACCGATGGTGCGGACGATGTCCTTGAACTTCTGCCGGTCCTCACCGCGCTGGATGGCGTCGATGTCGGCGCCGATCAGCTCGACGCCGTACTTGTCGAGCACGCCCCGCTCGTGCAGCGCGACGGCGCAGTTGAGCGCGGTCTGCCCGCCCAGGGTCGCGAGCAGCGCGTCGGGGCGCTCTTCAGCGATGACCTTTTCGACGAAGTCCGGAGTCACCGGCTCGATGTAGGTGGCGTCGGCGAACTCGGGGTCGGTCATGATGGTGGCCGGGTTCGAGTTCACCAGGGAGACGCGCAGCCCTTCGCTGCGCAGCACCCGGCAGGCCTGGGTGCCGGAGTAGTCGAACTCCGCGGCCTGCCCGATCACGATCGGCCCGGAGCCGATCACCAGCACGTGCTGGATGTCCGTCCTCTTCGGCATCAGTTTCCTTCTTTCACCAGGCGCCGCAAGCCGTCGCGGAAGACCTGAAAACTTTTGGATCGGTTGTTCTCGATGTCCATGTGGGGCGCGATCTCGCGCGCCGCCCGGACCTTCTGGAGGCCCTTCTTGTGGTAGCCGTGCTTCTGCAGCGCGTGCTCCAGGCCCTCCCACGCCCCGCCGGGAACGTTCTCCGGGTCGCGGAACTTGGTCTGGCTGTCCAGGCTGAGCGGTACGCGGGAGTAGGCCGCGTTCAGCGCCGGGACGTCGCCGAGGAACCAGGCTTCGAGTTCCTCGATCACGATGCGGAACAGGGCCGCTTCGCCGGGCAGCCCAGCTTCGCGCGCGATCTCGACGAGCCGGTTCTTGAGCACGGCGCAGTCGTCGTCATCCCGGTCGAGCAGGACGACGATCCGCAAGCCTGTTTCGGCCCAGTAGTACGTGTAGTCCCGGAGCCGGACGGGGAGCTTGCGCAGCAAGTCGGTCTTGCCCTTGAAGGGGATGATCTGGAAATCGACGCCGGGGACGATTTTCGGGAGAAGTGCTTTCAGCGCCTCTTCCGCGGACAGTTCCTCGACGAGCACTTCGAGGCGGCAGGGAGCGAGCACGGTCACGGGCGCTCCTCGAGCGGGTCGCCGAACCGGAAGTACCCCTCGGTCCACAGGTCGCCGAGTGCTCCGCCGTTCTCGACCATGCGGACGACCGGCGCTTCGTTGGAGACACGCTTGACTTCTGAATAGCCTTCCGCACCACGAGCGAACGCCCAGACCTCCGCCGGCTGCACCGCATCAACGAACCGCGGAGCATGTGTCGCGACGATCACCTGGTCGCTTTCACCTTCGCGCGCGTCCTCGGCAAGAAGGTAGTGCAATCGCGGGTGAACCTGATTCTCCGGCTCCTCGATGAGCAGCACCGAGGTGTTTGTGCGTAGCGCGACCAGGTAGCCGAGCAAGTGCAACGTCCCGTCGGAAATGTTCTCCGGTGCGACTGGCTCGCCGCCATCTTGCTCCCGCAGGCGCACGATCCAGCTGCCATCACCCTGCTGCAAGGGCTCGATATCGTCCAGTCCCGGGACGTAGCGACGCAACGAACGCCGAATTTCCGACCACTGTTCCGGTCGTTCCGTGCGAAGGTGCTCGACGACCGCACCGATGTTGCGACCTGAGCGCTCAAGTTTCGACGAACCACCGATCTTCGCTCCTCGGCGCATCGCGGCGAGGTCGAGATCGACAAGACGGATCCCGGCGATGAACCGGCGGAACCGGCCGACTTCGGCGTTGGCCGCGAACTGGCTCACCACACCGACGCCAAGCAGATCCGGTGCGGCCAGCTCGATCGGCTCTTTCTCGACGCCGGCGCGAGTAACTGTCCCGATCCCGCGTCGGAGCTCCAGTGCATTGAACGGGGCTTGCGCGTCGTCCTGCCAGACCAGCCTCTCTTCGGCCACCACGGGGAGGTCGTCTTCGTGATCGATGACCAGCCGGTAGCGGCCGACGGCATTCTCGACGCGGCAATCCAGCTCGATCTCGATCAGACCGGTCGCGCCGCGGGTACCGATGTCGGCGATTCCGCCTCGCCGCTCCCAAGCCGGTAGCAGTCCCAGGCGGAACGATTCGGCGAGGAATCGCAGCGCATCGAACACCGTCGACTTGCCACTTCCGTTTGGTCCGAGCAGGACCGTGACGGCGGTGAGCTCGCCCAGCTCGACGTCCCGGAGCACTCGGAAGTTCCGGATCCGGAGCCGTTCGATGCCGGTCGTGAGGGTCACGACCGCTTCTCCATGAGCGAAACGAATTCGTCGAACAGGGGCGCCGCGTCGTGGGGGCCGGCCGCGGCTTCGGGGTGGTACTGGACCGAGAACGCCGGGACGTCCAGCGCGCGGACGCCCTCGACCGTGTCGTCGTTCGGGCAGTAGTGGCTGATCTGCGCCGCGCCGAACGGGGACTCGAAGCGCTGGCCCGGCTCGCCTTCGAGGGCGAACCCGTGGTTCTGCGCCGTGATCGCCACGGAGCGAGTCGCCACGTCGATCACCGGGATGTTGATGCCGCGGTGGCCGTAGCGCATCTTGTACGTCCCGAGGCCCAGCGCGCGGCCGAGGACCTGGTTGCCGAAGCAGATGCCGAACAGCGGGATCTCGCGGCCGAGGACCTGCTTGGTCAGCTCGGTCGCGTGCGTCGTCGTGGCCGGGTCGCCCGGGCCGTTCGACAGGAACACGCCGTCCGGCTCGATCGCCAGCAGCTCCTCCAGCGACGACGTCGAGGGCAGCACGTGCACCTCGATGCCGCGCTTGACCATCTGGCGCGGGGTGTTCGACTTGATGCCCAGGTCCAGCGCCGCCACCCGGAAGCGGACGTCACCGGACGGTGAGACCACGTACGGCTTCGGCGTGGTCACTTGGCCGGCCAGGTCGGCGCCTTCCATCTTCGGGCTCGCCAGCACCTCGGCGACCATGTCGTCGACGCTGCCCAGCGCGTCGCCGGAGAACACCCCGGCGCGCATCGCGCCGACCTCGCGCAGGTGGCGGGTCAGCGAGCGGGTGTCGACCTCGGCGATGCCGACGATCCCCTGGCGCACCAGCTCCTCGTCCAGCGAGCGCTTGGAACGCCAGTTGGACGGCGTGCGCGCGGGGTCGCGGACGACGTAACCGTTGACCCAGATCTTCGAGGACTCGTCGTCCTCGTCGTTCCAGCCGGTGTTGCCGATCTGCGGCGCCGTCTGCACCACGATCTGGCCGTGGTAGGACGGGTCGGTCAGCGTCTCCTGGTAACCGGTCATCCCGGTGCAGAACACCGCCTCGCCGAGGCTCCGCCCCTGTGCGCCGTAGGCGGCGCCGCGGAACACCCGGCCGTCTTCGAGTACCAGTGCGGCCTGAGCGCGCGCGTTCACTGGGCACCTCCCTTGATCCGGATCCGTTCGATCCACTGTGGATAGTCGTCGAGGTCGTCGCCCCGGAAGCCGGTGTCGAGCTCGGTCTCGCCGAGCCGCCAGGTGATGACGAGCAGGGCCTCGGTGCCCATCACCTTCCCGGCGATCTTCGTGTCGCGCCGGACGCCGGTGATCGCGTCCCGCGGGATCCAGAAGTCCGGTGCTCCCCCGCGCTCGACGGCGATACCGCCGTCGTGCAGCCGCCAGACCGCGCCGGTGCGCAGTCCCGCGCCGCGGGTGACGACCCGGTTCTGCCACTGCCCCGCGAACGTCGTGGCGAGGTAGACGCCGGTGGACTCCAGCAGGACGTCACCCGGGTCCGAGGGGATGGCGGGGAACGGCGGCACCTGCACGCTCTGCGAGCGCGCCTTGCGCCGCCAGCCGACGTACATGCCCCAGAGGCAGAGCAGGAAGAAGGCGACGATCGCCAGCACGAGCCAGAAGCGCTCCATCAGCAGATCTTCCCGTCCCGGGCGGTGAGCCGCCCGCGCAGCAGCGTGGCGGTCACCACGCCGGGCAGCCGCATTCCCTCGTACGGGGTGTTGGCCGCGATGCTCGCCAGCTCGGCGCCCCGGACCGTCCACTCGGCGTCCGGGTCGACCAGCGTCAGGTTCGCCGGCTCCCCCACCGCGATCGGCCGGCCCTGGTCGGCCAGGTTGCCGATTTCGGCGGGCCGCTCGCTCAGCACGCGGGCGACGCCGCGCCAGTCGAGCAGGCCGGTGCGGACCATGGTTTCGGTGACGATGGACAGCGCCGTCTGCAGCCCGAGCATCCCCGGCCGGGCCGCGCTCCACTCCGTGTCCTTGTCCTGCACGGCGTGCGGGGCGTGGTCGGTGGCGACGCAGTCGATGACGCCTTCGGCCAGGGCCGCGCGCAGCTTTTCGGCGTCGGACTCGGTGCGCAGCGGCGGGTTCACCTTGTTGACCGGGTCGTAGGTGGCCAGGCGCTCGTCGGTGAGCAGCAGGTGGTGCGGGGTGACCTCGGCGGACACCTTCGTGCCGCGGTCCTTGGCCCAGCGCAGCACGTCCGCTGTGCCCGCCGTCGAAACGTGGCAGACGTGCAGCCGCGCGTTCGCGTGCAGCGCCAGCAGGCAGTCGCGGGCCACGATGGATTCCTCGGCGGCGGCCGGCCAGCCGGTGTAGCCGAGCCGGGCCGCGCGCTCGCCCTCGTGGGCCTGGGCGCCGACGGTAAGCCGCGGCTCCTCCGCGTGCTGCGCGATGACGACGTCGAGCGCGGTCGAGTACTCCAGCGCGCGGCGCATGAGCAGCGGGTCGGCGACGCAGAGGCCGTCGTCGGAGAACACCTTCACCCGGGCCTGCGACTTCGCCATCGTGCCCAGCTCGGCGAGCTTCTCGCCCTTGAGCCCGACGGTGACCGCGCCGACCGGGTGGACGTCGACCAGGCCGACCTCCTGGCCGCGCCGCCAGACGTGGTCGACGATCACGGCGTTGTCGGCGACCGGGTCGGTGTTGGCCATGGCGAACACCGCCGTGTAGCCGCCGAGCGCCGCGGCGGCGGAGCCGGTGTCGATCGTCTCGGTGTCCTCGCGGCCGGGTTCGCGCAGGTGGGTGTGCAGGTCGACGAAGCCGGGCAGCAGGATCTGTCCGCCCGCGTCGATGACTTCGGCGTCTTCCGGGACGTCGACGGCGCCGATCGCGGTGATCACGCCGTCCTCGACCAGGACGTCGACCGGGTCGCCCTCGCCGTACGGGCGGGCGCCCTTGATCACGGTGCTCACGCTGCGGCTCCTTCGCTGGCCAGGAGGTGGTAAAGGACCGCCATGCGCACGTGGACGCCGTTGCGGACCTGCTCGGTGATGGCCGAGGCCGGGGAGTCGGCGACCGCGCTCGCGATCTCCATCCCGCGCAGCATCGGGCCGGGGTGCAGCACGACCGCGTGGTCCGGCAGCAGCTTCTGCCGCCGTTCCGAGAGGCCGTACGCGATGGAGTACTCCCGCGCCGACGGGAAGAAACCTCCGTGCATGCGCTCGGCTTGGACGCGCAGCATCATGACGGCGTCGACCGCGGGGAGCTCGGCGTCGAGATCGTGCGAAACGGTCACCGGAAGGCTTTCGACGCCGTAAGGCAGCAACGTCGGCGGTGCGACGAGCACGACTTCGGCGCCCAGGGCCGAGAGCAGGTGGATGTTCGAGCGGGCGACGCGGCTGTGCAGGACGTCCCCGACGATCGCGATCCGGCGGTCCTTGAGCGACCCGAGGCGTTCCCGCAGCGTGGCCGCGTCGAGCAGCGCCTGCGTCGGGTGCTCGTGGGTGCCGTCGCCGGCGTTGACCACGGACGTGCCGGGCTCGGCGAGCCACTCCGAGAGCCGCTGGGCGGCGCCGCTGGCGGGGTGCCGGACGATCACGCAGTCGGCGCCCGCGGCGGCCAGCGTCAGCGCGGTGTCCCGCAGGGACTCCCCCTTGTTGACCGAGGAGCTTGACGCGGAGACGTTGACCACGTCCGCGCTCATCCACTTCCCGGCGATCTCGAACGACACCCGGGTGCGGGTCGAGTTCTCGTAGAACAGGGTGATCACCGTGCGGCCGCGCAGCGTCGGCAGCTTCTTGACCTCGCGGCCGAGCAGGGTGTGCTTCAGCTCTTCGGCCGTGTCGAGCACGGCCGTGGCCAGCGCCGGGTCCAGGCCGTCGGTGGCGAGCAGGTGCTTCACGAGTCCTCTCCAGCAGCAGTGTCGGGCTCGGACGGACGCAACAGGACGGCGTCGCGGCCGTCGATCTCGGCCAGCAGGACGGAGACACCCTCGGTCCGGGCGGTCGGCACGTTCTTGCCGACGTAGTCGGCGCGGATCGGCAGCTCGCGGTGACCGCGGTCGACCAGCACGGCCAGCTGCACGGCGCGGGGGCGGCCGTGATCACGCAGGGCATCGAGCGCGGCCCGGATCGTGCGGCCGGAGAAGAGCACGTCGTCGACGAGGATCACGACGCGGTCGTCGATGCCGTCGGCGGGCAGCTGCGTCTGCTCGAGGGCACGCGGCGGGCGGCGGCGGAGGTCGTCCCGGTAGAGGGTGACGTCGAGGGCGCCGGTGGGCGGGCGGACCCCGGAGAACTCGCCGATCTTGTCGGCCAGGCGGGCCGCGAGCGGCGTGCCCCGGGACGGGATGCCGAGCAACACGGGCGGGGTAGTGCTCTCCGCACCGTTCGCGGTCTTTTCGATGACCTGATGGGCCATTCGGGCGATCGTGCGCGCGACATCGCCGGCCGTCAGGAGCTCGCGCTCCCCGGCCGAACCAGCCGCGTCACGCGGGCGTGACGACAAACCGGACTCCTTCCCCGCCTCACCGGACGGGTCCTTAAAGGACGTCTGTTCCCCTGCTGGTCGGGGCTTTCCCACCGACAGTAGCAGGCACTTTGCTCAGTCTTCCGGGTGGTGTGGCGTGATTCGCGGCAAGCTTCTGCTTGACCTGGTGACAACAATGCGTAACCATTACTCTGAGTATTCGACTCAGCGAGTCCCCCGGCCCGGTCACCCCGACCGGGAGGGGGTGAAGAACGGAGAACGACCAGATGGGCGATTACGCCAAGGCGCTCGGGGCCAAGCTCCGCGGGATCCGCCAGCAGCAGGGCCTGTCCCTGCACGGGGTCGAGCAGAAGTCCGGTGGGCGCTGGAAGGCCGTCGTCGTCGGCTCGTACGAGCGTGGCGACCGCGCCGTCACCGTCCAGAAGCTGGCCGAGCTGGCCGACTTCTACGGTGTCCCGGTGGTCGAGCTGCTGCCCGAGGGCCGGGTCCCCTCCGGTGCCGAGCCCGCCACGAAGATCGTGATCAACCTGGAGCGCCTGCAGCAGCTGCCGGCCGAAAAGGTGGGCCCGCTGGCCCGCTACGCGGCGACGATCCAGAGCCAGCGCGGCGACTACAACGGCAAGGTGCTCTCGATCCGCACCGAGGACCTGCGGTCCCTGGCGATCATCTACGACATGACCCCGGGCGAGCTGACCGAGCAGCTGATCGACTGGGGCGTCCTGCCCCCGGAAGCGCGTCCTTCCAAGGAGGACTGATCCCGATCCGAGAGTGTGCGAAACCGACGCAGTGAGCGTTCCCGGTGGGGCACCGGAGACGCTCACTGACTCGTCGGGGGGCTCGCAGCACCCGGGTGGATCTTCGTTCAGAGCACCGCGCGCAGGCGGTCGGCGATCGTGCCGATCCGGCCGAGGACGCCGTTGACGAACCGCGGCGAGTCGTCCGTGGACAGTTCCTTCGCGAGACCCACGGCCTCGTCGATCGCGACCGGGTCCGGCACGTCCTCGGCCCAGAGCAGCTCGTAGACCCCGACCCGCAGGACCGCGAGGTCGACCTTCGGCATCCGCTCCAGGGTCCAGCCCTGCGCGTGCTCGGCCAGCAGCTCGTCGATCTGCGCCTTGCGGCCGGTCACGCCCTCGACCAGGCTGATCGTGTAGTCCGCGATCGGGTCGACGTCCGTCGCGCCGACCCGGTCGGCCAGCAGCGTCACCGCGTCGGTGTCGCGCTGCACGGCCTCGTACAGCATTTCCACCGCGCGGCGGCGCGCCTGCCGTCGGCTGATCGCACCGCCGCGGTTCGGGTGGGGTTTCGACGTCGGCATCAGCTGGAGACGCGGCCCAGGTAACGGCCGTCGCGGGTGTCGACCTTGATCTTCTCGCCGGTGGACAGGAACAGCGGGACCTGGATCTCCGCGCCGGTCTCCAGCGTGGCCGGCTTGGTGCCGCCGGTGGAGCGGTCGCCCTGCAGGCCCGGGTCGGTGTGCTGGACGACCAGCTCGACCGACGTCGGCAGCTCGACGTACAGCGGCTCGTTCTCGTGCACCGCGACCTGGACCTCGGTGTTCTCGAGCATGTAGTTGGCGTTGTCGCCGACGACCTCGGCCGGGACGGTGATCTGGTCGTAGGTGTCACCGTCCATGAACACGAAGTCCTGGCCCTCCTTGTAGAGGTAGGTCATGTTCCGGCGGTCCACCGTGGCCGTGTCGACCTTCGTGCCCGCGTTGAACGTCTTGTCGACCACCTTGCCGGTGAGCACGTGCTTGAGCGTGGTGCGCACGAACGCGCCGCCCTTGCCCGGCTTGACGTGCTGGAACGCGGTGACGGTCCAGAGCTGGCCGTCCAGGTTCAGGACGAGCCCGTTCTTCAGGTCGTTGGTCGTGGCCACGAGCTTGCAGTCTCCTGTGTCGATCTTCCGGTGTTCGGGGCCGCCGTCAGACGACCACGAGGTTCTTGGTGCTCAGGGTGAGGAGTTCGGGCTCCCCAGCCCGCACGACGAGCGTGTCCTCGATGCGCACGCCACCGCGTCCCGCGAGGTACACGCCGGGCTCGACGGTGACCGCCATACCGGCGGCCAGTGTACCGACGCCCGTCGCGGCGAGGCTGGGCGCCTCGTGGATCTGCAGGCCGACGCCGTGGCCGAGGCCGTGCGCGAAGTGCTCGCCGTGCCCCGCCCCCTCGATCACGTCCCGGGCGGCGGCGTCCACATGGGACACTTCGGCGCCCGGCCGGACGTCGTCGACGCCCGCCGCCTGGGCCGCGTGCACGAGGTCGTAAACCTCCCGCTGCCAGTCCGCGGGCTCGCCGAGGACGAAGGTGCGGGTCATGTCGGAGTGGTAGCCGTCGACGGTGGCGCCGAAGTCCAGCTTGACCAAGTCACCGCGCTTCAGCTCGGCGTGCGTGGGCTGGTGGTGCGGGATGGCCGAGTGCGCGCCGGCGGCGACGATGGAGGCGAAACTGGGCGCGGACGAGCCGTGCTGCAGCATCCGGTTCTCCAGGTCACGGGCGATTTCCAGCTCGGTCCGCCCCGGGCGGAGGCCCCCGGCGGCGAGCAGGTCGTCCAGGGCCCGGTCGGCGGCGGCGCACGCCTGGCGCAGCGCCTCGATCTCGGCCTCGTCCTTGACCTCGCGCAGCTGCTCGACCAGGCCGGGCGTCCGTTCCAGGGGCAGCTGCTGCCGCAGGGTCTCGTACTCCTCGACGCTGACGTGCCGGCTTTCGAACCCGACCCGCCCGTAGGTCGTGGTGTCCTTCGCGGCGCGGGCCACGAGGGCGGCGGCGCTGGCCCGGTCGACGACGGTCTCGAGGTCGGGCACCTCGGCGGCCGCCTGGGTCGTGTAGCGGCCGTCGGTGCAGAAGAGCGTCTTGTCGTCCCCGCCGGCGTGGAGCAGCACGGCGGCGTTCGAGCCGGTGAACCCGGTCAGGTAGCGGATGTTCAGCAGATCGGTGACCAGCAGCGCCTCGGCACCGGCCCCGGTCAGGAGCCCGCGCAGCGCGGCACGACGTCGTCCATGGGTTTCGGGCACCCGTCCACCCTAGTGCGCGCCACCGGGGCAACTCGTCGGTAACCTGGCCTACACTCCGCAGGATGAGCGCTTGGGTGACCCGCGGACTCGGCATGGCGCTGCTGCACGGCGTGGCGCTGACGCTGCTGGCCAAGTACGCCGTCTACCACCCGACGGACCAGACGCTGATGACTTCGCTGGCGCTGGCGGTGCTGGTGGGCGCGGCGGCGCTGTGGGCGGCGCTGGACGCGTGGCGGGACCTGCCCGACCGCGGCCGCGCGTGGTTCATCGCGGCGCTGGTGGCCGGCGTGGTGTCGGGGATCCTGTACGTGATCGGCCGCGCGGTGTTCGTGGACCAGACGGGCGTGTCCGAGCTGGGCGGGGCGTTGACCGGCGGGGCGGCGTTCTCGGCGCTGCTGGTGCTGATCCCGGCCGGGCTCGGGTTGTTCGTCGGCGGCCGGATCGGGCGCTCCCCGGGTTCGGGCCAGGACCACGCCGGCTGACCGGGCCGCCTCAGCCCACCAGGGAGGTACCCGGCGCGTAGCCGTCCCACTGGGCCGCCGTCACCGGGCGGGCCGTCGAGCCGTTCGTGAGCACCACCCCGCCGTCGGGCACCGGACGGCGGTGGCCGTCGAGGACGAACGCGAAGCCACCACCCGGGACCGCCACCGCCTCCGCGCCCGAGCGCAGCCGCGCCCCCAGCGGGAGCGTCGCCAGCGCCGGCGGGGCCTGGTCGAGGACCTCGCCCGCCAGCGTCACCGCCACCGCGCGCCGGTCCACGCGGACCCGCGTGCCCGCCCGGACCAGGTCCATCGTCCGCTCCGGGGAGGGCGCCGTCACGCCGTCGAACGTCGCGGCCACCCGCGCGGGGCTCGCGCACGCCTGGCTGCCCAGCAGGTCCAGGCCGAAGTGCCGCAGGTCGGTCGGGGCGCCGGCGCCGCCGAGCGTGGTCGCCCGCACGACGTCGAACGGCACCCGGTCGCACGGGTCGGCCGAGGAGAGCGGCGCGTGCCCGTCCGCCCGGCGCACCAGGCCCGGGCCCTCCCGCCACGGCCCGGGGACCAGCACGGACCGGAAGGGGTGCTCGGTGAAGTCGGCGGTCCAGAACGTCAGCGTCGTCCCGCCGTCGGTCTCGTGCGCGACGACGAACGCGGCGAGCGCGCCCACCCACATCAGGTCGGCGCTGAACCCGTCGACGACCGACCGGGCGCGCGGCGCCGAAGTCGACGCCACCGGCACGAACCCGCCGACGTCCAGGGCCTGCACCCCCGACCCGAACGCCGGGTCGGGCGAGCGGAGCACGAACTGCCCCGCGCCGTTGGTGCCCGCGGCGCGGCCGGTCGTGTCGGTGAACATGAGGTAGAACCAGCCGTCGAGGTAGACAGCCGAGGGCTGGCCCGCGCCGTAGACGTTCGCGCGGTGCACGTCGTGCGACGGCCCGAGGATCGGCCGCCCGCCGGCCGCGCGGGTCCAGTGGACGCCGTCGGGGCTGGTGGCGAGCCCGATGGCGTTGCCGAGCGCGTGGTCCCCGGCGGCGCCGGTGTAGTACAGGTAGTAGGTCGAGCCGACGCGCAGCACGGACGGATCGCAGGTGTGCATGCCGTCGAAGTGCCCGGGCGCCCCGGAGAACACCGCGGCCGGGATGCCGCCACCCGGTCCGGTGAACGGGCCGTTCATCGACTGCGCCTGCGCGTAGAGGATGTCGTCCCCGGCCGGCCCGGCCCCGCCGTACTGGCTGCACCACCACATCCGGGTCTGCCCCCGGTCGAGCATCACGGAGGGCCCGTAGTTGTAGACGGCATCGGCCCCACCGGCGGCGATGACCCGGCCACTCTGCCGGGGGTCACCCGAGGCGAGCTCGACATCGGCGGGCCGGGCGGCCTTCCCACCGGCGACGGCGGGCTGGTCCCCGGCCGCCTGGGGCTGGGCGTAACCCTCGGTGCAGCCCGCGAGCAGCAGCCCCGCCAGCACACTGGCGAACAGGGCACGAGCGGGTCGCCGACCCCCACGACGAAACGGGCGCACGACATCGGAGTGTAGCGAGCAGGCCCCCGTCCGGGTGGTGGCGCTCCGGTTCGGGGGTCACTCGGTCGTGACAGGGCTCAGCGGCCGCGGCCGGTCGCCGCGATCATCCGGGCTCGAAACGGCCGCGATGGCTCACGCGCCTGCCTCCGGGCCTTCCACCGCGACCAGCTCGACCTCGAACCCGGCCTCGTTCTCCAGGTACGCCGCGTAATGGTCGGCACCGCCCGCGTGCGGGTACTCCGCCGCGAACAGCGGCCGCCAGCCGTGGTCCGGCGCGCGGGCCGCCAGGTCGTCGACCTGCACGCGGGTGCCCACGTGCAGCGCCAGGTGGTTCAACCCCGGCCGGGTGCGCTCGTGGTCCCTCGCGCTCAGCGCCGGCGATTCCTCGACCACGACATACGTCCCGCCGAGGCGCCAGCTCACGCCCGCCGGCCAGCGCTGGAACTCGCGCCAGCCCAGCTCGCCCAGCAGCCAGCCCCAGCTGCGCTCGGCTTCGGTGAGGTCCGGCACCCACAGCTCGACGTGGTGCGGCCGCCCGTGCACCGCGGGCAGCGCCACCAGCACGCGGTGCACGTCGCCGTAGTGCACGCCGCGGCCGACGTCCAGGAAACCCAGGCGCGCGGCCACCTTCCGGCTCGCCGCGTTCCGCTCGTGGACCAGCGCCCACACCGCCGGAAGCCCCAGCGTGCCGAGGCCGTGGTCCAGCACCGCGCGCGCCGCCTCGGTGGCCAGGCCCTGCCCGGCGTGCGCGGTCGCCACGTAGTACCCCAGCTCGGGCACCTCGCCCGGCAGCTCCCACGACGGACGCAGGTGCGCGACGCCGATCACCTCGCCGGCGCGCTCGATCACCCAGTGGCCCTGCCCGGCCGGCCCGCGGTAGGCCAACCGATGGTCCACCATCGCGCTCGCCGCAGCCGGGTCGGACAAGTCCGCGGCGAAGAACCGGCTCATCTCCGGGTCGGCGAACACCTTCACGACGGCGGCGCGGTCGGCCTCCGTCAGCGGCCGCAACGTCAGCCGCGCCGTCGTCAGCGGGGTCATCCCGGGTGGGCGGCCAGCCAGCGCAGGGCGAGCGGGTAGCCGTCGACGCCGAGACCCGCGATCACGGCCGTCGCGATGTCCGACAGCACGCTGTGGTGCCGGAACGCCTCCCGCTTGTGCACGTTCGAGATGTGCAGCTCGATCAGGGGCGCGCTCAGCTGGGCCGCGGCGTCGCGCACCGCGATCGAGTAGTGCGTCCACGCGCCGGCGTTGAGGACCACCGGGTTCCCGCCGTCGGCGGCCTCGTGCAGCCAGCCGACCAGTTCGCCCTCGAAGTCGGTCTGCCGGACCTCGACCTCGATCCCCAGCTCCTCGCCGGTCTCGACGCACAGCGCCGCGAGGTCGTCGTGCGTGGTCGAGCCGTAGACCGACGGCTCGCGCTTGCCGAGCCGGCCGAGGTTGGGGCCGTTGAACACGAACGCCTTCACAGCAGCACGCTCCCGGACGCCGTCTCCGCCGCGACCGCCGAGTAGGCGGCCGCGAGCAGCACCGGGTCCGGGCCTTCCAGCCGGCCGGGCCTGGCGAGGCCGTCGAGGACGACGAACCGCAGGGCGCCGGAACGCGTCTTCTTGTCGCCCTTCATGGTCTCCAGCAGCTGCGGCAGCGCGTCGGCGTCGTACGTCGTCGGCAGGCCGATGAGCTTCAGCACGGCGGCGTGGCGCTCGGCCGTGGCGTCGTCGAGCCGGCCGGCCAGCCGCGCCAGCTCGGCCGCGAACACCAGGCCGACGCTGACCGCGGCGCCGTGCCGCCACCGGTACCGCTCGCGCCGCTCGATGGCGTGGCCGAGCGTGTGGCCGTAGTTGAGGATTTCCCGCAGGTCGGATTCGCGCAGGTCGGCGGCGACGACGTCGGCCTTGACCCGGATCGACCGCTCGACTAGCTCGGCCAGGACGGCACCGGCGGGGTCCAGCGCCGCGGCCGGGTCGGCCTCGATCAGCTCGAGGATCCGCGGATCGGCGATGAAGCCGGCCTTGACGACCTCGGCCATCCCGGCGACGAGCTCGTTGCGCGGCAGCGTCTCCAGCGTCGCGAAGTCGACGAAGACCGCGCTCGGCTCGTGGAACACCCCGACGAGGTTCTTGCCGGCGTCGGTGTTGATGCCGGTCTTGCCGCCGACGGCGGCGTCGACCATGCCGAGCAGCGTCGTCGGTACGTTGACCAGCCGGACCCCGCGCATCCACGTGCCCGCGACGAACCCGGCGAGGTCGGTGACGGCCCCGCCGCCGAGCCCGACGACGGCGCCGCGGCGGTCCAGCCCGATCCGGCCGAGCACCTCCCAGCAGAAGCCCGCGACGGTCAGCGCCTTGCCGTCCTCGGCGTCCGGGATCTCGACGCGGTGGGCGTCGAGACCCGCGGCGTTCAGCTCGTCACGGATGGCTTCGGCCGTGGCGGTCAGCGTCGGGGGGTGGATCAGCGCGATCTTCGAGGCATCGGCCAGGTGCTCGGTGAGGTCGCCGAGCAGGCCGCGCCCGACCACGACGTCGTAGGGCTGGGCGGTGGCGACCGGGATGCGCACCGGATCAGACTGCGCCGGATCCAACACTGGGAAACTCACTCCTTGGCTTCGGCGGGAGCGGCGAGCTCCGCCACGAGGTCCGCGACGATCTCGGAGGGCGTCCGGTCGTCGGTGACGATCTCGACGGTGGCGACCTCGCGGTAGACGGGCACCCGTTCGTCGAGCAGTTTCTTGAAGGTGGCGCGGGGGTTCACCCCGGCCAGCAGCGGCCGCGCACTCGAGAGGCCGGTGCGCTGCACACCCGCCGCGAGGCCGACGTTGAGGAACACGACGGTGTGCTCGGCCAGCCGGGCCCGGGTGGCCGGGGTGAGCGGGGCGCCGCCGCCGAGGGAGAGCACGCCCTCGTGCTCGGCGAGCGCCGTGGCGACCGCTTCCGCTTCCAGCGCGCGGAAAGCGGGTTCGCCGTCGTCGGCGAAGATGTCGGAGATGCTGCGCCCGGTGCGCGCGACGATGTCGTCGTCACTGTCCCGGAACGCGACGCCGAGCGCGGCGGCCAGCAGCGGCCCGACCGTGCTCTTGCCCGAGCCGGGCGGGCCGACGATCACCGCGCGCGGGCTCACCACCGCTCCTCGAGGGCCTTGAGGTACGCCTCGGCGTTGCGCTTGCTCTCGGCGAGGGAGTCGCCGCCGAACTTCTCCAGGGCGGCGTCGGCGAGGACCAGCGCCACGACGGACTCCAGCACGACCCCGGCGCGGGGCACCGCGCAGACGTCGGACCGCTGGTGGATGGCCACCGCCGGCTCGCCGGTCTTGACGTCCACTGTGGACAGTGCTTTGGGGACGGTCGAGATCGGCTTCATGGCCACGCGCACGCGCAGCGGCTCGCCGTTGGTGATCCCGCCTTCCAGGCCGCCCGCGCGGTTGGACCGGCGCGTGACGCCGACCGGGCCGGAGCCGCGGTCGATCTCGTCGTGCGCCTGGCTGCCCCAGCGGCGTGCGGTGGTGAAGCCGTCACCGACCTCGACGCCCTTCATCGCCTGGACGCCCATCAGCGCGCCGGCCAGCCGCGCGTCGAGGCGGCGGTCCCAGTGGACGTGCGAGCCGAGGCCGGGCGGGAGGCCGTAGGCGAGGACCTCGATGACGCCGCCGACGGTGTCGCCGGCTTTGCGGACCGCGTCCACCTCGGCGACCATCGCGTCGGTGCCTTCCTGGCTGAAGGCGCGGACCGGGCTCTCGTCGATGGCGGGCAGGTCCCCCGGCTGCGGGAGCGGGCCTTCCGGGGCGTCGGCGCCGCCAATGGAGACGACGTGGCTCAAGATTTCGACGTCGAGCAGCTGCTTGAGGAAGTTGCGGGCGACGGTGCCGAGCGCGGTCCGCGACGCCGTCTCGCGGGCGCTGGCGCGCTCGAGGACCGGGCGGGCCTCGTCGAAGCCGTACTTCTGCATGCCGGGCAGGTCGGCGTGGCCGGGGCGCGGCCGGGTGAGCGGTTCGTTGCGCGCGAGGCCCTCGAGCACCTGGGGGTCGACCGGGTCGGCCGCCATGACCTGCTCCCACTTGGGCCACTCGGCGTTCTCGATGTGCACCGCGACCGGGCCGCCCTGGGTGAGACCGTGGCGGACGCCGCCGAGGAACTCGATGTGGTCGGTCTCGAAGCCCATCCGCGGGCTGCGGCCGAAGCCGAGGCGGCGCCGGGCCAGCTGCTCGGTGACGTCGGCGGTGGTGACGGCAACGCCCGCGGGCATCCCTTCGAGCACGGCGGCCAGCGCGGGTCCGTGCGATTCACCTGCGGTGATCCAGCGCAACATGGGCTCAATCCTGTCACGGCCACGGCGCGGGCCGGGACATGCCTCCGGTGATCCGGCAGCGGGGAAGAGCCGGGCGGTCGGTTCCCGTACCCGGAGGGTCGGCCCGCGTACCCAGACGGACGACTCGCGTACCCGAAGGGTCGACACGCGTGACTGGAGGGTCGACACGCGTGATTGAAGGGTCGACACGGCGGCTGCGCCCGTGTCGGCTCCCCAATCACGCGTGTCGGCTCCCCAATCACGTGTGTCGGCTCCCCAATCACGCGTGTCGGCTTCTCGATCACGGGAGTGGGTGGCTCATCCGGGGCCCCCTGCGGCCCGGATGAGCCACCGGGCTCAGAGGGTCAGCCGAAGCAGGGGCAGGCCGTTGCCCGCGCGGATCTCCAGGGCCGCGAGGTCCGACTGCCGCAGGGCCGTGCCGATGGACAGGCGGGCCGTGTCGTCCGGGATCGCCTTCCACGTGGCCAGTTCCGTCTCCGTCCCGGTGCGCGAGATCGCCACCAGGAGGTACTCGCCGCCGCTGCGGCCGCCCGTGTAGCTGCACGACATGTCGACCCGGGTGCCCCAGTCGAACGCCGCCAGGCGGGCGTCCGCGCGGACCGGGAACTGGCCCAGTGCCGTCATCGCCACCCCGGGAGGCGGCGGACCGGACGCCGGCGCCGAGGCCACCACCGCCAGCGCCACGCAGGCCGACACCGCCAGCGCGGCCGACGCGGAAGTCACCGCGAGCCGGATCCGGCGGCCGCGCCGGACCCGCCGGAGCACCGCCGGCAGCAGGTCGGGCGGGGGCGGGCCGGCGTCGGGCAGCGAAACGGGCGTGTCCACCCTGGCCAGGAGCCCGGGCAGGCCCGCCAGCTCGCGCACCGACGCCGCGCAGCGGTCGCACGTGCGCAGGTGCTCCTCGAAGCGCTGCCGGTCCTCGGGGGCGAGCGCCCCGAGCACGTACGCGGCGTCGAACGTCGCGAAGGGGTCTTCGCTCACTGGGTCACTCCCCTCTCCTCGAGCACCAGGCGCAGCGCCCGCAACGCGTAGTGCGTGCGCGACTTGACCGTCCCTTCGGCCACCCCGAGCTTCCGCGCCGCGTCCGCCACCGAATAGCCCTGGAAGTAACACAGGACCAGCACCTCGCGGTGCCGTTCCGACAGTTCGGCCAGCGCCTCGGCGACCAGCCAGCCCTGCACCGCGCGGTCGGTGCCGTCGGCGACCGCGCGGTCCGGCGGCCGGTCGGTCGGCACCTCCGACCGCGCCGACGCCGACCGCCAGCCGTCGATGGCGATCCGCCGGGCGACCGTGAACAGCCACGCCCGCGCCGAGCCCTGCGACTGGTCCAGCACCGACGGCGACCGCCAGGCCCGCAGCAGCGTCTCCTGGACGACGTCCTCGGCCCGGATCCGGTCACCCGAGGTCAGGTGCAGCGCGTAGGACCACAGCGCGCCCGCGTGGTCCTCGTGCAGCGCGCGCATGAGTGCCTCTTCGGCGACTTCTCCCACGAATTCAGGCCGCGACCCGGCGCCGGTCCTTCACGAACAGCAGCGCGAGACCGCCGACGATGCAGACCGCCTCCGTGATGACACCCCAGTACTCCGGGCCGCTGTTGAACTGGTCGTGGTTGCCGGCGAACCCGACCGTCGCGGCCAGCACGTACGCGCCGAGCGTCAGCGCGCCGAAGCCCACCGCGCCCAGCGCCGGCAGCCAGTGCCGCCAGGCCAGGACCGCGATCGCCAGCACGAGCCCGGCGATCGCGTCGAGCAGGAACAACGGGCCCACGATGCCCGGGTAGTCCTCGGTCCACAGGACGTAGTGCACCGCCGCCGAGCCGAACAGCGCGACCGCCACGACGATGCGTAGCACCCAACTCACCATGATCGTTCCTCCACTCCACACCCACTCCGGTAGATACACGGAACAGGGGGCGATCCGGTTCACCGGGAATTGAACCGAACGGGTGGCGATCTCGTTGATATGGGCATGACAGCCGAACTGCACTCCCGCCGCACCGTCCTGTCCACCGGTGCCGCCGTCGCCGGTGCCGCCGTCGGCGCCGTCGCGCTCACCGCCTGTTCCTCGGAGCCGGGCGGCAAATCGGGCACCGCGCAGGCGCCGATCGCCGCCGGGACGCCGCTGGTCGCGCTCGCCGACGTCCCGGTCGGGCAGGCGAAGGCCGCCAAGGCCCCGGACGGTTCCGACGTCATCGTGGCCCGGCCGTCCGAGTCGGCCGCCGCCGCGTTCAGCGCCGTGTGCACGCACCAGGGCTGCACCGTCACCCCGAAGGGCGCCGACCTAGTCTGCCCCTGCCACGGTTCGGTGTTCAACGCGCTCACCGGCGAGGTCAAGCAGGGCCCGGCGAACAAGCCGCTGCCGAGCGTGCCGGTCAAGGTCGAGAACGGGAAGGTCGTCACCGGCTGACGAGCCGGGCGCACGCGAAGGGCCCTTGTGGACGGTCGTCCGCAAGGGCCCTTCGCGTGCCTTTCGGGGGTCCGGGGGCGAAGCCCCGGTTGTCACCAGCGTGACAGAAGCGGCTCAGGCGTCCCAGGCGAACAGCCGCTCGCCGGCGGTGACCGCGCGCTCGGTGTCCAAACCGGACAAAACCTCCGCCGAGGCGTCCAGGGCGACGACCGGGACGATCGCCGAGTAGCCCGCCGCGGTCACCGCCTCCGGGTCCCAGCTGACGATCGGCTGGCCGGCCCGCACCTGCTCGCCCTTGACGACGTGCAGCGTGAAGCCCTCGCCCTTCTCCTTGACCGTGTCGATGCCCAGGTGGACCAGCACGGCCTTGCCGTCCTCGGTGGCCACGACGTAGGCGTGCGGGTGCAGCGTCGCGACCGTGCCGTCGACGGGCGCGACCGCGTCCGAGCGCCCGCCCGACGGCTGCACCGCGATGCCCGGGCCCACCATGGCCTGCGCGAACACCGGGTCCGGGACCTCGGTGATCGGCACCACGCGCCCGGCGACCGGGCTGAGCACCTCGAGGCTCACAGCAGGTCCTCGATGTCGCTGGCGATCGTGTCCGCCTCCGGCCCGACGATCACCTGCAGGGCCGTCGACCCCAGCTTCACCACGCCCATCGCACCGGCCTTCTTCAGCGCCCCCTCGTCGACGAGGCTCATGTCCTCGACCTCGCAGCGCAGCCGCGTGATGCAGCCTTCGACCTCGGTGAGGTTGTCCGCGCCGCCGAGTGCCGCGAGGATCTTTTCGGGCCTGTCATCCGCCATCGCGGTCTCCTTGCTCACTGTTTGTTCCCAACCTGACGCGAACCGCGTGTCCACCTGTACTACGCCGATCGTCGGCATGCACCCCGCCGCGGGCCACGAACGGATAACGGTGGTTGACACCCGTCCGCACGGCGGAGCATCCTGCCCCATCAGATCATTGGTCTAGACCGGAACGTACCAATGTTCCGGGCCGGACGCGAGCACCGGTCCCCGGTGGCGCGAGAACGAGGAGGGTGACGCCGATGAGCGCGGCCGCGCACGTCCCGCCGCCCGACAAGGTTGTCAACGGGCCCACGCCCAAGCACGCCCAGCTGCGGGAAATCCTCCGCCGCACGGTGGAGCGCGAGCTCCCGCCGGGTGCGCCGATCCCGTCGGAACGCGAGCTGGCCCAGCGCTACGGCGTGTCGCGGCTCACGGTCCGGTCGGCGATCGGCAAGCTGGTCGAAGAGGGCCTGCTCGCCCGGGTCCGCGGGAAGGGTACGTTCACCGCGGCCCGGCGGATGGAGCTGCAGCTCTACCTGATGTCGTTCACCGACGACATGCGGAGGCGGGGGCTGACCCCGACGACCGAGGTGGTCTCCGCGGCCACCGCGGTGCCGCCCACCGCCTCGGCACACGCCCTCGGCCTGGCCGAGGGCGCTTCCGCGCACCACCTGGTGCGGCTGCGCCACGCCGACGGCGTGCCACTGGCCGTCGAGCGCGGTTGGTACCACGCGGGCCGGGCCCCCGGCCTGCTCGGGCTCGACCTGACCCAGTCCATCTACGCGCAGCTGGCCGAGACGTACGGTGTGCGTCCGGACCGGGCGTGGCAGACGGTCTGGGCCGAAGGTGCGGACCGCGAGACGGCCCGGCTGCTCGGCATGCGCGCCGGCAGCCCGCTGCTCGTGTTCCGGCGGGTCTCCAGCGCGAACGGCGACCCCATCGAAGACATCACGTCCTGGTACCGGGGAGATCACTACCAGGTGACCATGCAGTTGGACCGGAACACCCCGGAGCCCGGTCAAGCACCCCACTATGGAGGAACCAGATGAGCACCACCACCGCGGAGGGGGCGAAGAAGAGCGGCGGCGGCCTCGCCGGTCTTCAGCGCTTCGGCCGCAGCCTGATGCTGCCGATCGCCACGCTGCCGGCCGCCGGCCTGCTGCTGCGCCTCGGCCAGGACGACCTGCTCGGCAAGGACGGGCTGGGCTGGGACAAGGTCGCCGCGGTGCTCAGCGCGGGCGGCGGCGCGCTGTTCAACTGGCTGCCGCTGCTGTTCGCGGTCGGCATCGCGGTCGGCTTCGCCCGCAAGGGCGACGGCTCGACCGGTGTCGCGGCCGTCGTCGGCTTCTTCGTGTTCACCAGCGTCATCCAGGTCTTCGCCCCGCTGAAGGACCTGCCGGGCTACAAGCCCACCGGCGGGTTCGAGCTCGCCCCGATCAAGTGGCCCTACAGCGTGCTCGCCGGCGTGGTCGTCGGCCTGGTCGCCGCGGTGCTGTGGCAGCGCTACCACCGCATCAAGCTGCCCGCCTACCTGGCGTTCTTCGGCGGCCGCCGGTTCGTGCCGATCATCACGGCGTTCACGCTGCTGATCCTCGGCGTGATCTTCGGCCTGCTGTTCAAATACGTCAACACGGGCATCGAGAACGTCGGCGACGCGGTCACCTCCTCGCCGGTCGTCGGTGGCGGCATCTACGGCGCCCTGAACCGCCTGCTCATCCCGATCGGTCTCCACCAGCTGATCAACGTGCCGGTGTGGTTCATCTTCAAGGGCGGTGACATCACCAACTTCTTCAACGGCGACCCGAACGCCGGTGCGTTCACCACGGGCTTCTTCCCGATCTTCATGTTCGCGCTGCCCGCGGCGGCGCTGGCGATCTGGCAGACCGCCCGCCCGGCGCAGAAGAAGATCGTCGGCGGTGTGATGATCTCCGCGGCACTGACCTCGTTCCTCACCGGCGTGACCGAGCCGATCGAGTTCTCGTTCATGTTCGTCGCGTGGCCGCTGTACATCTTCCACGCGATCATGACCGGGTTGTCGCTGGCGATCGCCAACCTGCTGAACGCGCACCTGAGCTTCTCGTTCTCGGCCGGGGCGATCGACTTCGCGTTGAACTTCAACGCGAAGGCGGCCCACAACGTGTGGATCCTGCTCCTGATGGGCGCGGTCTACGCGATCATCTACTACTTCGTGTTCCGGTTCGCCATCATCAAGTGGAACCTGCGGACCCCGGGCCGCGAGGACGACTCGATCGAGTCGGACCTCGAGGCGACCGCCGCGAAGTAACATCACCACCGACGGGACAGGCTCCCCGACGGACAAGCACTGAGAGGACGAACATGCCGGAGAAACGCGTCGCCGTGGCCAGCAAGGTGGGGCTGCACGCCCGGCCGGCCGCGCTGGTGGCGAAGGCGGCCGCGGCGCAGCCCGTCGCGGTGCAGATCGCCAAGGCCGGCGGGGACCCGGTGGCCGCCGGCAGCGTGCTCAACCTGATGACGCTGGCCGCCGGCTACGGCGACGAGGTCGTCATCAGCGCCGAGGGCGAGGGTGCCGAGGAGGCCGTGGAAGCGGTCGCCCGGCTGGTCGCCACCGACCTCGACGCCTGAGGTCGCGAAACCCGCGAAGGCCTCCGCACCGGTCCCCGACACCGGTGCGGAGGCCTTCGTTTCGTAGGGTGGGCGCATGGAGAGCCTGCGCCTGATCGACGAGTGGCCGGTGGACAACGCCGCGACGGCCGTGGTGTCCGCCGACGGGACGGTCCGGGGCCGGCACGGCGACACCGGGCGGGCGTTCCGGCTGGCCTCGGTCACCAAGCCGCTGACCGCGTACGCCGCGTTGATCGCGGTCGAGGAAGGCGTCGTCGAACTCGACACCCCGGCCGGGCCCGAGGGCTCGACCGTGCGGCACCTGCTGGCCCACACCTCGGGCCTGGCCTTCGACGCGCACAAGGCGATGGCCGCGCCGGGCACCCGGCGGCTGTACTCCAACGCCGGGTTCGAGCAGCTGGCCGACGCGCTGGCCGAGCACTCCGGCATCCCGTTCGCGCAGTACCAGGCCGAGGCGCTGTTCGGCCCGCTCGGCATGACTTCGACCACGCTGGATGGCTCGCCCGCGTCCGGCGCGGTGTCCACTGTGGACGACCTGGCCGCGTTCGCCGCCGAGCTGCAGGCACCGAAGCTGCTGGACCCGGCCACCGTGGCCGAGGCGACGACCGTCGTGTTCCCCGGGCTGTCGGGCGTGCTGCCCGGCTTCGGCCACCAGAAGCCCAACGACTGGGGCCTCGGCTTCGAGATCCGCGACCACAAGAGCCCGCACTGGACCGGCGCGAAGAGCTCACCCCGGACGTTCGGCCACTTCGGCCAGTCGGGCACGTTCCTCTGGGTCGACCCGGCCGCGGGGGCGGCCTGCGTCGCGCTGACCGACCGCGCGTTCGGCCCGTGGGCGGCCAAAGCCTGGCCGCCCTACACCGACGCCGTCCTGGCGGAACTGGGGGCGTGAAGCGGGCCTTCCTCGCCGCTTTCCTGCTGCCCGCCGCCCGCAGCGCACCCCCGGCCGCACCCGCCCGCCCGCACCCGCACCGCCCGCACCGGCGCCGACCCGCCGATCCCGCAGGACCCTCGACGGCACGCTCGACCTCGTCGCGAACGCCACCGGGAAACCGGGCCAGGAACGGGAGCCGGTGGACGTGCGGGCCGACGTCGCGGGCGCGCAGCAGCAGGAACTGGACCAGATATTCGCGGTCCGCGCGGCTGCCGGGCCGAAGTGTGCCTCGCCGCGGGCGATCCGAAGCGGAAGTTCGCGGGGATCTTCGCCCACGGCCCGCGACGGCGGCGGAACTCGGGGACGGCCGGGTGCTCGTGGTGGACGGTTACGGCCACACGTCGCTGGACGTCCCGAGCTCGTGCGCCTCGGCGGCCGTGCTGCGGTACCTGGCCGAGTTGGCCGTGCCGCCGGCGGGGACGGCCTGCGCCCGGACACGTCCCGTTCCTCTGACCCGGTGGTGGGGGAAAAACCGGGTGCCGGCGCGGTTTCTCACTCACGGCCCGCCGCGGCGGGCCGATCAGCCGAACGGACCCGGCGAGCAGGGTCCAAAGACCCTGCCGCGGTACCGGGCCGGGTGGTGTCATCGAAGGGTGCAGGCCCGCCGCAGGGCCGGTGCGGGGACCTCGGGCCCCGGCGGGCCGCACGCCTTCTCCACCCGCTGAGCGTCACTCCATGACGCGGATCGGTTGCCCCGCCTGGTAGGCGGCGATGTCCTCGACCGCGTCCCCGTAGAAGATTTCGTAGACCTCCCGCGCGACGAACCCGATGTGCGGGGTCAGCACCGCGTTGTCCAGTGTCCTCAGCGGATGGTCGGCCGGCAGCGGCTCGGTGTCGTAGACGTCCAGCGCGGCGGCGCGGATCTCCTTGCGCCGCAACGCGTCCACCAGCGCCGCTTCGTCGACGATCGGGCCGCGCGAGGTGTTCACCAGCAGGGCCGTCGGCTTCATCGCGGCGAGCTCGGCCGCCCCGACCAGCCCGCGCGTGCGCTCGCTGAGCACCAGGTGGACGGACAGCACGTCCGAGCGCGCGAACAGCTCGTCCTTGGTCACCGCGGTGACGCCGTGGGGGTCCGCCTTCTCCTGCGTCAGGTGCTGGCTCCAGGCGATCGTCTCCATCCCGAAGGCCTGCCCGATCTTCGCCGCGCCCGCGCCGAGCCTGCCGAGGCCGAGCAGGCCGAGGGTCTTGCCGTGCAGCATGGTGCCGACACCGGTCTGCCAGCCGCCCTCGCGCATGGACCGGAACTCCTGCGGCAGGTTCCGCGACGCCGCGAGGATCAGCGCCCACGTGTGCTCGGCGGTCGGCTGCCCGAGATAACCGGTGGCGGACACGACGACGCCGTTGCGCCGCGCGGCGGCCACGTCGATGGCCGCGTTCCGCTGGCCCGTGCTGACCAGCAGCTTCAGGTCGGGGAGGGCGTCGAGCACCTCGGCGGGAAAGCGGGTGCGCTCGCGCATCGCGACCACCGCTTCGAAGCCCTGCAACTGCGTGACGGCGTCGGTCAGGGGCTCGGTGAAGACCGTGATGTCGGCCTGGAGGGATGCCCAGTCGCCGAAGGTGAGGGCGACGTTCTGGTAGTCGTCGAGGATCGCTATCCGCATGGAGGTCACCGTATCCGGGCCGGAGCGCCGCCGCGGGGTGACGCCACTCTCTTGAACGTGTTCAAAAAGGCGGCTACCTTGTTCTTGAACACGTTCAAAACTGAAGGAACCCATGGACCCGATCGTGCTCGCCTACGCGCTCTACCTGCTGCTCAGCATCCCGTTGACCGTGCTCGTCGCCCGGACGCTGAGCAAGCACGGCCGCACCTTCCTCACCGAGGTCTTCACCGACAGCCCCGGCCTGGCCACCGCCGTCAACCAGCTGCTGGTGGTCGGCTTCTACCTGGTCAGCCTCGGCTTCGTGACGCTCTTTCTGACCAGCAACAGCTCCGTCGTCACCGCCCGCGAGGTGTTCGAAATGCTGTCGGTCAAGATCGGCACGGTGGCGCTCGTCCTCGGCGTCATGCACCTGTTCAACGTCCTGGTCTTCAACGGCATCCGGCGCCGCCACCTGGCCCCGAAGCCGGCCCCGGTGTTCGTCGCCCACCCGGGCGTGCCGCAGGCCCCGCCGTTCCCGCAGCCCTGACGGCGCTAACGTGCAGCGCGTGGCCAAGAGCGAGGAAACGCGGTCCCTGATCGTCACGACCGCCATGCGGCTGTTCGCCGAGAACGGCTACGACCGCACGACGATGCGCGCGATCGCCGCCGAGGCGGGCGTGTCGGTGGGGAACGCCTACTACTACTTCTCGTCGAAGGAACAGCTGATCCAGGGCTTCTACGACGAGATGGCCGCGCAGCACCAGGCGGCGGCCCGGCGGCTGCTGGCGGACGAGAGCGGCTTCGCGGCCCGCCTCAAAGCCGTGCTGCTGTGCTGGCTCGACGTCACCGAGCCCTACCACCGCTTCGGCACGCAGTTCTTCGTCAACGCGGCCGACCCGGAGTCGCCGCTGAGCCCGTTCAGCGACGACTCCTCGGCCGCCCGCGAGGCGTCGATCGGCCTCATGCGCGAGGTCGTCGAGGGATCCGACCTGAAGCTGGACCCGGAACTGCGCACCCAGCTGCCGGAACTGCTCTGGCTTTACCAGATGGGCGTGGTGCTGTTCTGGGTCCACGACCGCTCGGCCGGCACGAAACGCAGCCGGCTGCTGGTGGAGCGCAGCGTCCCGCTGCTGGCCCGGCTGGCCGCGCTCTCCCGGCTGCGGGTGTTCCGCCCGGTCAGCCGGGAGATCGCCGGCCTGATCCACGACCTGGCCAAAAAGGATTGACGCCGGTCACTCCCGGCGGGAAACCACTTCGGTGGCCCCGTTCTTGCTGAACGCGGCCCACAGGTTGAACCCGATGATCGCCACTCCGGCGATCAGCCACAGCCAGATGAACCCGCCGGACTTGTTCGCGTTGACGAATCCGAAGACGAGGATGGCCACCCCGAAGATGGCACCGAACACCGCCATCGGTTTCGACGGCTTCACGTTGAAAGACGACATTCACCCACCCCTGTTCAGTGAAAGTCAGGACTGCCGGGTGGGTGCCCGGAATCACCCGGCGGCAAACCCGTCCCGCTCGGCCCGCGCGCGGGCGAGGATCTCCTCGACCACCTCCGTCTTCGCGTCGGCGTAGTGCTGGATGTACTTCCACTCCCTTGCGGCGAGTTCACGCTTCTTCGCCGCGTACAGTTCCAGCTCCTCCGGGTGCGAGCGCAGGCGGTCGCGGAAGAGGCGGTAGCGCGGCGTCTGGCCGTTGCCCGGCGAGTGGACGTGCAGGTTGATGTTCGTGTCCGGGCCCTTGAAGCAGCGGTGCTTCTCCCAATCCGGCTCGCGGATGACGAGCCGGTAGCCCGCCGCTTCCAGGTCGGGGACGTAGGCGTCCTCGTCGTCGGAGTCGGGTACCTCCAGGAGGATGTCGACGATCGGCTTGGCGCACAGGCCCGGCACCGAAGTCGAGCCGACGTGCTCCAGCACGAGCACCCGCTCCCCCAGCGCCCGGCGGATCCGCTCGGCTTCCCGCTCGAAGAGCGCGGGCCACCGCGGGTCGTAGTCGGCGAGCGTGACGGTCGAGTTGAGCTGCGGCGCTTCGCCGACCCACGCACCCTGGACTTCTTCGTCGCTCAAGGCGTCTTGACCGGTCATTCCGGTGAACCCCCTTCTTTTGGGCAGTCCACCAGGATATCGAAGCCCCGCAACGGGTTTTTCAGCCGATCGGCAGGGGCAGCAGGTTCCCGGTCGCTTCGCGCAGCGCGTCCCGCATCGCCGCCCGCGGGGCCGGGCGGCCCGTGAAGTGCTCGGCCTGGCCGAACGCCTGGTGCAGCAGCATGTCCAGCCCGGTCGCCAGGCGGCCGCCGCGCGCTGCGACCGCTTCGGCGAGCGGCGTCGGCCACGGGTGGTAGATGACGTCGAGGACGTGCGCGATCGCCGCGAGCTCGCCCACGTGCGGGACGACCGCGTCCGGCGGGACCGTGTTCACCAGCACCGCCGCGGACCCCAAGGCCGCGAAGTCCGTGTCCGCCCACCGCAGGACGTCGACGTCGAGCGCGGCCCGCTTCGCCGCGTCCAGGGTTTCGCCGGCCCGGGCCGGTTCGCGCACGACCAGCTGCACCTCCCGCACGCCCAGGGCGGCGAGCCCGACGACCGCCGCCGCCGCGGTGCCGCCCGCGCCGAGCACGACCGCGGTGTCCCCGGCGGACGGCTCGTAGCCGCCCGCGGCCCGCAGCGCGCCGGTGACACCGTCGACGTCGGTGCAGTCCGCCAGCCAGCCCCGCGCGGTGCGGACCAGCGTGTTGGCCGCGCCCACGGCGGCCGCGCGCGGCGTCACCTCGTCCGCGTGGTCCAGCGCCGCGCGCTTGCCCGGCATGGTGACCGAGAACCCGGCCCACTCCGGGCCGAGGCCGTCGAGAAGTCCCGGCAGTTCCTCGGCGCTCGTCTCGATCCGCTCGTAGGTCCAGCCGGTCAGGCCGAGCGCGGCGAACGCGGCGCCGTGCAGCACCGGCGACAGCGAGTGCGCCACCGGCTTGCCCAGCACCGCGGCCTTGCGCGGCTCAGAAGACGCCACGCTGCTGAGCCAGCTTGACGTTGGCCTTGTGCTCGTCGAACGAAACCGCGAAGCAGGACAGGCCGTTCTTCTCGCACTTGACGAAGTACAACCAGTCGCCGTCCGGCGGCTTCACCGCCGCCTTGATCGCGTCCGGGCTCGGCACCGCGATCGGCGTCGGGGTGAGGCCGGTGTTCCGGTAGGTGTTGTACGCCCCGGCCCGGTCCCGGTCGTTGTCGTTGGTCGCCAGCGTCGGCCGGTCCAGCACGTAGTTGACCGTGGAGTCCATCTGCAGCCGCATGGCGGGGGTGGCCTTCAGCCGGTTGTAGATGACCCGCGAAAGCTTGCCGAAGTCGGCCTTCACCGCCTCGCGTTCGATGATCGAGGCGATGATCAGCGTCTGGTACGGCGTCATGCCGGGACCGGTCGTCTGCGGGGTCAGCCCGGCGTTCTGGATCGCCTCGGCCGAGCTGTGCACCAGCTGCCCGAGGATCTCCTGCGCGGTGGACCCCGGCTTGACGTCGTAGACGCCGGGTGCGATGAGGCCCTCGAGCCTGCGGTCCTTGCGATCGGCCTTGTTCGCGGGCTCGACCGCCCAGTCCGGCACGCCGAGCTGCTTGAGGTCCGCGGTGTCCACGACCTTGCGCAGGTCGTCGGCCGAGACGCAGGTGCTCTTGCCGTTGAGCTGGGCGCACGACGCCTTCGCCATCAGGCTGTACACGCCGGGGGTGACCTTGCCGTCGGGCTGGGTGATGTCGTCGAACTGCGTGTACGGCCGGATTTCCAGCTGGCCGACGCGCGAAGCCGCGTCGGTGATCCGGTCGACCGCGCTGGCCCCGGACATGTGCGACTTCATCACGTAGAAGCCGTGCTGGACCCGGGCGAGCTTCGCGTTGCCCTCGCCGGCCTTCACGAACGCCTTGCTACTCGCGACGATGCCCGCGGTGGTGAGCTTCTGGCCGATCGCCGACGTCGTGTCGCCGTCGTCGACCTGGAACACGACGTCGTCGGTGCCGGCGCCGTCGAAGTCGTCGTAGCCGAAGAACTTGTTGAAGCCGTACCAGGCGCCGCCCGCGAGCAGGGCGATCACCGCGATCGCGGCGACCCAGCCCAGGGCGCGCTTGCCCTTCTTCTTCCGCGGCTTTTCCGGCTCTTCGTCGTAGTCGTCGTACTCCTCGTCGTACCCGGAATCGTCGTACCCGGCCTCGTCGTAGTCCTCGTACTCGCCGTACTCGTCGTAGTCCGCGTACTCGTCGTTCTCGGCGAAGAGCTCGGGCTCCTCCTTCGGCGCGCGCGACGGTTCGGCCGGCGGCAGCGGCGCCAGCGCCGGCAGGACGTCGGTCACCGGCTCCTCGCGCACCGGCGGGCGGCGGCGGGGCTCGGCGCCGGGCTCGGGCACACCGGCGGAACGGTCACCCGGCTGGGCGGACCGCCGCGGCTCGCGACGGGGGTCCGCGTCCGGCTCCGGAGCCGCCCGTCGCCGTCGCGGATCGGCGGCGTCGGGCGCGGACCGGCGACGGCCCGGCGGGGCTGCGTCCGCGGGTTCGGGTGCCGGACCCCGCCGGCCCGGTGCGGGCTCGGCCGCGTCGGGATCGGCACGGCGGCGCCGCGCGGGCGCCGGTTCGATCCGCTCGGGTGCGGCGCGCCGGGGCAGCCTGTCCTCGGCCTCGTCGGGGTCCGGGGCCGCGCGCCGCCGGGGCGACCGGGCCGCCGGCTCGCCGGCGTCCGGGGCCGCGCGCCGGGGTGGTCTGACCTCGGCTTCGTCGGGGTCGGGAGCGGTGCGCCGCCGGGGCGGCCGGGCCTCGGCCTCGTCGGGGTCCGGGGCTGCGCGCCGCCGGCGGGGGGCCGGCTGGTCGATCTCGGAGCCCTCGTCGAGGCCGTGGCGAGCGCGGGCCGCGCGGGCCGGGGCGGCGCGGCGCTCGTGCGGGTCGAGGTCGCCGTCGGCCGGCGGCAGGGTGCCGGGCGGCTCGAGGCGGCGACGGCCGGGCGGCGCGGCGCGGCGCGGGTCGTAGCCCGGCGGCTCCTCGCGGTGGGCCCGGCGGGAGGGCTGGGGCAGGTCGTACTCGCCGCTGGGGGCCTGGCCGCGGCGCGGCGGCAGCTCGTGCTGCCCGCTCGGCGTGCGGCGCGGTTCCGCGGCCCGCGGGTCGCGCGGGTCGACGCGGCGCGGCGCGGGCCGGGACGGCGGCGGGGTGGCCTCGTCCGGTTCGCGCAGGCGACGGCGCCCGCGCTCGGGCGGCTGCTCGTTCATCGGTCTCCCTCCCGGGCGCGGTGCGCAGCGGCGGCGTCGATCCAGGCCTGCAGGATCTCGACGGCGGCGGCCTGGTCGACCACCGCGCGCTGCTTGCGGCCTTTGACCCCGCGCTGGGAGAGGATGCGGGATGCGGTGACCGTGGTCAGCCGCTCGTCGCCCAGCCGGACCGGCACGGGCGCGATCCGCCCGGCCAGACGCTCAGAATACGCGATGGCCAGCTCGGCCGCCGGGCCCTGGCGGTTGGCCAGCGTGCGCGGCAGGCCCACGATCACCTCGACCACCTCGTGTTCGGTGACGAGGGCGGCCAGCTGGTCCAGATCACTGTCGTCGGTCGCATCGCGGGAGAGGGTAACCAATGGCGACGCCAGCATCGGGGCCGGATCGCTCAGCGCCACGCCGACCCGGACGGATCCGACATCCACGCCGAGCCGGCGGCCCCGGCCCGGATCGCCCACGCCGGGACGGTCCGGGCCGCGGTTTCCGCGGTTAACCAATGCCGGCAATCGCCGAGCGCAGGGCCGTGACCGCGTCGGCCGCGCCGGCCGGGTTGGTGCCACCGCCCTGGGCCATGTCGGGCTTGCCGCCGCCCCGGCCGCCGATCTTCTCGGCGAACGACGGCACGAGCTTGCCCGCGGCGATGCCCTTGTCCTGGGCCGCCTTGGTCGTCGCGACGACGAAGCTCAGCTTCTCCCCGGCCGGGGAGAACAGGGCCACCACGCCGGGCCGCGCGCCGAGCCGGCCGCGGATGTCGGAGGCGAGCGCGCGCAGGCCGTTGCCGTCGACGTCCGGGACGACCTCGGCCACCACGGTCACGCCGCCGATCTCCTGCGCCTTGTCCACCAGCGCGCCCGCCGAGCCCAGCACCTGCTGGGTCTTCAGCTGCGCGATCTCCTTCTCGGCGTTCTTGAGCCGGGTGAGGACGTCGTCGATGCGGCCCGGCAGCTGGTCCGACGGCACCTTGAAGGTGTTCGCCAGCTGGGAGACCAGCAGCTGCTCCTTGCGGACGTACTTCAGCGCGTCGGTGCCGACGAGCGCCTCGACGCGGTGCACCCCCGAGCCGATGGAGGCGTCGGAGACCAGCTTGACCAGGCCGAGCTGGCCGATCCGGTCGACGTGCGTGCCACCGCAGAGCTCGCGGGAGTAGTCGCCCATGTCGACCACGCGGACGTCGTTGCCGTACTTCTCGCCGAACAGCGCGACCGCGCCCAGCTCGAGGGCCTTGTCCTTGGTCGTGGTGTAGCTCTGCACCTCGACGTTGGTCTGGAGGTAGTCGTTGACCTCCTGCTCGACCTCGGTCAGCACGTCGGACGACACCGAACCCGGGGTGGTGAAGTCGAACCGCATGCGGCCCGGGGAGTTCAGCGACCCCGCCTGCGCCGCGCGCTTGCCGTACGCGCCGCGGACGGCCGCGTGCACGAGGTGCGTGGCGGAGTGCGAGCGCTCGATGGACAACCGGCGGTGCGCGTCGACCGAGCCGGTGACCTTGGAGTCCAGACCGACCTCGCCGTCGACGACCTCGACGCGGTGCACGTACAGGCCGGGCACGATCTTCTGGACGTCCAGCACCTTCAGCTCGACGCCGTCGCCGAGCAGCACGCCGGTGTCGGCGACCTGGCCACCGCTTTCGGCGTAGAACGGCGTCCGGTCCAGGACCAGCTCCGCCTTCTTGCCCGCCGAGACGCTGCGGACCGGCCGGCCGTCCTCGAGCAGGGCGACGACCTTGGCCTCGGCCTGCAGGTCGGTGTAGCCGAGGAACTCGGTCTCGCCGTGCTGCTCCAGGACCTTGCGGTACTCCGAGAGGTCGCCGTGGCCGGTCTTGCGGGCCGCCGCGTCCGCCTTCGCGCGCTTGCGCTGCTCGTCCATGAGCGTGCGGAAGCCCTCTTCGTCGACGGTCAGGCCCTGCTCGGCCGCCATTTCGAGGGTGAGGTCGATCGGGAAGCCGTAGGTGTCGTGCAGCTGGAACGCCTTGTCCCCGGCCAGCACGTCCCCGCCGCCGCGCTTGGTTTCCTCGGCCGCGAGGTCGAAGATGCGCGAACCACTCGTCAGGGTCGAGAGGAAGGCCTCCTCCTCGATCCGGACGACCTCGTTGATCCGGTCGAACCCGGAGACGAGCTCGGGGTAGGTCGGGCCCATCGTGTCGCGGACGACCGCCGCGAACGCCTGCAGCACCGGCTCGTGCACGCCCAGCAGGCGCGAGGAGCGGATGATGCGGCGCAGGAGGCGGCGCAGCACGTAGCCGCGGCCGTCGTTGCCCGGGGTGACGCCGTCGCCGATCAGCATGACGCCGGTGCGGGCGTGGTCGGCGATGACGCGGAAGCGGACGTCGTCGGCGTGGTTGCTGCCGTAGCGGCGGCCGGAGAACTCCTCCGCGCGGCCGATCACTGGGCGCACGAGGTCGGTTTCGTAGACGTTCTCGACGCCCTGCAGGATCGTCGCGACGCGCTCGACGCCCATGCCGGTGTCGATGTTCTTCTTCGGCAGCTCGCCGATCGGCGGGTGCCCGAGCTTGGGGCTCAGATCGCCGCGGACGTCCTGCATGAAGACGAGGTTCCAGATCTCGATGTAGCGGTCCTCGTCGGCGACCGGGCCGCCTTCGCGGCCGTACGCCGGGCCGCGGTCGTAGTAGATCTCCGAGCACGGGCCGCCGGGACCGGGCACGCCCATGTCCCAGTAGTTGTCCTTGCCGTCGCGGGCCTGGATGCGCTCGCCGGGCAGGCCGGTGAGCTTGCGCCAGAGGCCGGCCGCTTCGGAGTCGTCGTTGTAGACGGTCGCCCAGATGCGGTCCGGGTCGAGGCCGAAGCCGCCTTCGCTCTGGGGCTTGGTGATCAGCTCCCAGGCTGCCTCGATGGCGCCTTCCTTGAAGTAGTCGCCGAAGGAGAAGTTGCCGGCCATCTGGAAGAACGTGTTGTGCCGGGTGGTCTTGCCGACCTCGTCGATGTCCGGCGTGCGCACGCACTTCTGCACGGAGGTCGCGCGCGGGTACGGCGGCGGCGCCTCACCGAGGAAGTACGGCTTGAACTGGACCATGCCGGCGTTGACGAACAGCAGGTTCGGGTCGTCGAGGATCAGCGGCGCGCTGGGCACGCGCGTGTGGCCCCGGCCTTCGAAATGGCGCAGGAAACGATCGGTGATTTCGTGTGTGTCCACGGGTCAGTCCTTGTGCTGGTGGTGCAGAACGGGTCGGCGGCTCGGCTCCGGCGGAGGGGTTCCGGGCAGGCCCGGATCAGCCCTCCGCCCGGCGAGCTCGCCGGACCGGGCGCCGGGCGGCGGCGTGCCGTCCCTCGGCGCGGGGCGCCGTGACGCCCGCCCGCTCCTCGACCATGTCGTGCAACTCCTGCTCCCGCTCGTTCATGCCCGCGCGCACCTCCGCACCGAACGAACCCACGGCGCCCGCCAGCTCGCGCACGGCGTCCCCCAGGTTCAATGCTAACCCGGCCGGAGTGGCCTGACGAGCGGTTTCGGCGGCCTTGCGGGAGAGCACGACGCCGGTGACGACGCCGACGCCGAGCCAGAACAGCCGCTTCATTTCCCGGCCTTCCTGGCGGCCTTCAGTGCGCTCTTCTTCTTGCGCGCCTTGACCGCCTTGGACAGCCCGTAGGACAGCGCCGCGGTCTTGACCAGCGGGCCGCCCAGGGTCGCGGTGAACACCGACGCCAGCGCGGAGACGTTGCCGGTGACCGCCTGCGCGTTCGCGGTGATCCCGTCGACCCGCTCGAGCTGGGTGTTGACGTGCGTGATCGTCTCGTTCGCGCCGATCAGCAGCGGATCGGTGTTGCTGTTGGTGCGCTCGATCGCCTCGGTGGCCGCGTCCAGCGTCTTGCCGAGCTTGATCAGCGGGATCGCCAGCAGGACGACCAGCACCACGAATGCTCCTGCGGCGATCAACGCGGCGATCTGCCCTGCCGACACGGGCCCTCCTCGGTTCAGGGGTCGGGATGCCGCCTGAGGTTACCGCCTGGCCGGGTCCCCGACCGTGTCACCCCGCCGCGGCCGCCCCGAGCGCCCCCATGGGGCCTTCGGGCGCTCGGGGCGGGCGGGTCAGGAACCTTTCAGCACTGCCCGGTAGAGCGCGGCCATGTCCTCGTCGCCGTGCCCGGCCTCGACCGCCGCCTCCAAGTGGGCCAGGACCGCCTTCGCCCCCGCCACGTCGACGTCGTCGCCCGCGGCTTCCACCACCAGGCGGGCGTCCTTCGCCGCCAGGCCCGCGGGGAACGACGGCGGGAACTCGCCCGCCAGCATCGCGCCGCCCTTCGCGTGCGCGTAGCCGACGTCCAGGCCGCCGCCCTTGATCGTCTCCAGGAACAGCTGCGGATCGAGGCCGAGTGCGCGGGCCAGGCCGAGGCTCTCCGCCGTCGCGTTCGTCAGGGCCAGCACCCACGCGTTCATCACCAGCTTCAGCCGGCTGCCCCGGCCGGCCGGGCCCAGCCAGACCGTGCGCATGCCGACCGCGTCGAACACCGGCGTCGCCGCCGGCCGGGACTCCTCCGGGCCCGAGCCCAGGACCAGCAACTGGGCCTGTTCCGCGGGCCGGCGCGTGCCGAGCACCGGCGCGTCGACGAACACCACCCCCGCCTTCTCCGCCAGCGCGGCGAGGCGGTCGGTCCACTCGAGACCGACCGTGCTCATCTGCAGCCACAACGTCCCCGAAGCAGGCGAAGCGGCCTCGAAGGCCGAAGCGACCGCGGGGCCGTCGGCGAGCATCGTCACGAGGACGTCCGCGCCCTCGGCCGCGGCGGACGGCGAATCGGCGACCCCGGCGATCTCCGACAGGGGCTCGGCCTTCGCCCGGGTCCGGTTCCAGACCCGTACGTCGAGGCCCGCCTTGGCGATGTTGGCCGCCATCGGGGCGCCCATGATCCCGGTTCCGAGAAACGCGACAGTCATGCCGCCATCGTGACGCAGCCCCGCCGCGGCCGCGCGCTCAGTAGTCGCCCAGCAGGCAGAACGGGTGGCCCGCCGGATCGGCGTAGACGCGCCAGCCGCGGCCGCCGAGGTCGGGGTCGAGCAGCCGGCCGCCGTGCGCCAGGACGACGTGGTGCGACTCCCGGAAGTCGTCGACCTCGAAGTCGAGGTGGAACTGCTGCGGGAAGGTCGGGTCGGGCCAGCTCGGCGGCCGGTGGTCCGGTGCCCGCTGGAAGCCCAGCACCGTCCCGTTCACGTGCAGCGTCGACCAGTCCTCGTCCACCCGCCACCGGGGGTCGGGGCGATCCACCTCGCCGCCGAGCAGAGCCTGGTAGAAGCGGGCGAGCACCAGCGGTTCCGGACAGTCCAGGACGATGCACTGCAGCGTCGCGGGCACGGGCACGCCTCCTGCCGTCGTGGGGCCCTCCCCTGTCCGGGCCGCCTCGAAGGGGGAAGTTTACGAACTCCGATGATCTTGCCCGCCCCGGGCCGCACTCCGGGCGAACGGCGTTCGACCGGGGCCCGGCCCCGAGGCCGGTCACTGCCCGCGGATCGTCCGCCGCAGCTTGGGGACGCGCTCGGCGAGCGTCCGCTCGGCCCCGCGCTGGCTGGGCTCGTAGTAGTCGCGGCCGACCAGTTCGTCCGGCGGGTACTGCTGCGCCAGCACGCCCTCCGGCACGTCGTGCGGGTACCGGTAGCCCTGCGCGTTGCCCAGCTTCTTCGCTCCCGCGTAGTGCCCGTCCCGCAGGTGCGGCGGCACCGTGCCGGCCAGGCCCGCGCGGACGTCCGCCAGCGCCGCGTCGATGCCCTTGACCACCGCGTTGGACTTCGGCGCCGTCGCCAGGTGCACGGTCGCCTGCGCGAGCGCCAGCCTGCCCTCCGGCATGCCGATGAACTGGACCGCGTGCGCGGCCGCGACCGCCGACTGCAGCGCCGTCGGGTCGGCCATCCCGATGTCCTCGCTGGCGTGCACGACCAGCCGCCGGGCGAGGAAGCGCGGGTCCTCCCCCGCCTCGATCATCCGGGCCAGGTAGTGCAGCGCGGCGTCCACATCGGACCCGCGGATCGACTTGATGAACGCGCTGATGACGTCGTAGTGCTGGTCGCCGTCGCGGTCGTAGCGCACCGCGGCCTTGTCCACAGTGGACTCGACGGTGGCCAGGTCGATGGTCTTCGCCTCGGTGGCCGACGCCGCGTCCGCCGCCGCTTCCAGTGCGGTGAGCGCGCGGCGCGCGTCCCCGCCCGCGAGCCGGACGAGGTGGGCCCGCGCGTCCTCGGTCAGCGTCAGCTCGCCGCCCAGGCCGCGCTCGTCGGCGAGCGCGCGCTCGATCAGCTCCGTGATGTCCGCGTCGGTCAGCGGCCGCAGCTGCAGCACCAGCGACCGCGACAGCAGCGGGGACACGACGGCGAACGACGGGTTCTCGGTCGTCGCCGCGACGAGCAGCACCGTGCGGTCCTCGACCGCACCGAGCAGCGCGTCCTGCTGGGTCTTGGAGAACCGGTGCACCTCGTCGATGAACAGCACGGTGTTCTCGGCGTTGTACTGGCGCCGCCGCCGCGCCTCCTCGATGACGCCGCGCACTTCCTTGACGCCCGCCGAGAGCGCGGACATCGCGACGAACCGGCGCCCGGTCGCGATCGACACCAGGTTGGCCAGCGTCGTCTTGCCCGTGCCGGGCGGGCCGTAGAGCAGCACCGACGCCGGCGCGGCCCCTTCGACCAGCCGCCGCAGCGGCGCCCCTTCACGCAGCAGGTGCTGCTGGCCGACGACCTCGTCGAGCGAACGCGGCCGCATCCGCACGGCCAGCGGCGAACTCGCCGGGTCCGCCTGCGGTTCCACGCCCGCGTTCGCCCCCGTGCGCTCCGGCGGCGGCGCGATGTCGGCGTTCACGGTGAAGAGCTCGTCCTGTGCCACACCGATGACGTTAACCGACCCCACCGACAGAACCACTTGCCCCGGTCCCTGCCCCGGCGCTACCGTCGTGATGACTGGTTGACCAGATTTGCGATCTCGGTCAACCAGTCAAACCCTCAATGAACCCGCAGGTGGAGCCGCATGAGCCATCCCAACCGCGAACGCGCCGACCGGATCCTGGACGCGGCGGGCGAGCTGCTGCTGCGCATGGGCTACCGGAAGGTCGCCGTGGACGACATCGCCCGCGCGGTCGGCATCGGCAAGGGCACCGTCTACCTGCACTGGCGCAACAAGGAACTGCTGTTCAAGGCGCTGTTGATGCGCGAGTCGGCCGACCTCACCGACGCGGTGCTGGCCGGGATCGAGGCCGATCCGGCGATGATCCTGCCGCACCGGATGATCCCCGGGTCGTTCCTGCTCACGCACCGCCGTCCGCTCGTGATGGCGATGCTGCGCGGCAACGCCGAAATGTTCGGCGCGCTCGGCGACCTCGACCTGCACAAGAAGCAGGACGAGCTGCGCGCGCACTTCGAGGAGGCGATGCTGCGGCACGGGCTGATCCGCTCGGACGTGCCGCACCTGAGCTACGCGCTCAGCGCTTCGACCCTCGGCTTCTACCTGGGCGACACGCTTTCGGGCGAATTCGAGGGCATTCCCCTCGACGAGAAGGCGGAGGTGCTCGCCCACCTGATCCGCACCGCGTTCGAGCCGCCCGGTGAGCCCGATCCCGCGGCGGTCGCGGAGGTGGCGGCGGAGCTGGGCTCGGCGCTCGAGGAGCTCGTCTCGAGCTACCGGAAGGGGATCTACGCACACGATCCCACCACGGCCTCCGGCTGAGCCGGGGCCACACCGGGGAAAGGGGCGGAAATGACCACCACACTCGCCGACACCTGGGGACTCCACGAGTCCCAGTTCTGGCTGCGGGGGAAGCAGCCGGAACAGCGGGTCGAGTTCGCCGCGGAGCTGGGGATGTGGAACGTCTACGGGCACCCGGAGATCGAAGCGATCCTCCGCGACCCGGGCACGTTCTCGTCCGACACCACGCGGCTCGTGCCCAAGGACCTGATACCGGACGGCCAGGACATGACGACGGGCAGCATCCTGCAGCTGGACCCGCCGCTGCACAACAAGATGCGCAAGCTCGTCAGCCGCGCGTTCACGCCGAAGGTGGTGGCGGACCTCGAGCCGAGGATCGCCGCGATCACCCGCGAGCTGCTTGACGCGATCCCGCCGGGCGACCGCCTGGAACTGGTGGCCGGCCTGGCCTACCCGCTACCGGTGATCGTGATCGCCGAGCTGCTGGGCGTCCCGGCGGCCGACCGGCACCTGTTCAAGGGCTGGGTGGACAAGATGTTCGACTCTTCCGACCAGGTTTCGCTGGTGAAGAAGGACGAACAGCAGGACGCGGCGATCCGGAAGTCCCTGGCAGGCCAGAAAGCGCTCACCGACTACCTCGGCGGCCACGTCGACGAGCGGCGGAAGCAGCCGCGGGACGACCTGCTGACGAAGCTGGTCGAGGCCGAGCTGGACGGCGAACGGCTGTCCCGCTCGGAGGTCGTCGACTTCGCGAACGTCCTGCTGCTGGCCGGCCACATCACCACCACGATGCTGCTCGGCAACGCGGTGCTGTGCCTGGACGCGCACCCGGAGTGGGACCGGCGGGTGCGCGCGGACCGGTCGCTCGTGCCGCCGGCGATCGAGGAGTCGCTGCGGTACCTCACGCCGTTCGCGGCGGTGGCTCGCACGACCGTGCGGGAGGCGGAGGTCGGCGGCGTGACCGTGCCGGCGGACCAGATGCTGCTCCTCTGGGTGGCGGCGGCCAACCGGGACGAGCGGGTGTTCCGCGACCCGGGCACGTTCGACCCGCTGCGCGCGGAGAACCCGCACCTGGCGTTCGGCCGCGGCATCCACTTCTGCATCGGCGCGCCGCTCGCGCGGCTGGAAGGCCGGGTGGCGCTGGACATCCTGTTCGACCGCTACCCGGTGCTGCGCGCGATCCCGGGTGAGCCGCCGAAGTTCCAGCCCAACCCCAACATGACCGGGGTGCGGGAACTGCCGCTGACGACGGCGTAGGCCGATTGCGCCCTGGGCGAAATCCCTCGCCCGGGGCGCTTCCCGTGTCCGATGGTGGGGCGGTGAAGGTGGCCGTGCTGTCCGACATCCACGGGGTGCTCCCGGCGCTGGCGGCGGTCCTGGCGGAGCCGGACGTCCGGGCCGCGGACCGGATCGTGCTGCTGGGCGACCTGCTGGCCGGGCCGATGCCGGTCGAGACCCTCGAGCGGCTGCAGGAGCTCGGCGACCGCGCGGTGTGGGTCCGCGGCAACGCCGATCGGGAGCTGGCCGAGTCGGCCCGCACCGGCGGTTCGTTCGTCCCGGACCCGATCTTCCCGTGGGCGGCGCGGCAGCTGCGTCCGGCCGACCTGCCGGTGCTCGACGCACTGCCGCTCACGGTGACGTTGGACGACGTGCTGTTCTGCCACGCCACGCCGCGGAACGACACCGAGATCGTGCTGGTCGACTCCGCCCCGGAGCGCTGGGCGGAGGTGCTGGAGGGCGTTTCCGCGTCGACGGTCGTCTGCGGGCACACGCACATGCAGTTCGCCCGGTTCGCCGACCGGCGGTTGGTCGTGAACCCCGGCAGCGTCGGGATGCCGTACGGCGCCAGGGGTGCGCACTGGGCCCTGCTGGGCGAGGGCGTCGAGCTGCGGCGCACGGAGTACGACGTCGAAGCGGCTTGCCGGTTCCTCACCTCGCGATCGGGTTACCCCGGCATCGAGGAGTGGGCGGACAGCTTCGTCCGCCACCCGGCGTCCGACGTCGAAGCGTTGCGGGTGTTCAGCGGCCGCGGAACGACTTCCACATGATGACGGCGGCGTAGGGCAGGAATTCGCGGCCGCGGCGCCAGAGCCACGGGATTCCCTTGAGCACCAGCCAGCCCACGTGCCCGGTGGTGCTCGGCTGGAGCCCGCCGCTGCAGGTGAGGCTCACCGGTTCCGGCACGGCGAACCCGGCGTCGGCGAGCAGCCCGGTGAAGCCGCTCGCGAGCATGCGGTGGCCCAGTTCGGAGGGGTGCAACCGGTCGACGCTCCAGGAAGCCAGGTCGTAGGCCCCGGGCAGCCGCGCGAGATCGAGGCAGGCGACGCCTTCGCGGGCGACGACTTCGTCGATGGCGGCGTTGAGTTCGGCAACGCGGGCGCTGAGGGCGCGCTTGAGCGACGGCGGGAGGCGGAAGACCTTGCTGTGGTCGTGGAACCGGACGGGCACCACGGTGGTCCCGGCGTCTTTGAGCCGCCGGATGACGTCGGTGAGGTCGGCGGCGACGCGGGCGGCGTCGAAGTCCGGCCGCAGGGTGTCGTTCATGCCGGCGACGAGCAGCGCGACATCGGCCCGGTGCGCGAGGGCGGCGGGCACCTGTTCGGTGAGCACGCACTGCATCCGCGCCCCGGCGAAGGAGGGGTTGAGGTAGCCATCGGCGGCCACCCCGAGCGCGGCGGCGACCAGCGGGCCGACGCCCCGCCAGCCACCCCGCCGCGGAAGCGGATCCCCGAGCCCGACGGCGGTGGAATCACCGAGCACGACGAGCCGGCGGGCGCGGAGCCGAGGAACGGCGGCGAGCTGCGGCCGCCGCGGGCCGGGCTCGGGAAGTTCGGGAGTGACATCGACGCTCATCACGGTCACGGTGACGACCATCCGCCACGCAGGCTCACAGGCGGTGAGGTCGAGGTAACGCGGTCACGACACCGCGCCTAATTCTTGACGCCCACCTCACGCCCGCGCGGCTTCCGAAGGCGCGCAGCTCTCCGCCAACTCCGGCAGAACTCCCGCCGCCGCATACTCCGGCAGACTCCCTCCCGAAGACGACTCGCTTCTGCCAAACCCCGGCAGACCCCCTCCCAGCACAACCCGCCTCTGCCAAACCCCGGCAGACCCCCTCCCGAAGACGACCACGTTCCGGCCAGACCCCCCTGCCGACCCGATACGCAGCCGCCTCAGCGGCCGTCAGGCTGTGTCAAGGCACGCTTTCCCGCCTTGACACAGCCTGACGGCCGTTGAACAATCCGGCGTTCGGGCCGGCGGGACAACCCCGGCAGAGTCAATCCCGGCAGAGTCAATCCCGCCAGCCATCACACGTCCGCTTGCGCAGCCTCAGCGAAAAGCCGGATAGAACGCCAGGTCGGCATGCGGCCCCAGCCGCGCCGCCAACGCCGCCGCCACGCGCGCCGCGAACTCCGAGACCGCCGTCATCCGGACATACCCCGCGTGCTTCGCCAGATCGCGCCACCACGTCACGAACGCTGCCTCGCGGCTCACCGGTGGTGCGTGGCGGGCCAGGTTCAGCGAGCCCAGCTCCTCGCCCGTGATCAGCCAGACCCGCAGCAGCTCGCTCGCCGTCAGGTGCCCCGCGAGGACGTCGTCATCGGCGAACGCCGGCCACACCCCGACCACCTCCGCGCGCCAGGCCGCGATCATCGCTTCGCTCATGCCCGCCGGGAGGGCGAGTGCGTCCGGCCAGCCCGCGAACGGGAGCCGCAGGTGGGCCGCGTCGACCAGGGCCGAGCGGACGCAGCCGTTCTCGAAGTCCAGGAACCGCACCTCCTGGCCCGTCACCAGGTTGTTGTCCGGGCTCAGCTCGACCGGGCTGAACGCCCGGAAACCCGCCGCGCGGGACTGCTCGAGGGCCGCCGCCACCTGGGCGCGGACCTCGTCCGGCACCGGGATGCCCAGGCGCTTGCGGATCAGCGACGGCACCCGCCCGCACAGCTCGTCGACGCCGTCGGAACCGGTCTTCGCCGGGCCGCCGAGGCGCCGCAGCAGGGCGTTGAAGTCCGCCTCGCGGCCGGCCGTGCTCGCGTGCAGGCGGCCCAGCGAGCGGGCCCAGGACAGCAGGGCGCGCTCGGCCGCGCGGGAGTCGCGGGCGTAGAGCTTGTCCTCCAGCGTCGGCGTGCGGCCGAGGTCCTCCAGCACCAGCACGCGGTCGCGGCCGTCGTGGGCCACCAGCTCCGGGCACATCCGCTCGTCCGGGGCCAGCGCCGTGAACAGCTGGTAGCTGACCGCCTCCTGGGCGAACGGGTCGGCGCCGGACTCCGGCCGGTCCGGGTAGTGCTTGATGACGAACGTGCGCGGCAACGCGAACGACGACACCACCCGCGCGCGGACCACCGTGGCCGGCCCGCTCCCGGCCAGGTCCTCCGGGGCGACCAGGGTGATCGCGCTGCCGAACCGGCGTGAGAGAACGGACTCGCCCGCCGCGACCGCCGCGGCGATGGCGAGCTGCTCGGCTCCTGCCCCGACTCCAGCGTCGCCGGTGGAGGAGGTGTCGACTGTCATTGTCACCGACCCTACTCGTGACTGAGCAACCATGACTACTGACATCCGGACAAAAAAGGGCATCCCACCCGAAGACGAGTCACCCGCGTGAAAGCGGACGCGTTCCCACCCGTGAACGTTGCCCATTCCGGCGCACGATCAACACAATGGCCGCAGCTGCAACGATTCCGAGAAGGTTGACCAGCAGCTGGCCGACGGACTGGAGGCACCGGCTCCACTCCCCCGCCACGGCCGCGACGACCGCGTACCCCGCGGCCGGCACCGTCGTCACGGAGATGAACACGCCCACCAGCGCGGCCGACTTCGCCGACGTCATGGCGAGCATGCCCGCCGCGCCGGCGAGCATCGCCACGACCAGCGACGGCGCCCCGACGGAGAACACGAAGTCGACTTCGTTGTGCTGCTGCAGCTCGAACGCCTTCTCACCGAAGACGTCCGTCGCGCGGACGAGCAGCGCGCCGCCCAGGGTGACCACCATGGCCAGCGGGAAGCCGGCGCCGAGGGCGGTCGCGGCCTGCCGGATCAGCTGCCCGTGCCGCAGCACCAGGCCGACGGCGAGCGCGGCCAGCGGCCCGAACTCCGGCCCGACGACCATCGCGCCGACGATCGTCACCGACGAGTCGGTGAGCACGCCGACCGCGGCGAGCAGGCAGGCGATGGTGAGGAACGCCAGGAACGTCACGTTCAGCCGCGACTCCTCGCCCGTGCGGCTCAGGAGCTCCTGCCAGACGACGGCGTCGGCCGCCTCGCCCGGCGCCGCCTCCTCCGCCCGGTCGGCGGAGTCGGACAGCGCGGTGTCGAGCGCTTCGAGCGTGATGCCGCCGGTGTGGTCGAGGTCGAGCCCGCACAGCGCGTCGACGATCTCGTCCGCCGCTTCGCGGGCGATGTCCGCCTCGACCAGGTCACCGGCGGGCTCCACGGCGGCGCCGCGGTGCACGACCAGGTGCGCGGTGCCGGCGTGGGCCCGCAGGACGTCGAGCGCTTCGGCGGTCTTGTCCGGCGGGCACACGGCCCTCAGGTGCAGCACTAGTTCTGCGGCGGGGTGGCCGGTTTCGCGTCGATCCCGGCCTCCTTGCGCTGCTGCGCGGTGATCGGCGCCGGCGCCGCGGTCAGCGGGTCGTAGCCGCCGCCGGTCTTCGGGAACGCGATCACGTCACGCAGCGAGTCGGCCTTGGCCAGCAGCATGACGATGCGGTCCCAGCCGAACGCGATGCCGCCGTGCGGCGGCGGGCCGAACTGGAAGGCGTCGAGCAGGAAGCCGAACTTCTCCTGCGCCTCCGCCTCGCCGAGGCCCATCAGGGAGAAGACGCGCTTCTGGACGTCGCCGCGGTGGATACGGATCGAGCCGCCGCCGATCTCGTTGCCGTTGCAGACGATGTCGTAGGCGTAGGCCAGCGCGTTGCCCGGGTCCTGCTCGAACTTGTCGATCCACTCCGGGGTCGGCGAGGTGAAGGCGTGGTGCACCGCGGTCCACTTGCCGGAGCCGACGGCGACGTCGTCGCCGATGTCCTCGACCGGCGCGAAGAGCGGCGCGTCGACGACCCACACGAACGACCAGGCGTTCTCGTCGATCAGGCCGAGCCGCTTGCCGATCTCGTCGCGCGCGGCGCCCAGCAGCGGCTGCGTGCTCGACGCCTTGCCGGCGGAGAAGAAGATGCAGTCGCCGGGCTTCGCGCCCGCCGCGGCGGCGACGTTCTCGCGCTCGTGCTCGGACAGGTTCTTCGCGACCGGCCCGCCGAGCGTGCCGTCTTCGTTGACGAGGATGTACGCGAGGCCCTTCGCGCCGCGCTGCTTCGCCCACTCCTGCCAGGCGTCGAGCTGGCGGCGGGGCTGGCCGGCGCCGCCGGCCATGACGACCGCACCGACGTACGGCGCCTGGAACACGCGGAACGGCGTGTCGGCGAAGAACTCCGTCATGTCGGTGATCTCGAGGTCGAAGCGCAGGTCCGGCTTGTCCGAGCCGTACTTGGCCATCGCCTCGTGGTAGGTGATGCGCGGGATGGGCCGCGGGATCTCGTGCCCGATCAGCTTCCACAGCGCGGAGACGATGTCCTCGCCGAGCTTGATGACGTCGTCCTGCTCGACGAAGCTCATCTCGATGTCGAGCTGGGTGAACTCGGGCTGCCGGTCGGCGCGGAAGTCTTCGTCGCGGTAGCAGCGCGCGATCTGGTAGTACCGCTCCATGCCGCCGACCATCAGCAGCTGCTTGAACAGCTGCGGCGACTGGGGCAGCGCGTACCAGGAGCCGGGCTTGAGCCGGGCGGGCACCAGGAAGTCGCGCGCGCCTTCGGGGGTCGAGCGGGTCATCGTCGGGGTCTCGATCTCGACGAAGTCCTGGGCGTGCAGCACCTCGCGCGCGGCGCGGCTGACCTCGCTGCGCAGCCGCATGGCCGCGGCCGGGCCGCTGCGGCGCAGGTCCAGGTAGCGGTGCTTGAGCCGGACCTCTTCGCCGACGTCGACGCGGTCGTCGATCGGGAACGGCAGCGGCGCCGACTCCGACAGCACCTCGAGCGCGGTCGCGAGCACCTCGATCTCACCCGTGGGGATCTCGGCGTTGGCGTTGCCCTCGGGCCGCTTCGCGACCTCGCCGACGATCTTCACGCAGAACTCCGACCGGAGAGCGTGCGCGCGCTCGGCCATCTCGCCTTCGCGGAAGACGACCTGGGCGACCCCGCTGGCGTCGCGGAGGTCGATGAAGATGACGCCGCCGTGATCGCGCCGCCGGGCCACCCATCCGGTGAGGGTGACGGTCTGTCCGGCTTGCCCGGCACGCAGGGTGCCGGCTTGGTGGGTGCGGAGCACTGCGACTGCTCTCCTTCGGAAGGGGTCGTTCCTGCTGCTTGAAGGCTAACGAACCACTCAACGCCTTTGCGGGTCCGGGTGGCGAAGCCCCCGGCCCGGGGCGGAAGCCTCGGACGTCACACCTTACGACGCCGGCAGGCTCGTCCGGCGACCGCGCGGTGGTCAGAGGACGTACTTGGGCCGGGCCTCGAGCGCCGAAACCAGGCGGTGGGCCTGGGCCAGGTAGGCCGCCACCTGGTAGATGCGCCCGCCCGGGTTCGCGACCAGCCAGCTCGCGGCCGCGGACGCGGAGGCGAAGAACGGCTGCCCCGCGCAGGCCACCGGGTCGACGCCGTCGAGCCCGAACCCGAGGTCGACGGCCGCGACCACCGCCGCCGGCGGGTCGACCAGGAGGATGCCCCGCGGCACCAGCTCGATGCGGATGTGCGTCCCGGTGACCGGGCAGACGGCCGCGGCGTGGACGCGCTCGCCGGTCGCGATGGCCAGCAGGAACATGTCGACCGTGCCGTCCGGGCCCGCACCGAGGGTGCCTTCGGCCGGTTGGAGGCGGTGGTGGGCGCCGCGGGGCGCGGGGCCGGTCGAGACGAGGTCGCGGTGCAGCGTGAACCCGATCAGCTCGACCAGCCGCCGGGCCTCGGCCGGGGTGACGCCGACGGTCGCGGCCAGCCGGTCGACCCCCACCGGGTGCCGGCCGGCCCGCGTCAGCTTGAGAGCGGCCCAGGCGAGCCGGGCGGCCGCGACACGGTCGGTCTGCGACGTCGTCAACGTCCGGCTCCTTTCGCCGATCGATCCCTTCGACGTTAGGCGCCGGTGCGGCGGGCCGACAACGACACGATCGGACATTTTGCTGCAAACCGAAGACACCGGGCCGCGAACACCCGAACGGCCCAGCGCGTCACCCGGGTGATCCACAGCGGACCGGCCGAGCAGGCGCGCGGCGTCGGGGTGAGCGCCCTCAGAGCAGGCGCAGCTGCTCCGCGGGAGCGGCCGCGGCCGCGGGCAGCTCGGGCCCGCGGGCGTCGAACGCGGACTTGCGGTCCAGGCCGTGCCGCCGCAGCAGCGGTCCGACGCGCTCCGCGAGCCCCTCCCGGTAGGCCTTCCGGACGTAGCTGCCGCGCGCGTACAGCTCGCGGTACCGCGGCACGAGTTCCGGGTGCGTGCCCGCCAGCCAGCGGCCGAACCACTCCCGGGCCCCGGGCCGCAGGTGCAGCGCGAACGCCGTGACGCTCGTGGCGCCGACGTCGGCGAGCCGGGCGAACAGCGCGTCCAGTGCCTCCTCGGAGTCGGTCAGCCACGGCAGCACCGGCGCCACGAGCACCGAGCACGGCAGGCCGGCTTCGCGCGCCTTGCGGACGAGCTCCAGCCGCGCCCGCGGGCTCGGGGTACCGGGCTCGAGGCGGTGCTGCAGCTCCTCGTCGAGCAGCGCGATCGACACCGCGAGCCCCACCGGCACGTCCCGGGCGACGTCCTTCAGCAGCGGCAGGTCCCGCGCCAGGACCGTGCCCTTGGTCAGCACCGAAAGGGGTGTGCCGGAGCGGGCCAGCGCGGTGATGATGCCGGGCATCAGCCGGTAACGGCCCTCGGCGCGCTGGTAGGGGTCGGTGTTGGTGCCCATCGCGACGTGCTCGCGCTGCCACGACGGCTTCTTCAGCTGCGCGGCCAGCACCTGCGGAGCGTTGATCTTGACGACCACCTGGGTGTCGAAGTCGTGGCCGGCGTCGAAGTCGAGGTAGGTGTGGGTGTTCCGGGCGAAGCAGTTGTGCGACACCATGCCGTCGGCCACGAAGTCGCCGGTGCCGGTGGTGATGTCGAACAGCGGCAGCTGCAGGCCGAGGGCTTCGATCGCTTCCACGCGGCGGCGGCTCGCGCCGATCACCGCGCCTTCCAGCGACCGCTTCCACGTCACGGCCGGGTTGCTCACGTGCAGGAACCGCAGCACCTCGCCGACGCCGCCGAGCAGCCGGATCTCCTGCCGTGTCGGGAACTTCGGCACCTCGTCCAGCTGGTGGGCGAACCCGAAGCGGGCGAGCGCGGCGGTGAAGGCCTCGGCGATCTCGGGTTCGTCGTGCGCCACCGCGAGGACACCGCGGCCGTAGTCGCCGGCGATGTCGAAGACGCCGGCGAGGAACCCGCGCTGCCAGTGGGCGTCCGGCTCCGGCGGCACCTTGAGGAACCCGACCGACGCCCCGAAGTCCGGCAGGTACTCCAGCGCCCGCGCGGCGGCGTCCGGTTCCGCGGCGAACCCGCCGGAGCGCAGCATCCCGCAGAGGTAGCCGGCCCGGTACCCGAGCGTCTCGTCGGGCGTCGGGGCGAACCGGCCGACGCCGATGAGCTCGGTGCCGGGCTCCAGGTGCGGCCGCTGCGCGGCGCCGAACCTGCTGCCGGTGACGTGCTTCCAGCCCTTGCTGGTGAGGAACCGGTGATCCCCGCCGGCGACGAGCCGGGTGCCGTCTTCGAGGGTGACCCGGTAGGCGGCGCGCAGGGTGGTCCAGTGCGCTTCGACGCGGGTCGGCACCAGCCGCCGGGACGCGCCGTGGCCGCGGGTGCCGTAGATCGCGTCCCCCACCTTCAGGTCCGACAACGCCTTCGTCCGGCCGTCGGCCATCAGGATCCGGGTGCCGCCTTCGAGGCAGTAGGTGCAGGCGTGCGAGCAGCCGCGGTAGGGGTTGACGGTCCAGCCGAAGGGCACGCCGGAGCCGGCGGGCACCTTGTTCAGCACCGACCGCGCGTGCACCTCGTGAAAGGTGACGCCGTCGAATTCCGGTGACCGCACCGATCGCACCAGGCCCTCGAGCCCGGGCAGTGCCGGTTCACCCTCCCCTGTCCGCTGCCGATCCCATCGCACGGCGCCAGTCGAACATATGTTCTAGACAGGTGTCAAACCGGTTCGGGACAGGCGGATCACGTGGTGCCGGTGGTGTTGGTGGGACTCCCGGGACGTCCCGTACCGGATGATCACCACAGGCGAGGTGACGGCATCGACGGGGGCTGCCGACTCGCCAGGGGGTGGCTTGCGTACTGGGAGGACACCGAGGGCAATGTTTTCGGGATGCGGCCGGTGGTGGGGCTTCGGATCGGCATGCAGGGCGGGGTCTGGCTGCCGGTCCTCCTCCGCGGGCATCGCTCCGGCTGCGCCGACCGGGTGGCGTTCCGGCCGTCCCCTCAACCGGCTCTTCCCGGCCGGCGTGGGCGGAGTGACCCAGCCATCCACCGAAAGGCGGGACCATGACCTCTCGGACCGCGAAGATCCTGCTCGCCGCGACGCTGACGGCCGCCGGGTTGTCCATCGCCGTGGCATCGCCCGCAGCCGCGGCTCCCGCGTACTGCACCGCCTCCCAGTCCGGCAACGGCGCGACGGCCTACTGCTACGCGTCCGCGTCCGGCACGCAGTTCCGGGCCGTGGCCTACTGCCGGTACCTGACGCCCAGCGGCAGCTTCGACTATTCGAACTTCTACGGCCCGTGGCGGGTGCAGGGCGACCCCTACCACTCCACGGTGGCCTGCGGCGCCGGGTGGAGCTTCGTCAGCGCCAACGCCCAGGTGCGGTGAAGCCGGCTCAGGAGAAGCGCTCCAAGGCCCGGATCTTGTTGGTCGCGTCCAAGGCCGCCACCTTGTACGCCTCCGACAGGGTCGGGTAGTTGAACACCGCGTCCACCAGGTAGTCGACCGTGCCCCCGCACCCCATCACCGCCTGTCCGATGTGGACCAGGTCGGTCGCGCCCGTGCCGAACACGTGGACGCCAAGGAGCTTGCGGTCCGTGGTGGACACCAGGAGCTTGAGCATCCCGTAGCTGTCGCCGGTGATCTGGCCGCGCGCCAGCTCGCGGTAGCGGGCGATGCCGACCTCGTACGGGACCGACGACGACGTCAGCTGGGCCTCGGTCGCGCCGACGTACGAGATCTCCGGGATCGTGTAGATGCCGATCGGCTGCAGCGCGCCCAGTTCGTGCGCCGGCTCGCCGAAGGCGTGGTACGCCGCGAGCCTGCCCTGGTCCATCGACGTCGCCGCCAGGGCCGGGAAGCCGATCACGTCGCCGACCGCGTAGATGTGCGGGACCGCCGTCCGGTAGTTCTCGTCGACCACCAGCCGGCCGCGCTCGTCCGCGGCCAGGCCCGCCGCCTCCAGGTTGAGCTCGGCGGTCATGCCCTGGCGGCCGGCGGAGTACATGACGCCGTCGGCCGGGATGCGCTTGCCGCTGACCAGGGTCGTGATGGTCGCGTGGTCGGACACCGCCACGTCCGCGACCTTCTCGCCGAAGCGGAAGGTGACGCCGAGGTCGCGCAGCTGGAACTTGAGGGACTCGACGATCTCCGGGTCGCAGAAGTCGAGCATGTGGTCGCGCTGCTCGACGACGGTGACCCGGGAGCCCAGCGCGGCGAACATCGACGCGTACTCGATCCCGATCACCCCGGCGCCCACCACGACCAGGGACGACGGGATCTGCTCCAGCCGCAGGATCTCGTCGGAGTCGAGCACGCGGGCGGCGTCGAAGTCGACGTGGGCGGGCCGCGCGGGCCGGGTGCCGGTGGCGATCACGACGTGGTCGGCCGACAGCGTCCGCCGGTCGCCGCGGTGGCGGCCTTCGACCAGCACGGTGTTCGGGTCGGCGAACGAGGCGGTGCCGTCGACCAGGTCGATGTGGTTGCGCATCAGCTGCGCGCGCACGACCTGGACCTCGCGCCCGACGACGTGCTGGGTGCGGGCGAGCAGGTCGGCGATGGTGATGTCCTGCTTGACGCGGTAGCTCGCGCCGTAGAGCTCGCGCTGGTTCATGCCGGTCAGGTAGAGCACGGCTTCGCGCAGCGTCTTGGACGGGATGGTGCCGGTGTTGACGCACACCCCGCCGACCATGTCGTGCCGGTCGACGACCGCCACCTTCTTGCCGAGCTTCGCCGCGGCGATCGCGGCCTTCTGCCCGCCGGGGCCCGAACCGATGACGATGAGGTCGTACTCGTGCTCGCTCACGACGTCGAGCCTGCGCACCCGACGGCCCGGGCGCAACCCCCAGCCGGTGAAGATCCGCGCACGACCCCGCCGGACACCGGCCCGAGCAGGCCCCGGGCCCCGGCAGCCCCATTCCGGAGGCGAGACCCCCGCTCAAGCCCGCAGAGCACCCCGAGCCCGCTGGAAATCGGTCACGGAGTCCAGCCCGGCGTCGATTTCCTCGCTCAACATCGCCGCCAGCTGAGCCGCGACATCAGCCCCGAGCAACTCCCCCACCCGCTCCATCAGCGCTAGGGCTTCCCAAGGCGAAGCCGCCAGAGAACCGACCGTCACCCCGGGCTCCGGGGGCGTCAACCCCTCCTCCATCCCGAACCGCCCGGCCGCCAGCAACGCCGCCACGACGAGGTGCGGCTGAGCGTCGGCCCCGGCGAACCGGAACTCCAGCCGACGACCCGACGCGGGGCCGGCCACCCGCACCGACGCGGTCCGGTCGTCCTGCCCCCACCGGACCTCCCGCGGCGAGAACGGCGCGGTCCGCAGCCGGACGTAGGAGTTCCACGTCGGCGCGAACACCGCGGTCAACGCCCGCGCGTCGCGAAGCACACCGGCCAGGAACCCACCGAGCAGATCCGGCTCCGAACCATCCACAGCGGACAACGACAGGTGCACGTGCCCGGAGTTCCCCTGCCCCGGCTCGGGAGCGGCCAGGTAGTCCGCGGTGACCCCGTGCCGCGCACCGGCCCGGCGCACCACGAGCTGCTGCAGCAGGACGTCGTCACAGGCAGCCAAGGCGTCCCGGTGCCGCAGCACGATTTCGTACTGCCCCGGGTGGCACTCGGCCCGCGCCGACTCGACACCGAGCCCGGCGTCGGCCAGGTCCGTCCGCAGATCACGCAGCAACGGCGCCAGGCGTTCGGTACCGCCGAGCGCGTAGTCGACCCCGTGCGGGGTGAGCGGCCCGTCGGCGTCCCGGAACACGACCTCGTGCTCGATGCCCACCGACGGCACCAGCCCCAGGCCCTCCAACGCGGCGAGCTGCCCCCGCAGCACCTCCCGCGGCGCCAGTTCCGCGGCGGCCCCGGACGGCCATTCGGCGTCGCCGACCACCGCCCAGGTGCGCGCGCCCAGCGGGATCGCCGAAGCGGCGTCCGGCCGCACCCGCACGTCCCCGAAGCCTTCGAGGTACCCGCCCAGCACTCCGGACGCCGGCAGCGGATCACGCGACGGCGTCCACGCGAAGACGTAGCTGCAGACGCCGTAACCGTCGTCGAGGACCGAAGCCGCGAAGGGCGCGGCGAGCTCGACCGCGGCGAACCGCGCGTGCGGATCGGGGACCAGCAGCAGGAGCCGAGCGCCCTCCTCGGCCAGCACGCCACGCAGCACGTTTTCCCCGGCGGCGGCCGCCGCGCGCCGGGCGGCCAGCGACCGCGGTCCGGCCGGGCGCGCGAACGGCGTCACCAGGCGCCACCGGGATCCGGGGCGTGCAGCGGGTTGGGCACCCGGCCCCAGCGGACGTCGAATTCGTCGTCGCGCTCGACCTTGTCGAAGCCCTGACCGGCGAAGTGCTCCCGGTTGAGCGTCACGCGCTCGACGTCCGGGGCGAACAGGCGGCAGGCGTCGAAGCGCGCGGCCAGCTCCGGGTTCTCGTCGCGGAAGCGGCCGACGATTTCCCGCACGGGCGCCCAGAATGCCGCCCGCGGCAGGCCCAGCTCGTCGAGCAGGAGCTCGGCCCAGAACCGGAACTGGCCGGAGAACACCGAGCTGAACAGCGACTGCGCGAGCAGGTGTGCGGGCCAGCGCAGCATGTCCGACGCCGCCTCCGGCGGCAGTGACCGATAGCTCTCCAGCTGCTCGTCGAGCAGGTCGACTCCCTGGGCGAAGTCCTTGATGAGCACCCGCTGCGGGACGCCGGCGGCGTCGACGACCAGGACGAGGTTCTGGCCGTGCGGGCAGAACCCGACGCCGTGGCGCAGCAGCCACTGCAGCAACGGTGTGAGCAGCAGGTCGAACAGCCGCGTCAGCCACGCGGCCGGGTCGCCGCCGCCGATCAGGTGCGCCAGCACCGAGCCGCCGTCCGGGCCGCGGTACGGCAGGGCGGCGAACGAAATCGCGCGCTCGCCGTCCGCGAGCCGGATGGGTTCGCGCCACAGCGCGCCCAGCGTCTCGTGGAACCGGTACGGCAGCTCGTCGAGGTGCCCGAACAGCGGGTGCTTGACCGAAACGCTCGCGACTTCGCCGAGCAGCCCGAACCGGTACTCCTCCGTCAGCAGCGGATCGGCCGCGCCGATCCGGCGCAGCCACGTCGTCACCGACGGCCCGGCGAGCGTGGCCGCGGAGTTGAGCCCGCGGTAGACGAGGGTGTTCCGCACCGACACGGCGGTCTTGACGTCGTGGCGGCCGGGTGTGCTCACGTTGGCCAGGGTCCGGACGGTCTGGTGCGGCCGGTAGGCGTCGGCACTCTCGCCGAGGTCGATCACGAGCCCGGTGGCGAGCTCGGCGGCGTAGAGCGTGCCGACGATTTCGTCGGCCTGCCACGGGTGCACGGGCACCCAGACGTAGTCCTCGGGCGCCTTCGCGGCGAACTCCCGCCGCAGCTCGCCGAGTTCCGCGTCCAGCAGCGCGTCCCGGCTCAGCCCAGGCACGCAGCGGAATTCGGCGTGGCCGGGGTGGACGGCGAACCAGCGCAGCCGGATGTCCTCGCCCGCTTCGGGGGCGTACCGGGCCCGGTCGCGGGCGGAGAAGCCCACCCGGCCCTTGTTGAGCACGAGCCGCGGGTGGCCGGTGAGGTGGCCGTCCGCGAGGTCGTAGTCCATCGTGGACAGTGCGGCCGCGCTCGGCGCGCGGCGCAGGCGGGCGGCCTCGTTGGCGACCGTCGAGGTCAGCTCGGCGAGCACGTCGGCCAGCCGCAGCCCGCTCAGGCCCAGCGCTTCGCGGGCGTCGACGACGAGGGTGCGCGGGTCGGTGACCGGCTCGCCGGACCGGCGGGCACTGCCCGGTGCAACCGTCCAGGCGTCGAACGCCCCGCGCCGGGCCCGGAACGTGTAGGTGGCGCCGGGCAGCTCGAGGCGGTACTCCTCGCCGTCGGCGACCGGCTCCAGCATGTGCTCGTAGGACAGTTCGCCGAGCATCTTGTGCGTGATCAGGGCGCCGGCCGCGCGCCAGGCGGCCGCCTCATCCAGGGTCACAGGTCCTCCAGGCCGAACGTGGTGAACGCGGTGCGGTCGGGCAGCTCGTGCACGGTCTTGCCGCACACGGCGTTGAGGATCACGGCCGCCCGCCACGCGCCGAGACCGAGGTCGGGGGCGCCGGGCCCGTGGGTGTGCCGTTCGGCGTTCTGCACGAACAGCGAGCCGGGCAGGTCGAGCGCGACGCGGTAGTCGGCGCCGACGGCGAGGCGGCCCCGCCGGTCGCGGCCGACGGCGTCGCCGAGCCCGGCCAGCAGCGGCGCGGTCGGCGCCTCCGCGTACCCGGTGGCCGCGACGACGGCGGCGGTCCGCACGGTGGCGCTGCGGCCCTGCTGCACGTGCCGGACGCCGAGTTCGATCCGGCCCTCCACTGTGGACGCGGAGACGACTTCGACACCCGGGGTCAGGACCGCTCCGGGCGGGCCGGTGATGCTGCGGCGGTAGAGCTCGTCGTGGATGGCCCCGATCGTTTCGGTGTCGATGCCCTTGTAGAGCTGCCACTGCGCGGGCAGCAGCCGGTCGCGGACCGCTTCGGGCAGGCCGTGGAAGTAGGCGGTGTAGTCGGGGGTGAACTGTTCGAGGCCCAGTTTCGAGTACTCCATCGGGGCGAAGGCCGGCGTCCGGGCGAGCCAGCGCAGTCCGTCCACAGTGGAGCGGTTACGCAGCAGGTCGAGCACGACCTCGGCACCCGACTGCCCGGACCCGACGACCGTGACGCTCTCGGCGGCGAGGAGTTCGTCGCGGCGCGTCAGGTAGTCGGCGGAGTGCACGGCCGGGACGCCGGGATCGGCGACGAGGTCCCGCAGCGGCTCGGGCACCGACGGCACCGAACCGACCCCGAGCACGACGTTGTCCGCGAGCACCGGTTCCTTCCCGGCGATCGTCAGCTCGAAGGCGTCGCCCGCCCAGCCGATGCCGGTCACCTCGTGCCCGAAGCGGCACGACGGCAGCCGCGCGGCGGCCCAGCGGCCGTAGTCGTCGTACTCGGCGCGCGGCGGGTGGAACCGCTCGGCGAAGTAGAACGGCAGCAGCCGGCCGCGGTCGCGCAGGTAGTTGAGGAAGGAGAAGGGGTTCGTCGGGTCGACCAGCGTCACCAGGTCGGCGAGGAACGGCACCTGCAGCGTCGCGCCCTCGACGAGGAGGCCGGGGTGCCAGCGGAACTCCGGGCGGCTGTCGAAGAAGACGGCGTCGAGGCCGTCGACGGCGGTGGCCAGGGCCGCGAGGGAGAGGTTGAACGGCCCGATCCCGACCCCGGCGAGGTGGTGGCGCCTCACGAAGCGACCGGGCTTTCCCGGCCGACGACGACCTCGGCGCCGGCGGCGGCGACGATCCGGTCCAGCAGCGGGAGGTAGTCGGCGGCGGTGGCGTGCGGGTGCAGCAGCGTCAGCTTGAGCCACAGCTGGTTCGCCCCGCCGGGCCCGGTCGGCAGCGCGGCCCGGCCGATCACGGCGGTACCGGCTTCCAGCAGCGCCCGGCGGACGCGGGCGACGAGTTCGTCCCCGCCCGCCGCGTCGGCGACGACCGGCCGCAGGACCACTGTGGACAGTTCGGGCGCGCCCCAGAGCCGCAGGCCGGGGTGGGCCTCGACGTGCCGGGCGACCTCGGTGGCGGTGGCGCAGCAGCGGTCGACGAGGGCGCCGAGACCCTCGGTGCCGAGCGCCTGCACGGTGACGGCCATCCGGAAAGCATCCGGTCGCCGGGACGTCCGGATGGAGCGGCCGAGCAGGTCCGGCAGGCCGGCTTCGGTGTCGTCGTCGGCGTTGAGGTACTCGGCGCGGACGGAGAGCGCGCGGAGATCGGCGGCCTCGCGGGCGGCGAAGAGCCCGGCGGCGACCGGCTGCCAGCCGAACTTGTGCAGGTCGAGGGCGACGGAATCGGCTTGCTCCAGCCCGGCGAGCTTGGCCTGGAGGGTGTCGCTGCAGAGCGCCATGCCCCCGTAGGCGGCGTCGACGTGCAGCCGGGCGCCGTGGGCGCGGCAGATCCGGGCGATTTCGGGCAGCGGGTCGAGGGTGCCGGTGTTCGTCGTCCCGGCGGTGGCGACGACGACGCAGCCGGGGGTGAGGACCTCGTCGAGGGCGTCGGGCAGCAGCCGGTCGCCTTCGCAGGGGACGACGATCGGGGCGGGCAGGCCGAGCAGCCAGGCGGCGCGGGCGACGCTGTGGTGGGCGTTGGCCCCGCAGACCGGCTGGAGGACACCGTTTTCGCGGGCGAGGAGGAGGCCGAGGAGGTTGGCTTCGGTACCGCCGGTGGTCACGACGGCGTCGGGGCTTTCCGCCTCCGGGTAGCACAACCGGGCGATCCCGGTGGTGAATTCGCGTTCGAGTTCGCTCGCGACGGGGGCTTGGTCCCAGGAGTCCATGGAGGGGTTGAGGGCCCCGGCGACGACATCGGCGGCCACGGAAACAGCCAGGGGCGGGCAGTGCAGGTGGGCGGCACAGGCGGGATCGGCGGGATCGGCGGACCCGGCGGCGAGCAGCCGGCCGAGCTGCTCGAGCGCGGCCTCGGCCCCGATCCCGCGCCGGGGCAGGGCCCCGCGGCCGGAGGTTCGCCCCGCGGTGCGGGACACACCGTCGGGCACACCGGCATCCCCCGGGTCCGGTTCACCGCCCTCGGCGGCCGTCGCGGGCTCGCCGGGTCCAGCCGGTTCGCCACGCTCCGCGACCAGCGCCGCCGCCACCGCGGCCGGGCCGCCGGCCGGGACCGGGCCGCCGCGTTCCGCCACGCCCGCCGCCATTGCGCGCAGGGCCACGGGGATCAGCTCGCCGAGCCGGTCCGCGCCGCCGTTGCCCCCGGCCAGGCCGTCTGCCCGCATGTACCCGCCTTCCTTAGGGTTGCCTTGCCTACGCGGAGCCACAGTACGGCGCCCGGCCGCCGCCTGTCACCCGGTCCCGTCCCAGCATGCTCGACCGGGTGGCGGGGACGCGTCGGCCATCGGGAGTAGGTTCACCGCGAGGAGGTGATCAGCGTGCCCCGGTGGGATGTCCTGGCGGCGATCGGCGCCGGCGGTGCGCTCGGCAGCCTCGCCCGGTACGGCCTGTCCGTGGCGATCCCGCACGCGCGCGGCGAGTTCGCCGTCGCGACGCTGCTCACCAACGTCCTCGGCTGCCTGCTCATCGGCGTCCTGATGGCCGTCCTGACCACCACCGCCCGCCCGCACCACCTGCTCCGGCCGTTCCTCGGCGTCGGGATCCTGGGCGGCTTCACGACGTTCTCCACGTTCGTGACCGACACGCTCGACGCGGCGACGACCGGCCGTCTCGTGGGATCCTCGGTGTACGTGGCCGTGTCGGTGGTGCTGTGCCTGGCCGCGGTCGCCACCGGGCTCACGGCGACCCGAGCCGTGCGAAAGGGACGCTGATGGAAGGACCGGCCACCCGCCTGACCATCTACCTCGGCGAAGACGACCACTGGCACCACAAGCCGCTCTACCACGAGATCGTCCGCCGGGCCCGCGACGCCGGCCTCGCCGGTGCTTCGGTGCTCCGCGGCGTGGAGGGCTACGGCGCCTCGTCGCTGATCCACACCACGCGGATCCTGTCGCTGTCGGAGGACCTGCCCGTGGTGATCGTGATCATCGACGAAGAGCCGAAGCTGCGGGCGTTCCTGCCCCAGCTGGACGAGCTGATCGGCGAAGGGCTGGTGACGCTCGACCAGGTCGAGGTGGTCCGGTACGTGGGGCGCGCGGAGTGACGCTGGTTCTGGTGGCCCTCGGCGGCGCGGCGGGCTCGATCCTGCGCTACCTGACGGACCGTCGCGTGCAGCGGTGGCGCGACTCGCCGTTCCCGTTCGGCACGCTGACGGTGAACATCACGGGCTCGTTCGTCCTGGGCTTCCTGAGCGGCTGGCTGGTGCACGGCGCAGAGCCGTCATCGGTGCGCGCGCTGGTGGCGGTCGGGTTCTGCGGCGGTCTGACGACGTTCTCGACGTTCGGCTACGAGACGGTCCGGTTGTTCCTGGAGAAGACGCGGCTGTACGCGGTGCTGAACGTGGTCGTCACCGTCGTCGCGGGCCTGACCTCGGGCGCGCTCGGGTTGCTGCTGGCCACCGGCGTCTTCGCTTAGCGGTCCGGCCGCCGCATCCGTCGCCGCACTCGGCCGAGCGCCTCGTCGAGCCGCGTCGCCCGACCGTTTTCGCGGCCCGCGCGCCGCTCGAGCTTCCACTCGACGTACTCGCCCAACGTGTGTCGGCCCACTTGCGCTTCACCCGGCGGCGCCTGCGCAGCAGCCGCAGCTCGGCCGCCTCGGCGCGACCTTCGTCGGGCACCCCGGTCGCCGCCCGCAGGGCGAGGCTCTCCCGCGCGCGGTCGGCGCGGCGGGCGAACGCCTTGCTGCGCGGCGCGTCGACTTGGCGTTCTCGCCGTAGTCGTCGCGGCGGTCCTTCAGGTAACTGAGCCGCTTCTTCTCCTGCGGCGACTTCCGTCTCATCCGGCCCTCCTCCGGGGCCAGGAAACACCCGGCCCCGGAAGGGCGACGAAATATCAGCGAGGCGCGAGGCCGCGCACCTGCTCGAACGGGTCCTCCCCCGTCGGCAGCAGGGCGATGATCGGCGTCGTCAGGCCGTTGTCCACATACGACTGCACCTGCTCGCGGCACGACTCGACGCTGCCGTGGATCACCAGCTCGTCCACCACCGAGTCCGGGATCACCTGGTTCGCCTTCTGCCGGTCGCCGGCCGCCCACGCCTCGTGCATCGGGGCGAGTGCGTCGCCGCGGCCCAGCCACTCGTGGAACGCCGCGTACACCGGGACCGTCAGGTAGCTCGAAATCAGCATCCGCCCCAGGCCGCGGGCCGCCTCGGCGTCCTCCGTCGGGCAGACGAAGATGCGGGCCGCCAGCTCGACGTCCGGGCCGACGACGGAACGCACCTTCGGGACGTCCGAGGCCGCCAGCCAGTTCGTGATCGCGCCGTCCGCTTCGCGCGCGGCCAGGCGCAGCATGCCCGGCCGGAGCGCCGCCAGCATGATCGACGGCGGTGGGTCGGCCGGGCGCTCCAGGCGGAACTTGGAGACCGCGAACGTCTCGTACTTCTCGCTGACCTTCTCCCCCGTCAGCGCCGACCGCAGGAAGCGCAGGGTGTCCCGCGAACGCGCGAACGGCTCGTCGAAGGAAGCCGCGTTCCACTGGGACACGATCACCGGGGACGACGCGCCGATGCCGAGGACGAACCGGCCCGGGGCCAGCTCCGCCACCGTCGCCGCCTGCATCGCCAGCAGGCCCGGGCCGCGCGTGTACACCGGGACGATCGCCGTGCCCAGGCGCAGCTGCGGCGCCCACTGCGACGCCAGCACCAGCGGCGTGAACGCGTCCGTGCCCGCCGTCTCGGCGGTCCACGCGCCCGTGTAGCCCAGGTCCGGCAGCTGTTCCACCAGCTCGCGGTGCGCCGTCAGCGGCACTCCGGTCAGCGGGATCGTCAAGCCCCAGCGGCTCATGCAGTCTCCTTTTCGACGGCGGAAAGCTCGCGCAGCAGCCAGTCCACCTGCGTGCGCATCAGGTTCTCCGCGACCTCTTCGGCCTGCGGTGTCATGTGGGTGGCGCCCGCCAGCGGCAGGAACACGTGCGGCCGGCCCTTCGCCAGCAACGCCGACGACAACCGGAGCGCGTGCGCGACGAACACGTTGTCGTCGGCCAGGCCGTGCACGATCAGCAGCGCCCGGCTCAGCTCGCCCGCGCTCTCGATCAGCGAGTTGTGCGCGTAGCTCTCGACCTCGTCCTGCGGCTTCCCGAGGTACCGCTCGGTGTAGTGCGTGTCGTACAGCGACCAGTCGGTGACCGGCGCGCCGGCGACCGCCGCGTGGAAGACGTCCGGCCGCCGCAGCACCGCCAGCGCCGACAGGTACCCGCCGTAGGACCAGCCGCGGATCGCGACGCGCTCGGTGTCCAGCTCCGGGAACCGCGCAGCCGCCGCCTGGAGCGCGTCCACCTGGTCCTGCAGCGTGACGTCGGCGAGGCGCCCGTGGATCTCGCGCTCCCACACCGCGCCGCGGCCGGGCGTCCCCCGGCCGTCCGCCACCAGCACCGCGAAACCCTGGTCGGCCAGCCACTGCGACGTCAGGAAGGCGTTGCGGCTCTGCAGGACGCGCTGCGCGTGCGGCCCGCCGTACGGGTCGAGCAGCACGGGCAGCCTGCCCTCACTCGGCTCGTACCCCCGCGGCAGGAGCAGCGCCGCCCGCAGGTTCCGCTCGCCCAGCGTCAGCCAGGTCAGGTTCGGCACGATGTCCGGGTCCACAGTGGACGACTCGATCGTCGCGACCGGCGAACCGTCGCGCAGCACCGAGACGCGCGGCCCGCTGTGCTCCAGGCTCCACGAGGACAGCACGGTGACCGCGGCGGACCCGGCGCCGACGTGCACACCGTCCACAGTGGACAGGCGCCGCACCGACGCACCCTCGGTGCGGAAGACGTGGATCTGCGTCGGGTCGTCTTCGGAGGCGCTGAACAGGATTTCGTCGCCGACGTCGAGGACGGCCCGCAGCTGCAGCCCGGCCGGAGTCACCGCCTCGCCGCCGACGAACAGCCGGTGGTCGCCGTCGACCATGCCCTCGACGACCAGCCGCCCGTCGGGCGTCCAGGCCGGGACCCCGCCGACGATGTCGATCCAGTGCTGGTCGGTGGCGGTGTGCACGACCGACGTCGAGCCGTCGGCAACGTCCACCGCGAGGACGTCCATCCGCTTCTGGTCGCGCGGCTGGACGGCGAGCAGCGGCGCGCCGCCGACCGACCAGTGCACCGAGGCCAGGTACTCCCAGTCCCCCGGCTCGACGTCGACCCGCGAGCCGTCCAGGCCGAGCACCGCCAGGGAAACGAGCGCGTTCGTGGTGCCCGCGGCCGGGTAGGCGACGACGTTCGCGGGGTGCTGCGGGTTCGCCGGGTCGGCGATGGTCCAGCGTGGGACGGGGCCGCGGTCGGAGCGTTCGGCCAGGATGCTCCGGCCGTCGGGCGCCCACCAGTAGCCGCGGGTGCGGTCCATCTCCTCGGCGGCGATGAACTCGGCGAGGCCCCAGGCGATGTCCTCGCCCTCCTCCTCGACGAGCACGCGGTCGTCGCCGGTGGCCAGCTCGAGCACGTGCAGCCGCCGGTTCTGGACGTAGGCGACGTGCGTGCCGGTGGAGTTCGGCCGGGGGTCGATGACCGCGCCGTCGACGCGCAGCGTCACCTCGCCCGAAGCGAGGTCCAGCGTGTACAGCTTGCCCGAGAGCGAGAACACCGCGACGGTGAAGGCCGCGTCGACGCCGTAGTGGACGACGCCGCCGCCGGTCTCCCGCGCCCGTTCGCGCCGCGCGCGCTCTTCGGCGGGCAGCTCCTCCTCGCCGGGCAGGAGCTCGGCGGCGTCGACGAGCTTCGTTTCGGCGCCGGTCGCCAGGTCCGCCGACCAGAGGCTGTGCCGGGGGTCGGTGCCCGACTCCGCGCGCAGGAACAGCACGCGGGAGCCGTCCGGGGCGACCCGGAACTCCTTCGGCGCGCCGAGGGTGAAGCGCTGGGTCCGGGCCTGTTTGCGGAGGAACGGGAGGTCGTCGACATCGGTCACGCCCGCACTCTTCCAGACGGTCACGACCGGACGCCAACACCCTTCAGCTTGGCCAGCTCGGCGTCGACGTCGTAGTCCGGTTCCGGGAACCGCGGCTTCAGGTCGGCGAGGGTTTCGATGAGCAGTTCGGCGACCGCCCAGTTGCGGTACCACTTGTGGTCGGCGGGCACCGCGTACCAGGGCGCGTGCGCGGTCGACGTCTTCTCGAAGATGCCGGCGTAGGCCTGCTGGTAGGCGGGCCAGTGCGATCGGGCCTCGAGGTCGCCCGGGTTGTACTTCCAGCGCTTCTCGGGCGTGACGAGCCGGGCCTTCAGCCGCTTGAGCTGCTCCTCCGGCGAGATGTGCAGGAACACCTTGACGACGGTGGTCCCCGCCTCCGCCAGTTCTTCCTCGAACGCGTTCAGCTCGGCGTAGCGGCGACGGCGCTCGGCGCCGGTCAGCAGGCCGCTCACCTGCGGGACGAGGATGTCCTCGTAGTGCGAGCGGTCGAAGACGCCGATCTGGCCGGGCGCGGGCAGCTGCTTACGGATCCGCCACAGGTACTCGTGCCGCTGCTCGGCCGGGGTCGGCTTCTTGAACGCCGCGTACCGCACGCCCATCGGGTTCACCAGGCCGAGGACGTGGGAGACCGTGCCGCCCTTGCCGGAGGTGTCCATGCCCTGCAGCACGAGCAGCACCCGGCGGGTGCCGCCGCCGACGCCCTCGGCGTAGAGCGCCTCCTGCAGCGCGGACAGCCGCTCCCCCGCGCTCTCGAGCCCGGCCAGGGCCTTGGCCTTCTTGCCGGGCCCCACCGGGGCCGAACCCGGGTCCGGCAGCTCACCGCCGACGCGCAGCGCGTCCCGGACCCGGCTTCCGTCGTGCTTCTTCGCCATTCACCGAAACTACCCGGTCAGGCGGCGGCTTTCTCGGCGAAGAGCTTCAGCAGGGCGCCGTGCCCGCCCTCACCGGAGACGCCTTCTCGGACCTTCGCGCCGGTTTCGCCGTGCCGCTCGAAGCCGCGGTGCTCCAGCTCGACGCGGGTCGACCGCGGTCCTTCCTCGATGAACCGGACCTCGATCTCGCTCGCCGACGCCGGGTCCGGGTCGATCTTCCAGTCGCCGTCGATGCGCCAGGACAGGACCACCCGGGCGGGTGGCTCCCAGGCGAGCACCTCGCCCCACTGGCACTCGGCGCCGTCGACGGTCCGCTCGTACCAGCGGCCGCCCGCCTTCGGCTCGAGGACGGCTTCGGCCAGGTCGCCTTCGCCGATGTGGTGCTGCCGCGGCCACCAGCTGTCGAAGGCCTCGGTGTAGGTCTTGAACGCGTGCTCGCGCGAGCAGGCGACGGTGACGCTCCTGCGGATCGGTTCCAGGGTCATGACTGCTCCTCTTCGGTGGATTCCGCCAGTTCGGCGAAGGCTCTGAGCGCGTCCGACCACATCCGGTCGAGGTACGCGCGCACGGCGGCGATGCCGTCGGGCTCGAGGCGGTACAGCCGCTTCGTGCCCTCGGCCCGGTCCGCGACCAGGCCGGCCTCCTTGAGCACCTTGAGGTGCTGGGAGACGGCCGGACGGCTGATCGGCAGGTCCGCGGCCAGTTCGCCGACCGCACGCGGCCCGGCGCGGAGCGCTTCCACGATCGCGCGCCGCGACGGGTCGGCCAGTGCGGCCAGCTGGTCGCTTCCGTAAGTCGCCACGAACGGTAAGTTACGGCTTACCGATGAACCCGTCAACGGATACGCATTGTTTCGGGGGTGTGAACGCGATATTGCGCAACGAACACCGGGTCAAAGCAACGATTCCCGGCTGAACTCTGCGTCTGTTGCCTCTAACCTGAACACATGACGACGTTCGCCGGCCGGGAGACCGCCGCCCCCACCGCCGCGAGCTTCATCGAGCTCGACGAGCGGTGGAGCACGCACAACTACCACCCGCTGCCCGTCGTGATCGCCGAAGCTTCCGGTGCTTCGGTGACCGACGTCGAGGGCCGCTCCTACCTCGACTTCCTGTCCGGCTACTCGGCGCTGAACTTCGGCCACCGCCACCCGGACCTGGTCGCCGCCGCCGTCGAGCAGCTCGGGCGCGTCACGCTGACCTCGCGGGCGTTCCACCACGACCAGCTGGGCCTGTTCTGCCGCGAGCTGGCCGAACTGACCGGCACCGAGCTGGTGCTGCCGATGAACTCCGGCGCCGAGGCCGTCGAGTCCGCGGTCAAGATCGCCCGCAAGTGGGCGCACCGGGTCAAGGGCGTGCCGGACGGCACCGCCGAGATCATCGTCGCCGGGTCCAACTTCCACGGCCGGACCACCACGATCGTGTCGTTCTCCACGGACGAGACCGCGCGCGCCGACTTCGGCCCGTTCACGCCGGGCTTCGTCACGGTGAAGTACGGCGACGCGGCCGCACTGCGCGACGCGATCACCCCGCGCACCGCCGCGGTGCTGCTGGAGCCGGTGCAGGGCGAGGCCGGCGTCATCGTGCCGCCGGAGGGCTACTTCGCCGACGTCCGGCAGGCCTGCGACGAAAACGGCGTGCTGCTGATCGCCGACGAGATCCAGTCCGGGCTGGCCCGCACCGGGACCGTGCTGGCGCTGGACCACGAAGGCGTCCGCGCGGACGTCTACACCCTCGGCAAGGCCCTCGGCGGCGGCATCCTGCCGGTGTCCGCGGTGGCCGGCCGCCGGGACGTGCTGGGCGTGCTGAAGCCGGGCGAGCACGGCTCGACCTTCGGCGGCAACCCGCTGGCCTGCGCGGTCGGGCGGGCGGTCGTCAAGCTGCTGAACACGGGCGAGTTCCAGCAGCGCGCCACCGAACTGGGCGCCCACCTGCACGCGCGGCTGAACGCCCTGATCGGCACCGGCCTGTCCGAGGTCCGCGGCCGCGGCCTGTGGGCGGGCATCGACATCGCCCCGGGCGGCCCGTCGGGACGCGAGGCGTCGGAGGCACTGGCCGCGCGCGGCGTGCTGTGCAAGGAGACGCACGAGCGCACCCTGCGCGTCGCCCCGCCGCTGGTGATCACCCGCGCGGAGCTGGACCGCGGCATCGACGCCATCGCCGAGGTCATCCACCCCTGAGACCACCCGGACGCCGCCGGGTGAGCCTCCCGCCCCGGCGGCGTCCGGGAGCACAACGTCCCGTTCGCTCAACCGGCTCTGTCGAAGGTCCGGCCCGCCGAGACCCGCGCCCGCCCTCAGCGGAGTCGCCGAACGCGCCGCTGCGATCACCGAACCGACAAGCGCACCTTCCCCCACCTCCCGCGGGGCTCGCCAGGCCGACCACCGCCGGCGGCCGACGAGCGCGGCGTCCGGGAGCACAATGTCCCGTTCGGACGTTGTGCCCGGTATGGGAGCAGGGGAACGCCCGCTGGTGGGTACCGACAGCGTCACACCGGCCGAGCTGTACGAGCAGGGGAAGCGGCTCCGGGAGAAGGTCCCGGTCACCGCGCACGACCACGCGGCCGCCGCGGAAGACCGGCCGAGCGCGAAGCAGTACTTCGAAGCCAGCAACGCCGGTCGGCTGCCGGAGCTGGTGCAGTTGCGGCGGGAACGCATGCTGGCCTCGCCGTTCACCTTCTTCCGCGGCGCCGCGGGGCTGATGGGCGCCGACCTCGCCGGGACGCCGGACTCGGGTCTCACCGCGCAGCTGTGCGGCGATGCCCACGCGGCCAACTTCGGGCTCTACGGCACGCCCGAAGGCCGGATCGTGATGGACATCAACGACTTCGACGAAACCGTGCCGGGTCCGTGGGAGTGGGATCTCAAACGGCTCGCCGCCAGCCTCGTGCTCGCCGGCCGCGAGGGCGGCATCGGCGAGGCCGGCTGCCGCGAGGCCGCCGAAGACGCCGTCAAGTCCTACCGCCGGACCGTCCGCGCGCTGGCCGAGCTGCCCTTCCTGCGAAGCTGGAACGCGCTCCCGGACTCGTCGGTGCTGTCGAAGGCGCGGGCCGACGAGCTGATCGACGACTTCGCCGACGCCGCCGAGAAAGCCCGCAAGAACGACAGCGCGAAGGTCGCCGCGAAGTGGACCGAGCGCGTCGACGACCACGAAACCGGCCTGGCGCGCCACCGGTTCGTCGCGGATCCGCCGATCCTCACGCACGTCGACGCGGAAACCGCCGAGGCCGTCGCGGACGGCCTGGTGTCCTATGTGGACACGCTGCGCGAGTCGCGGCGCACGCTGATCGCGCGCTACCGGCTCGCCGACGTCGCCTTCCGGGTGGTCGGCACGGGCAGCGTGGGGCTGCGCAGCTACGTCGCCCTGCTGCACGGCAACGACGAGGAAGACCTGGTGCTGCAGGTGAAGCAGGCGCAACGGCCCGCACTGGCGCCGCACCTCGGCCTGCCCGCCGCGGAACACGAAGGGCAGCGCATCGTCGACGGCGCCCGGCTGGTCCAGGCCGAGACCGACATCCTCCTCGGCTGGACGACGATCGACGGCGTCCCGTTCATCGTCCGGCAGTTCCGCAACCTCAAGGGCGACATCGACCCGGCGCAGCTGGAGAAGGACCACCTCGACGACTACGGCAGGCTCGCCGGGGCCCTGCTCGCGCGCGCCCACACGCGGTCCCTGCACCCGAAACTGCTGGCGGGTTACTTCGCCGACGACTCGGAACTGGACGAAGCAATGGGCGCGTACGCCGTGCGCTACGCCGACCGGACGGAGGCCGACCACGCGGCCTTCTCGGGGACCTGACCGGACAGGAAGCCGGTCAAAGCCTGGAGAACGACTCACCCGCCGTGCTAGATGTTCGTGACCGGGTGACGGCGAGGGAGGCGGCGTGGCGGATCTCAGGCGGCGGTCGGTGCTCACCGGAGCGGTCGCGACCGCAGTGGCCGCCACCGCGGCGCCGGCTTTCGCGGCGCCCCGGAAGCGGGCGTTCCGGCTGGGCGTCAACTACACGCCGTCGACGCGCTGGTTCCACCTGTGGGAAGACTGGCGCGAGGCCGACCTGCGCCGCGACCTCGGCGACATCGCCGCGCTCGGGCTGGACCACATCCGGATCATGCTGCTGTGGTCGGCCTTCCAGCCCGAACCGCACCTGGTGAGCGGCGAAAAGCTCGACCGGCTGCACCGGTTGCTGGACCTCGCGGGCGCGGCCGGGCTGGACGTCGAGGTCACGGTGTTCAACGGCCACATCTCGGCCCGCTACTGGACGCCGAACTGGCTGCAGACGACCCCGGAGCCGGTCAACTGGTTCACCGACCCGGCCGCGCTGGACGCCCAGCGCGCGTTGCTGACCGCCCTCGCCGAACGGATCGGGCGGCACCCGCGCTTCCTCGGCTTCGACCTGTCGAACGAGCCGTACTACTACTGGGACTCCTACGCCGGGCTGAGCGTCACCCCGGCCCAGGCCGACGCCTGGGCGCGCACGCTCTGCGCCACCGCCGAGGAGGTCGCGCCCGGCAAGGCGCACACGGTCGGCTGCGACCGGGCGCCGTGGGACAACGGCCGCTACTTCACCCGCACCGGCCTGGCGGACGCGGGGAACGTGGTGGCGATCCACCCGTGGACGTCGTTCTTCGGCACGCTGAAGACCGACCCGCTCGCCGCGTTCGCCACGCACAACGCCGAACGCCTGATCCAGGTGGCCCAGGCGTACGCGACGGACCCGGCCCGCCGGGTGTGGATCCAGGAGGACGGCGCGGCGCCCTCCCTCCACTTCAGCGACGCCACGCGCCCGCAGTACGGCGAGTGGCTGGCCCGCTCGATCCGCAACGCGGCCTCCTGCGCGCACACGCTCGGCTTCACGTGGTGGTGCTCCCACGACGTGAACCCCGCACTGGTCCCGAACCTGAACCCCCTGGAGTACGACCTCGGCCTGTACACGAACGACCGCCGTCTCAAGCCCGCGGGCCAGGCGCTGAAGAACCTCGTCGCGGAATTCGACCGGACCCCGCCGGAACCCGAGCCCCGCCCGACGGCGATCGTCGTCCCGGACGCGGACCCGACGCGGGGCAACGACCGGTTCTTCGCCATGGCCGACGCCGGGAAGCGCGTGGCGTTCGTGCTGCAGAGCCGCGCTTCGGACGCGAACCACCTGAAGCAGCGGGGAATCACCGAGCTCATCCAGCCGTGAGCAGCCCGGCGACGTCCGCCGCGCTGCCCCAGGCCAGGGTGATTCCCGCTCCCCCGTGCCCGTAGCAGTGCACGACGTCGCCCACCCGCTCCAGCCGCACCGCTCGCCGGAACGGACGTAAGCCGACCAGCGAACGCAGCACCTCCGCACCCGCCAGGCGCGGCTCCAGCTCGCGGCAGCGGCGCAGGATGTCCGCCGTCACCGCCGGGTTCGGGTCGGTGTCCGCGCGGCCCGGCTCCTCCGTTCCGCCGCACACCACGTGGCCGCCGTGCGGGATCACGTACGTGACACCCGGGCCCCGCGCGTCGACGACGAACTCCGGCAGGCCCGGGTCGGTCACGTGCACGACCTGGCCGCCGACCGGGACCATCGCCGGGTCGTCCGCCAGCGCGCCCGCGCCGAGGCCCGCGGCGTTGACCACGACGTCCGCGTCCAGGCCCCGAAGCGACGTCACGGACCGGTACGCCACCCGCACGCCCAGCTCGCCCACCCGCGCGAGCAGCCACTCGAGGTACACCGGCGGGTCGACCACCGCCGTCGTGAACCCCACGCCGTCGCCGACACGGACCGGGTCGTCCACCGCCGGGAGCCACCACGGGTCCGGGTCGCCCAGGACGCGGCCGCGGCGGAGGCGCACCCCCGGCGCGTCCTGGGTGCGGAACACCGCGAGGCTCGCCGCCGTCCACCGCACGATCCGCTCGTCCGGCACCCGGATCGGCGGGTACACCACGCCGCCCGCGACCGCCGACGTCGACTCCATCGGCGAGGCCGCCGCCACGACCGTGACGTCGTGCCCCGCTTCGGCCAGCCGATACGCACTGGTGAGCCCGATGATCCCGGCCCCGGTGACTGTGACCCGCATCCGCTCCTCCCGAGTCGGTCCTCCCGCATCGTGACGCACCCGCGGAGCCCGGCGGGCCGCGGGGGCCCGGCTACCCTCGCGCGGGTGAGGACGATCGCCGCGGTCTGCGGCCTGCTCGCGCTGCTGCTGGGCCTGCCGTTCGCGGGCGGGACCACGCCCGGCGCGGTCGACGCCGCCGCGGCGGGGGCCGTCGCGCACCTGCCTCCCGGCGTGCTGCGGGCGCTGGTCTTGCCGACCGAGCCGTACGTCGTGCTCGCGCTCGCCCTGCTCGCGGTCGTCCTGTGCCTGCGTTCCGGGCGGCGGCTGGAAGCCGCGCTCTCGCTCGCCGTGCCGGTCCTGGCGATTCTGCTGACGAGCTTCCTGCTGAAACCGCTGTACGACCGGTGGAAGAACGGCACCCTGGTCTACCCGAGCGGCCACACGGTGAGCCTGGTCGCGGTGCTGACCGTGCTCGTCCTCGTCACGCGCCGGGTCGTCGTGGTGGTGCTGGCCGCGGTGGCCCTGCTCGCCGCGGCGGCCGGGCTCGTCGGCATGGGTTACCACTACCTCACGGACGTGGCCGGCGGGACGCTCTTCGCCGTCGCGGTCGTGCTGGTCAGCTGGCCGGCACGGCGTCGCGAGCCAGCGCCGTCAACCGGCTGACCGCGCGCAGGTACTTCTTGCGGTAGCCGCCGTTCACCATCTCCTCGGTGAACAGCGACGGCAGCGGCTCGCCCGACACGACCAGCGGGACCGCCCGGTCGTAGAGCCGGTCGGCGAAGGCCACCAGCCGCAGCGCCACGTTCTGGTCCGGCGCCGGGTGGACGCCGCGCAGGTGCACGCGGGTGACGTCGTCGAGCAGCCGCCCGTAGCGGGACGGGTGCAGCTCCGCCAGGTGGGCGCACAACGCGTCGAAGTCGTCCACAGTGGACCCGTCGTGCGCGGCGGCCGACGACTCGAGCTGCTCCGGCGAGACCGGCGGCGGCGCGTCCGGCAGGCCGCGGTGGCGGTAGTCCGGGCCGTCGACGCGGACCACGCCGAAGCGGGCCGACAGCGTCTGGATCTCGCGCAGGAAGTCCTCGGCGGCGAACCGGCCCTCCCCCAGCTTCTCCGGCAGCGTGTTCGACGTCGCCGCGACGAACACCCCGGCGTCCATCAGCTCCTGCAGCAGCCGCGTGACCAGCGTGGTGTCGCCCGGGTCGTCGAGCTCGAACTCGTCGATGGCCAGGATCCGGTGCTCCGACAGCCGCCGGACGGCCTCGGCGAAGCCCAGCGCGCCGACCAGGTGGGTCAGCTCGACGAACGTGCCGTACGCCTTGGGCGAGGGCGCGGCGTGCCACGTCGAAGCCAGCAGGTGGGTCTTGCCGACGCCGAACCCGCCGTCGAGGTAGAGCCCCATCGGCCCGGCCGGCTCGGCCGGCCCGCCGAACAGCTTGAACCGCTTCTTCTCCCGTCGCGCCCCCACCTTCGCCGCGAACGCCGAGCAGGCCTCGACCGCGGCGGCCTGGCTCGGCTCGTCCGGGTTCGGGAGGTAGGTCTCGAACCGGACGGCGTCGAACCGCGGCGGCGGCACCAGCGCGCCGATCAGCTCGTCGGCGGACAATTCGGGACGGCGGTCGGTCAGGTGCGCGGGCATGGTCGCAGAGCCTATCCGCGCCCCGGGTGCCGCTGAGCGGGCATATCCCCCGGTAGAGACGTGATTCACGCTCGTGTTGGGATGATCGGGTGCAGAGTGTGTGGCCCGAACGGACGGGCGAGTTGACCGGTTCGGACCTCGAAGAGCTCTACGCCTATCCGGAAGACGTGGATCGGCCCTGGGTGCAGGTCAACTTCGTCGCGTCCGCCGACGGCGCCGTCGAGGTCGACACGACGTCCGCGGGGCTGTCGCACGCCGCCGACCGCCGGGTCTTCCTGCTCGGCCGCGACCTCGCCGACGTCGTCCTGGTCGGCGCCGGGACCGCCCGCGCCGAGGACTACCGCGGGGTCGTCGCGGGCCCGAAACGCCTGGAGCGCCGGCGCCGGCTGGGGTTCGCCGGAGTCCCGCCCATCGCCGTCGTGACGCGCACCGCCGACCTGGACCCGGCTGCGCGGCTGTTCACCGAGACCGTCGTGCCCCCGATCGTGGTGACCACGGACACCGCCGACACGCGCGCGCTCGAAGCCGCGGGTGCCGAGGTCCTGCGCGCGGGCACCGACGACGTCGACCTCCCGCGTGCCCTCGACCTGCTCGCCGCCCGCGGCCTGCGCCGGATCGACTGCGAAGGCGGCCCCGGCCTCTTCGCCCGGCTCGTCGCCGCCGACCTCGTGGACCAGCTGTGCCTGACCGTCGCGCCGCTGCTGGTGGCCGGCACCGCGGGCCGGATCGCCGCCGGGGCCGCCCCGGCCGTGCCGCGCCGGCTCGCGCTCGCGTCGATCCTCGTCGAGGACGGCTTCACGCTCCTGCGCTACCGCCGGGACGCCGGGTGAGCGACGACGCCGAACTGCTCGCCAGGGCCGCGGACGGCGACGACACCGCGTTCGGCGCGCTGGTGCGGGAGCACACGCCCCGGATGTACCGGGTCGCGCTGCGGATCACCGGCAGCGCGGCCGAGGCCGAGGACGTCGTGCAGGAGGCGTGGCTGGCCGCGTGGCGGTCCCTCGCCGGGTTCCGGCGGGAGTCGGCGGTGTCGACGTGGCTCTACCGCGTCGTCACCAACAGCGCGCTCGCCGTACTGCGCCGCCGCCGTCCGACCGTCTCGCTCGACGACCCCGATCCGCAGTCCACTGTGGACAGCGCACTGCTCGCCGCGGCGGTGCCCGGACCCGAAGGCCGCGTCGTGCGGGCCGAAGAGGTCGACGCCGTGCTGCGGGCGGTCGGCAGGCTCGAGGTGTCCCAGCGCGTGCCGCTCGTACTGCGCGAACTGGAGGGGCTGAGCTACGAAGAAGTCGCCGAAGTGCTCGACGTCAACGTCGGCGCCTTGCGTTCCCGGCTGCACCGGGCCAGGGTGGCGCTGCTCGCCGAGTTGAGGGAGCGGTGATGGCCGAGCCAGAGGATCCCGAGTCCGATCCCCGCTGGGACGCCGTGCGCGCCGCGGCCCGGCGCCGGGTGCCCACCCCGCCGGGCCTGGTCGACCGCGTGCTGCGGGCGGTCGCGCGCGGCCGCCGGACCGCGGTGGACGTGCCCGGCGGGACGGGCCGGCTGCGCGTCACCGAAGGCGTCGTCGACCGGCTCGCCCGCACGATCGCCGCCGAGCGGGCCCCGGACGGCGTGCTGGTTTCGGCCGTCGCGGTCGAAGACGGCGTCGTGCAGGTGCTGGTGTCCGTCCGGTTCGGCGTGGTGGCCGACGAAGCCGCCGAGACGCTGCGGCGGGCCCTGACCGCGGAGCTGTCGCGGCAGCTGGGGGCCGCGACGATCGTGAACGTGCACGTCGTGGACGTCCACCGCGAGGCCAATTAGCCCGATCGAGTGACCTTGCGTGAGGGTTCCGGCCCCGAGGGCATCGTATGGGCGAGAACCCGCCGAGAGGAGCCCGCACGCATGTACCCGGAACGGACCGAAAGCCCCGGCACGGTCACGCCGCTCAACGAAGAAGGCGCCGCCGGCCGCACCACGATCTCCTCGCTGGTCGTGCAGAAGGTGGCCGGCCTGGCCGCCCGCGAGATCGCCGGCGTCCACACGCTGGGCGGTGGCGGGGTGTCCCGCGCGATCGGCGCCCTGCGCGAGCGGATCCCCGGCTCCGGCACGGTCACCACGACCGGCGTGTCGGTGGAGGTCGGCGAGAAGCAGACCGCGATCGACCTCGACGTCGTCGTCGACTACGGCGCCCGCATCACCGACGTCGCCCGCGCGGTCCGGCGCAACGTGATCACCGCGGTCGAGCAGATCACCGGCCTCGAGGTGATCGAGGTCAACATCGCGGTCAACGACATCTTCCTGCCGGGCGAGGAAGAACCCGAGTCCACGCGCGTGGAATGACCGACCGCGCGGCCTTCCGGGCGTTCGTCCGCACGCACCACCCGGACGTGGGCGGCGATCCGGCGGTGTTCGCCGCCGGGCTGGCGCGGTTCCGGCAACCCGGGTCCCGGTTCGACGCGCCGGTGACGTTCGTCGCCCGCCGCCGCGGGGTGCGGGCGCTGCTCACCCGCTTCCGCCGCCGCCCGTCACGCGTGCGGTGACCGACCCGTCCCAGTCCCACCCGTCCCAGTCCCAGTCCCAGTCCCAGTCCAAGGAGGACATGTGAACGCAACGCAGACCGGGCTCCTGGCCGGGCTGATCCTCGGCCTGGCCGCGACCCAGGGGTTCACCGCGTTCCTGGTGACGCTGGCCCTCGGGATCATCGGCCTCGTCGCCGGCCGGGTGCTCGACGGCGAACTCGACCTCGGCGAGCTGTTCGGCAAGGGCCGCGACAAGTGAGCCCCGCCCTCGACGTACCGCGTGAGCTCGCCGAACCGGGCGAGCGCGGCAGTCTCACCATCGGGCACGCGGTCGTCCGCAAGGTCGCGCAGCACGCGGCGGCCCAGGTGCCCGGCACCGCGCGCGAGGGCAAGGGCCCGAAGGCGAAGGTCGGCGGCCACGACAACGACGTCGACCTCGGGCTGGAGCTCGCCCTGCGTTACCCGGCCGCGGTCCGCGCGGTCGTCGGCGACGTGCGCGCCAGGGTGGCCGAAGAGGTCGAGCTGATCACCGGCTACCGCGTGCGGACCCTGGCCGTGACGGTGTCCGCGCTGCTGCCCGCCCCCGCACCGAGGGTGCGGTAGCCGTGCGCCCGTTCGTCCGCATCCTCGCCACCCTGCTCGGCCTGGCCTTCGCGGCGGCCGGGGCGCTGCTTGCCCTGGAGGTCGGCTGGCACTGGTGGCGCCCGGGCTCGGCACCGCTGCTCGTGCCGTGGCCGCGCTGGCAGGCTGGGCTGGCGTCGCTGGGCTGGGACGCCTACGCGGTGCGCGTCGGGGCCGGCGTGGTCGCCGCCGCGGGCCTGGTCCTGGTGGTGTGCGCGCTCGCCGCCGGCAACCGCGCGGTGCGGCTGACCGACCCGGCCGGCGACGTGAGCGTTTCGACGTCCCCGCGGTCGTTGGCCCGGCTGGTCGGGTTGACCGTGCGCGCGCAGGACAACGTCGCCGGTGCGTCGGTCACCGCGAGCGCCCGCCGCGTCCGCGTCCGCGCGAAGAGCACCCTCGAGACCGAGGGCGAGCTGCGGCCGCGCCTGCTCGCCACGGTGTCCGCGTTGCTGGACGAGCTCCCCCTGGTGCGGCGGCCGAAGGTGACGGTCGTCGTCGACTCGCCGAAGGACCGCCGATGAGCAGGACGATCGCCGCGAAGGCCCTTTCCCGTTCGTACACGGGAGAACGCACGCTGACGTTCCTGGTCGGGCTCCTCGCCTTCGCGGGCGGGGCGCTGGCCCTGGTGGTCGGGTTCGGCGGGCTCGGGCAGTTCCGCGGCCGCCGCCCGCTCCTCGACCCGATCGCCGTGGACTGGCTCGGCAGCCACGCGACACCGGCCCGCATCGCCGCGATCGTGCTCGGCGTGCTGCTGTTCGTGCTCGGGCTGGGGTGGGCCGTGCGCTCCCTGCGCCCGGAACGGCGCCCCGACCTGGACCTCGACCGCACCGACGGCGCGGAACTGGTGGTGACGGCGGCCGCGATCGCCGGCGCGGTCCAGGCGGACGCGGAGCGGCTCGACGGCGTCAGCCGCGCCCGCGTCCGCGCGGTCGGCTCCCGCACTTCTCCGGCGTTGCGCATCACCCTGTGGCTGCACGAAGGCACCGACCTCAAGGGGGTGTGGTCCGGGTTGGACACGCAGGTGCTGACCAGGGCGCGGGATTCGCTCGGCCTGGCGTCGCTGCCCACGGCGGTCCGCATGGAACTCGACACGAGCCCGGCCAAACGCGTGCGCTGAGCCGGGGTTTTCCGCAGAATGCGGGGCATGCCCCTACCGCTGCAGCCGCCGCTGAAGCCGATGCTCGCCAAGCCCGCCAAGGCCATCCCGGACTCCGGGGGCCTGCTGTTCGAACCGAAGTGGGACGGCTTCCGCTGCATCGTCTTCCGCGACGGCGACGAGCTGTACCTGCAGTCGCGCGCGGAAAAGCCGCTCAACCGGTACTTCCCGGAGGCCGTCGCGCGGCTGCTGGAGATCCTGCCGCCGCGGGTGGTGCTCGACGGCGAACTCGTCGTCGCCAAGAACGGGCGGCTCGACTTCGACGCCCTCACCGAACGCATCCACCCCGCCGAAAGCCGGATCACGCTGCTGGCCGCCGAACAGCCCGCCGAGTTCGTCGCCTTCGACGTCCTCGCGCTCGACGGCGATTCCCTGCTCGACGAGCCGACGTCCGTGCGCCGGGACAGGCTGGCCGAGCTGGCCGGCGACCGGTTCCCGCTCACCCCGGCCACCACCGACCCGGAAACCGCCCGGCACTGGTTCGAGCTCTTCGAGGGCGCCGGCCTGGACGGCGTCATCGGCAAGCCGCTGGACGAGCCCTACACGCCCGGCAAGCGGGCGATGCTCAAGTACAAGCACCTGCGCACCGCCGACTGCGTGCTCGCCGGGCTGCGCTGGCACGTCGACGGCGGCCCGGGCGAACTCGTCGGCTCCTTCCTGCTCGGCCTGCACGACGAACAGGGCGTGCTGCACCACGTCGGCACCGTCGGGTCGTTCCCCAAGGAACGCCGCCGCGAGCTGGCCGAAGAGCTGGCGCCGCTGGTCACCGACGGCGAAGACCACCCCTGGGGCGGCCGGGCCACCGGCGAGGCCCAGCGCATCCCCGGCGGCATCACCCGCTGGCGCGCGACCGAGCACGAATGGGTGCCGCTGCGGCCCGAACGCGTCGTCGAGGTCGCCTACGAGAACACCGAAGGCGGGATGCCGTCGCGGTTCCGGCACAACGCGCGGTTCGTGCGGTGGCGCCCGGACCGCGAGCCGGCGTCGTGCGACTACGGCCAGCTCGACGAGCCGGCCCGCTACGACCTCGACGCCGTCTTCCGCGGCCAGGTCGTGCGGACCCGCTAACCCGCGTCCCACACCGGCCGTGCGAAGCTCGGTCCGGCCGTGATCGACGTTCGACGTGAGGACCCTGCCCGTGCGCCGCGCCCGTACCCGTCTCCTGGTCGCGCTGCTCGCCCTGGCCTCGGCCGCGGGCTGCGCCGCCGGGCCGTCGGTCCGCCCGGCGCTGGTCGAGAACGACGGGAAGCCGGCCGGCAGCACACCCACCCGCACCCCCGGGGTGCCGCTGCCGCCGCTGGGCGAGCCGCAGTCGCCGACGCTGAAGTGGGCCGACTGCGACGACGACACGCGCCAGCGCGTCGGCACCCCCGCCGTGCCGGACAGCCTGCACTTCACCTGCGCCCGCGTCACCGCGCCGCTCGACGCGCCCGGCGAGCCGCGGCGTTCGGTGGTGCGGCTGCTGGCGCTGAAGGCCGGCACCGGGCCGGTGCCGCTGGTCGTGGTCAACGACGTCGACGGCGATCCGGGCAGCGTGTACGCCGCGCGGCTGGCCGCGACGCTGCCGCCGGCGTTCCTCGAGAAGTTCTCGCTGATCGGGCTGGACCGGCGCGGCACCGGGCTGTCCGGGGCCGCCCAGTGCGTCCCGCCCGACATCCGGCACGACCTCATCGACGCCGACCCCGCGCAGGGCGGGCTGGCCGACGTGCTCGACGCGGCCCGCAAGGCCGGCCAGCAGTGCGCCATCGAACTCGACGACTCCCAGACCGCGCTGGACAGCTGGCGCGGCGCGGGCGACCTCGACGAGCTGCGCAAGCAACTCGGCATGGAACGGCTCGACGCGCTCGGCCACGGCGACGGCTCGAAGGTGCTGGCCGAGTACGCGGTCCGCTTCCCGGCGCAGGTCGGGCGCATGGTCCTCGACGGGGTGCCTGACCCGGGCGCCGACACCGCCGCGGTGCTCGACGCGGTCGCCGCCGGCGCGCAGTCCACTTGGGACGCTTTCGCCGCGGACTGCGCGGCTCGGCACTGCGCACTCGGCGACCCCAAGGCGGCGCTCCCGGCGCTCACCGACCAGCTGCGGCGCAGCGCGCCCTCGACCGCCGACGGTGTCGCGTTCGGCCCCGGCGTCGCGGTGTTCGCCGTCTACACGGGACTCTCGCAGCGCTCGCGGTGGCCGGAGCTGGCCGACGCGATCGCCGCCGCCCGCGCCGGCGACATCGGCCCCCTGTCCGCGTTCGTCGCGCCGGTGCTGCACGACGCGCGCGCCCAGCCGTCGCGGATCGACGCGACGATCGCGACCCGCTGCAACGACAGCCAGACCCGGCTTTCGGCCGACCAGCTCGACCAGGTCGTGGCCGGAATGCGCGGCAAGTACCCGCAGTTCGGCGCGGTCGTCGCCCAGCAGCTGGCCTGGTGCGGCCCCTGGCCGGTGCGCACCGAGCCGCTGCCGGCGCCGGGCGCGCCCGGCGCCCCGCCGATCCTGGTCGCGGCCACCGCGACGGACCCAGTGACCCCCCAGGTCGGCAGCACCCGCGCGGCCGACCAGATGCCGTCCGCGGTGACGATCACCTGGCAGGGCGCGGGCCACGGCGCCCTCGGCGCCTCCCCCTGCGTCACCGACGCGGCCCGCGCCTTCCTGATCGACGGCAAAATCCCCGCCGACGGCACCCTCTGCCCCGCCTGACCGACGTGACGGAAGGGTCAGCACCCGTGATTGAAGGGTCATCTCACGTGATTGGAGGGTCGACACGGCATCGATGCCGTGTCGACCCTCCAATCACGCGTGTCGACCCTCCAATCACGCGTGTCGACTCTGGGATCACGCGTGTCGGCCGTTCGATCACGGGTGGCGGGTGTTGAGGCGGGCGGCTTGGCGGGTGAGGTGGTCGACCTCGGCGAGGCTGGACGCTTTCGCCGCGGCCTCGGCGTAGAGCTTCGCCGCGGTCGTGAGGTCTCCGTCGCGCTCGTGGAGGTAGGCCGACACGGCCGCGTAGCGGGGCAGGGCCGGGTCCAGCTCCGCCAGCGCCGCGAGGCCCGCGCGCGGCCCGTCCGCTTCGCCGACGGCGACCGCGCGGTTGAGCCGCACGATCGGGCTGCCGGTGAGGCGTACCAGCTCGTCGTACCACTCGACGATCTGCACCCAGTCGGTCTCCGCCGCGTCCGGCGCGTCGGCGTGCAGGGCCGCGATGGCCGCCTGGGCCTGGAACTCCCCCAGCCGGTCGCGGGACAGCGCCCGCTGCAGGACGGCCACGCCCTCGGCGATCAACGCCGTGTCCCACCGGGACCGGTCCTGCTCGGCCAGCGGGACCAGGCCGCCGCTCTCCGTCGTCCGCGAGGCGCGCCGGGCGTGGTGCAGCAGCATCAGGGCGAGCAGGCCGGCCACCTCCGGGTGGTCGATCGACGCCGCGAGCTGCCGGGTCAGCCGGATCGCCTCGGCGGCGAGGTCGACGTCCCCGGAGTAGCCCTCGTTGAAGACCAGGTAGAGCACGCGCAGCACGGTCGCGACGTCGCCGGGCTGGTCGAACCGCACGCCGGACACGGTCCGCTTGGCCCGGCTGATGCGCTGGGCCATGGTCGCCTCGGGCACCAGGTACGCCTGCGCGATCTGCCGGGTCGTGAGCCCGCCGACGGCCCGCAGCGTCAGCGCCACCGCGGATGACGGCGTCAGCGACGGGTGCGCGCACAGGAAGTACAGCTGGAGCGTGTCGTCCACGGCCGCCGCGGGCCCGGGCGCCACCTCGGCCTCGACGACGTCCTCGCGCTTGCGGCGGGCGGCGTCCGCCCGGGACATGTCGAGGAACTTGCGCCACGCCACGGTGACCAGCCAGCCCTTGGGGTCGCGCGGCGGGTCGGCCGGCCACACGCGCAGCGCCTCGACCAGCGCCTCCTGGACGGCGTCCTCGGCCGCCGCGAAGTCGGCCCCGCGGCGGACGAGGATCGCCAGGACGCCCGGGGTGAGGCTCCGGAGCAGGGCTTCGTCCACGGCGTCAGCCGATCCGCTCGGCCAGCTCGACGATGATCCCCTCGGGGCCGCGGACGTAGCAGAGCTTGAAGCTGTCCTCGTACTCCACCAGCTCGCCGACGAGCTGCCCGCCGTGCGGCCGCAGGCGCGCCAGGACGCCTTCGATGTCCGCCACCTCGAACAGGATGTGCCGGAGCCCGGGCGCGTTCGACGGCGCCTCCGAGTCCCCGCGCGGGCTCGAAGGTGCCCGGTACCGGATCAGCTCGAGCTGACCGTGGCCGTCCGGTGTCCGCAGCATCGCCATGTCGGACCGGACGCCGCCGAGCCCGACGATCCGGTCGACCGCCCGGCCCTCGACCGACATCTCCCCCGCCACCTCGAGGCCGAGCGCGGTGAAGAACGCCTTCGCGGCCTCGAGGTCGGCGACGACGATGCCGACGTGCTCCAGCCGTGGCAGAACCATCGGGGTCCCCGTCATTCCGTGATGGTGGGCGGCGCCGCCAGGAACGGGCGCAGCTCGAGCCACTCGTGGATCGGCTCCCCGTTCGGGCCGGGCGCGGCCGACAGCTCGGCGGCCAGCTCGAGGGCCCGCTCGTAGCTGTCGACGTCGATCACCGTCCAGCCGGCGATGAGGTCCTTGGTCTCGGGGAAGGGGCCGTCGGTGACCGGCGGCCGTCCCTCGCCGTCGTAGCGGACGAACGTGCCCTCCGGGGCGAGCGCCTGGTGCTCGACGAACTCGCCGGTCTCGACGAGCTTGTCCCCGAAGTCCCGCATGTACTGCACGTGCGCCCGGATCTCCTCCGGCGTCCACTGGTCGATGGTCGTGTCGCAGTTCGCCGGGGCCGGTGCGCCGCGGTAGTGCTTGAGCAACAGGTACTTGGCCATCGTGGTGCTCCCTCGGTGTCGGACGGCCCATTCTGGCCGCTTCCACCCCGGGGACGGACCCGGTTCGGGGTTCTCGACATCCCGCCGGAAGGTTTTTTCGCGGCCGCCCCATCGCCGGGACGGCCGCGAAGCCGGACCTACTGCCGGTAGGACTCGACCTCCGACACCGGGCGCGCCGCGGCCTCGTCCGGGTTCTCGTGGAACTCCGCCTTCGCGCGCCGCTGGCGCAGCAGGTCCCAGCACTGGTCGAGCTGCTGCTCGACCGCGGTGAGGCGGTCCTTGTCGCCGCCGCTCAGCCCCACGCCGACCGAGCGCGACCGGAGCTCGTGCTCCTCCGCGATCAGCTCGTCGATCCGGCCCAGGATCTCGCCGTCGGCCATCTGTTCCTCCTTGTCGCAGGTGCTCGGGGACAGACGCTACCCCGGCCCCGGGAATTCCCGCCCGGTCCGGATCGTTGACCAGGGCATGAGCACCGTTGAGCTGACCGCCGAGAACTTCGACCAGACGGTAACCGACAACGAGTTCGTCCTGATCGACTTCTGGGCGAGCTGGTGCGGGCCGTGCCGCCAGTTCGCGCCGGTCTACGAGAAGGCCTCCGAGAAGCACGGGGACATCGTGTTCGCGAGCGTCGACACCGAAGCGCAGCAGCAGCTCGCGGCCGCCTTCGACGTCCGCTCGATCCCGACGCTGGCCATCATCCGGGACAAGACGCTGATCTACGCCCAGCCGGGCGCGCTGCCCGAAGCCGCGCTCGAGGACCTCATCAAGCAGGCCCGCGAGGTCGACATGGACGAGGTCAAGCGCAAGACCGCCGAAGCCGAGGCCGACCAGGCCTGACCACCACCACACGACGAAGGCCGCCCCCGCGGGGCGGCCTTCGTCGTGTCCGGGGGACGGTCAGGACTTCGTCGCGAGCCCGCGCAGGAAGAACGCCAGGTTCGCCGGCCGCTCGGCCAGCCGCCGCATGAAGTAGCCGTACCACTCGTCGCCGTAGGGCACGTAGACGCGCATGCGCGCCCCCGACGCGGCGATCCGCTGCTGCTCCTCCGGCCGGATGCCGTAGAGCATCTGGAACTCGTGGTCGTCGTCGGTCCGGCCGTTCTCCTCGGCCAGCGCGGCGGCGATCTCGATCATCCGCGGGTCGTGCGAGGCCACCATCGGGTAGCCCCGGCCGGCCATCAGGACGCGCAGGCAGCGGACGTAGGACTTGTCCACTTCGGACTTCTCCGCGAACGCCACGGACTCCGGCTCGGCGTAGGCGCCCTTGCACAGCCGCACCCGCGAACCCGGCCCGGCCAGCTCCCGGCAGTCCTGCTCGGTGCGCCGCAGGTAGGCCTGCAGCACCGCGCCCACCCACGGGTACTCGCCGCGCAGCTCGCGCAGGATGCCGAGCGTCGAGTCCGTGGTGGTGTGGTCCTCCATGTCGAGCGTCACGGTGGCGCCGACCGCCTCGGCCGCCGCGCAGATCTTGCGGGCGTTCTCCAAGGCGACGTCCTCGCCGTTCGACGGCAGGAACTGCCCGACCGCCGACAGCTTCACCGAGACGTCCGCGCCCTCGGCCAGGCCTTCCGCGGCCAGCGCCGACAGCACGGCTTCGTAGGCCGCGACGGTGGCCGCCGCCTGCGCGGCGTCGGTGGTGTCCTCGCCCAGGTGGTCGAGGGTGATCCGGCGCCCGTCGGCGGCCAGTTCCCCGGCCACCCGGACGGCGTCGGCGGTCCCGGACCCGGCGACGAACCGGCGCACCACGGACCGCGTGGCGGGCACGGCCTCGACCAGCCGCCGGATGCCGGTGGACCGGGCGGCGGCGAGCAGCGGGGCACGCAGCATGACGATCTCCCTCTCAGCCCTGGTGCGGGTAGCGCACGCTGGTCGGCGGCACGAAGGTCTCCTTGACCGAGCGGGGGCTCGTCCAGCGGAGCAGGTTGAAGATCGAGCCGGCCTTGTCGTTGGTACCGGAGGCCCGCGCCCCGCCGAACGGCTGCTGGCCGACGACGGCGCCGGTGGGCTTGTCGTTGACGTAGAAGTTGCCCGCGGAGAACTTCAGCGCGGCGTCGGCCTTGGCGACGGCGAGCCGGTCGTTGGCGATGACCGCGCCGGTCAGCGCGTACGCCGCGGAGGAGTCGATCAGCTCCAGGACGTCGTCGAAGCCGCCGTCCTCGTAGACGTACACCGACAGGATCGGGCCGAAGTACTCGGTCGAGAAGATCTCGTGCTTCGGGTCGTCCGACACGAGGATCGTCGGCTTGACGAAGTACCCGACGCCGTCGTCGGCGGTGCCGCCGGTCAGGATCTCCACCGAAGCGTCGTTCTTCACCCGGTCGAACAGCTCGGCGTGCTTGGTGAACGCGCGCCGGTCGATGACCGCGCCGCCGAAGTGCGACAGGTCGGTGACGTCGCCGTAGGACAGCGCCTCGGTCTCGGAGACCAGGCCGTCCTTCAGCTCGTTCCAGACGCTGCGCGGGATGTACGCGCGAGAAGCGGCGGAGCACTTCTGGCCCTGGTATTCGAAGGCGCCGCGGACCAGCGCGGTGCGCAGGACGTCGACGTCGGCGGAGGCGTGCGCGAGCACGAAGTCCTTGCCACCGGTCTCGCCGACCAGCCGCGGGTAGCCGCGGTAGCCCGCGATGTTCGCGCCGACCGTGCCCCACAGGTGCTGGAAGGTCGCGGTCGAGCCGGTGAAGTGGATGCCGGCCAGGTCGCGGTGGGTCAGGGCGACTTCGGAGACGGCCTTGCCGTCGCCCGGCAGCAGGTTGATCACGCCCGGCGGCAGCCCCGCCTCTTCGAGCAGCCGCATGGTCAGGTGCGCGGCGAACGACTGCGTCGGCGACGGCTTCCACAGCACGGTGTTGCCCATCAGCGCGGGCGCGGTCGGCAGGTTGCCGGCGATCGCGGTGAAGTTGAACGGCGTGATCGCGTAGACGAAGCCTTCGAGGGGCCGGTGCTCCATCCGGTTCCACACGCCCGGCGAGCTGATCGGCTGCTCGGCGAGGATGCGGCGGCCGAATTCGACGTTGAAGCGCCAGAAGTCGGCGAGTTCGCAGGCGGAGTCGATCTCGGCCTGGGTCGCGGTCTTGGACTGGCCGAGCATGGTGGCGGCGTTCAGCGTGGCGCGCCACTTGCCGGTCAGCAGGTCGGCGGCGCGCAGCAGGATGGCGGCGCGGTCGTCGTAGGACAGCGCGCGCCACTCCGGGGCGGCCTTCGCGGCGGCCGCGATGGCGTCGGTCGCGTCCTGCTGCGTGGCGCTGTGGATGGTGCCGAGGACGTGCGCGTGGTTGTGCGGCTGGACGACGTCGATCCGCTCGCCGCCGCCGGGGCGCTGCCGGCCGCCGATGGTGGCGGTCAGGTCGATCGGATCCGCCTGGCCCAGCCGCTTGAGCGCACCCTCGAGTTCCGCGCGCTCGGCGCTGCCCGGCGCGTAGGTGAGCACCGGCTCGTTCTTCGGGGCGGGGGTCTGGGTGACGGCGTCCACGGCGGCTCCTCTGCTCTGTAGTCCTGATGCCCCGAACGGTAACTCCGGACACGTGTCGGCGGCTTGTGCGATCGGCTAAAATCGGCCACGTGATCTTGGCCGGTCGGATAACACTGCCGTGACGTCCTTGCGCCACGTCCTGGCGACCCTGGGCGAGCCGCTCGTCGAGGTGGTGGTGGCCCCGCACGGCCTCGGCGTGCCGGTCACCGACGTCGTGATCATGGACCCCGAGGACCCCCTGGAGGCCTCCCCGGGCGACCTGGTGCTGGTGATCGGCGCCCGCGGCCGGGCGGCGGCCCCCGCCATCCGCGCCGCCGGGCGCGGCGGCGCGGCCGCGGTGGCGGTCAAGGACGCGACGGGCGCCGACGTCGCCGCCGACGCGGGCGTCGCGCTCCTCACGGTCGGCGCGGAGGCACGCTGGGAGCAGGTCGAAGCGCTGGCCCGCGGGGTCGTCGAGGCCGCCCGCGCGGGTGGCGAGGCGGCCAGCGGGGAGGTGCTCGGCGACCTGTTCGCCCTGGCGCAGACGATTGCGACGCTCACCGGCGGCCTGGTCAGCATCGAAGACACGGCGAACCGCGTGCTCGCCTACTCGCGCGCGGGCGACGAGGTCGACGAGCTGCGGCGGCTGTCGATCCTCGGCCGTGAAGGCCCGGAACGCTACCTCGCGATGCTCCGCGAATGGGGGGTCTACCAGCGGTTGCGCGCGGGCGAAGGGATCGTCCGGATCGACGAGCGGCCCGAGCTCGGCATCCGCCGCCGCATCGCCGCGGGTATCCACGCGGGCAAGCAGCCGCTCGGCACGATCTGGGTCCAGGAGGGCGCGCAGCCGCTCACCGAACGGGCCGAGACGGCCCTGCTCGGCGCGAGCCGCGCCCTCGCGCCGCAGCTGATCCGCGCCCGCACCCTGCCCAGCCCGGAGCTGCGGCTGCGCGAAGACCTGCTGGTCAGCCTCCTGGAGGGCCGGCTGGACGCCGAATCCGTCGCCGACGACATCGGCGCGGACCCGGCCCGGCCCGCTCAGGTGCTGGCGTTCTCCCTGGAACGGTCCGGCCACCGGCAGCTGCGCCGGGCCGAGCTGGTCCACCTGATCGCCGTGCACACCGCGGCCTACCGGCGCAGCGCACTGGTGAGCGTGATCGGCGGCCGCGTCTACGCGCTGCTGCCGGACCTGCCCGAGCACTCGGACGCGGCGGTGCTGGCGCTGGCCCGCGAGATCGCCGCCACGGCCCGCCGTCACCTGGACGTCCCGGTCCGCGCGGCGCTCGGCGGCGTCGTGCCCCGGCTGTCGGAGGCCGCGGCGTCCCGCGGTGACGCCGACCGCGTCCTGGCCGCGATGACGCGCGGGCACTGGGCCGCGGACGTCGCCTCGCTGGCCGACGTCCGCGCCGAGGTGCTGCTGTCGGAGGTGCTGGCGTACCTGGGTTCGCAGCCGCGGATCCGCGACCCGCGGCTGACGGCGCTGGTGGAGCACGACGCCGAGCACGGCGGCATCCTGGTGCCCGCAGTCCTGGCGTGGCTGAACGCCTTCGGGGACGTCCGGGCGGCGGCCCGCGTGCTGAACATTCACCCGAACACGGTCCGCTACCGCGTCCGGCGGGCCGCCGAGGTGTCCGGGGTGGACTTCGACGACCCCGCGCAGCGCCTGCTCACGGAGCTGCAGCTGCGGCTCTGACGCTGCTAGCTTCGCGGGCGTGGAGCTCTTCTCGCGCACGTGGGCGGCGTTGCGTGCCGCGGTCGCCGCCCTCCCCGACGCTGAATTCGCCAAGCCGTCGGGCTGCCGGGGCTGGCTGATCCGGGACCTGGTCTGCCACCTGGTGATCGACGCGCAGGACGTGCTGATCACCCTGGCGACCCCGGCGTCTTCGGCGGTGACGCACGACGCGATCACGTACTGGGCGGTGTCCTCCGAGCCACCGGCGGGCGACGACCCGCTGTCGGCGCTGATCGTCCGGCTGGCGGCGGCGTACGAGGACCCGGCGCTGCTGAAGTTCCACCTCGACGACGTGGGTTCGGCGGCGGGCCGGGCGGCGGACCTGGCCGACCCGGGCATGCGGGTGTCGACGCAGGAGATGGTCCTGACGGCGGGCGGCTACCTGGCGGCGTACGTGCTGGAGTGGACGGTGCACCACCTGGACCTGGTGGCGCACGTGCCGTCGGCGGCGGGGCCGCCGGCCGACGGGCTGGCGCGGACCCGGCTGATGCTGGCGGAGATCGCGGGCGCGCAGTTCCCGCCGTCGATGCCGGACGAAGACGTCCTGCGGGTGGCGACCGGTCGGCGCGCGCCGACCGAGGCGGAGGCGGCGGCGCTGGGTCCGCTGGCCGATCGATTGCCGCTGGTGCTCGGGTGACACGGGAATTGCGTCGCCGTAATTCTCCGACGCGATATCCGCGAACCAGGAAAGCGTTTTACGCAGGAGTGGGCAGTTCGGCCAACCGGGCCAATGCGGCGAAAGAATCGAACCGCGCGGACGGGTCGTGGGCCGCCGTTGTCACGAGGATTTCGGCCGCGCCCGTCGGCTCGGTCAACCGGCCCAGCCGGTCCGCCACCTCGGCCGGGGTGCCCGAGATCTGACCGTCCAAAGTCTCCTCGAGGCGCCGTCGTTCGCGGTCGGTCATCGGTGCCGCGAGGACGTCGCCGGGCGGCTCCAGGGGCGGGAAGACCCCGTGGGAGCGCGAGTAGACCGTCGCCCAGGCCTCCGAGACGAGCAACCGGCGCGCGTCGGCCGCCGAGTCCGCCACGGCGATCGCCGTCGACACCACAACGTACGGTTCGCGCGCCCACTCGGACGGGCGGAACCCGTCCCGGTAGCGCGACACCGCCTCGGCCAAGGCCCGCTCGCCGCGCACCGGGGCGATGACCAGCGGCAGCCCGAGTTCCGCGGCGAGGTCCGCACCGGACCCGGTGGCCAGCAGGAACGGCGGCACGTGCAGGCCTTCGGCCGGGTAGGCGTGCACCCCCGGGTAGGCGTGGTCGCCGGTGAAGAACCCGAGCAGTTCGCGGACCTGCGCGCCGAAGTCGTCGGCGGCCTCTTTGCCGTGCCCCAGCGCCGATCGGACGCCGCGGGTGAAGCCGACGGACCGGCCGAGGCCCATGTCGATCCGGCCGGGGTGCAGCGCTTCCAGGACGCCGAACTGCTCCGCCACGACCAGCGGCCGGTGGTTCGGCAGCATCACCCCGCCGGTGCCGACGCGGATCCGGCTCGTCGCCCCCGCGACGGCCGCGGCCAGCACGGTCGGCGCGGACCCGGCGACCCCGGGCACGCCGTGGTGTTCGGACACCCAGAACCGGTGGTAGCCCAGCCGTTCCGCATCGGCGGCGAACGCGACGGTGTCCCGCAGCGCCTGCGCGGGCCCGCGGTCGCGCCGCACCGGCGACCGGTCGAGCACGGAGAACCTCACGCCGGGTGCAACGCCCGCCGTCCGGCGGGATTCCCGTCAGGGCCGCCAGCGCTCGCTGTACTCCGGGTGGTCGGCGTAGGGCAGGGCCAGCAGGCGCAGCGTGAGGCACCAGTTGGAGCCGGCTTCGTCGGCGGGCACGTGGCAGGTGTCACACCAGTATTCGCTGCCGTAGAGCGGAAAACCGGGCACCTTCTCCGACACGGTGGTGCGGTGGGCGAGCAGGATCCGCCGCGTCGCCTCGATCTCGTTGATCATCTGGTTGACGACGTCGAGTTCGAGATCGGTGAGCCCGCGGATCTTCTGCTCCACGGCGACCTTGGTCTCGCCGCGGTTCATCGCCTCACCGGTCTTGGCCTTGTTGACGGCCTGCATGATCAACGCCTGCCGCGCGCCGACGCGCGCCGCGAGGAAAGCGATCAGGTCGTCCACGAACGGCCTCCTTCCTCGAACCCGCCCCCCGATGGCCCCGGGGAGTCGTCGATCCGGGACCGCACGTTACGCCGTCGGAGACCAAGATCGTGATATCAGCATGGGCCGTGCAACATTTGTGACCCGAAAGGCGACAGCGGGCGCCTGCGTGATCACTGCGCGTTCGCATTCGTCTTTTCGGCGGAACGGAATTGCCTGCCACGCCACCGATTCGGTGACCGCCGCCGCCGCTGTGGCCGTGGTTACAGCTCGGGCGAGGTGAGATCTCATCGGCGCACCCGCGTAACGCCCGGCTCGACTGCCGCGTCTGTCGGCAGTACAGAGTCACGGAAGTCGATATGTCCGTTCCGGTCGCGCCCGGCCCGCAGATGCCGTACTCCCGCCGGCCGCTCCCCGGCCCCGGCGCAGGAAGTGGCCGTGGGTCGTCGGCGCGATCGCCGTGGTGGCCGCCTTGGCCGTTGGCGTCGTGCTGGCTCTCACGTTCGGCAAGACCACCGCCGGCCCGTGCCTGGACAAGGCGCAGCAAGCCCCGTGTGCCGGACCGGGCGGCACGTGGATCTCCGCCGACGGCACCGTGCGGCCGCGCGACGCCGCCGGACCCACGACCAGCCCGTCGATCCCCGCCTTCGCCGTTCCGACGACGACGGAACCGGCGCTGCCCCAGCCGACGGCGAAGGACTACTCGGTCGACCTGGCCATCCAGTCGAAGCAGTGTTTCGGCTCGGCGGGCTGCAACGTGGTCGTCGAGCCCAAGCTCAACGCGCTCGGCGCAAGCACACTGCTCTGGGAGTGCGACATCACCTACAGCATCTCGGGAGACACGTCGGGGGAGCTCATCGAGACCGCCTACGCCCAGGGCGGCAGCTCCTACCGCGTCGACCGCACCATCATGAGCACCAAGAACGGCAAGGTCGCCCCGAAGGCGACCGTCACCGCGGTCAGCTGCCGCAAGCCGTGACCCCTCAGTCGGGCCGGGCCTTGCTCGGCTGGACCCGCTTCGGCTCCCCCGGCATCTTCGGGTAGTCCGGCGGGTACGGCAGATCACCCAGACCCCGGTCACGCAGATCCCGCTCGTACCACTCCAGCGCCGTCTCCAGGCCGAACGCTTCCTCGTCCATCCCCGCGTGCAGGTCCCCGTACTCCGCCAGGAACCCCGGGATCGTCAGCACGTCGAAGTCGTCCGCGTCCACTTCGCCCAGCAGGTCCCACGTCAGCGGCGTCGACACCGTCGCCCGCGGGGTTCCGCGGACCGACCACGCCGACGCCACCGTCCGGTCGCGGGCCGCCTGGTTGTAGTCCAGGAACACGCGGCCGCCGCGCTCCTCCTTCCACCAGGAGATCGTCGCCTTGTCCGGGATCCGCCGCTCGACCTCGCGGCCCAGGGCGATCACCGCGTGGCGGACCGCGACGAAGTCCCACTCCGGGCGGATCCCGACCAGCACGTGCACCCCGCGGCCACCGGACGTCTTCGGCCGGCCCGTCAGGCCCGCGTCCGCCAGGACGTCGCGGACCACCAGCGCCACCTCGACCGCGTCCGCGAAGCCCGCCCGGTCCGGCGGGTCGACGTCGATGCGGAGCTCGTCCGGGTGGTCGACGTCGGCGCGGCGGACCGGCCACGGGTGGAAGTCGAACGTGCCCAGGTTGGCCGCCCACGCGAACACCGCGGGCTCGGTCGGGCACACCTCCGCGGCTTTTCGGCCCGACGGGAACGTGATCTCGGCCGTCGACACCCACGAAGGCGCCCCCTTGGGCACGCGCTTGGCGTAGAACCACTCGCCCTCGACGCCGTCGACGTACCGCTTCAGCGTCGTCGGCCGCTCGCCGATCGCGCGCAGCAGCGGGGCGCCCACCGTGATGTAGTGCTCCACGACCTGGCGCTTCGTGATGCCGCGCTGGGGGAAGTACACCTTGTCCGGGTTCGTGACGCGGACCGTGCGGCCGCCCACCTCGTACTCGACCGGGTCACCGTGCTTGGGCATGCGGCCACGCTAGCGGCTGCGGACCCGGCCGGTAGGCTGGAGCGGGTGTCCGGCCGCACCAAGCTGATCGTCGCGCTCGCCGTGCTCGCCGTCTTCGCGGCGGCCGCGGTGCTGCTGCCGATCCCGGGGCCGGCCGAACTGCGCGCCTGGGCCGCCGCCACCGGCCCCGCCACCCCGCTCGTCCTGCTCGTCGCGTATTCGCTGCTGACCGTGGCGCCCGTCCCGCGGACGGTGTTCAACCTCGCCGCCGGCCTGCTCGTCGGCACCGCGGCCGGCATCACCATCGGCCTGGTCGCCACCACGATCGCCGCGGCCCTCTCCTTCGGCCTGGCCCGTCTGCTCGGCCGCGACCTGGTCACCCGGCACCTGCACCGGTCGGCCGTCCGCACGGTCAACGACCGGCTCTCCGGCGGCGGCGTCCTCGCGATCACGTCGCTGCGGCTGATCCCGGTGGTGCCCTTCGCGCCGTTCAGCTACCTCTGCGGGGTGTCCTCGGTGCGGCTCGTCCCGTACCTGACCGGTACGCTGCTCGGGAGCGTGCCCGGCACGGTCGCCGTGGTCGTCCTCGGCGACGCCCTGACCGGTGACACGCCGCCCGCGCTGCTCGCCTGTTACGGCGTGTTCGCGCTGGCCGGAGCGATCGGCCTGGTCAAGGTGTTCAAGAAGCGGGCACCCGCCGAAGCGCAGCCCGCCGGACCGGCTGGCTGACGCGAACTCCGGCGCGGCCGACCGCTACACTCGATCGGGTGCGCGAAGCGGTAACGCGCTGAGCAGGGCCACCACCACCGGGAATTTCGTCAGGAGCAGTCGCCATCGACACCGGTCAGCTGATCGCGGGGCACTACCGCCTCGTCGAGCACATTGGTAGCGGTGCCATGGGTGTCGTGTGGCGCGCGACCGACGTGCGCCTCGAACGCACCGTCGCGATCAAGCAGATCCTGCCGCAGCCGGGAGTGTCGGAGACCGAACGCGACAACATGCGCCAGCGCGCGATGCGCGAGGCGAAGAACGCCGCCCGGTTCCAGCACCCGAACGCCATCGTGGTCTTCGACATCGCCGAGCACAACGGCGACCCGTGCCTGGTGATGGAGTACCTGAACGGGCCCAGCCTCTCCACGATCCTCGCCGAGGAGGGCACCCTCCCGCTCGGCCGGGTCGCCCGGATCGGCGAGCAGGTCGCGTCCGCGCTGGTGGCCGCCCACCGCGCCGGGATCGTGCACCGCGACGTCAAACCGGGCAACATCCTCATCGACGAGACCGGCACCGCGAAGATCACCGACTTCGGCATCTCCCGCGCGGCCGGCGACATGACGCTGACGGCGACCGGCCTGATCGGCGGCACACCCGCGTACCTGGCGCCCGAACTGGCCCGCGGCGCCGACCCGGTGCCCAGCTCCGACGTCTTCGCCCTCGGCGCGACCCTCTACCAGGCGATCGAGGGCACCACGCCGTACGGCAACACGACCAACCAGCTCGCGCTGCTCTACGCGGCGGCGAACGGCCAGATCAACCCGCCGGTGCAGGCGGGGGCGGCCACCGCGCTGCTGATGAGCCTGCTGCGCAGCGAGCCGGGCGAGCGGCCGAGCATGGCCGAGGCCCGCGAGCGGCTGGCCGCGCTGGCCCGGACCGAGCCGGGCGGCATGACGGCGTCGCCGCCGCTGCTTTCCGGCGGCGGGGGCCGCAAGCCCGCCGCCCCCGCGGCCACCGACGACGGTGAGCGGCCGCCGTGGCAGCGCACGGCCGGCAAGGCGCCGTCCTCCCCGCCGGTCGGCACGCCCGCGTCGGCGAACAACGCCTCGTCGAACAAGGCCTCGAACAAGACACCGCCGAACCCGCCGCGCCCGACGGCGGCGTTCATGCCGATGCGGTCCCCGGCCGCCCCGCCGAACACCCCGCCCAGACCGATGCCCGCGGCCGCGCCGACGGCCAGGGCCCCGCAGTACTCGTCGAACACCCCGAAGCCGGACAACAAGCGCAAGTACGCGCTGTTCGCCGGGGCGGGCGCGGCGGTCGTCGTGGTCGCGGTGATCGTGTTCCTGGTCCTGAACTCGGGCAACGGCGGTTCCGGCGGCAACCAGGTCGCCCAGTCGCCGAAACCGCAGCCGACCACGGGCCTGAGCACGCCGAAGAGCGGCCAGAGCAGTGGGACGAATGTGCCCGCCGCTCTCGGCAAGACCGCCTCGGAAAGCAAGATCACCGACTTCGGTGCCGCCGGCAGGGCGATCACCGCGTTCTACGACAACCCCGCCGGCAGCTGGTCGAAGCTCACCCCCGCGGCGCAGCAGGTCTACGGCAGTGAGCAGGCGTTCGCCGACTACTGGGCCAGCAACAAGGTCGTCAACTACCAGAGCGCCCGTGCCGACAGCGGTGGCTCGAACTCCGACGGTTCGATCACGATGAACCTCACCGTCAACGGCACCCGCAACGGCTACCGGATCGTGATGGTCGGCGGCCAGATGCTGATCGACAGCGACACCAAGCTCGGCGCGTCCACCAGCGGGCAGTGAGACGTAACGCGCGTCCGGTGGGCTGAGCGGGCCGGATGGCCTACCGTGGTGGCATGGCCGACGACGGAGCTTCGCTGCCGGGCCAGAATCCTCGCTTCCACGAGGACCTGGTCGGCCTGGACCCGTACGACCCGGAGGCGCGCGCGTTCGCCGAGCACCTCGACCGCATCGAGCGGTGCGGTCCGAACTTCACCATCGAAGCCGCCCTCGACGGCGTCGCCGACTTCGCCGACTCCAGCAACCGGCTCGGCGGCCTGCGGTACTGGGTGGCGGCCCTGATCGTGGTGCTCATCGTGCTGGGCGTGATCGTGACCGCATGGGACATCGTCGTGCACGCCCTCGCCTGGCTCGCGGCGTAACGTGGATCGGGTGAAAGGTATGAAACCCGTTGTCGGCGCGACCCCGCGCGTCGTGAAGTCCGAGCAGGAATGGCGGGCGCAGCTCAGCCCCGACGAGTACGCCGTGCTCCGCCAGGCGGGGACCGAACGGCCGTTCACCGGTGAGTACACCGACACCAAGACCACCGGCGTCTACGCATGCCGCGCGTGCGGTGCCGAGCTCTTCCGCAGCGACACGAAGTTCGAGAGCCACTGCGGCTGGCCGTCGTTCTACGACCCGGCCGACTCCGACGCCGTGCTGCTGCGCGAAGACCGGTCGATGGGCATGAAGCGGATCGAGGTGCTCTGCGGCTCCTGCCACAGCCACCTCGGGCACGTCTTCGAGGGCGAGGGCTACCCGACCCCGACCGACCAGCGGTACTGCATCAACTCGATCTCGCTGAAGCTGGTGTCCGAGCCGGAGAACCCGCAGTCCTAAATCTCCCTTAAGCGAGCAACCACCCGCCCTCCCTCGAACGTAGTCTCCGCACACGGACGAGGGAGGGCGGACTCATGACCGACACCTGGGGCATTCCCGGACCGGTGTTCGCGGGGCTCTACGGCGGCCTGCTGCTCCTGCCGGCGCTGGCCGCCGTGGTGCGCGCCGGCCTCGTGCTGCGGGGCCGCGCGGGCGGCGGCCCGGACCGGCCCGAAGAACTCGCGCTGCTGACCGGCGGCCGCCGGCGCTTCGGCGAGTACGTCGTGGCCGGCCTGCTCGAACGGCAGGTGGTCCGGCTGGCCGGCAACGGGCAGCTGAGCCGCGTCACCGGCACCGCGCCCGACACCGTGGGACGCGAGGTGTTGAGCCGGATCGGCAAGCACGGCTCCTCGATCGAGCGGGTGTGCAACGCCGCCGCGAACCACAAGGTCGCGCGCGAACTGGAGACCGCGCTGATCGATCGCGGCCTCCTCGCCGATCCCCGGAAACTGCGCTCGACCTGGATCGCCACCGCGGTGGCGTACTGGGCCGTGGTCGCGGCCGGCCTGGTCCGGCTGATCGCCGGCGCGAGCACCGGGCACCCGGTGGGCATCCTGCTGGGCCTGCTCGCGGTGGGCACCGTCGTCGCGATCACCGTCACGGTCAAGGCGCGGAACCGGCCGGCGGTGAAGACCACCTTCGCGGGCCGGGCGGCGGCCCGCCGGGCCGCAACGCTGTCGACCGGAACGCTGTCGACCGGCGCGCCCGGGGTCGTCGCGGCGGAGGGCTTGGCCGGCCACCCCGACGAGGACGTCCGCGCGACGGTCACCCGGGCCGCTCAGCACGCCACGGCCCGCGCCCGCAACCGCCGGACCCGCCTGGCCGGGGCCGGGAGCGGCACCGCGGTCGGCTACTACGGCGGCAGTTCGTGCAGCAGTGGCAGCTCGTGCGGCGGGGGCGGCAGCTCCTGCGGCGGGGGCGGCGGTGGAGGCTGCGGCGGTTGAAACGCCGACGCGAGCGCGTGCGTCTCACAGCTACGGTAACCGCGACAAACTGAGGGGAGACGGGCGATGGACGACCCGTGGGGCATTTCCGGACCGGATTTCGTGGTCCTCTACATCGCGTTGCTCGGCGCGGTCCTGCTGGTCAGGGTCGTCGTGTCCGGGATCTTGACCAGCCGGGCGATGCGGGCGGACAACGTGCCACCCGGCCCGCCGCCGACGGTCTACCAGCTGGCCTTCCTGGCCGGCGGCCCCGACCGGGCCACCGACGCGGCGATCGCGGCGCTGGTGGAACGCGGACAGCTGCGCGTCAACAGCTACAAGCAGATCAGCCGGACCGCGGCACGGCCGGCCGAGCCGCTGGAGCGGGCGGTCCACGACGTGGCGCACCTGAAGACGACGGCGACCATCCGGGCGGCCATCCGCGGCTCCGCGGCGATGCGCGCGCTGGAGGAGGGCCTCGACCGGCGCGGCCTGCTGGCGCCGGCGGCCGCCAAGCGGCAGGCGCGGACGTTCGGGCTGGTCCTGCAGCTGGCCGTACTGGCGCTCGGCGTGGTGCGGCTGGTCAACGGCATCTCGCTCGGCCGCCCGGTCGGGATCCTGGTGTTCCTGGTGCTCGTCGCGGCGGTGCTGGCGATCGTGGCGGCGGTCCGCCGGTCGAAGACGGACGTGCGGCAGCCGTCGGCGGCGGGGCACCGCCTGCTGGGCCAGGCGCGGGCCGCGGCGAGCGGGCCGGTGCCGGCCGGGATGCTGGCCGGCGGCGTGCTGCTCGGCGGCGCGGCGGCCGCGGTGGCGCTGGGCGGCTGGGCGATGTACCCGGACGAGGAGCTGAGCACGGCGCTGGCACCGCCGGTGACGTCGTTCGGCGGCGGTGGCTCGTCCGGGTCGTCCGGGTCGTCCGGGTCGTCCTGCAGCAGCGGGTCGTCGTGCTCGAGCTCGTCGTGCAGCAGCGGTTCGTCGTGCGGTGGCGGCGGGTGCGGCGGAGGAGGCTGCGGTGGGTGAGCTGGGCATCGGGATCGGCTGGCGGCACGAGCTCGACCTGTCCATCGCGCGGCTGCCGGGCGTCGACTGGGTCGAGGTCGTGGCCGAGAACCTGCACGCCGACCACCTGCCGGAGACGCTGCTGGCCCTGCGCGAGCGGGGGCTGCCGGTGCTGCCGCACGCGGTCTCGCTGTCCCTCGGCGGGGCCGAGCCCCTGGACACCGGCCGCGTCCAGCACCTCGGGGAGATCGCGCGGGCGCTGGACGCGCCGCTGGTGAGCGACCACGTGTGCTTCGTCCGCGCGGGCGGGCTCGACTCGGGGCATCTGATGCCGCTCCCCCGCACGCGCGAGGCCCTGGACGTGCTGGTGGCGAACGTGCGGCTCGCCCAGTCCATCGTGGACGTACCGCTGGCGCTGGAGAACATCGCGGCGGTGCTCGACTGGCCGGACGCGGAGCTGACCGAGGAGCAGTTCCTCACCGAGCTGACCGACCGGACCGGCTGCCGGCTGATCATCGACGTCGCGAACCTGTACGCCAACGCGCGCAACATCGGCACCGATCCGGAGGCGTTCCTGGACGGGGTCCCGTGGGAGCGCCTGGCGTACGTGCACATGGCGGGCGGCGTCGAGCACGACGGCGTCTACCACGACACGCACGCCCACCCGGTGCTGCCGGAGGTGCTGGCGCTGCTGACGGAACTCCGCCGCCGCACGGATCCGCCGGGGGTGCTGCTGGAACGCGACGACGACTACCCGAGTGACGCCGAGCTGGCGGCGGAACTCGCGGCGTTGCGGACGGCGGTGACGGGATGAGCCGGGAGGAGCTGGCCAGGCGGCAAGCGGAGTTGTTGCGGGCGTTGCTGGCCGACGGCCCGCCACCGGAGGGCTTCGACCCGGCCCGGCTGCGGGTGGAGGCGCAGGTGCTGCGCCGGAAGCACGGGCGGGTGCTGGCGTTTCAGCGGCCGGAGGTGGCGGAGGCGCTGGGCGAGCGGTACGGGCCGTTGTTCGCGTCGTTCAACGCGGGCCGGCCCAAGCGGGCGGCGGAGAGGTCGGGGGCGTACGCGGACGAGTTCGTGCGGTGGCTGATCGAGGGTGGCCACTTGCCGAAACCGAAGCGGCGGCTGGTGGAGCGGCTCCGGCGCCGGTGATCCACAGCCTGGCGTGGTTGTGGACAACCCGGTCGTGGCCAGGGGTTTTGTCGGCGGGGGCCGGTAGACTGGAACCGGGCTCGGCCCCCAGGGCGGGTGGGAACCGACTCAGGGCGTCCAGGTCGGTTTGTCGACTCCCGGCACCCGCGTTCCGAACTCCCAGTACGGCTCCGCGCCCGGCAGCCCGCCGGCCATCCGGACCCGCGTCAGCCGGCCGTACCCGCTGTCCGCTTCCTCCAGCAGGTCCCCGTACTCGACGTCCACCGCCGCGGGATCCTTGCGCCCCAACGAATCCAGCCACCGGCCCGTGCCCGCCAGCGACAGCCGGGCGCGCCAGGTGCCCCCGTCGGTGACCTGCCGGTGCAACGCCGTCATCACCGCCGCCGCCGTGAGCCAGCCCGTGGCGTGGTCCAGCGCCTGGACCGGTAGCGGGGACGGCCCGTCCGCCGAGAACGCCAGGCCGCTCGACATCTGGACCAGGCTGTCGAACCCGCGCCGGCGGGCCCACGGGCCCGCCCAGCCGTACGCGCTCAGGTCCGCGATCACCAGGCCCGGCCGCAGCGCGGCCAGCTCCGCCGGCCCGAAGCCGATGCGCTCCAGCGCCCCCGGCCGGAACGACTGGACCAGCACGTCCGCCCGGCTGATCAGCTTCTTCAGCCGCGCGCGGCCGCCTTCGGTGTCCAGCGCCACGAACGCCGAGCGCTTGCCCTGGTTCGTGTCGCGCACCAGCGCCTCGACCCGCGGCAGGTGCGCCGCCCCGATGTGCAGCACGTCGGCGCCGTGCGCGGCCAGCACCCGGCCGGCCACCGGGCCCGCGAGCACGTGCGTCAGCTCCAGCACGCGGATGCCGCCCAGCGGGCGGTCCGCGTAGAACAACGTCCGCTTGGGAGCCGGCTCCACGGGCGAAAGCGAAACCAGCGGCAGCGAAGCCACCGCCTCCCCTTGCGGGTGCGCCGCCCACTCCGCGGGCGACCGCAGCTCGGCGGCCGCTCCCCCGGCGCTGACGACGGCGTGCTCGACCTCCCGCGCGCCGCGCCCGGCGACCGCCTTCTCGACCGCGCTGCGCGTCGCGGGCACGCCCAGGCCCCAGCACACCGCCGCTTCGTGGCGCGGGTAGTTGCAGTGCAGGCGCACCCAGCCGTCGGCCGCGCGGTAGTCGCCCGACAGCGGCGCCCAGGCGGACTCCGCGCCGACGCCGTCGACCCGCAGCAGCTGCTCGCTCCGGAACGCCGCGGCCGCGTGCCGGGTGTCGGCCGTGACCACACCGGGCTCGATACCGCGCACGCGAAGCATTTCCGCGGCCGCCAAGGTGGCCGCCGCGACGGAAGCGGTGGCGGCCACCGCCACCCGGTACGGCCCGGGCAGGACGTCCTCGGCGCCGGTCAGTTCGAAGGGGCCCGGCTGCGAGCCCGAAACGGCGTGCCAGACGCCCTCGACGACGTCCCGCACTACGGGAGCGCCGCGACGAGCTCGGCGGGCGGCACCCGGGTGCCGGTGTAAAACGGGATCTCCTCGCGCACGTGCCGCCGCGCCTCGGTGCCGCGCAGGTGCCGCATGAGGTCGACGATCCGGTGCAGCTCGTCCGCCTCGAAGGCGAGGATCCACTCGTAGTCGCCCAGCGCGAACGACGCGACGGTGTTCGCGCGCACGTCCGGGTAGTCGCGGGCTTCCTTGCCGTGGTCGGCGAGCATCTTGCGGCGGTCGGCGTCCGGCAGCAGGTACCACTCGTAGGACCGCACGAACGGGTAGACGCAGATGTACTTGCGCGCCTCTTCCCCGGCGAGGAAGGCCGGGATGTGGCTCTTGTTGAACTCGGCGGGCCGGTGCAGCGCGGTCTGGCTCCAGACCGGCGTCGACGCGCGCCCCAGCGGCGTCCGGCGGAACCCGGCGTAGGCCGCCTGGACCTGCTCGATCTCTTCGGCGTGCCACCAGATCATGAAGTCGGCGTCGGCACGCAGCGCGGAGAGGTCGTACACCCCGCGGACGACGACACCCTTGGCCTCGAGCCCGTCGAGGTACTCCGCGGTCTCGCGGCCGGCGGTCCCGCGGTCCTCACCCAGCCTGCCGGGTTCGATCCGGAAGACCGACCAGGTGGTGTAGCGGATGGTGTCGTTGAGCTCGTTGTAGTTGACCCGCGCCATGCGTCCATCCTGTCACCGCGGGCCCGCGCCCGCCGCCACGGGTCGGGGTGAGAGCACTCACGCGGTCAGGTGCGCCGCAACCCGCTGCGCCGCCGCCTCCGCCGTCGCCACGCACGCCGGCAACCCCACCCCGTGCAGCGTCGCCCCCGCCACCGCCAGGCCCGGGACCTCCGCCACCGCCTTCTCGATCCGCTCCACCCGCTCCAGGTGCCCGGTCCCGTACTGCGGCAGCCCGCCGCCCCACCGCGTCACCAGCGTCTCCACCGGAGCCGCCGTCACGCCCGTCAGGCGGGCCAGGTCGTCGCGGACCACGCGGACCAGCTCGACGTCGTCGAACTGCAGGGCGCCCGGCTCGCCGAACCGGCCGACCGAGCCGCGGACCAGGACCGGGCCGGTGCCGTAGTGGTCCCACTTGCGCGAAGAGAACGTGAACGCCTTGGCCGCGTACGGCTTGCCCGAGGCGTCGCCTTCGCCGGCGCCGATCAGGATCCCCGACGCTTCGGGCAGCGCCGTGCCGGGCGGCAGCGCCAGGGCGACCACCGCCATCGACGCCAGCTCGACCTCGCCGAACGCCGCCGAAGCCGCCGGGACCACGTCGGCCAGCAGGCGGCGGGCCGACGGGGCGGGCACCGCGAGCACCACCGCGTCCGCCTCGGCGAGGTTGTCCGCCGGGGCGTGCGCGGTCGGTGCCGCGCCGATGCGCAGCCGCCAGCCGGTGCCCTGCCGCGCGAGCTCGCACACCGGCAGGCCGGTGCGCACCTCGGCGCCGGACGCCGTGGCGAGCCGGTCGATCACCGCGCCCAGGCCACCCGGGACCGTGCCGAACACCGGCGCCGCCGACGGGTTCGCCGGCAGCTGGGCGGCCGCCGCCGCGGTCAGCGAGCCCGCGCCCGCCGCCAGCGCCGCGGCCAGGCCCGGCATGGTCGCGCGCAGGCCGAGGCCATCGGCCCCGCCCGCGTAGACGCCGCCGAGCAGCGGGTCGACCAGCCGGTCCACCAGTTCGTCGCCGAAGCGCTCGCGCAGCAGCGGCCCCAGCGGCACGTCCCCACCCGGCAGCCGCAGCCCGGGCAGCGACGGCTCGGCCGCCACGGCCGTCCGGCCCGCCTCGGACAGCACCCCGGCCACCGACTCCGCCGACGCCGGGACGCCCATCACCGTGCCCGGCGGCAGGCCGGTGACGCTGCCACCCGCGTGGATCTTGGCCCGGGCCTTCGTCGGGTGGACGACGTCGAGGCCGAGTTCACGGACGAGCGCGAGCATCTCGGGCCGCCGGACCAGGAACGCCTCGGCGCCGACGTCGTAAGGCACGCCGGCGAGCTCGGCCGTGCGCAGCTTCCCGCCCGGTGCCGTCGTCTTCTCGAACACCGTGATCGCGGCGTCGGGACCGAGCAGCCGGCGCAGCCGGTACGCCGCGGTCAGTCCGGAAACGCCGCCCCCGACGACCGCGACGCGCTTCACAGCTCGTGCACCAGCCGGGCCACCCGGGTCAGCACGTCGGGGTCGACGCCCGGCGGCACGCCGTGGCCCAGGTTGAAGATGTGGCCGTCGGCCGCCTTGCCCTCTTCGGCGATCCGCCGGACCTCCGCCGCCAGCACCGGCCAGGAGGCGTGCAGCAGCGCCGGGTCGAGGTTGCCCTGCACGACCGCGCGCCCGCCCAGGCGCCGCACGGCTTCGTCCAGGGGGATCCGCCAGTCGACGCCGACGACGTCCGCACCCGCGTCACGCATCGCGGACAGGAGCTCGCCGGTGCCGACGCCGAAGTGGATCCGCGGCACGCCGTACTCCGCGACGCCCGCGAGGACCTTCGCCGAGTGCGGCAGGACGAACTCGCGGTAGTCCCGCTCGGACAGCGCCCCGGCCCAGGAGTCGAACAGCTGCACCGCGTCTACGCCGGCGTCGAGCTGCGCGCGCAGGAACGTGAGCGCGACGTCGGCCAGCCGCCCGGCCAGCTCGTGCCACACCTCGGGCTCGGAGTGCATCAGCGCCTTGGTGTGCTCGTGGTTTCGGCTCGGGCCGCCCTCGATGAGGTAGCTGGCCAGCGTGAACGGCGCGCCCGCGAAGCCGATCAGCGGGGTGCCGCCGAGCCGCTCGACCAGCAACCGGACGCCGTCGGCGACCTTCGACACCTGCTCGGGCTCGAGGACCGGCAGCGCCTTCACGGCGGCGAGGTCGCGCACCGGCTCGGCCACCACCGGCCCGGTGCCGGGGACGATGTCGAGGTCGACGCCCGCGGCCTTGAGCGGCACGACGATGTCGCTGTAGAGGATCGCCGCGTCGACGTCGTGCCGGCGGACCGGCTGCAGCGTGATCTCGGCGAGCATTTCCGGGTCGAAGCAGGCGTCGAGCATGGGCACGCCCTCGCGCAGCGCGCGGTACTCCGGCAGCGAGCGGCCGGCCTGGCGCATGAACCAGACGGGCGGGCGGGCCGGGCGTTCGCCGCGCGCGGCGGCCAGGAACGGGGCTTCGGGCAGCTCGCGGCGGCCGGACGGGGCGGACTGGCGCGGCAGGGGCGTGGTCTGAGACATCGCCGTCAATCGTGCCACGAGCCCGGTGGGGCCGTTCTCTCGGCGCGCCTGCGCCCGCAACGGGGCGTGCCCGCCCTAAAGTCGGTGCGTGACCGCGATGACGCCAGTGCCCGAGCTCTTCCGCGAAGCCGTCGCGGCGCTGCAGTCCGTCCGGCCCCGCCGCGAGGTGCTGCTGGAGCCGATGCGGCCGCCGCAGCGGCTCGCGCCGTGGTCGTACGCGGTCAGCTGTGAAGTGTCCGGGCCCGCCGACGTGCTCGCCTCGGGACGGCTGGTCCTGCTGCACGACCCGGACGGCCAGGACGGCTGGGACGGCGTGCTGCGCCTCGTCATGTACGTGCGCGCGGAGCTGGACCGCGAACTGGCGACCGACCCGTTCCTGCCGGCGGTCGGCTGGTCCTGGCTGACCGACGCGCTGGAAGTGTCCGGGGCGAGCTGGAAGGCCCTCGGCGGCACGGTGACCGAGACGTCGTCGGCCCGGTTCGGCGACATCTCGGGGCCCGCCCGCACCGACGACCTGGAGCTGCGGGCGTCCTGGACGCCCGCCGACACCGAACTGCTGCCGCACGGGCAGGCGTTCTGCCAGGTCATGGCGAGCGTCGTGGGCCTGCCGCCGGTCGGGGTGACCCTCTTCGGTCAGCGCCAGGGCTCCTGACCCGGCCGTCCGGGCGATCTTCGGCAACGAATCGGCAACGACGGGCCGCCGCGGGCCGTCCCGCCTCCCGTTCTTGTACGAATGTGAGCAAAATTCACGTCCGCTGAACGCTGTTCACCCTTCCGCGGCCTCGGAGGGCCCTCAGGGCGTTCGTCGTGGCCCGAATGCTCACCTGAGTGCACCGGCGCGCGCCCGTGACGCCTGAGGACGTTTCACGTCTCCTCGTTCGTGGCCCCGTACGGTCACGCACCGCAACAAGATCGAATGGCGGCCCCGGCGGCCGTCCCACCCCGTCGGCGGACACGTACGGTCACGGTTTCCGGCCGGGACCGGCGTCCGCACGGCTTCGCGGCGGCCTCGGGCCAAGGCGAGTCGCGCCCCGGCCGGAGCCACATTCCGAGGCTTGGGGGAGCCCATCCGGCCCCTCGCCACTAGGCGCACCGGAAGCTGCACGGCTCATCTGCACGGCCATTTGGCCGCAGGTAACTCCTTAGCATCGTGTTCGCTGGGCTATCCGTTAGCAACCGGCCGTGTACTAGCCCGATCGTGTTACTACGAACCCACTGAGTGACTGTTCGTTTGAGATAGATACCCATTCGATCCCCCCGCGAAGGGCTCCGGGCGGCTACAGTGCCTTCGACGACACCACTTTCGGTCTAAAGCTGGCGCGGCTGAACGGCCGAAGGTCCCGGTGCCGGTCGGGGGGCACGACCGACTCCAGGGAGGTAGTGACGTGGCTACCGTCGGCTTATCTCAGGCCGTCCGATCCACGCCAGCCGGTGCATTGCCGGCGAGCATGGTTCCGCACCCGCGGGAAGAGCTTTTTTCCGTGTTGGTGGTCGATGACCACCCGCTGTTGAGGGAGGCAATCGCAGCAAGACTCGCACAGATGGGTGCGGGTACCGTCCACGAAGCCGCCACGGTGGCCGAGGCGAGGGCGCGAGCACAGGCCACCGGGCCTTGTGACCTGGCGATCCTCGATCTCGGACTGCCGGACGGCAGCGGCATCGAGCTGGTTACGGAACTCCGTAGCCACGGCTGGCCGCGCGTGGTGGTCCTCGCATCCTCGGACGACCCGTACGCGGTCCGCTCGGCCTTCCAGGCCGGGGCCCAGGCGTACCTGCTGAAGTCCGCGTCGCCGGTCGTGGTGACCGACGGCGTGCGGCGTGTGCTCGAGGGCGGCGTCTACGCCGACCCGAGCGTGGCTCCGGTGCTGGCCACCGGGACCCGCGTCGCGGGCACCGACAACACCCCGCGCGAGCTGTCCGCTCGTGAGGTGGAGGTGCTCCAGCTGGTCGCCGACGGGCAGTCCAACAAGGAGATCGGCGAAGAGCTTTCGCTCTCCGCTCTCACCGTCAAGTCCCACCTGTCCCGGATCGGGCGCAAGCTCGGCACGGGCGACCGGGCCCAGATGGTGGCGCTGGCCATGCGAGCCGGCGTGATCCGCTGACGCAAGCGAACAGCCCTGCGGGGCGGGCAGACCAGGCGCGGTATGCCCGTCCCGTAGGGTCGTCAACCATGGGAAGTGCAGAGGCCGAGGACACCGGGATGGAGATCGAGTCCACGGGCGGCCCTGTGCTGCTACGCGAACCCGCCGAGGGCACGCCTCCGGTGATCACCGACCCCGCCGCGCTGGCCGACGCCTGCGCGAAGCTCGCCGCGGGCTCGGGGGCGGTCGCCGTCGACACCGAACGCGCGTCCGGCTACCGGTACTGGCCCAAGGCCTACCTCGTGCAGCTGCGCCGCGAGGGTTCCGGCACGGTGCTGATCGACCCGATCGCACTGGCCGACGACCTCCAGCCGCTGCGCGACGTCCTCAACTCCCTGGAGTGGGTGCTGCACGCCGCCTCCCAGGACCTCCCCTGCCTCGCCGAGCTGGGCCTGCACCCGGCGGCGCTGTTCGACACCGAGCTGGCCGGACGGCTGGCGGGCTACGAACGCGTCGCGCTGGGCACGCTCGTCGAGCTGCTGCTGGGGTACACGCTCGAGAAGGGCCACAGCGCGGCCGACTGGTCGAAGCGGCCGCTGCCGGTCGACTGGCTCAACTACGCCGCTCTTGACGTCGAGCTGCTCATCCAGCTGCGGGAGAAGCTGGAAGCGGAGCTGGGCGCCCAGGGCAAGCTGGAGTGGGCGCGGCAGGAGTTCGAGAACGTCCGGACGGCCCCGCCGCCCGCCCCGCGGGCCGAGCCGTGGCGCCGGACGTCGGGCGTGCACAAGATCCGCAGCCCGCGCGGGCTCGCGGCGGTCCGCGAACTCTGGCAGGCGCGCGACGAGCTGGCCCGCAAACGCGACCGCGCGCCGAGCCGGATCCTGCCGGACAGCGCGATCGTCAACGCCGTCACGGCCGACCCGAAGACGGTCGAGGAGCTGCAGGCGCTGCCGGTGTTCAGCGGCCGCGTCCAGCGCAAGTACACGGCGAGCTGGCTGCGGCACCTGCAGGCGGCCCGCGCGCTGCCCGCTTCGGAGCTCCCGTCGCCTTCGCAGCCGACCGACGGCCCGCCCCCGGTGAACCGCTGGGCGGACAAGGACCCGGACGCGGCGGCCCGCTTGTCGGCGGCGCGCGCGGCACTGACGGCCATCGCGGAGGACCGCCGGTTGCCGGTGGAGAACCTGCTGCTGCCGGACCTGGTCCGCCGCACGTGCTGGCGTCCGCCGGCCGAGACCGACGAGGACTCGGTGGCCGAGGTCCTGCGCGCCGGCGGCGCCCGGCCGTGGCAGGTCGAGCTGACCGTGGCGGCGCTGAGCAAGGCCCTGCAGACCACCGCTTCCTGACAGATCCGGGACAGTTCCCGGAACCCCCCGGTCCGGGTCATCGGCTGCCCTAGGCTGCGCCGGAAACGACGCAGCGCCCGAAGGTCTCCGATGCCCGATTTCATGTCCGACCAGCCCGCCGTGCAATGCTTTCTCAGCTTCACGCACGAAGATGACGGTTTCCTCAATTTCGTCACGCCGCTCAAGAATTCGCTCGAGAAGTTCTGCGCTTCGGCGCACGGGCGCAAGATCGAGGTGTTCGTCGACCGCGAAAGCATCGGGTGGGGCGAGGACTGGCGGACGAAGATCCAGGACGGGCTCAACGCCGCGATGGTGTTCATCCCGGTCATCTCGATGAACTACTTCTACGAAAGCAGCGCCTGCCGGGAAGAGCTGACCGCGTTCTACGCCAAGGCGAACGAGCTCGGCCTCACCCAGCTGATCCTGCCGCTGATCGTGCTGGGGCACGAGCTGATCACCGGCCAGAGCGACGACGCCAACATCCGGATCATCGAGAAGCTCCAGTACGTCGACATCAAGGACGCGGTGCTGGCGGGCGCCGGCACGGCGGAATGGCGGCGCACCATGGACCTGGTGGCGGACCGGCTCATCAAGGCGATCCGTTCGGCGGAGGCGGCGCTGGAAAACCTCAGGAAATGCGACCGGCTGCTGCTGGCCGGAGTCACTCCCGAGAAAGACGGCCCGAGACTGCAGGAATACAAGGAGAACCTGACGAAGATCGGTGAACTGCTGGAGCGGCAGTTCGACGCGATCAGCCACTCGCTGGACGAACTGGCCGAGGAAATGCGCCAGGTGACCGGCGACGTGGCCGGGCTGGCCCCGGAGGCGATCAAGGCACGGGTGGTCCGCGCGGCCGACACGATCAAACCGATGGCGGTCAACATCCAGCAGGTCGGCACGACGTTCGAAACGACGGTCGCGGAAACCGATTCGACGATCCGCTCGTACATGCGCCTGATGGACTCGCACATGACACCGGACCTGCTCGACCGCGCGCGCCGCGAATACGACGAATTCGTCGAAATGCTGACCGGGGTGATGGAGCTGGAGGCCCGGATCACGGAATTCCTGACGCAGATCCGCCCCCTGGAGGCGATCAACGCCCCGCTGCGCGCGGCAATCCGGCCCCTGCGCGTCGGCGCGCAGTCGATGGAACTGGGGATACGCACGATGCGCGAAATGTCGAGGATCATCAGCAACCTGCTGGGCGGCCCACCTCGGCCCTAGGGCCTGTCCTCAAAGCTGGTGCGGGTGATCTGCTTTGATCTTCGGTCGTGGTGCGTAGGCATGAGCTGACCGACGAGCAGTGGCAGGTCATCGAGCCGTTGCTGCCGGTGTCGGGGGCGAAGG